>NZ_VUMS01000013.1 GCF_009696065.1 Oliverpabstia intestinalis | reverse complement strand
CGTCCGCCACTCAGTCACTAAGGACTTCATCCGAAGAATCTGTCCAAAGCGCTTCGTTCGACTTGCATGTGTTAAGCACGCCGCCAGCGTTCATCCTGAGCCAGGATCAAACTCTCTAAATAAATGTTTGCTCCAGGTCAAAATCAACTCTTGGCTAATTTATCCCTTTTACTGTTTTTTAAGGATCTTTCGATCGTTCGTTTTTATGATTTTAAAAAGAACTTTCGAGGAATGTGTTTCACTGTTCAGTTATCAAAGATCAGTTTTGCATTGCCGTTTGTCTCAAACAGCTTTGCTATTATATCATGTCGTTTCCTGCCTGTCAAGAACTTTTTTTAACTTTTTTGAAGTTGTTTTTGCTTCTCTCTTGCAGCAACTTTGGTAGTATATCATGTCTACCGCTTAGTTGTCAAGAACTTTTTCCTCGCAACTCTTCGGTTTTCACCGAACGGAGAAGGAGGGATTTGAACCCTCGCGCCGCTACTAACGACCTACTCCCTTTCCAGGGGAGCCCCTTCAGCCACTTGGGTACTTCTCCAAATGCCTGATCAGAAGATCAGTTTTTTCTTTTGTAACGGAGAGGGTGGGATTCGAACCCACGCGCCCTTTCGGACAAACGGTTTTCAAGACCGCCTCGTTATGACCACTTCGATACCTCTCCATATCTCTGTAGTGGTCTGCGCTTTTGTCTCGCTCGAAGACAAGTGATATTCTATCATCTGTTTTTCAATATGTCAATATACTTTTTTCATTTTTTTTACTTTTTTTTATCATATGTTTCACGGGCAAATATTTCACCAATTTCAAGGTCTTCCGGTGTAGTAATTTTTATATTTTTATAAGATCCTTCATATAACCATACCTTATGATTTCCATAATCCTCTACTACCATAGCATCATCTGTAATTCTGCTGCTGTCATGCATCAATGCTTTTTCATAAGCTTTTTTTATCAGATGATACTCAAATATCTGTGGTGTCTGAACATTCCACACATGACTCCGATCCGGTGTAGATACCACTTTTTTTCCTTCACCAATTATCTTCACTGTATCTTTGGATGGCACACCTGCTGCACATGCCTGATATTCTTTCGCACAGTCAAGGCCTCGCTGAATCAGTTCTTCTGTGACAAATGGTCTTGCTCCATCGTGAATCAGAACATAATCTGTTTTGTGACAGGCACAAAGTCCCTGATAAACCGATTCATATCTCTCTTTTCCACCTGCAACTACTTCTGACACTTTATCAATATGATACTTCTGCACAAATGCATCTTTACAGTAATTGATTTCTGTTTTCCCACACACCAGAACAATGTCTGTGATTTCCGGTGAATCCTGAAAAGCTTTCAGTGAATAATACAGCACCGGATATTCTCCCAGCTGTAAAAACTGTTTCTGTACATTACTTTTCATCCTTTTTCCCTGACCTGCTGCCAGAATGATTGCTGTACATTTCACTGGTATCACCTTCCTTTCTTACCGTTCTCCCAGTTTCAGATTTGGAACTGCATTCAGATCCCATCCGTGACGCACACCTTTTTTGTATTCGTAATAAGCCGCAACACCAATCATTGCCGCATTATCGGTGCAAAAGATCGGCGATGGATAATAAAACCTGATATGTTCTCTCTCGCACGCTTCTTTCATTGCCTGACGCAGAGCACTGTTGGAGGCAACACCACCAGCAATGGCCAGTTTATCCATATGATGCTCTTTTGCCGCCTTTACCGCTTTTTCCACCAGTGTATCTACCACTGCTTTCTGGAAAGATGCAGCAATATCTGCCTCACAGATTTCTTCTCCCTGCATCTTACATCGATTAATATGATTTAAAACTGCAGATTTTACTCCGCTGAAACTGAAATCATAAGGATCTTCCAGTTTTGCCTTTGGAAATACAATGGCATTCGGATTCCCCTCTTTGGACACTTTATCAATCTTTGGTCCGCCCGGATATCCCAGACCAATGGCACGTGCTACTTTATCAAAGGCTTCCCCTGCCGCATCATCTCTTGTTCTTCCAAGAATTTCAAACTCTCCGTAATCTTTGACGATCACCAGATGGGTATGTCCGCCGGATACGATCAGGCACATAAACGGTGGTTTCAGATCCGGATGTTCAATATAATTGGCAGAAACATGTCCCTCGATATGATGGACTCCTATCAGCGGCAGTTTTTTCGCATAGCTGATTGCCTTCGCTTCTGCCACTCCCACCAGCAGTGCTCCAACCAGACCCGGGCCATAGGTGACTCCGACAGCATCCAGATCCTCCAGCGTAACATCTGCCTCTGTCAACGCCTCTTCTACTACCTGATTTATTTTTTCAATATGTTTTCTGGATGCGATTTCCGGCACCACCCCTCCATACAGAGTATGCAATGCAATCTGAGAAGAAATTATATTAGACAAAATGGTTCGTCCATTTTTCACTACGGAAGCTGCCGTTTCATCACAGGAACTCTCAATTGCCAGAATTAAAACATCTTTCGCACTCATTTTCTTCCTCCTCAAATAACAAATCCACGGATTTTCCATCTTTTCCAACATAACTGTTCGGGAAAATCTCTCTTACACCATCCATATATTCTTCCGGATGTACCAGAGAGGGACTGAAATGTGTCAGCCACATTTCTTTTACCTGTGCTTTTTTCGCGAGTTTTGCCGCCTCTTTCATCGTCATATGCTTGTATTCTCTCGCTTTTGCGTCTTTTTCCGGTTCTCCGTACATTCCCTCACATATCAGCAGATCCGATTCTTTTGCATGTTCTTCCATCGATACCGTCGGACGACTGTCCGTACAGTATGTGACTTTCAGACCTTTTCTTGCCGGTCCGAGTACCATATCCGGTGTATACACCTTTCCGCCTGCCTCGATGGACTCACCTTTTTGCAGTGGGTTCCAGTATTTCAGTGGAATCTCGTTGGCTTTTGCCTGTTCCACAGAGAATTTTCCACCACGGCGAATCTCTACGGTATAGCCGTAACAGGTCACATTATGGTTCACCCGAAACGCCGTGATCTCATACCCCCGAACGGAAAATTTTTCTTCCTGCCCCTGAATTTCTTTGCAAATAATTGGAAATGGAAGTTCCGGAGCAATGGTACGAAGAGCATTAACCACCCGTTCAAGTCCTTTCGGTCCGATCAGGGTCAGCGGTTCCGTACGTTCTGCATTTCCCATAGTCAGTAACATTCCCGGAAGACCACTGATATGATCTGCATGATAATGAGTGAAGCAGATCACATCGATCGGTTTAAAGCTCCATCCTTTCGACTTCACTGCCACCTGAGTTCCCTCTCCACAGTCGATCATCAGACTGCTTCCGTTATATCTGGCAAGGAAGGAGGTAAGATATCTGCGTGGCAGTGGCATCATCCCACCTGTTCCCAATAAACATACATCTAACATCGAATTTTTAATTCCTCTATCTTTCTTTTCCAACTGTCTCATGCATCATCAGTACTGCATGTTCCACAGGATCCTCATAATAATTTTTCCGTAAGCCATTTTTCACAAATCCGGCTTTTTCATATACATGAATTGCCCTTTCATTGCTCTCGCGGACTTCCAGAAAAAGACGGGACACTCCCATCTCATTCGTTATTCTGATCAGCTCCTGCACCAGAAGCTTGCCGGTACCATGGTTCTGCCTGTCTTTTTTCACAGATACATTCGTAATATCTCCTTCGTCCTGTACCATCACAACACCACAATACCCAAGGATCTCTTCTCCTTCCGCCGCTATCAGAAATAACGTATCCTGACGGATAAGAAAAGTAAAAAAACCTGTTTCTGTCCACGGGCGGGAGAAATTCTCATTTTCAATCTTCATCACCTGTTCCAGATCGTCCAGCTGCATTTCCCGAATTTTCATTATTTTTTTCCTGCTTCTCTTTCCGCACGCTCCCGCTCTGCCTGAGATACCCGAAGATATTCCGGCTGATGCTCGGCTGCTGTCACTGTCTTGCCTTCCCGGTAATATTTTTCTGCCAATGCTCCCACAGCTCCTGCACGCTGTTTGTTCAGATGTGCCGGTGCAAAACTGTACGGTACCTGCATATTTTCTTTTAACATCTCCTGATAAACCGTAACACCGTCTCCCAGAAAGATCACCGCTTCTCCCAATGCATTCAGTTCCCGGATCAGTTCTTCCACAGCAATTGCTTTCTGTCTGCTCACTGTTACCAGTTCGTGATCTGCAAAGCGGTAGATTCCGGTGTAGACCTGTTTTCTTCTCGCATCCATCATCGGGCAGATCACGCCTGTAGAATCATACAGATTATATGCCAGTGCGTCTACTGTTGGCACCGGTATCAGCGGTTTCTTTAATGCCAGTCCCAGTCCCTTTGCCGTGGCGGAACCTATACGAAGTCCAGTAAACGATCCCGGACCTGCTGCCACTGCAATAGCATCTATGGTTTCCAGATCCAGTTCGATCATCTTCGCGATCTCATCAAGCATCGGAAGCAGGGTCTGAGAATGTGTCTTTTTATAATTCACCGTATATTCTGCCAACAGCTGATCGTCTTCCACAACTGCGACAGACGCTACCAGTCCTGAGCTGTCAAGTGCTAATATTTTCATTTGTTCTCCCATCCTTCCAGACCGGTAATGGTGATCCGACGGTAATCAAATCCTTTTTCCAGGTCTTTCTCAATTGTTACATGAATACTGTTTTCCGGAATCAGTTCTTCTATCAGTTCCGCCCATTCGATCATACACACACCATTTCCGAAGAAATAATCATCATAACCGATTTCTTCCATCTCTTCGATATCTCCGATACGGTATACATCGAAATGATAAAAAGGAAGTCTTCCCTCTTCATATACCTGCACAATGGTAAATGTCGGGCTGCTGACCGCTTCTGTGATTCCTAGTCCTCTGGCGATTCCCTGAGTAAACACTGTTTTCCCAACGCCAAGGTCTCCATTTAGGGTATAGATTTGTCCTGCTTTTGCCTGTTCTCCAAGTTTCTGTCCCAGTGCAAAGGTCTCTTCAGGACTGTTTGTTTCTATTGTCATTGTTTTCCTCTTTCTTTATTTCAGACGGATCTTCAGTTTTCTTGCATCCACATGTTTTTTCAGAAGTTCCATCAGCTTCGGATAATTTTTACCGACTGCTGCCTTGGGCCATACATATGCATCTGCCTTGTTGATATAGACATACAGACATAACTGACTGTCAATCACCTTTTCCACCTGAGCCCATTTCAGATGTCCGGTCTGGGCGTTCTGGATCGTGGTGATTCCGGTACTGTCTACTTTGTAAGTAAATGGTTTACGATACACTGGTGTTCTTTTGAATCCCTGATCCGCCTTGATCCAAAGTTTTCCCGGCATCAGGAGCAGGAAAAATACAGCAAAAAATATATAACACACGCTGAACATTCTTCCCACCCGGTTCCAGGTAAGCACACACAGTGGAATCATCGCAAGTCCTGCCAGAAGACTGAGCTTTCCACGCAGGGTCCGGTAGGTATGCTGCAGAAAGAAATCAAACAGATACTGTCTGCTCATCTGCACATTAAATTGTAATTTCACTTCTGTTCTCCTTTAATTTCTGATCTTTGCACATTATAGCATAGGAATCTTATTCCCACAAGAAAGGGTCTATTCCGGCATGGTAATTGTATGCTGTGTCACGCTGAATGTTGCTTTTCCATCGCTAGAAAATACGATCCCCTGCGACTTCAAATCCGTATAGATCAGTGTTGTCATCGCCTGTTTACCATCATTTGCAAATACTTCTATTGTATACTTATCCATCACAATCCTGAATTTGATCGTTTCTTTCTCATTTGCCACCTTCATACTGCGACTGCAGATCACATCTCTTACCAGACCGGAATACGTACGATCCACGGTAAATAATTCCTGGTATCTGTTATAGTACAGTTCCGTATAATTTTCATCATCGCAGGCAAGCAAAATGGAGAATCCTTCCAGATCCTCTTTTTTTACTTCTACCGTCATATCAAAACTTCTGCCTGTGATTCCGTCCAGTTCAGCAGACTGGTTTTCCAGGGTGACATTTTCATAGCTGTGCTCGCCGGTATAATAATTTTCAATCTCACGTACCGGAAGCTGTACCAGGCTGCCGTCTTCCACATGGAGTTCTCTCGGAATGGTCATAAGACCGGTCCAGTCCATATCTTCCGGAGTCATGAAATTATCCCAGCTCTGCAGCCATGCAATCATAACTCTTCTTCCATCGGTTGTTTCTACCGTCTGCGGTGCATAAAAATCCATACCATAGTCCACCTGTCTCGCATCGCCTCTGGTATAAGTCATCGCCTCTTTCTCATAATCTCCGGTAAAATAGATGGAATTGTTTCCATTATGAAACTCCAGTCCTTCTGCTCTCATAAACTGCGGAGATACGATCAGAACCTGACAGCCGTCAAGTGCAAAGAAATCCGGGCACTCCCACATTTTTCCATAGCGGTTTTTACACTGGTCGATCATTTTCTCGTAATTCCAATGGAGCGCATCTTCAGATGTAAATAGTGCCAGCTGACCGCTTCCATCCTCTGCCTTGCTTCCGATCAATGCATAGAAGCGTCCGTCTTCTTTCCAGATCTTCGGATCACGAAAATCCACCGGGGAGCTTCCTTCCGGCAGGCAGTCTGCGGTGATCACCGGGTTTTCTGCCACTTTTTCATAATTTTCGCCATCACCGATCGCAATGCTCTGTGTCTGGCGTACCATATGTGTGCCATCCTCCAGATCTTTTTCCAGAACACTGGTATACATCAGAATATGTTTTCCTTCATGTTCCACAGCTGTTCCGGAAAAACATCCCTGACCATCGTATTCCATATCCGGTGCCAGCGCACATGGAAGTTCTTCCCATTTGATAAAATCTTTTGTCCTGCAATGTCCCCAGTGCATCGGACCCCATTTATTTTCATATGGATAATACTGATAAAACAGATGATATTCCTCACCAAATCGGGAAAATCCGTTCGGATCGTTGCACCAGCCGGTTGTCGGCGTTACATGAAATGCCGGACGTTTATCCTCATCTCTCTCCTTCTTTTTCTTTGCCTCATATGCAATTGCTTTTGCTAATTTTTCGGATTGTTTATTCATTAATTAAACCTCTCTTTGCTGTCATTTTTTGATTCTTTGATTCATCATACAATTATCTTTATTTTATCTTGTCAGATGCGTTTCGTCCAGCTGTTTTTGTACCTGCTCAGTATCATCACAGTTACTGTTTTTCTATTGTATGTTTCAGATGACAGATCGTTTCTGTGTGAACTGTCTGTGCAAACTGATCGACACATACGCACCGCTCCACGCGATAGCCACGCTGTAAAAAGATTTCCAGATCCCTTGCAAGGCTGGTCGGTTTACAGGAAATATAAACCAGATTATCCACCTGGTATTCGATGATCTTCGGAAGAGCTTTCGGATGGATACCGTCCCGCGGCGGGTCAAGTACGATAAAATCCGGTTTTTCTTCAATCTCATCAAGCACTTTCAGCACATCACCGGCGATAAATTCGCAGTTTTTGATGCCGTTTCTCTCAGCATTTTCCCTGGCTGCCACAACGGCTTCTTCTACGATCTCCACACCAATCACTTTTTTCGCCACTGCTGCCAGGATCTGTGAAATCGTACCGGTTCCGCTGTAGAGATCAAAGACCGTCATGTCTCTGGTATCCCCAATATAGCTTCGTGCAGTTTCATACAACACTTCCGCGCCGAGAGAATTCGGCTGGAAGAAGGAGAACGGCGTGATCTTAAACTTCAGTCCCAGAAGATTTTCATAGAAATAATCTTGTCCATACAGCACTCTGGTCTCATCACTCTGTACAAGATCTGCCAGTGAATCGTTCAGAATATGCAGGATTCCCACGATCTTCCCTTCCAGAGAAAGCGCCATAAGACGTTCCACCAGTTCAGAAAGATCAGGATTCAGCTGCGTAGTCGTTACCAGATTGATCAGGATCTCCCCGGTCGTATTTCCCCGACGCAGCAGCAGATGTCTCAGATATCCCTCATGGCGCATCTTATGATAATAGGTAAATCCCTGTTCCTTACAGTAATCCAGCACACAGGTCAGAATCTTCGTCAGATCTTCATGTACCAACTTACAGTCGGATGCGGTCAGCACATCATAGGTACTTCCCTTTTTATGGAGTCCCAGTGTCAGCGGGCCGTCTTTTTCGGCATCTCCGAACGAGAATTCCATCTTATTGCGGTAACAGAATTCTGTAGGACTTCCCTTGATTCCCTCAAAAACATAATCCGGGTTTCCGTTTTCATCCACCTGCCCACCGTTTTTGATCGCTGTGTCCAGGAGTCTGCGGATCTGCTCCTGCTTCATCTCCAACTGGTGGCTGTAATCCATGGTCTGATACATGCATCCTCCACACTGCGGAAAGATGGAACAGACCGGTTTTCTCGTTTCAAGCGGTGATGGTTCTAACACTTCCAGAAGCCTTGCTTCTACTCTGCCGCCCCTTTTTTTATTGATCATAAAACGAACTTTTTGCCCAGGCATTCCATTTTTTACGATCACCGTCTGTCCGTCCACCACTACCTTTCCTTTATTCGGAAATTCTATCTGTTCAATGATTCCCTCATATACTTCGCCTTTTTTCATCTGCTGTCCTTTCTTCTTGTTTTTTCTGTCTGCAGCTTTTAACCGAAGAAAAGCTCCGGGGTCTCCTCCGAAGCTTTCCTGCCGTTTTGTGTATTCACATTTTAATTTTCTTCGTTATCTTCATCTTCAAAGTAATCGTCAAAATCATCATCGAAATCATCTTCAAAGTCTTCCAGATAATCCGGTGTGAAAAAACGGTACACTGCGTATGTAATACCTGCCACTGCCGCAACGGCACCTATAATTGCCAGTACCCACATTACTGTGTTTTTGCATTTTTCTTCTTCTTTTTCCTGCTTTTGCAGCAAGGCCATTAACTCGTCAAGTTTATTCATGTTAAACACCGTCCTTTCTCTAAAAGCATAGCTTCCAAAAACTAGTATTATTATACCACTATCCCTGTAATTTTACCACAAAAATTTATTCTGTTATTTTCTTTAATTTTGCAAAGGATGCAAACATTTTCTTTGTTCCGGCTTTATCAAAATCTACTGTAACCTCATAGTCCTTGCCCCCATCAACGATCGCCTGCACCGTTCCGGTTCCGAATTTGATATGGCGTACTGTGTCTCCCACACCATAAGCAAGTCCCTGTGATTTTTTAACTTCAAACTGTTTGGGGGAAAAGCTGGTCTTCTGGTAGGTCTGACGCATCTTTGCATAACTGCTGGATGGTTCCGGCATCTTTGTAATCCTTCGCGCTTTCGGCTCTCTTCCAAGTTCTACCAGTTCCCGTGGTATCTCCCGGATAAAACGGGATACCTTGTTATACTGTGTTTCTCCTCGGATCATACGTTGCTGTGCCGCACTCAACGTCAGTTCCTTCATTGCTCTTGTAATTCCCACGTAGCAGAGACGTCTTTCTTCTTCCATATCCTGCGGATCGTCTCCCACAATTGTCATATACCCCGGGAAAATACCATCTTCCATACCCGCCAGATAGACATTCGGAAATTCAAGACCTTTCGCGCTGTGCAGAGTCATCAAAAGTACGCGGTTATCACTCTCTTCCACCGAATCGATATCTGCTATCAGTGCCACTTCCTCCAGAAATCCGGACAGACTTGGATCTTCTGCCTCATCCTCGTAAGACGCTGCTTTGGATATCAACTCATCGATATTTTCGATACGTGCTTTTGCTTCATCCGTATCTTCTGCTTCAAGTTCTTTCACATAACCTGTCTCTTCAATCAGCTTTTCCAGCAACTCTTTTACCGACAGATACTCTATCTGGCTACGGAATTTCTGAATGAATTCCACGAACGGACGTACTTTTGCACTTCCACGACCAAGTGTCGGGATCTCTTCCGCCTGTCGAAGTGCCTGATAAAAACTGATACCATAAGCATCCGCATAATCCTGCACCTTTCCGAGAGTTGCCGCACCGATACCACGTTTTGGTACATTGATGATCCTTTTGACTGCTACATCGTCTTTCGCATTATCAATGGTCTTCATATAAGCGAGCAGATCCTTAATTTCTTTTCTCGCATAGAAGTTTACACCGCCTACGATCTTATACGGAATATTTGCAATCAGGAATTTTTCCTCAAACAGACGGGACTGGGCGTTGGTACGATACAAAATCGCACAGTCCTTGTAATCATAGATTCCTTCCCGGACTTTCTGGCTGATCGCACCTGCAATATATTCTGCTTCTTCATACCCATTCTGAAACTGACGGAAATGAATGGGAGCTCCTTCTTCATTTGCCGTCCATAAGGTCTTGTCTTTTCTCCCCTCATTATTTTTAATCACTTCGTTCGCCGCATTCAGAATATTCTGGGTAGAACGGTAATTCTGTTCCAGTTTGATGACTTTTGCCTGTGGAAATACTTTTTCGTATCCCAGAATGTTTCCGATATTGGCACCACGAAACTTGTAAATGGACTGATCATCGTCACCGACTACACAGAGATTTTTATATTTCTCTGCCAACAGACTTACAAATTTGAACTGGGCAGTATTGGTGTCCTGATACTCGTCTACCATGATATAACGGAACCGTTCCTGATAATAGTCAAGCACATCCGGGCATGACTGAAACAGTTCCACTGTTTTTACAATCAGATCATCAAAGTCCAGCGCGTTGTTCTGACGAAGCTGCTTCTGATACGCTTCATACACACGGGCAATCGTCTGCGCACCATAGCCGGAAGCAGTCGAAGCCTGCAGTTTATATTCTGCCGGAGATATCAGTTCGTCTTTGGCGGAAGAAATTGCTGCCATCAATGTTCGCTCTTTAAACTGCTTGGTATCGATGTTTAACCGCTTGCAGATCTCTTTGATTACTGTTTTCTGATCATCTGTATCGTAGATCGTAAAATTATTATCGTACCCCAGTCGATCGATATATCTGCGAAGCATCCGCACACAGCTGGAATGAAAGGTACTGACCCAGATACTTTCGGAACCAAATCCCACAATCTGATCCACTCTTTCCCGCATCTCCTGTGCTGCCTTATTAGTAAAAGTGATTGCCATAATATTCCACGGATTAATCCCTTTTTCTTCTATCAAATATGCGATTCGGTGTGTCAGGACACGGGTTTTTCCAGATCCGGCACCGGCAAGAATCAAAACCGGACCTTCGGTATGGAATACCGCTTCCTGCTGCATCGCATTCAAACTATCATATTTACTCATATTTTCCTCTCCATCTCTTACATGTATCTCGAAATATTTCCGGAAATACATTTTTTCGTACAGGTGTTCTTATCATATCATGCACCCGTTCGCAAGTCAATTGTTACCGGCCACTCCCGAAACAGTATCTCAGCTGTCTTGTACCGATCCAATCACCGATAAGCTAGTTGCTTCTTGTGATCAGGAACGTTAAAAAAAAGATTTACAAATAGTATTAAAAACTATATAATGGGGTGGAAGAGGTGATATGATGACGATTGATACAAGTGATCTTTTAAACAGCATTCTTGGAAGCCTTTCCCGTATTGATTATATCAAACCGGAGGAGGTACCAAATATTCCTTTATATATGGATCAGGTAACCACCTTTATGGATGCACAGCTGGCTTCCTCCAAGCGCTATCCGGAGGATAAAATTCTTACGAAAACCATGATCAACAATTATGCAAAAAATGATCTGCTTCCTCCGCCACTGAAAAAGAAATACTCCAAAGAGCATCTTCTTGTGCTGGTGTTTATCTATTATTTTAAAAGTATTTTATCTATTACGGATATACAGGCACTCTTAAAGCCTATTACCGATACGTATTTTTCTTCCTCTGAGAACCTCTCTCTGGAAGATATTTATAATGAAGTTTTCCGCCTTGAAAAATCTCAGGTAGACATCCTGAAGGAAGATATTACCAATCGCTATCGGTTATCCCGCGAAACGTTTCAGGATGCCCCGGAAAAAGATCAGGAATTTCTGAAAACTTTTTCTTTTATCTGCCTTCTCAGTTTTGATGTATATGTGAAAAAGCAGTTAATTGAATCTCTGATCGACGATCTGCACCCGGATACTAAAGAAAAAAAGAAAAAATAGCATTAAAAATGCAGGATTCGATATTTCTTCGAATCCTGCATTTTTTGCTCGTGCCCGGGAAGATACCGAACAATTACATTTTTTCTTTATTCTTTCACTCCGAGACGAACCAGTGCTCTTTGCAGTTTTGCCTTGACGATCCGATATTCCTTATCGCTGAGACCGCCTTCTGCCAGTCTGGCTTCCGCACGTTTTCTGGCATCTTCCGCTCTCTCTGTATCTATATCTTCTTCCCACTCCCAGGTTGTTGCCAGCACATGGCAGGTTCCATTCATCACAGAAAGCATCCCGCCGATACAGGCTGCATTCTTCCTGCTGCCGTCTTCCAGTATAATATGGGCTTCTCCCATGCCAAGTGCCGTACAGTAATTGCAGTGTCTTGGCAAAATCGCAAGATCACCATTGATTGTCCGGCAGACAAGTCTTGCGACTTCTCCTTCATACAGCAGTCCGTCCGGTGTACCGATACGCAAAGGAAATGTGCTCATTCGTTACCCTCCTTTACTGGTTCTGTACTTTTGCTTTTTCAAACACCTCATCGATGTTTCCGGCAAACAGGAAGCAGCTCTCCGGAATCTCATCACACGCTCCGTCAAGGATCATGCGGAATCCACGCAATGTCTCTTTTAACGGTACATAAGTTCCCGCCATTCCGGTAAACTGTTCTGCAACCGAGAAGCTCTGCGACAGATAACGCTGTACTTTTCGTGCACGGTTAACCGTCTTTTTATCTTCTTCCGACAGTTCATCCATACCCATGATAGCTATAATATCCTGCAGTTCTTTGTAGCGCTGCAGTACTTGCTGTACTGCACGTGCAATTTCATAATGCTCTTTTCCCACAATCTCCGGTGCCAGGATACGGCTGGTAGAATCCAGTGGATCCACCGCCGGATAGATACCCTGACTGGCAATCTCTCTGGAAAGAACTGTAGTCGCATCCAGATGGGTAAATGTTGTTGCCGGCGCCGGGTCTGTCAGGTCATCCGCCGGCACATACACAGCCTGTACAGATGTGATGGATCCTTTTCTCGTCGAAGTGATTCGCTCCTGAAGTGCACCCATCTCTGTAGCAAGAGTTGGCTGGTAACCTACTGCAGACGGCATACGTCCGAGCAGGGCCGACACTTCCGAACCCGCCTGTGTAAACCGGAAGATGTTATCAATAAACAACAGTACATCCTGATTTTTCACATCACGAAAATACTCTGCCATCGTAAGACCGGACAGACCCACACGCATACGTGCTCCCGGTGGTTCATTCATCTGTCCGTACACCAGTGCTGTTTTATCAATAACACCGCTTTCTTTCATCTCATTATAAAGATCATTTCCTTCTCTTGTCCGCTCTCCTACACCGGTAAATACGGAAAGTCCTCCGTGAGCAGTTGCTACGTTGTGAATCAGTTCCATGATCAGAACCGTCTTTCCTACCCCGGCACCACCGAACAAACCGATCTTTCCACCTTTCGCATACGGACAGATCAGATCCACAACTTTAATTCCGGTTTCCAGAATCTCTGTTGCCGGAACCTGTTCTTCGTATTCCGGTGCATTTCTGTGGATCGGCCATTGTTCCTCTGTGATTACCGGACCCTGATCATCTACCGTCTCTCCCAGCAGATTAAACACTCTGCCAAGACAGGCTTCTCCGACAGGAACCGTAATCGGTTTTCCCGTATCCACCGCGGCAGTTCCACGAACCAGACCATCTGTCGATTTCATGGCAATGCAACGAACCGTATGATCTCCGGTCTGCTGCGCCACTTCCACGATCAGTTTTTCTCCATGATTGTCTATTTCTATGGCATTCAGGAGTGCAGGTAACTCCCCCTCCGGAAAGCGAATATCCAGAACCGGTCCGGTCACCTGTATTACTTTTCCAATGTGCTTTTCGCTCATCTACCAATCTCCTTACCTTATATTTTTCTTTCAGCTTCCTGCACCGTATGTCCGGCTACAGACATTCTGCACCTCCGACAATCTCCGTGATTTCCTGAGTAATGCCTGCTTGGCGTTCCCGGTTATAATACAAATTCAACTCATCGATCATATCCTGGGCATTACCGGTTGCTTTCTCCATAGCATTTCTTCGTGCTGCCAGTTCGCTTGCCACACTCTCACAGACACCACCGTAGATCAGACCTCCGAGATATTCCGGAACAATGGAGTTAAACACTTCCACTCCATTTGGTTCATACAAAATCAGATTACGAATTCTTTCTTTCTCATTATGTCCCTGTTCTTCTTTTGCAATGTCTATCAGTGGAAGTACCGGAACTGATTCCGGGTTCTGCGTCAGAATGGAAACAAATCGGGTATAACAAAGTTCCACATGACCAAATGTTCCCTGTCGAAATTCTTTGCACAGGATAGAAGCGATTTCAAAACAGTCAGCTACAGAAATATCCGCAATTTCTGCAAAAGCGTCTGTGACGTATTCCAGATTGTTGGATCTGACATATTCTACCGCCTTTTTTCCAATAGGAAGAACACTGACCATTTTCCCTTTTGCATCCTCCTCAAAACAGCGCAGTAAATTGGCATTATACCCACCTGCCAGTCCCCGGTCTCCTGCGATCAGGACATAACAGCATTTTTCCTGAACCGCTTCTTTCACATAAACAGAATAGAATTCTGTATTTCCTTTAGCTATTTCCTGTAATGTACGGTACAACTCCTGAAAATAAGGACGGCAGGTATCCGCCCGCTCCTTGGCCTTTCGCAGCTTGGAGGACGCCACAAGTTCCATAGCCTTGGTAATCTGCATGGTGCTTTCCACACTTTTTATCCGCAGTTTTACCGCTTTCATATTTGCAGCCATAGGTTCCTCCTTCTTTTTTTATTTATTTTTGAATTCTTGTATCCAAAAAGCTTTCTGTATAAGCTTCCAGAGCGCTTTTCAGTTTTTCTTCTGTTTCTTTTTCCAGTTTTCCGCTTTCCCGGATCACCTGCATCACTTCTGCTCCACGGGCATCCGTATCCAGCCATATATATAACCCTTCCTCATACAGTTCCACATCTTCTGTCACTACTTTGGACAGAATTCCTTTTGTGACCGCATAAAGAATCGCTACCTGCTTTTCTACCGACACCGGTGCATTCTGTTTCTGTTTTAAAACTTCTACAATCCGTGCTCCCTGTTCCAGACGCATTTTGGTATCTGCATCCAGATCAGAGCCAAACTGTGCAAAACTTTCCAGTTCTCTGTACTGGGAATAAATCAGTTTTAATGTACCGGCAACTTTCTTCATTGCCTTAATCTGCGCATTTCCTCCTACCCTGGAAACTGAAATACCCGGATTAACTGCCGGCATAACACCGGAATGGAACAGTTCTGATTCCAGGAATATCTGTCCATCCGTGATAGATATGACATTAGTCGGAATATAAGCTGAAATATCTCCTGCCTGAGTCTCAATGATCGGAAGTGCCGTCAGCGATCCTCCTCCATGTGCATCATCCAGTTTTGCCGCACGTTCCAGAAGCCTTGAATGAAGATAAAATACATCGCCCGGATAGGCTTCACGTCCCGGTGGGCGTCGAATCAGTAATGACAGTGCCCTGTATGCCACTGCATGCTTACTCAGATCATCGTAAATAATCAGGACATCTTTCCCCTGATACATAAAATATTCACCCATCGCACAGCCGGTATACGGTACGATATACTGCAGCGGACTTGCCTCCGATGCAGTAGCTGCAACCACTATAGTGTAATCCATAGCACCATTTTTCTCCAGATTTTCCACCAGAGAGGCTACGGTAGAACGCTTCTGTCCGATTGCCACATAAATACAGATCACATCTTTTCCTTTCTGATTCAGAATGGTATCGGTGGCTATGGTTGTCTTTCCTGTCTGGCGGTCACCGATGATCAGCTCACGCTGACCTCTTCCAATTGGAACCATTGAGTCAATTGCCTTGATACCGGTCTGCAACGGCTGACATACCCCCTGCCGTTCACAGATACCCGGCGCCTGACTTTCAATTGGCCGATACTCCGATGCACTGATCGGTCCCCCCGCATCGATTGGCTGTCCCAGCGCATTGACAACTCTGCCTATCAGAGTCTCACCTACCGGAACGGATACTACTTTTCCGGTTCGTTTTACCATCTGCTCCTCACTGATGGTTTCCCCCGAACCAAATAAAACAACAGATACACTGTTTTCTTCCAGGTTCTGTGCCATACCAAAGCTTCCGTCTTCAAACTCCAGCAGTTCCCCTGCCATACAGTTTGCAAGACCACTGACTCTGGCAATTCCATCACCTACCATCAGAACGGTACCTGTTTCATCCTGCCGGATCGCATTCTCATAATACTTGATCTGACTTCGGATGACTTTGGATATTTCTTCTGGTTTCAGTTGCATGTTTTCCTCCTACACTGTTGCATGATGAATCTTGTCGGAAATCTCCGAAATCCGGTTCTTCACCGTTCCGTCCAGCAATTTTCCATCCAGTTCTACCCGAACCCCTGCCAGTAACGCCGGATCGGTTTTCTGAATCAGGATAATCTCTTTTCCACTGATTTTTTTCAGTTTTTCTTTCAGGCGTTTCTGCTGCTCCTCCGACAGAGGACAGACACTGGTCACAACCGCCTCAGCGATATTATGATCTTCATAATATCTGCTTTTGAAAGCCTCGAAACAGCCGGAATATTCCCCGAGAAGATTTTTCTCACACATCAGTTTCATAAAATTCACCAAATATCGTTGCGCCTGACCTCCAAATGCCGCCTCGATCATCCCGTTTCTTTCCATCTGAGGAATCGAAGGTTCTGACAACAGTCGTTCATACTCCGGATTCTCCCGTAAAAGTGTGCGGATCTGTTCCATCTGCCCGAGAATCTCACCGGTCAGATTTTCCTCAGCTGCAAGGTCGTACAGACTGCCCCCATAGATTCTGGCGGTTTCTGTCATGATACTTCACCTACATTCGATATAAATTCGTCTATTAGCTTTTCATGGTCTTTTTCATTAATTTCACGTTCAATGACTTTTCCGGCAATCTCCACGGCCATATCGCCAATCTCGCCTTTCACTTCATTGACTGCTTTTTTCTTCTCCTGGGCAATCTCTTTTTCTGCTTTATTCTTCATTGCAAAGGTCTGATCCTGAGCCTCTTTTAAGATTTTTTCACTCTGGATCGCAGCAGTATTTCTTGCGCTGTCCAGAATCTCATTGGCCTTTTGTCTTGCGTCCTGCATATTTCGTTCATATTCTGCACGAATTGCCTCCGCTTTCGCTTTTGTCTCCTCCGCCTGTATGATTTCCGCATCTGCAGCCGCGCGTCGTTTTTCCAGTATCTCGTGTACCGGTTTGAACAAGAATCGTTTGATCAGATACATCTGAATAAAAAGATTGCAAATCTGTGCAACAAATGTCCAGGGGATAATTCCTACCAGTTCCTGAACCTGCATAATGTTATTCCTCCTAGTTTTCTTTTCGTTCTTATCCCAGGAATTTCATAAACATGCCAGGTGCCACAAAAATCAGAAGCAGACCGGTTACAAAACCATAGATACCCGTGGTCTCTGCAATTGCGCATCCAAGCAGCATGGTACTTGTAACATCGCCTTTACATTCCGGCTGCCGTCCGATTGCTTCCAGTGCTTTTGCCACTGCATTTCCTTCACCGATACCAGGACCAATACCCGCGATCAGCGAACATCCTGCGCCGATTGCACATCCTGCCAGTGCGATACCTTTTGCCAAAATCTGAAAATCCATATTATTTCCTCCTATAAGATTTACCTGAAAATTTCGCTACACATGTTTTCTTCTGTTTTTCCCTGTATCGTCCATCTATTCCTCTGCTGCATTCGCGATGTACATCACCGTCAACATACAGAAAATAAATGCCTGCATCACTCCGGAAAACCAGTCAAAATATACAGATAATACTGCGGGGATTCCCACATCCAGAACCGGGATCTGCGAAAGTACATTTCCCACTGCTCCCGGAATCAGTCCCAGCAATTTTCTACTTGCCAGAGCAAGTGCTCCATAAATCAGTGCATTGATTACAACCCCTGATAAAATATTACCGAAATGACGGCACGCCATACTGATCGGCGTTGCCAGTTCAGAAAGAATATTGAATGGAGTCATAACCGGAATCGGTGTGGTAAATCCTTTCAGATACCCTCCCACACCGTTTGTTTTTATCTTCTGCGCTGTGATCATCGTAAAAACCACAACTGCCCATGCAGCCTCTGTAGAAAGATCCGCTGTCGGACTGCGAAGTCCGATCAGACTGATCAGATTGGATACCACACTGGTTGCAAACAATGCTGAGACGAACGGAATCAGGTACCGGAACTTTTCTCCCATATTTCCCAGTACAAACTTATCCGCAGTCTCCACGATCCATTCGGCTGCCGCCTGTTTTTTTGAAATATTCCGTACCTTCAGTCCTCTGGTCAGCCAGAAGCATATTCCCGTGATCAGCGCCATGACGATCCAGCTGACAATCAGTGTCTCGCTGATCTGTAATTCTCCCAGAAGCGGTACATCGATCGGGGTCGTAAAAAAGACCTTTGCACCGGAGATATCAACCTCCATCCCTGTCTCTCACCTCCTTATTTTCCTTTCACTGCTCCCACCAGTTTGATTGCTGTTCCAGGAATCAGAAGTGGAAGGATTCCAGCTACAAACTGAAAACAGGGAAGAACAATTGTAAGAATCACCCACAGCATCTGCATCATGTTCCTCTGAGAATAACTGGCCTGAATCCATCGCTTTGCCGCTGCTTCCTCTGTCTCAGCTGCGGCTTTCTGCACTGCCATCCCCATCAGAAAAAAATTCAATACCGCAACCGCACCGCCGAAAAGCCCGCCAAGAATCACAGTATAATCAAACGGTACTTTCTCCGGAATCACAAGATGCAATGCCAGAAACACACACCACATCACTGCCACACCTGCTGCCGTATACACCATAACATGTTCTGTTTCTTTTCTTACGGCAGGCTGGATTCTTTCTTTTCTATTGTCCATATTGTCCTGTTCCCTTTCCTAAAGATGTCTGTTGAAAGATACTTTTGATTTTCTTTTTTCTTTTTCTGTCCGTTCCTGACGCATAACCACCGACCGGTAAAACTTCCACGCTGTCATGGCAGATCCTCCAAGGCCAAAGAAAAAGCCGATCAGATAGACCCAGCCACCCAATGACCAGCGGTTACTGCTCCACCAGCACAGCCCCAGACAAAGTAAAAGAGGTGTCACGAGAGACAGACTGAGCTGTGTCAGCATCGTAAGTTTTTCAATGATGTCTGTCCACTTTTTCATTTTCCCTTCCTTTCTGTGCATTTTTTACAATAGTTATCTTTCCTTTTTGAAAATTTCTTGTTCACATTGTAACATATTTTTGGTATTTCGGCAAACATTTTTATGTATTGTTATTTTTTTCTCACTTTTTTCATTTTCTGTTCGTAAAATTTTTCTTATTTTATAAAATATTGGCAACTGTTTATAAAATTTTATATATTTCTGTAAATTCTGCGGATTTTTACTGTTATTTCTTTAACAGCAAAACACACAAAAAGATCCTGTGGCTTTGATTTTCCAACCACAGGATCTTTTCTTTCGTACTTTATTTTCTTTTTGTTCTTTATTCTTCTTTCTCTCCGATCCGGTTAAAAACCATCTCATATCCGTCATTTCCGTATGTCAGAGAGCGGTTCACACGGCTGATCGTTGCTGTGGATGCTCCGGTCTTCTCGGAAATCTCCAGATATGTTTTCTTCTGGCGCAGCATCCGTGCCACTTCAAATCTCTGAGAAAGTGATAACAGCTCGTTGATCGTACACACATCTTCAAAGAATGTATAACATTCTTCTTTATTTTCCAGACATAAAACAGCTTCAAACAAATGATCGACTGCCTCTGTATGTATTTTTTTACTCATGATTTTCTCCTTTACTACCCCATATTTTCATTGCGAACATAAAGTACCACCATTTCTTCTTCCGGGCACTTAATATGATACAATTTTAACACAATACAGCAAAAAAGCAAGGGGTTTTTCCTGTCTGGTGTTTTGACTTGCAAAGCGTCCCCTCCAATGATATGATTAAATAAATTGGGAAAAGGACGGGACTGTAATGAGAAAATGGCTGGAAAAACCTTATCATTCCCTGGACTATATGCTTCAGGATCGTTTCAAAGAAAAAGTTTATAAAATCACATTAAACGGAGGTATGTCCTGTCCTAACCGGGATGGTACACTGGGAAACCGTGGCTGTATCTTCTGCAGTGCCGGAGGTTCCGGTGACTTTGCGGCAGATCCTTCCCAGTCAGTTTCTGCGCAGATAGAGTCTCAGATGTCACTGATACAAAAAAAGCGCCCGGTACAGAAGTTCATTGCTTATTTTCAGGCATACACAAACACCTATGCACCGGTTTCATATCTTCGCCCGCTCTTTTTTGAAGCCATCCGTCATCCAGGTGTGGTAGCTCTCAGCATCGGTACCAGGCCAGACTGTCTGGGGGAAGATGTTCTCACACTTCTCTCAGAACTGAACACTATCAAACCGGTATGGGTAGAACTGGGACTTCAGACGATCCATGCCGATACTGCTGCCTATATCCGAAGAGGTTATCCACTCTCTACTTTTGAAGCCGCAGTAAAAAATCTGCATGCACGTAATCTTGAAGTCATCGTTCACACAATTCTCGGCCTTCCCGGGGAATCTTCGGAACAGATGCTTGAGACAATCAACTATCTGAACTGCCAGCCCATCCAGGGAATCAAATTGCAGTTGCTTCATGTGCTGAAAGGAACCGATCTTGCTGATGATTATCTTGCCGGAAAGTTTCAGACACTTTCCCGTGAAGAATACCTAGACCTTCTGATTTCCTGTCTGGAACATCTGTCCCCTGATCTTGTCATTCACCGTGTGACCGGTGACGGACCCAAAAATTTACTGATCGCACCTCTCTGGAGCAGTGCCAAACGTTCTGTACTCAACGACCTGCATCATATGATGAAAGTTCGAAACACCTGGCAGGGTCGACTTTATAAGGAGGATCTGTATGATTGAAAATACCTCTACACTTTATAAAATGATCATTTTATACATGCTGAAAAAAGTAACCTTCCCTCTTTCCAACAGCCAGATTACCAACTTTCTGCTGGATCATGAATATACCACATATTTTCATATTCAGCAGACGATCCATGATCTGATGGATACACATCTGATTCTGGAGCGAAAACAGGGAAACAGTATCTGCTATGAGATCACTCCGGAAGGTCAAAAAACACTTTCTTATTTTGAAAAGAATATGTCCGATTCCATCCGGCTGGAGGTGGACAGCTATATCCTGGAAAAAGGATATGAAATGCGGAATGAGAATTCTATTACCGCCGAATATTACCGCACACCGGAACAGGAGTATACCGTCCAGCTCGGTGTACTTGAAAAAAATGCACCGCTGATCCAATTAAAAATCACTGTTCCCACTGAAGAAATGGCAAAAAATCTCTGTCATAACTGGCCGAAAAGAAGTCAGGAAATCTATGCATCGGTGATGACATCTCTTTCCTGACTTGTTCTGTTCACTCCGTTCTTTTCTTTTATTCTTCTCTCTCCCGTAAATGTCGGAGTCTCTCTCCGGCCTGTTTTTCATAACCGATATCTGTTGGGTGATAAAAAACTTCCTCTTTGATCTCATCCGGCAGGTATTGCTGTTTCACATAATGTTCCGGGTAATCATGGGCATACAGATAACCAACACCATGCCCCAGTTTTGAGGATCCTTTATAATGAGCATCCTGCAGATGTGCCGGAACACTTGTCTTTTTCTTTTTCACGGAAGCCATCGCTGCAAAGACTGCTTCACAGGCAGTATTACTTTTCGGCGCAGTTGCCACATAGGTTACTGCTTCTGACAGAATGATCTGTGCTTCCGGCATTCCGATCCGTTCTACTGCCTGTGCTGCAGCTGTAGCAACGACAAGTGCCTGTGGATCTGCCATACCTACGTCTTCTGCCGCACAGATCATGATTCTTCTCGCAATAAATTTGATATCTTCTCCCGCATACAACATCTTCGCCAAATAATAGACAGCTGCATCCGGATCAGATCCCCGCATACTTTTAATAAATGCTGAGATGGTATCATAATGCTGATCTCCTGTCTTATCGTAACGCACTACCCGCTTCTGGATGCATTCCTGCGCTGTTTCAAGATCTACATGGATTTTTCCGTCTGCACTTCTCTCTGTAGTAAGAACGCCAAGTTCTATTGCATTCAACGCTGCCCTTGCATCTCCACCGGCAAGGTCAGCCAGAAAGTCCAGTGCCTCCTCACTGACTTCTGCATGATAACTGCCCAGTCCCTTAACCGGATCTGTAACAGCCCTGTCCAGAAGTTTTCGGATATCCTTTTTTTCCAACGATTTCAGTTCAAAAATAATGGAACGGGACAGCAACGCACCGTTTACCTCAAAATACGGATTTTCTGTGGTAGCACCAATCAGTACCAGTGTACCGTCTTCTACAAACGGCAACAGGTAATCCTGCTGTCCCTTATTAAACCGGTGGATCTCGTCTACGAACAGAATCGTCTTTTTCCCGTACATTCCAAGATGTTGTTGCGCTTCTTTTACCACTTCCTCCATATCTTTTTTTCCGGCTGTGGTCGCATTCAGCTGGGTAAATCTTGCGCTTGTCGTGTTGGCGATCACTTTCGCCAACGTGGTTTTTCCGGTTCCGGGAGGACCGTAAAAAATAACAGATCCCAGTTTGTCTGCCTTGATCGCACGGTACAGCAATTTGTCTTTGCCGATAATATGTTCCTGCCCAACCACTTCCTCCAGCGTCGTCGGCCGCATTCTCGATGCCAGAGGAGACTCATTTTCCAGCGTGGTTTCTTTCATATAATCAAATAAGTCCATCTTACGTCCTTTCTAATTCCTTTTGTTGCATCCGGCTGCACTTTCTTTTATCATAACAAACTTTTGTTCCTCTGTCATCTATTCCAGAACCATTTCTTCCACATTAACAAACACAAAACCCTGTTTCTGCAGATGATCCACAAGGGCAAATGCCGCATCCACGGAACTCCGATACCCGTCATGCATCAGGATCACATCTCCTTCTTCCACCTGTCCGGACAGACAGCTCAGTACCTGTTCCTTATTCTGCAGTTTCCAGTCCAGAGAATCCACATTCCAGAATACCGGGATCATATCCACCACCTTTTCCAGTTCCTGACTCCATGCCCCATACGGTGGGCGGATATACACGGGAGCTTTTCCTGTCCACTCCCGGATCAGCCGGTTTGTCTTTTCAATCTCTCTCGCCGCCTCTTTTATGCTCAGTTTGTTTAACTGCACATGATGATACGAATGATTGCCAATCAGATGTCCGTCTTTTACCAGCTCTTCTACCATTTTACGACGTCCTTCCATGTTCTCCCCCAGAAGAAAAAAGGTTGCCTGCACTCTCCGTTCCTTTAATCCTCTGGATAATTCCACCGTGTACTCACTTGGTCCGTCATCAAACGTCAGGGCAACTTTACGTGCTTCCTGCGGTTCCTCCACCAGTTCCTGTCCGCTCACCATTATCATCCTTTTTCCCTTCCAGGCAAGGAACAGATACAGCATCCCGATCACCACCAGCCCGCTCTTCTTCCAAAGATACTTCTGCATCTTATCGCTCCGGTCTTTCTCGTTATGTTACTTTATGTAAAAGAAGACAAAAAAAGACCGCCGCATCTTGCGACAGCCTTATCTTTTGTTTTTAATTAAGCCAGTTTGCTTTTAGCCAGCTCTGCCAGTGTAGCAAATCCTTCTGCATCGTTGATTGCCATATCAGCCAGAACTTTTCTGTTCAGTTCAACACCAGCCAGTTTCAGACCGTACATAAATTTGCTGTAAGACAGTCCGTTCATTCTTGCTGCTGCGTTGATACGAGCGATCCACAGCTGTCTGAACTGACGTTTTTTCTGTTTTCTTCCAGCGTATGCACTTGTCAGAGCACGCATTACAGACTGTTTTGCAACTCTGTACTGTTTGGATCTTGCTCCTCTGTAACCTTTAGCCAGTTTCAGAACTCTATTGTGTTTTTTCTTTGCGTTTAATCCGCCTTTAATTCTTGCCATCTCTTATATTCCTCCTTCAAACTCAATCTTATAAATACGGTAAGATTTTTTTCATGTTCTTAACGTTGCTCTGATCCAGCACGGTAGCTTTTCTCAGATTTCTTTTTCTCTTCTGAGTTTTCTTTGTTAAGATATGGCTTTTATAAGCTTTATTTCTTACGATTTTACCTGTACCTGTAGTTTTGAAACGTTTAGCAGCTGCTCTGCTTGTTTTGATTTTTGGCATTTTATAGTCCTCCTTAGATTTACTCTGTTATTTTAACGTTTTTCAGTTAAAAACATAGTCATGCTTCTGCCTTCCACTTTTGGTGCTTTCTCTACCACTGCAATGTCAGCCAGTTTTTCTGCGAAATCATCCAGAATATATTTGCTGTTGTGCATGTGTGCCATCTCTCTTCCACGGAAACGAAGAGTAACTTTTACCTTGTCACCTTTGGAAATGAACTTTCTTGCAGCACCTACTTTAGTGTTCAGATCGTTTGTATCGATATTGGGAGACAGACGAACTTCTTTAACATCAATTGTACGCTGTTTTTTCTTTGCTTCTTTTTCTTTTCTGGCCATCTCATATCGATATTTTCCGTAATCGATAATCTTGCAAACCGGTGGCTTAGCCGTCGGTGCAATCTTCACCAGATCCAGTCCTGCTTCCTGAGCATGTTTGTATGCATCTCTGGAAGACATGATTCCCAACTGTTCCCCATTCTCGCCAATCAGACGAACTTCTCTGTCTCTGATCTGCTCATTAATCATTAAATCGCTAATAGTAGTGCACCTCCATTATTCTTAGATAACCTTTCCATATGATTCGCATTCACTGCCCTGCAGCATAGCCGCATAAAAAAAGCAGATAGACCGACTATCCGCAAATTTCCCCTAAGATTACTCTTTCCACTTAAGTATTAACCATAGTCACTCTTGTGCTAAGGTGAGAGCGGATACTCTTCTTTGTTTTCATACTTGAATAGGATAGCATAGATTCTTTTTTCTGTCAATATATTTTTGATGTTTTTCCTGTTTTTTTATTTTATTATTTTTACTCTTATAAAATCTTTTCTTTGTATATACTGTAGTACTTCTGACATTTTCCTTACGCTTCCCTGTATTTTTCTCTCCCTGTCTTGTATCTGCCGTAAAATCTGGTATAATGACCATGAGTTTAAATCAGAATGCATGTTCCGATAGAGATGCATCTGGCTTTTTCTAATCTAAGGAGGGGAATATTTATGAAAAAAAAATGGATGGCTTCCACGGCTCTCGCCTGTTCCTGTATGTTATTAATCAGTGGCTGCTCCGGAAATAAAGCAGATGATTTTGATGCTGTTGCTTATACAACTGCATATCTCGACGGTATGATCCGCGGAAATGTGGATACGCTTTCTTCCTTGTCAGGAGTTTCTTCTGATGATCTTACAGCCACCTTCAATTCCATGATCGATGATCTTGTGTCTTCTTCCATTGGCGGCGACGGAAGTAGTCCCGGAAGTACACAGATTTCTCCACAGCTGCGTCAGGACTATACTGATTTCTGGAAACAGGCTTTCAGTAACACAAAATACGATGTAAAAAAAGCAGATAAAAAAGAGAACACCTATCAGATAACTGTAGATACCCAACAAATGCAGCTTTACACTGCCATGGAACCGATTTATGATGAGAAACTTGCCGATTATCTAAAGGATAACAGCGTAGACAGTGACCAGTATATCGAAGATGTATACTCTCTGATGCTGGAAGCTTATCAGACCGCCCTTGACAAAGCAGAGTACAACGATCCGGAATCTGTTACTGTAACTCTTCAGAAAGATGATTCCGAGCAGTGGAGTATTTCTTCTGACGATATGACCACTCTGAAAAATGCTCTGATTGATCTTGCCTCTCTGAATCCTTCTGCTGATGGAACCACCGGAACACCTGCCCAGGTAACCGCAGAAGATATCGCTAACAGCCAGTCTGAGGGAGCTCCGAATATGGAATATCCGAAGGATCTGGAAAGTACACCAGCTTATAAAGTGGGTGATGCGATAACTATTCAAAGTGACGGAAAAGACGTTGCTACATTTACGATTGACAAAGTAGAAGTTACGGATGACCGCAGTGAATATGATACTTCTAATCCTGATAAAGTTATTGTCATTACATACACATATAAAAATCTGGCATTTGATGATCCTCTCTTATATGATCAGATGAGTTTTCGTGTGCTTGACGGTGATACTGTATGTCTTCCTTATTATCTGGCAGATCTGACTTCACCGGATCTTGCCACTACCGGTGGCGATGCAGTAACTGCTACCGCAGCTTACGGCATCAGTGCTTCCTGTAATGAAGTGACCATCTATGTGGATGGAGCTCAGATCGCATTCCCATTCCAGGTTTCCGCATCTGTTTCATAATGTTATCTTTTTCGTAACTATTCAGTAGCCACTGTCCCGCGAGGTGTTTTGACATGAATATGTCAAAATCCCGAGACATACAAGCCAAAATGCATTTAAACGATAAAAACTCGCAAAGCGTGTTTTTATCGTTTAAATGCATTTTGGCTCGTAACTGTGAAGGTACTGAACAGTTACTCTTTTTCAAAAAACTCTCCGTCTTTGTGTTTCGCCTCAAAGACCGGAGAGTTTTTCTTATCTTATTGCAGAATCATCTTGCTTTATTCACACCGGAACGTTCCACAGCAGGTTTCTTCACAGATACAGGCCTGGCTTCCATCGATGTGTACATGATCCGCCTGGCATATCTCCTGTCTGTTATAGGTACAATCATGGGCTGTACATCCGACCTGAATAGAGCTGCAGCCGCCTCCGCATGTATAAGCATTGGACATTCCGGTCTTTTCCACAAAACTTGAACACCAGGTTTCATTTTCCGTAGCTGCATGATCTCCTTTTACCTGGATATCTCCTTTGGAACAAAGATTATCCTTATTATACATACATTTTACCGCTGAACACTGTAATACTGGCATTGCACATACCTCCTTCTTCTTAATAATAAAGAGCATGTCCGGACTGCTTTCTAATCCGGGCATGCTCTAGTATGTGCACATGTTCTGTTTTTATACCCAAAATCACTATCTTAAACAAGTGCTTTTTCCAGTTTTTCGATCATCTCGTCGATATCTGCTTCCGTAATCACAAGCGGAGGTACCATACGAAGCACGTTCGTCCCTGCGGAAATAACCAGCAGACCGTTTTCAATTGCTTTCGTAACCACTTCTCCTACCGGTTTTCCTTCCAGTACCAGTCCCTGCATCAGACCTTTTCCACGTCTTGTGGTAATAAAATCATATTTTTCCACCAACTGATCCAGTTTTTTCTCCAGATACGGTGCAACTTTATTGACATGCTCCACAATTTTTTCAGATTCAAACAAGTCAAATACTTTACTGACTGCCGCACATGCCAGAGGGTTGCCACCGTATGTGGTTCCGTGGTCGCCAGGTACTAAAGATGCGTTGGCTGTCTTTTCATTCAGGACAAAGGCTCCTACCGGAACACCGCAGCCCAGGGCTTTCGCGCAGGTCATAACATCTGGCTGTACGCCGTAAGCCTGGCAGGCAAACATGTTTCCGGTACGTCCCATACCGCACTGGATCTCATCGAGGATCAGCAGAATATCGTGCTCATCGCACAGTTTCCGTACGCCCTGAAGGAATTCCGGTTCTGCCGGATAGATACCGCCCTCACCCTGTACGGTTTCCATGATGATCGCACAGGTCTTGTCGGTAATCTGTGCTTTCACGCTTTCAAGATCATTGAAATCTGCAAATTTGATTCCTCCGATCAGTGGTTTGAATGGATCCTGATAGTGGGTATTACCGGTTACGGATAAGGCTCCCAGACTTCTTCCATGGAAAGAATGGTTCATCGCGATGATCTCATGATCGTTGGAGCCATCTTTCAGGTAAGCGTATTTTCTTGCTACTTTGATCGCACCCTCAATGGCCTCAGTTCCGCTGTTTGTGAAAAACACTTTGGAAAGTCCGGTTGCTTTTACCAGTTTCTCTGCTGCTTCCATCATTGGTACATTGTAATACAGGTTGGAGGTATGGATCACTTTATCGATCTGATCCTTCAGTGCCTGATTGTATGCCTGATTATTGTATCCCAGGGCAAATACAGCGATTCCTGCTGCAAAGTCCAGATATTCTTTACCATCTACGTCATACAGATGGACACCGTTTCCTTTGTCCAGAACGATCTGGAAACGATTATAGGTATGCAGAATGACTTCTTCTGCCCGATCGATATATTCTTTACTGTACGTCATAATCTTTGATCTCATCCTTTCTCAGAATTGCGGTTCCGATTCCTTTATTTGTAAAGATTTCCAGCAGCAGACAGTGCGGGATTCTTCCGTCCAGAATATGTACTCTTGAAACACCTTCTTCGATCGCATCGATGCAGTTTTGTAATTTCGGGATCATGCCACCGCCTACATTGCCGTTATCGATCAGTTCTTTTGCTTCTTTTACAAATAATTTGGACAGCAGGGTGGACGGATCATTCGGATCCAGATATACGCCTTCGATATCGGTCAGGAATGCCAGTTTTTCTGCATGGACTGCCTTCGCGATCGCACATGCCGCATCGTCTGCATTGATATTGTAAGTATCAAAGTTTTTATCCAGACCAATCGGACAGATAATTGGAAGAAAATCCTTTTCCAGCAGATCTTCGATGATCTTCGGATTCACGGAAGTTACATTTCCCACATATCCGATATCTTCCCCGTTGGAATATTTCTTTTCTACATTTAACAGGGCACCGTCCTTTCCGCTGATACCCACTGCCTTTACACCGAGAGATTCTACCAGTGTTACCAGTTCTTTGTTGACTTTGCCAAGAACCATCTCTGCAACTTCCATGGTATCTTTATCGGTTACGCGAAGACCGTTGACAAATCTTGGTTCCATACCGACTTTTCCTACCCAGCGGCTTATCTCTTTTCCACCACCGTGTACAATGATCGGCTTGAATCCTACCAGTTTCAGAAGTACCACATCCTGGATGACCTGACGTTTCAGATTTTCATCCACCATTGCGCTTCCGCCGTATTTTACCACAATAATTTTCCGGTTAAACCGCTGAATATAAGGCAGTGCTTCGATTAACACCTGTGCTTTTTCCAGATATTCTGTCTTTACCATTTTCTTTTGTTCTCCTCTTTCTGGTTCTTGTATATCTATTTATGAACGATAGTCCGCGTTGATCTTTACATAATCATAGGTCAGATCGCAGCCCCATGCGGTAGCTGTCGCCTCTCCCATCTTCACATCTGCAATCGCTGTTACTTCTTTTTCGGAAAGAATCTTTGTCGCTTCCTCTTCACTGTAATCGGTCGCTACACCGTCTTTGATGATCTGCAGTTTTCCTGCTTTACTCTCAAAATACAGATCTACTTTTTCCGGATCAAACTGTGCCCCGGAGTATCCCATCGCACACAGGATTCGTCCCCAGTTCGCATCATGACCAAAGATGGCTGCCTTGGTCAGATTGGAAGTGATGATAGATTTACTTAAAGTTACCGCCTGTTCTTTGCTCTCAGCGCCAACTACTTTTACTTCAAATAATGCGGTTGCTCCCTCTCCGTCTCCGGCAATTTTCTTTGCCAGACAGGTATTGACATAGAGCAGCGCATCCAGGAAGGTCTGATAGTCTTCATTTTCTTCTGTAAGCTCATCATTGCCTGCAGCTCCGTTTGCCAGAAGCAGTACGGTGTCGTTTGTGGAGGTATCTCCGTCTACCGAAACCATATTATAAGTATCTTTTACCACGGTACTCAGTGCTTTCTGCAGCAGTTCCTTGGAAATTGCCACATCGGTGGTCAGAAAACCAAGCATCGTACACATATTCGGATGGATCATACCGGATCCCTTGCACATACCGCCAAGTGTTACGGTCTTTCCTCCGATCTCCATGGTCACTGCCACTTCTTTCGATACGGTATCTGTGGTCATGATTGACTGTGCTGCCAGTTTTCCTGCCTCTCTTGTATGAGATAACAGCGGTACCAGATTCTTTATGCCTGCACCCAGAAGATCCATCGGAAGCTGTTTCCCGATGACACCGGTGGATGCCACCAGTACAGAATCTTCCGGAATCTGTAGGCTTTCAGCTGCGATCTTTGCGGTTTCTTTGCAGTAACCATATCCCTCTTCACCGGTACATGCATTTGCCACACCACTGTTGCATACGATTGCCTGTGCTGTCGGTGCATCGTATACAATATGCTGATCCCATTTTACCGGGGCTGCCTTCACCACATTAGTTGTGAAAGTTCCTGCTGCCACACACGGTTTCTCGCTGTATACCAGTGCCATATCTTTTGTATTTCCTTTTTTGATCCCGGCTGCCAGTCCTGCTGCCTGAAATCCTTCTGCTGCGGTAACTCCGCCGTCAATAATCTTCATCATGTCAACTCTCCTTTGAGACTCTTTCGTTCTGTAGTTTTTTCTCTCCTACGGGAACATTGGAACCAGTTCAAGTCCTTCACTCTCTTTCAACCCAAACATCAGGTTCATGTTTTGTACGGCCTGTCCAGCCGCTCCTTTTACCAGGTTATCAATGGCTCCCATCATGATGATCCGGTTGGTTCTCGGATCTATCTTGAAGTTTACATCCACATAGTTGCTGCCTTCCACCCATTTTGTCTGCGGGCAGACATCTTTTTCCAGTACACGGACGAATTTTTCATCTGCGTAATATTTATCATAAATTGCCTTTACCTCTTCATACGTCACATCTTTTTTCAGGCTTGCATAGGCCGTTGCCAGAATCCCACGGTTCATCGGTACCAGATGCGGAGTGAAGTTGATCGTGATCTTTTCGCCGCATGCATAACCCAGCTGTTCTTCAATCTCCGGGGTATGACGGTGGGTCGCCACACCATACGCTTTCATATTTTCATTGACTTCGCAGAACAGATTGTCCACTTTCGCACCGCGTCCTGCACCGGAGGTACCGGATTTTGCATCTACGATAATCGTGTTCGGATCGATGATGCCTTCTTTTACCAGCGGATAGCAAGTCAGGATACTGCAGGTTGTATAGCATCCCGGATTGGCTACCAGACGGGCTTTCTTTACATCCTCACGGTTGATCTCACACAGTCCGTACACAGCTTCTTCGATAAACTGCGGTGATTTGTGCTCCAGTTTGTACCATTCTTCATATACCTTTACATCTTTGATACGGAAATCCGCACTCAGATCGATGATCTTTACTTTCGAAAGAATCTCTTCATTGACTAAAGATGCACACAGCCCCTGCGGCGTTGCTGTGAAAATCACATCCACCTGATCTGCCAGGACTTCCATATTATCATCCATGCAGTTTGCATCTACCAGCTGGAAGAAGTTCTGATAAATGGACGCATATTTTTTATCAATGTAACTTCTCGATCCGTACCACTTGATTTCCACATCCTTATGCCCCAGAAGAATACGAACCAGTTCCGACCCTGCATATCCGGTTGCTCCAACAATACCAACTTTAATCATTTCTTCAATCTCCTCTTTCTTTCATAACGTTAATTTATTCTACTCTCTTCCACTGCCAAAGTAAAGTGCCTGAGATGAGATCTTTCTTTTTTCTCTTTACAGTTGCATAATTATACAACATCAGTGAATAATATGCAAGTTTTTTTATTTTTTTCCATTTCTCTCTTGCTTTTTCTATTTATATGATGTATATTATGCCTTGTGAGATTCATCTGAATTTGATTTTGTCCCGATAAGATATACAATCAAATGCATAAAAATACATTGTATACCGATTAACAGGACTGAACAATAACATATATCTGTAAGGAGGATATTATAATGAAAGAAAAAGTAATCTTAGCGTATTCCGGCGGACTGGATACTACCGCACTGATCCCGTGGTTAAAAGAAACTTTTGATTATGAAGTTATCTGCTGCTGTGTAAACTGTGGTCAGGGTGCCGAACTGGACGGGCTGGATAAGAGAGCTGCCATGTCCGGTGCTTCTAAATTATATATCGAAGATATCGTAGACGAGTTCTGTGATGAATATATCGTGCCTTGTGTACAGGCAGGTGCCGTATACGAACACAAATATCTGCTTGGTACTTCCATGGCTCGTCCGGCTATCGCCAAACGTTTGGTGGAAATTGCCAGAAAAGAAGGTGCTACCGCGATCTGCCACGGTGCTACCGGTAAAGGAAATGACCAGATCCGTTTTGAACTGGGCATCAAAGCACTGGCTCCTGATCTGAAAATTATCGCTCCATGGCGTATGACTGATGTATGGACTATGCAGTCCCGTGAAGACGAGCTGGAATTCGTAAAACAGCACGGCATCGACCTGCCATTCGATGCAAAACACAGCTACAGCCGTGACCGTAACCTGTGGCACATCAGCCATGAAGGTCTGGAACTGGAAGATCCGGCAAATGAGCCAAACTACAAAGATCTGCTGGTTCTCGGTGTTTCCCCGGAAGATGCTCCGGATCAGCCGGAATATGTAACCATGACGTTTGAAGCCGGTGTTCCGAAAACACTGAACGGAAAAGCAATGAAAGTTTCTGAGATCATCACCGAGCTGAATGCACTGGGTGGAAAACATGGTATCGGTATCATCGATATCGTAGAAAACCGTGTCGTTGGTATGAAATCTCGTGGTGTATACGAAACTCCTGGCGGAACTATCCTGATGGAAGCTCACGATCAGTTGGAAGAACTGATTCTGGATCGTGAAACCATGGAAACTAAGAAAAAACTGGGCAGCCAGTTCGCACAGGTTGTATATGAAGGAAAATGGTTCACACCACTGCGTGAAGCGATCCAGGCTTTCGTAGAATCCACACAGAAATATGTAACCGGTGAAGTAAAATTCAAACTGTACAAAGGCAACATCATCAAAGCCGGTACAACTTCTCCATATAGCCTGTACAACGAGTCTCTGGCATCCTTCACAACCGGTGATATGTATGATCACCACGATGCTGACGGATTCATCACTCTGTTCGGACTTCCACTGAAGGTTCGTGCACTGATGATGCAGGAAGTAAAAAACAATAATAAATAATGCAAAACAGTTATCCCCGGCAGAATGATTTCTGCCGGGGATTTTTTATATCTTTGTCTGTGGTTTTCAGGATTTTCTCGTTACCACGCTTATTTCTATTTTTACTCGTTCTCTTCCACATACTTCTGAATATTCGAAGCATTTACATATTTCTTTGTCTCTTCTCCTTCGATGACTACCAGTGTCGGTGCCTGCATGATGCCGTATCTTGATACCAGTTCCGGGTTTTTCTCGGCATCGATCAGCTGATACTCTTCTTCCGCTTCTGCAAGCATCTGTTTCGCAATCTTACAGTTCGGACAGGTATTTGTGGTGAACAGATATTTCACACTGTCCGGATGCTGGATCTTCACATCGTCTTTTGTCATAGTTACCATCGTTCTGGTAGGATGTTTTCCGCCCATCACCGGCCGCTCCTCTTTCACTGCTTCCACCGGTTTTTCTGCCGGTGCACCGGAGTGAAGGATATCATACACGGTTCTGTTCTTGTATTCCTGCGCTTTTCCGTCATTCCAGTTCTGTACCGGACGGTAATATCCTGTAATTCGACTGTAGACCTCTGCCTTCTTGCCACAGGTCGGACAAGTGAAATGTTCTCCCGCAATATAACCATGTTCTTTACATACCGAATAAGTCGGTGACAGGGTATAATAAGGCAGACGATAATTTTCTGCAATCTTTCTTACCAGTGTGGCTGCTGCCTTCCAGTCCGGAAGTTTTTCTCCCAGAAACGCATGAAAGACCGTACCGGACGTATACAGGGTCTGCAGTTCATCCTGCACATCCAATGCATCAAAGATATCAGAAGTATAGTCTACCGGCAGGTGAGAGCTGTTGGTATAGTACGGGGTATCTCCTTCATGACCTGCAGTAATAATATCCGGATAATGTTTCTTATCATGTTTTGCCAGACGATATGCGGTGGATTCTGCCGGTGTTGCTTCCAGGTTATACAGTTCTCCGTATTCTTCCTGATAATCGGACAACCGTTCTCTCATATGATTCAGAACATTTTTTGTAAACTTCTGTGTCTTCTCATCAGCCATGTCTGCACGAAGCCATCTTGCATTCAGTCCTGCTTCATTCATTCCAACCAGACCGATGGTGGAAAAATGATTGTCAAAGCTTCCCAGATAGCGCTTGGTATACGGATACAGCCCCTCATCCAGCAGTTTTCCGATCACTTCTCTCTTGATATGCAGGGAACGTGCGGAAATATCCATCAGGCGGTCCAGACGCTGATAAAATTCATCCTCATCCTGAGACAGATAAGCGATCCGCGGCATATTGATGGTTACCACGCCCACAGAACCGGTGCTTTCGCCGGAACCGAAGTATCCTCCGGTCTTTTTACGCAGTTCTCGCAGATCCAGACGCAGACGACAGCACATACTTCTTACATCGCTTGGCTGCATATCGCTGTTAATATAGTTGGAAAAATACGGAGTTCCGTATTTGGATGTCATCTCAAAGAGCAGACGGTTGTTTTCTGTATCGGACCAGTCAAATTCTTTTGTGATGGAGTAAGTCGGAATCGGATACTGGAAGCCTCTGCCATTGGCATCTCCTTCGATCATGGTCTCGATAAACGCCTTGTTGACCATATCCATCTCCTGTTTACAGTCTTTATACTTAAAGTCCATCTCTTTTCCGCCAACGATTGCCGGAAGTTCTGCCAGATCATCCGGTACAGTCCAGTCCAGTGTGATATTGGAAAATGGAGCCTGTGTTCCCCAGCGACTTGGTGTGTTCACACCATAGATAAAGGCTTCGATACATTTTTTCACTTCCGGATAAGTCAGATGGTCTGTCTTTACGAAAGGTGCCAGATAAGTATCAAAAGAAGAAAATGCCTGTGCACCTGCCCATTCATTCTGCATGATGCCAAGGAAATTGACCATCTGGTTACACAGAACACTCAGGTGTTTCGCCGGAGCAGAAGTAATCTTGCCTTCTATTCCTCCTAATCCTTCTTTAATCAGCTGTTTTAATGACCAGCCGGCACAATATCCGGTAAGCATGGAAAGATCGTGAATATGGATATCTGCATTTCGGTGCGCATCTGCAATCTCTTTGTCATAGATTTCAGACAACCAGTAATTTGCCGTTACTGCTCCGGAATTGCTTAAGATCAGTCCGCCTACGGAATAGGTAACCGTAGAATTTTCTTTTACACGCCAGTCTTCTACTTTCACATAACTGTTTACGATTTCTTTATAATCCAGGATCGTGGACTTCATATTTCTTACTTTTTCTCTCTGCTTGCGATACAGGATATAGGCTTTCGCCACCTCAGAATATCCGCACTGGATCAGCACATTTTCCACGCTGTCCTGAATATCCTCCACAGATACCTGATCTTTTTTTATCTTTTTCTGGAAATCTGCGGTTACCCGTAGTCCCAGCATCTCCATCATATCCGGTGTATACTGTTTTTCCTGTGCCTGGAAAGCTTTCTCGATCGCCTGGGTAATCTTACTCAGCTGAAATGCTGCAACTTCTCCATCACGTTTTATCACATTAAACATTATTCCATCCTCTTTTCCTGTTGCTTTTACAGGCTGTATTTTATACGTTCACCTGCTTTTTGACCCTCTCGCAATTATTCCTTTACGGATGTGTCGATTACTATAGTAGCAAACCAATTATCCTCTGTCAATACAAAAAACTACCATATATTGTGTCTCAATTTCTACTCGTACAATATATGGTATGAATGTTATGTAACCTTATAAAGAGGGAAAAGCACCTTACTATAAGGGTTTGCCCTCTTTTTTCTTCTTTTCTCAGATCTGACTGTAAACCTCCATCGGAACATAAGCCTTCACAGAAATTCCTTCTGCCAGAAATTCTTCCTGCACCACCTGTCCATATTTTCGGATCCTGGCAATACTTCCTGCCTGATCATACGGAACCAGACGTTCAATATAAATCTGTCCTTCCCGCAAAACATCCGCAAGAAGTTCTTTCAGTTCCTCAAGTCCCTGTCCATTCTTTGCCGAAATCTGAAGTACATGATCGGCCTGAAAATCTCTCAGCTGTTCTTTATCCGTACACAGGTCCTGTTTGTTAAACAGAGTGATCATTTTCTTATCCGACACCCCCAGCTGGCGCAATGTATCATAAACTACCTGCATATGTTCATCCATCTGGGGATTGGAAGCGTCTACCACATGGAGGATCATATCTGCATATTTGGCTTCCTCCAATGTACTTTTAAAGGCCTCGATCAGATGATGCGGCAGTTTTCGAATAAATCCTACCGTATCTGTCAGAAGAATCTGCTGTTTGCCCGGAAGATCCAGCGCCCTTGTCGTTGGATCCAGCGTGGCAAATAACTGGTTTTCCTCCAGAACCCCTGCCTGCGTCATTGTATTGAGCAGTGTGGATTTTCCTGCGTTAGTATATCCCACGATTGCCGCCACCTTCACCTGACTCTTATCCCGCTGGCTGCGAATCAGTTCCCTGTGCTTCTGCACCTGCTCCAGCTGTTCTTTCAGCTGACCGATCCGGCTGTGGATCAGTCGACGGTCCATCTCCAGCTTTTTCTCACCCGGGCCACGGGTACCAATGCCACCTCCGAGACGGGACAGCGAGGCACGCATACCGACCAGTCTTGCCGCCCGGTACTTTAATTGTGCAAGTTCTACCTGGATCTTTCCTTCGCTGGTCTTTGCACGCTGCGCAAAGATGTCCAGAATCACCATGGTTCTGTCCATCACCTTACATTCCAGTTCCTGCTCCAGATTATTTAGCTGTGCCGGTGAGAGTTCATCATCACAGATCACACCAGTGGCATCCAAATCATACAACAACTCTTTCAGTTCTTCCAGCTTTCCTTTTCCCAGATAGGTTGCCGGATGAATGGTCTCTCTGCTTTGCATGATCGTCCCAACAGTTACGGCCCCGGCTGTCTCAGCCAGTTCTCTCAGTTCATATAAAGATTGTACGGTATCATCAGACTCATATGTCTGTACGCCTGCCAGAATCACCCGTTCCAGCTGTTCCCCCATCTCATACATGCTTTTTCCTCCTATCTTGTAGAAAGAAACTCGTTCTCCCGAAGAGCCGCCTCATCTTCCGGATACTGTTCCAGATATATCTTCATCTTTTCTTTTGCTGTAGCAAAATCCCGTTTATATTCATAGGCCACAATTTCATTATAAAGCAGACCCTGTTCGTCCTCTTTGGAATTTTCCTTCAGACCCTGTGCGATATTCTCCAGTGCGCTATCATATGCACCATCATAAATATCACACATTGCCAGTCCGTTATAGGCCTTGGCACCCTGCTCACTCTTTTGCAGATATTCCTGATACATGGATCTGGCACTTGCCGGATCTTCCATCTCCAGATATACCCGACCCAAAAGCAGCATGGCATCCTCATATCCCTGTTCCATCGCTGTTTTCAATTCATCTCTGGCTGCCTCATAATTTTTTTCATATTCGTAGATTCTTCCTCTGTGATAGCAATCTTCTCCGTCCTGAGGTTCTAACTCCAGAGCCATCTTCAGATAGGCATCACCATCTACTGCCTTGTTGTGATCCACATAAATCTGATAAATATTGATATACAGATTATAATCTTCACAGCCTTCCAGTGCTCTCTGAAAGTCTTTTTCGGCATTTTTATAATCTTCCATGGAAATATATGCCTTTCCTCTCAGAAAGAATGCCTGTTCGTCTTCCCCGGCCTTCAGTATCTCGCTGTACACTTCAATCGCTTTATCTACCTCGCCATAATCCATGCGTGCCTGGGCAAGATAAAACTGTACATCTTTTTTAAATTCCTTATCCGGATCATCCATATTGTTCAGACTTCGCGAAAAAGCAGCAATCGCCTCCGGATAGGCCTTTTCTGAATAATAGGCAATTCCTTCTGCCCGGTAACTTTCTGCCAGTCTGCTGTTTTGATCGATTACCTGCTGAAATTCGTTTACTGCAGTAGTGTAATCTTTTTTTTCCATAGCCGCCCAGCCGCTTTCATAATGTTGTGCCGCATTATTTTTCCCACAGCCGCAGAACACCATCAGCGCACATCCAACCGCCAGTACCTCTTTTCTCATGACAAAATCAGTCCCTCTTTGTCCATCACTTCAATCACGCGCTGTACCATTTCACGACAGATCGCATCTTTTTTCGCTTCTACCATAACACGAATGACCGGTTCAGTGCCACTCTCCCGCACAAGAATTCTTCCGTCTTCTCCTAATTCTTTCTCCACCGAGGCAACTGCCTTCTTTACTTCTTCGTTGTTTCTTGCAGCTGTTTTATTGGCAACACGAACATTTTCCAGAAGCTGAGGATAAATGGAAACTTCTGATGCAAGAGTATTTAATAACTGTTTTTTTTCAATAATAACTTCCATCAGCATCAAAGATGTCAGGATGCCATCTCCGGTAGTAGCATGTTTGCTGAAAATAATATGTCCGGACTGTTCACCGCCGAGACTGTGTCCGTTTGCCATCATGTTTTCACAGACATATTTATCTCCTACTGCTGTTTTTTCGTACCGGATACCTTCCCTGTCACAGGCTTTATAAAGACCAAGGTTGGACATAATCGTAGTGACGATCGTATTATTTTCCAGTTTTCCGGTCTCTTTCATATATTTTCCACAGATATACAGGATCAGATCTCCGTCGACTACATTTCCCAGATGATCCACAGCGATACACCGATCCGCATCTCCGTCATATGCAAATCCCACATCCAGATGTTTTTCTTTGACAAATTGCTGCAGCACTTCGATATGTGTTGATCCGCAGTTCGTATTGATGTTCGTTCCATCCGGCTCATTATTGATGACATAGGTTTTTGCTCCCAGTGCATCAAACACACTCTTGGCTACCGAGGAAGCACTTCCATTAGAACAGTCCAGTCCTACTCTGTAGTTTTTGAACGAACGGGTAGGAATGGAAATCAGATAACCGATGTACCGGTTTCGTCCGGCCGCAAAATCCACCGTCCGACCAATCTTTTCTTTTGTTGCAAACGGAATCTTCGGAACATCATCATCAATATATCCTTCAATCATGGCTTCCACTTCCGCATCCATCTTTTGCCCGTTTCCGCCAATGATCTTGATGCCGTTATCATAAAATGGATTGTGACTGGCAGAAATCATAATTCCACAGTCAAAATTTTCCGTCCGCACTACATAGGAAACGCTTGGTGTGGTGGTTACATGAAGCAGATACGCATCCGCACCGGAAGCAGTCAGTCCTGCAACCAGAGAATACTCAAACATGTAGCTGCTTCTTCTTGTATCTTTTCCGATCACAATCTGTGCTTTGTGTTCTCTTCCGTAATACCATCCAAGGAATCTTCCTACTTTATAAGCATGTTCCACAGTCAGATCCACATTCGCTTCTCCACGAAAACCATCGGTACCAAAATATTTTCCCATGATGTTTCCTCCGATCCTTTTATTTACATATTTTGTTTATTGGTTCATTTTTGCCAGCTTGGCTGTCTGGTCTGCTGCGATCAGGCTGTCAATGATCTCATCAAGATCACCATTTAAGATTGTATCCAGACGATGCAGGGTCAGTTTGATTCTGTGATCTGTCACACGGCCCTGCGGAAAGTTATAGGTACGAATCTTCTCGGAACGGTCTCCCGTACCTACCTGGCTTCTTCTTGCTTCCGCTTCTTCGTCATGACGTTTCTGTAACTCCATATCATACAGACGGGAGCGCAGAACACGCAGTGCCTTATCTCTGTTTTTGAGCTGTGATTTTTCATCCTGGCAGGAAATTACAATACCGGTCGGGATATGAGTCAGACGTACCGCGGAGTCTGTGGTGTTGACACACTGTCCACCGTTACCGGATGCACGGAATACATCAAACTTACAGTCATTCAGATCCAGCTGGAAATCAATTTCTTCTGCTTCCGGCATGATTGCTACAGTAATCGTAGAAGTATGGATACGTCCACCGGACTCTGTCTCCGGTACACGCTGTACACGGTGCACACCACTTTCGTACTTCAGACGGGAATATGCTCCCGCACCATTGATCATAAAAGTAACTTCCTTGAAACCGCCGATCCCGTTTTCATTCAGAGACATCAGCTCGGTTTTCCATCTGCGGGACTCTGCATATTTTACATACATACGATAGATTTCAGCGGCAAATAAAGCAGCCTCGTCACCACCGGCGCCGGCGCGTATCTCAACGATAACATTTTTACTGTCATTCGGATCTTTAGGCAACAACAGGATCTTCAGTTCTGTCTCCAGTTCTTCAATTCTGTTTTTTGCATCTGCCAGCTCTTCTTTCAGCATCTCACGCATCTCTTCGTCAGATTCTTCATCCAGCATCATCAGACTCTCTTCCACCGTCTGCTGACACGCTTTATATTCTTTGTATGCATCCACAATTGGCTGCAGTTCGCTCTGTTCCTTCATCAGCTTCTGAAAACGTGCAGGATCATTTGCAACTCCCGGCTCGTTTAATTCACTTAAAATTTCTTCCAGACGAACCAGCAGATCTTCTAATTTATCAAACATTTCTCTTCCTCCTGGTATATTTCGTAACTGTTCAGTACCTTCACAGTTACGATTCAAAATTCATTCCAATTATTGTTTTTCTGTCCAATGGCTACCCGGTCAAGTCCTGCCAGATCTTTGATGATCTTTACCTGTCCATAGCCGGCTTCTGTCATCATCTCTTTCAGTGCCTCTCCCTGATCATATCCGATCTCAAAGCAGAGCCATCCTCCCTGTTCCAGATATTCACCTGCCTGCGCCACAATCTCCCGGTAAAAATATAACCCGTCTTCCATTCCGTCAAGTGCCAATATCGGCTCATGCTCCCGTACCTCCGGCATCAGTCCCTCCAGTTCTTTCGTGGCAATATACGGTGGATTCGACACGATCACATCATAAACTCCCTCAACATCCGAAAACAGATCACTCTCTCTGAAATCCGCTGTGAGTCCCATCCTGTTTCTGTTTGCAATTGCAACCTGCAGTGCATCTTTGGAAATATCTACACCTGTTGCCGCGCTGATCCTGCCCTTACATTCTTCCAGCAAGCTCAGCAAAATACAGCCGCTTCCGGTACATACATCTAATAACCGACATCCCGGCATAATATGTTTTATTGTCTCCTCCACCAGAACTTCCGTATCAAATCGTGGAATCAGCACACTGGAATTAACCAGAAATTCATACCCCATAAACCAGGCTTTTCCGGTCAGATATTGTACCGGAATCCGTTTTGCCCGGTCCCGGATCATCTCTTCATATCTTTTTTGTACATCCAGGTCTATTTTATCAGTTCCGTGAAGAAAATAATAGCTTTTTTCTATTCCGAAGACTTCTTCCATCAACATCCATGCATCCTGTCCGCTGTCCGGTACTTCGGCTTTCTCCAGTGTTTCGCTTCCCCATGAAAGCAATTGTCTCAATGTACTCATGACTTTTCTCCGTATTGTTCCGGAAAGTTTTCTTTCAGATAACTTCTCCAGTCAAATACCGCTTCTACCGCTGCGATAGCAACCTCTGCCATCTCCGGTTCCGGCTCTCTCGTTGTCAGATGCTGTAACATCAGCCCCGGTTTACTCAACAATGCTACAATTTTGTTATCACTTTTTCCTGCCAGCCGGATAATCTCATAAGATACTCCGGCGATAACCGGCATCAGAAGCAGACGGATCACTACCCGCAGTACCGGTGAAGACACCCGGATAAACAAAAAGAAAATAATGCTGACGATCATGACAAACAGCAAAAAGCTGGTTCCGCAGCGTTTATGTTCTCTGGAACTTTTCATTACATTTTCCACATTCAGTTCCAGTCCGTGTTCCACACAGTTAATACACTTATGTTCCGCTCCGTGATACATAAATACTCTCTGAATATCTTTCATTCTGGAAATCAGCACCAGATAACCGAGAAACAGAATCATGCGTACACATGCTTCTGCAACAGCGATCACGCCTTCGGACGTCGTCACATTCCGAAGAAAGCCTGCCAGAAAATACGGCAGCATGATAAACAGGGCTATGGAAAATATCACAGAAAATGTCATTGTCCCATACATCAGCCATTTTTCTTCTTTTTCTTTCTGTTCTTCTGTCTTTTCTTTCCCTGGTTTCTTCGCATCCTCTTCTTCGTCCTCAATAAAACTTGCCGAATACATCAGACACCGGATCCCCACAACCAAAGATTCAAAAAAAGAAGCCACACCCCGGAAAACAGGCAGTTTCCAAATGCTACTGTCTTTTGCCCAGCTCCTGTATGGCTCCACCTTCACCTCGATCTCACCGTCCGGTTTTCTGACACCAATGGAATACTGATCTCCACTGCGCATCATGATACCTTCCATGACAGCCTGACCACCTATATTTGAAGATTTCATCGTTTCTCCCTTACATTCCTATAGAGAAAAACAGGTTGAGATTTGTAAAAACCTCAACCCGCTTGTCTTTTCTTATTGTCTTATGCGTTAATACCGTATTTTTTGTTGAACTTATCAATACGTCCACGAGCTGCAGCAGCTTTCTGCTGACCTGTGTAGAATGGATGACATTTGGAGCAGATTTCTACGTGGATATCTTTCTTTGTAGAACCTGTTACAAATGTGTTACCACAGTTGCAGGTTACTGTTGCCTGATAATAATCTGGATGGATTCCTTCTCTCATTTCTTTCACCTCTTCCAATTTTCTTATATATATTTTACTATTTTCTCAAATTTAAACAGCTTGTAAAGTATAACATATGCTCTATAAAAAAGCAAGTGCTTTTAGATAAATTTCTGATTCTTTACCTGATTTACCAGTTCCTGATTGTTTCTGGTTTTTGTAAACATGTTCAGTATGTTCTCCACCGCCTCATCTGCTTTCATACCATTCAACGCTTTTCGCATGATATAGACAGCTTCCTGTTCATCCTGACTCAGTAAAAGATCCTCTCTTCTTGTTCCGGATTTTGCAATATCAATGGCCGGGAACACTCTCTTTTCCTGCAGTTTCCGATCCAGTACCAGCTCCATATTGCCAGTGCCCTTAAATTCTTCATATACCACATCATCCATCTTACTTCCGGTATCCACAAGTGCTGTGGCAAGGATAGTAAGGCTTCCGCCCTCTCTCATATTTCTTGCCGCACCGAAGAATCGTTTCGGCATATGCAGAGCTGCCGGATCAAGACCACCGGAAAGTGTTCTTCCGCTTGGTGGAACAGTCAGATTGTATGCCCTTGCCAGTCGTGTGATACTGTCAATAAAGATTGTAACGTCTTTTTTATGTTCTACCAGACGTTTTGCTCGTTCAATAGTCATCTCAGACACCCGTTTGTGATGTTCCGGCTGCTCATCAAACGTAGAATAGATGACTTCCACGTTATCCCCGCGAATCGCTTCCCTGATATCCGTTACTTCCTCCGGGCGTTCATCAATCAGAAGAATGATCAGATGCATATCCGGGCTGTTTCGAAGAATGGACTGTGCAGCCTCTTTCAACAGGGTCGTTTTACCTGCCTTCGGCGGAGATACGATCATACCTCTCTGACCTTTTCCGATTGGACTGATCAGATCTACGATCCGCATCGCCATACTTCCGCCAGGGCGTTCCAGACGAAGACGGGAATCCGGAAAGATCGGGGTCATATCTTCAAAGCTATATCGTTTCGTATTTTCATTCGGTGACATACCGTTGATAGAAGTCACATACAGCAGTGCTCCAAACTTTTCATTTTCTTTTCTTACTCTTGTACTTCCCCGTACAATATCTCCCGTTTTCAGATTAAAGCGGCGGATCTGTGAAGGGGATACATACACATCATTCTCACCCGGCATATAATTATCACTGCGGATGAATCCATAACCGTCAGCAAGCACTTCCAGAATACCGTTTGCCTCGATTCCACTGTCCAGCTGTCCAAATTCTGCTTTTTTATCCTCGATCTGTTTTTCCTGCTCTTTCGCATCCTCCTCCAGCATCCGCTGTACCAGTTCATCTTTTCTCAGAGCAGAGATTCCTTTCAGTCCTCTTGCTTTGGCTACTTCCCGAAGCTCTCCTGCTGATAATGATTCGTATTTTTCTCTCATCGCATGATTCCTTTCTATATGTCTGATCTGACACCTGAGATGGTTCTAGCCTACCATCGTGTCTGTGGTTTGTCAACTTATGCCTCTGCTTTACCCTGGAAAATTTCCCCAGAAATAATGCAGGCGGATATTCTTCCCCTTCTCTGATCGTTTTTGTCTGAAAATCACTACACGGACACATCTCGATTCCCATGTCCTGGTATGCTGCCGGATATACTGCTGCACCCCCTGCAAGATCCACCAGCCATTTTCTTTCTTTTATCATACAATGGCCTCCTTTTTCATTTTTCTATCATGTTTTATTATCCGGGAAATCAATGAGAATCTAAGATATGAACATCAGCAATTTCTATAAAATGCGGTTAGTGGGACTCGAACCCACACGGTTGCCCACTGGCACCTAAAACCAGCGCGTCTGCCAATTCCGCCATAACCGCCTGTGTATGTGTTCTGCACAGAAAACGAAAAAAGGACAAGCACTAGGCTTGTCCGATGAGACATCGGGGATTCGAACCCCGGACAACTTGATTAAAAGTCAAGTGCTCTACCAACTGAGCTAATATCCCATAACCTGGGCTAGGCAGATTCGAACTGCCGAATGCAGGAGTCAAAGTCCTGTGCCTTACCGCTTGGCGATAGCCCAACGTACGCCTTACGGCAGGGTGGATACAGGGATTCGAACCCTGGGCCTCCAGAGCCACAATCTGGCGCGCTAACCAACTGCGCTATACCCACCATACCTTTCCTCTTTAGAGAAAAGAAACGTGCTTGGAGGGATTCGAACCCCCGACCCACGGCTTAGAAGGCCGTTGCTCTATCCAACTGAGCTACAAACACGTACTCATCAGATATGTCTGATGGAAGCGGGTGATGGGAATCGAACCCACGTATCCAGCTTGGAAGGCTGGTGTTCTACCATTGAACTACACCCGCATAGGAATTATTTAGTTGTTAAACGAGACAAAATACACTTCGCAGATTTTACTCGTCATCGCGACACTCGTTAAGTCCTCATGCAAGCACAGACTTTTACTTGTTGTTCGCGTAAGTCGGGGTGACAGGATTCGAACCTGCGACCTCCTGGTCCCAAACCAGGCGCTCTAGCCAAGCTGAGCCACACCCCGTTTTGTTCCTCGTGTTGAGCTCTCTCGCTCAGCACAAGGAGTATTATAGTGTATAGTTTGCTAAAAGTCAACACCTTTTTTTGAATTTTTTTAATTTTTTTTATTTTCCTGATTTTTCCTTATTTTTCAGGATTTCTCGAGGTATCTGTGTTCGTAATGTGCCTTTCCCTGTTCATCAATTTGCATAACAAGATAACTCGGTTTTCGTCCCGGCTGGCGCGGGTAAGAAAGACTGCCCGGATTTAAAACTGTCAGATCCTCCTCTTCGTCCAGGTAAGGATAATGGGTATGTCCAAACATTACAACCTGTACCTGACGACTCCTGGCTTCTTCTTCCAGCTGACAGGTACTTAACGAAACACCGTGCATATGTCCATGTGTTACCATAATGCGATAATTTTCCAGACTGAATACTTCTTCCTTTGGCAAATCGCTGAAAAAATCGTTATTTCCTCTCACAAAGAAACAGGGACATTCTACAGCCTCCGGGATATAATCCTCTGATCCTTCCAGATCTCCGCAGTGGATCAGCGCATCAATCGGCCATTCCCGCTGCAGGACACGCATCAGATTTTCGTCATGTCCGTGTGTATCACTGACTACCAAAATCTTCATTCTGCATTCACACTTTCTTTCAGAATCTCCCTCATCTTTTCCAGGGCTTTTCCTCTGTGACTTACTGCATTCTTCTGTTCTTCCGATAGTTCAGCTGTTGTACAGCCGAATTCCGGTACATAAAAGATAGGATCATAACCAAATCCGTTCTCACCACGTTCTTCATATCCGATCCGGCCTTCGATCACACCCTCGGTTGTCTTTATGGTTCCATCCGGAAATGCTGCTGCAATTGCACAGACAAAGCGTGCCGTTCTTTTTTCATCCGGTACACCTGTCAGCCGTTCGATCAGATTGATATTTTTTACCCTGTAAGAGGTATCTTCTCCCATATATCTTGCGGAATAAATTCCAGGCTCTTTATTGAGATAGTCAATTTCCAGTCCGGAATCGTCTGCCAGCACCAGTTCTCCGGTCAGTTCCATGATCGTTTTTGCCTTGATGATGGCATTTTCCTCAAAGGTTTTTCCATCTTCCACAATATCCGCTTCGATCCCTGCCTGTTTCATGGACAGGATCTCTACCGGAAGATCTGCCAGAATCTCCCGGATTTCCCGCATTTTATTCTGATTGCCTGTGGCAAATATCAAACGTTTCATCGTGTCTCTCCCTCTCTGCGTTTCGGTGGTTTTGGTCCAAGGAACTGATAGTAATAGGTCCGGATCATACCGTTATAAATTTTCCGGTTCTTATCTGCTTTTCTTCCAATATAGCGTTCTGCATCCTGGTAACTGGTGATCAGATACATCGACCAGGCATCCAGTTTTTCATATACCTCACCGATCTGACGATACAGTCCGGGAAGCATCTCTTTTTCTTCAAGACGTTCGCCGTACGGCGGATTGGTAATTATAAATCCATATTTTTTCGGATGACGCAGTTTCTCCACTTCTCTCTGCTGAAAATGAATCAGATGATCCACGCCTGCTGCCACTGCATTTTCTCTTGCATTTTTTACCACTTCCGGATCGATATCGTATCCCTGCAGATCCAGACTTTCTTCCATATGTACCAGATCCTGCGCTTCTTCCAGCGCATTATACCAGTGTTTGCGCGGAATCAGGTTCGTCCAGTCTTCTGCCAGAAAGGAACGGTTCATACCTGGCGCAATATTACATGCCATCATCGCAGCTTCGATCGGGAAGGTTCCGCTTCCACAGAAAGGATCCACCAGGATCCGGTCTTTCTTCCACGGAGTCAACATGATCAGTGCCGCTGCAAGCGTCTCGGAGATCGGTGCTTTTGACTGTAATTTCCGATATCCTCGCTTATGAAGAGATACCCCTGTTGTGTCAATTCCCACGGTTACGATATCTTTCATCAGCGATACGCGCACCGGATAGCTGACACCATCTTCTTCAAAATGCTCTCTGTGATATTTCTGCTTCATCCGTTCTACCATGGCTTTTTTCATGATTGACTGGATATCAGAAGGACTGAAAAGTTTGCTTTTGATCGAAGAAGCTTTTTTCACCCAGAACTTTCCGTTTTCCGGGATATATTCTTCCCACGGGAGAGCTTTCGTTTTCTCAAACAGCTCATCATAGGTACACGCCTTAAATTCTCCTGCTTTTAACAGAACTCTCTCTGCGGTTCGAAGAAACATATTGGCATAAGCCACCGCTTCCTCATCTCCCCAGAAACTTACCTTTCCATCTTCTACCTTGCTGATCTCATAACCAAGATCCAGGATTTCTCTTTTTAATACTGCTTCCAGTCCGAAGTGACAGGGGGCAATCAGTTCAAATTGTCTCATAAATCATATTCCTTTATTATTTCTTCATCGAATGTTTTGATGGTGAATCGACTGTTTTCCAGTATTGCATAGGTAGGCGGATTCCCTTCCTTCGGAATCGACACGGAACCCGGATTCAGGATCGTGATATCCCCTACTTTTTCCGCCCTGAGTACATGAGTATGCCCATGCATGAAAATATCGCCCGGTTTTAACGGTGGCAGATTATGTTCGTTATAAATATGCCCATGGCTCATATAGAATGTTTTCCCGTCAATTTCCATCCAGCCATAATCTGCCAGTACCGGAAATTCCAGTACCATCTGGTCCACTTCCGCATCACAGTTTCCTCTCACATTATAGATCCGGTTCTTTTCTTTATTCAGCATCCGAATCACTTCTTTTGGTGCATATTCCTTGGGAAGATCATTTCGCGGACCATGATACAACAGGTCCCCCAGCAGAATCAGACGATCTGCCTGCTCTTTTTCCAGAGCTTCCATCATTTTTCTGCAATACCAGGCAGATCCATGAATATCTGAGGCAATCATATATTTCATTGACTTTTCTCCTTTGTCAGAGGACGGCAGTACCGTCCTCTTTTTCTACATTTTAAAATTTACATAGTAACTGTTCAGTACCCTCACAGTTACGTTTACATTATGCTTTATTCTACTATGATTATTCGGAAAACACAAGATTTCTTCCTTTATATTCTGTAATTCCTCCTGCCACGGAAAGGGCACAGTATCCCTGTCGTATCATCTCCCGGACTGCCGCCATGCTGGTAGCTCCCCGTTCACAGTACACCACAATCTCTTTTTCTCCCGGCAGATCCCACTCCTTTCCAGGTTCATAAGGGATGTTCACTGCGTATCGGATATGTGATCTGCGGTATTCTTCCCCGGAACGTACATCAACGATCCAGACCCCCGGATAACGGGCTACGTACTGGTCCAGCTTTCGTGGAGAGACCAGAGGTATATCCACAACCAAACTCCTTTTTTCTTATCTTATGCACACGTTCCACCGACCGCACATCCGTAATCTTTTATGTACCGGTCTGTCCCGGTGGAAAATTCCGGGACAGACTGTTTTTTTACTGTCTGTTTTTATCGCTGTAACGATTGGTGCTGCTCTTGTCATAGCTGTCAGAGCCATAACGATTTTCTTTTTTCTGTGTTTTGACATTCTCATTTGTCTTGTCTGTCATACCGTATTTGTCAGTTTCTTTGTTCTCTTCGCTGCACCTGTTGTAGTTTTTAGACATGTGTATTTCCTCCTGCTCATCCTTGTTTTGTAAATGTTCCGTTGAATCATCGGTTTCATTTACAGAGTTAGTATGTCAAAAATAAGGGACTTTATTCATTTCTTTGTTGCATTTTCAAATGATCTGTATTATAATCAAACCTGTAAAAAGAATTTACCCTTCAAAAATTTTTTTTACAATTAATAACCCCTTATTAATTATTTATACTCCCCTCGAAAGGCCAGTAGCTCCCCTACTGGTCTTTCTCTTTGTCTGAAACCATGTTTTTCTGGGATTTGTCCCCACTTTTCTGTTTTATTATTTTCTTTCCCTGCAGGAAAAAAGCAGAAGTTTCGTTTTTTTCACGTAACTTCTGCTTTTTCTTATTTTTGTTTAAAATATGCCACAACCAATAAAACTATCATTAACGGGATCAATATCGGGAGCAGATGAATGAGCACTGTCCCGGCTGCCCACAGGATCATTGCCACAGCCACAACAAAAATGACAGCCGCCAGCAGGCTGCCTCCCCTGGTCTTTATTTCCATACGATGCAGTTCTCTCTGTGTATCACCGCTCTCCTGTCCACCCCGTTCCTCATAAATATTGCTCTCCGGATGGCTGTACTCTTCCTGCGTCTCCTGTACATCCATCAGTGTTTTCGCAATCAGCAGAGGATCTCCAAGCTCTGTCAGTACTTCTTCCTCTGATCTGCCATTTTGCATCTGTTCCTGAATATAGTTTTCATAATAACGGATCTGTGCTGTCACTTCCTGTTGAGACATGGTCTGAGACAGCCGTGCCCGCAGTTTTTCCAAAAATTCTTCTTTTCTCATCGTTATCCTCTTTTTTCTGTCACTCATCTGGTTACTGATTGATGGCTGTACTGAAATCCTCTATCTTCTGAAGTACACGCTCTTTTTCACTTCCTTCCAGAACCATGGGCTGATAATTATTATACCCGGACTCCGAAGAAAGAGAACAGGGGATAATATTGGTCACATCGTCTTCTGCCAGTTTCCCGTTTTCAACAGTAAAGGTCTGCTGAAAAATCATCGTATCCTTATCTGACGGATTCTTGTTTCCGCCAAAGCAGAAGTTTCCAAGACTGTATACAATATTTTTTCCCTGATATTTTTCTATTCCCTGAAGAACATGTGGATGATGTCCTACTACCAGATCTGCTCCCTGATCAATTGCCAGATGAGCCAGTGTTTTCTGGGCATCGTCCGGAATGTTCGATTTTTCCGTTCCCCAGTGGAAGCTTACAATGATTACCTGGGCTCCCTGATTCTTTACCTCCTGTATGGTATCAATAACCTGCTGTTGTCTACCGATCCCGTCTTTCAGTTCATAGATTCCGATCAGTCCCACTTTGATGCCTTTTACATCCATCACAGCTGTCCGATCATAGCCAAAAGTCGTAATTCCGGCTGCCTCCAGATACTGAATCGTATCTTCATAACTCTGATCTCCGTAATCATGACTGTGGTTGTTGGCAAGGTTGGTGGCCTCCACGCCACCCCGGGTAAGGATCTCTGTATAAGAAGGATCACCTTTGAAAGCAAATGTTTTTTCCTGTCGGGCATCGGAGGTTGTCAGCGTTCCTTCCATATTTGCCACAGTGAGATCGTCCGCTGTAAATATTTCTTTTACATTCTGGAAAAAGTATCCCGGATCGTTTTTCATCTGATAAAACGCATCAAAACTGGTGCTCTGATCAAAGTTTATATCCGTTCCCAGCGTACAGTCACCCACCATACTGACCGTGATAGAAACCGGTTCACCTGTCGGTTCGGGTGTCGTTGGTTCATTCCGGGAGTCTCCGGACGTACTGTCCGCAGAATTGTCATCTTCCGATGCTATTTTTTCTTCCTGCTGTTCTTGTTTTGCATTTTTTTGATCCGTCTGTACCTCTCGCCGATTCAGCACTTTGGTAAGTGCTGCTGCTCCCACAAGAAGTGCCAGAAAAATAGCAACGGTGATGGCTCCGATCTGCATGTACACAATTTTTTGTCGATGACTCAATCGCCGTCTCCTAGATTTTTTTCTTTGCCGTTTTTTATCCATTTTATCGCCAACTTTCTGTCTGTACTCTTTGCTTCTTCTGATGTATTGTTTTTCCATGCTTATTCTTCATGATACCTGCTTTTGTCTGAAACTGCAAGTATTCTACTTCTTTTTCCGTTTACTTTTTTCTTTCAGATGTTTATAATATTTGTAACATTCTTCGTAACTATTCAGTAACCACTGTACCGCGAGGTGTTTTGGCATAAATATGCCAAAATCCCAAGACATACAAGCCAAAATGCCATCACCGGAGGTGATTTACGCGAGCAACGAGTCAAAGTCCGTGCTTGCACGGAACCTTGAGGAGTGCCGCGATAACGATAAAAACTCGCAAAGCGTATTTTTATCGTTTAAATGCATTTTGGCACGTAACTGTGAAGGTACTGAACAGTTACCATTCTTCACAGAAAGGTAAATGTTTTATGAAAAAGACAAACCCATATCAGGTCACCGAATGGTACCGTTCTGTCATCCGTACCCAAATAAAGCCGGGAGATCTGTGTATCGATGCTACCATGGGAAACGGCCGTGATACATTATTTTTAAGCCAGCTGGCTGGTCCGTCCGGATGTGTCCTGGCTTTTGATATTCAGCAGGCTGCCCTTGATTCCACCAAAGCACTTTTACAGGAACACGAACATCTGGCACCCGTACAACTTTTACTGGACAGCCATGCACACATGTCTTCTTACGCAGACCCGGGAACGGTTTCCTGTATCGTTTTTAATCTTGGATATCTTCCTTCGGGAGATCATTCGATCGCCACCCACAAAGAGTCAACAATTGTAGCACTGGAACAAGGACTGGAACTTTTAAAGACAGGCGGATGCATCAGTCTTTGTATTTACAGTGGAGGTGATAGTGGCTTTGAAGAACGGGACGGTGTACTGGATTATCTGAAGGGATTGGATTCAAAGAAATATCTGGTGGTACTTTCCTGTTATTATAATCGACCGAATCATCCGCCGATTCCTGTGATAATTTATAAGATGTAGAGGGAAAACGGAAAGTTGGTAAAAAAGATACCAGAGTCAAATGGTCTGAAATCTTCCTACAAGCAAGCCTGCATCAGATTTCAGATCTTTTGACCCTGGTATCATCATTATATTGGATCCAGAGGAAATCCTATGGTGATTTTGGTTCCCTGGCCCGGCTGGCTTTCGGTTCGGATCTGGGCATGATGAAGGGCTGCGCCGTGTTTTACGATAGACAGTCCCAGTCCTGTACCGCCAGTCTGCCTGGAATGACTTTTATCTACACGATAAAAGCGTTCGTAAACTCGCTCCTGTTCTTCTTTGGCAATTCCTATTCCGGTGTCCTCCACCTGCCAGTATATTTTATCTGTAGTTTTCCACATCCGTACCCATAATATTCCATGTTCCACATTGTACTTAATACCATTATCCATCAGATTATACAACATCTCATATAAGATCTGACGCACACCTGTAATTTCCTGTGTTGCTCCTTCGATTTTCATCGTGATATCTTTTTTCTTGGCCGCATGATGAAGGGTAGCTCCGATGTCTTCCGCCAGTTCATAGAGATCCACAACTTCTTCCTGCATCTGACTGGTTCCCTCTTCCAGTTTTGATAACTGGATAATATCCTGTACCAATGCAGTAAGTCGATTGGCTTCCTGATGGATCCTGGAGGCGAATTCCGGAATGTCTGCCGGCTGAACCATGCCATTTTCAATCAGTTCCGCATATCCGGAGATCGACATCAGCGGAGTTTTTAATTCATGAGATACGTTAGCAGAAAATTCTCTCCGCATCTGTTCCGCGGCATTTTTTTCTGTGATATCCCACACCATAATTACTGCACCATACGTTTTTCCCGTTACCTTTACCGGATTGGCAAGAAGCTGGTAGAATCGTCCATGAGTTTCAAGCACCGTCTCGATATGCTCGCCTGCCAATGCTCCATCCAGTGCTTTTTTCAATTCTTTATTCCGGCTTACACGGCTGATTGGTCTTCGGATACAATCGCTCGCCTGTACCTGGAACAGTTCCTGGGCCGCTTTGTTGATCGACAATACTTCTGTCTGACTTGCAACCACAAGACCGTCTTTCATATTTTCTGTAATTGCCAGATATTCTTCATGACGTTCTTTCAATTCCTGGATCTGTCCGGCAATCTGTCTGTTCTGTTCATGTACACGCATCAGAAGCGGTCGTAATTCTTCATATTCCACATGTCGCAGCGGGTGTTCCAGATCCATCGTATTGATTGGTTCCACTAGTTTTTTTGTCTGGTTCTGAATCACAAAAAACGCTATTCCGATGATTGCCAACACCAAAACAGCCACCAGTGTAATCCCTGACTGCAGATACCCAAGAACAGAATCGATGCTTCTTGATACACGGAGAATTTTTCCGTCCTCCAACAGGATAGCGTAGTAAAAAGTCTGTTTGTCCAGTGTTTCCGAATATCGCAGCATCTCACCGGAGCCTTTTTTTTCTGCTTCCTTTACTTCCGGGCGGTTACCGTGGTTTCCCATGGCAGATGCATCTTCCAGCGAATCGTACAACACCGTACCATCTGTATTTAACAGTGTGATCCTGTTATCCGACTTCAGACTGCTGATTTTCTCGTTCAGATAGTCGCCTTCCGTTTCCTCAATTGCTACTCTGATGTATTCCGCTTCTTCCCGTACACTGTCGTGCATGTATCCGTTAAATTTACTGTACATTGTCAGGCTGACAACTAAAAAGGTAAGCAGAATGGAGACCGTCAAAAGGACTCCAACCTGCTTTAAAATTTTCTGTCTCATGCTTCGTCTCCCATACGATAACCTACACCACGGACAGTTTCAATACATGCACCTGCTTCGCCGAGTTTCTGACGCAGAGTACGTACATGGACATCCACAGTTCTGGTCTCCCCATCAAAATCGTATCCCCAGATTCTGGTAAGCAACTGGTCACGTGTCAGGACAATTCCTCTGTTTTCCACCAGATATTTTAACAATTCAAATTCTTTCAGAGTCAGTTCTACCTTCTGTCCGTGCACCAGCACTTCATGGCGCTGAATTCGAATCTGGATCGGACCATGAACCAATGTCTCCTCCGTCCGGCTTCCCCCTCTTCGAAGTACCGCCTTCACGCGGGAGATAAATTCCATCATGCCGAATGGTTTAGTAATATAATCATCCGCACCAAGATCCAGACCTTTTACTTTATCAAATTCCGCACCTTTTGCAGTAACCATAATCACCGGGACATCACGTACTTCCGGCATCTGACGGATTTTTTCCAAAATCGTATAACCATCGTCTCCCGGAAGCATGATATCCAGCAGTATCAGATCCGGAATCAGATTACCCAATTCTTCAAATAACTGTGTACCATTTTCCAGCCCCTTAGCCTCAAATCCCGTGGAATGCAGGGTATACACCAGCAGTTCCCGAATGTTTCTTTCATCCTCAACACAGTAAATCATATGTCTCTCCTATTTTTATGGCAGAAAATACTTTTCTTCTTCTTCTAATACCAGTCCGCGGAATATCTCACTGTCTTCATTTTTTACGCTGTTCAGATATCCATGTGTATCATAAGTATCTTCTCTTACCTGTGTCACGCACACCGCAATATTGGAACAATGATCTGCCACTCGCTCGAGACTGGTCGTAATATCCGAAAGAATAAATCCAAGTTCAATCGTACATTTTCCCTCTCTCAGTCTGCGGATATGACGCTTTTTCACTTCCTGGTTCAGCTCATCCACTACTGCCTCCAACGGTTCTACTTTCTGTGCCAGTTTCTCATCCTGATCACGGAATACCGCATAAGCTTTCTCCACAATATCCTGCACCGCTCTGCTGAAAACTTTCAACTCTTCTTCTGCCTTCGGAGAAAATATCAGCTTTTTATCATGCATCTCCTGTGCTGCCTCCATGATGTTGATCGCATGGTCTGAGATTCGTTCAAAATCCCCGATACAATGCAGCACGATAGACAGCGTATGACTATCGTGGACACTGAGATTCTGTCTGGAAAGTTTTACCAGATACGTTCCCAGTTCATCTTCATACTGATCTACCAGATTTTCCAGCTCACCTACCTTTTTTGCTCCATCCTCCGTATAATTCCACAGGAGATCCATAGCAGTGAATAAGGTTCGCTTGGATTCTTCCGCCATTTTGTTTGCCACATGAACACTCTGTTCCATGGCAAACGCCGGTTTTTCCAGAAATCTGGAATCCAGAAGCTGTAATTCTTTTCTTTCTTCTTCTACTTCCGCCGGCTGTACATCATCACGGATGGTAAGACATGCAAGTTTTTCCAGTCCTTTGCCGAACGGAAGTAACAGCATCGTAGCAAATACATTAAACAGACTGTGTATCACAGCAATTCCTGCTGCATTTGTTGCCGTGCCAAGAAAGGAAAATCCAACGACTGCATTGACCGTGTAAAAGAGCACCATGAAAACAACCGTTCCGATAATATTAAAATACAGGTGTACCATGGCAGCACGCTTTGCGTTTTTAGTTGCTCCGATACTTGATAACAGTGCCGTCACGCAGGTACCGATATTTTGTCCCATAATGATCGGGATCGCGACCCCATAACTTACCGCTCCGGTCACGCAAAGTGCCTGCAGGATACCGACAGACGCAGAAGAACTCTGTATGATCGCCGTCAGCACTGCTCCGGCTATCATACCGAGGACCGGATTGGAAAACGCTGTCAAAATACCGGTAAATTCCGGTACATTTGCCAGCGGTTTAACCGCATCGCTCATGGTTTCCATACCAAACATCAGCACAGCAAACCCAACCATGATTGCTCCGATATCCTTTTTCTTTTCATCTTTAATAAAGAGCAGAAAAATCACACCGATCACTGCAAGGAGCGGTGAAAAGGAACTAGGTTTACATAATTTTACAAAGACGTTATCTCCCTGCAACCCGGATAAACTGAGAATCCAGGAAGTTACGGTCGTACCAATGTTGGCACCCATGATAATTCCCACTGCCTGATTCAACTTCATAATACCCGAATTAACAAATCCGACAACCATAACGGTCGTCGCCGATGACGACTGAATCACAGCCGTCACACCGGCACCAAGCAATACTGCTTTGATCGGGTTAGATGTCAGATTTTCCAGAATCCTCTCCAGCTTTCCACCGGATACTTTTGCCAGCCCATCCCCCATAACCTGCATACCGTACAGAAACAGAGCCAGTCCTCCTACCATCGTTAATACACTGAATATGTCCATTATTGTCCTCCCAATGTTTTTCTTTTGATGGCACTATTGTATTAAATCCATGTTAAATCTGTTCACAGTCTTTTGTTAAATCTATGTAAAGTGAGAAGGAATTCATTTTTCCTTTTTCTGCTGTTCCCGTTATTCACCCGTATAGCTCAAATATTCAATTTTTTTTCAATATATTTTTTTACATCATGATATACTTTTTCTTTTTCACGCTCATTCAGAATCTCATGACGCATACCCGGATACAATTTTCCTTTTGTATCCATATATCCGACTCGCCGCATCGTCTGTACTGCCTGGGCAAATTTTCTTGCTCCGCCAATACATGGATCTTCATATCCTCCGATAAACAACACCGGCAGATCCGGATTGAAAAGTTTCCATCCTGTTTCCCGATACGTCTCATCCATTAGTTGAAACAGTACCTGATCCGCATCCACGGTAAAAGTAAATCCGCAAAGTTCCGAGGCTTCATAAGCACGCACAACCTGTTCATCCGAACAGCACCAGGCAAAGCGGCTTCCCTCACCTGCAAACTTCCCGGAATAGCTTCCCAGAGAAAGCAGTTCCAGAAAACGGCTGACATGATGTGCCCCACTGATTTTTTCCTGTACAGCAGCCAGTGCAATCCCTATTTTTGATCCCGGATTCTTTGATGGCGATCCACAGACCACCAACATATTCAGGAGATCATCGTATTTTTTTGTAAAACAGCGAACCACCATAGAACCCATGCTGTGCCCCAGTAAGATCAACGGTACTCCCTGCCATTCTTCTTTCAACATTCTGGTTACTTCAGCCGTATCCTCGATCAACGCATCCATACCGGCACCATACATATAACCCAGATCTTTTTTCGTCCGTACACTTTTTCCATGTCCACGGCAGTCATGGATCGCCGCAACATATCCGGCTTCTGCAAAATACTTCATAAATGGAAGATAGCGTTCTTTATACTCTGCCATACCGTGATGAATCTGCAGGATTGCTTTCGGTGCTTCTTCCGGAACCAGTATCAGCAAATCCAGTTCCAGTCCGTCAACCGGAGATTTCATCTTCTTTGATATCTTTGTGTATTCCATAGCATTCCTCCTGACTTTTTATATACTCTCAACTTGCGACATCTACCTTATACGCCGCAGTACGCATCCTCGCGGAGCGTTTTTTACATTACAGGAAATCAATTTCCTGTAATGTAAAAAAGGCTTTGTCATCACTGACAAAGCCCTTGTTCTAAGCACGAGACGGGATTCGAACCCGCGACCCTCGCCTTGGCAAGGCGATACTCCACCACTGAGCCACTCGTGCATATCCTTGTTCTTTCGAACAAAGATATCATACTATAAATTCCGACACCTGTCAACTAAATTGTTGTAATTTTTTGTGTTTTTTCTTCAAATCAATCTATTTACTGTTTTAAGGGCGCAAAATTGCACTCAGCACATACTGATTGTTCTGAAAATTTTTCTGGCTCAGTTCATCCAGACGAATCAGATCCACATCCAACCACATTTCTTCTGCAGCCGTCATCATATTGGCAAACATAATACCAAAATTTACCTCATCCCATTTTCCCAGTTTATCACTTGGATGTTTCTTGGAGAAAATATGGATTCGGCTGTCAAAAACTACGAAACGCCACGGCTGGCTGTTCATACTTGAAGGTGCCATCCTTGCTGCATCCAGTAACTGTTTCATCCACTGTCTCGGTGTTTCTTTATATACACACAGGTCATCCAAACTCAACCTCTTCGCTTCCGCCTGTTTCCGATAACAGCTTCCCTTGGGCTTTCCGAATGCCATCACCACCATCATCCGCTTTTTATCGCGATATTGATATTTTTTCTTAATGATCGGATTGCCGATAAAACAGCTTCCGATTCCTCTGGTGTACATATATAACGAAAGCTGCTCCATCAGATACCCTGCGTTCATCATCGCACGGTCTTTTTCTTCCGAATACAACACCAGATAATATGGTGCCTTGATTCCAAGAATACTGAGCATCTTATAATCATTCTGTCGATTGTCAAAAATCGCCAGTTCCGTCTCTACTCCTCCAAACAGCCCGTTAATTTCATCAAATTGTTTCAGAATGTCTTCCAGAACTTTCGGGCTGATCCCTTCATTTGTATAACTCCGGACGGATTTCCGGACAAAAATTGCTTCAAATAAGTTCATGTTATCACCTTTAATTTTTTCGTAACACTATTGTAACATGTTTTTTCTGTTTTGCAACCGCTTCCGGTACTTTTTTATGCGTTTTTTATTTGTTTCCCCTGTCTTAAGATACAAGAACTCCAATCTGCTGCTGTACATCTGCCTTAAACTGTTCCCAGGCATCTTCGTGTTCCACAAAATATTTCGGACAGATTTTTCCTGTCACATCATAATGGCGGATCACATCCTGACTTGTAAGTCCGAATCTGTTACACAGCCAGGCTGTCAGCTGTACCATCGACTGATAAGTCACTGTGTTAAAAGCGCCTGTATCATCCGGGTGACAGCATTCGATGGATATGGTATCCCCATTTCGATCATTAGAAGCATATGCAATTTCCGTAGTTGGTATACATTGCACAACTTCCCCCTCCAGCCCTACAATAAAATGACTGCTGGCTTTTGTGGTATGTGCATCTTTAAGTCCCTCAAAATAATCCCTGTTTGCCATGGCGCTGCTTCCTGGATTCGCAGTATAGTGAATCACAATTCCATTTACCTGTTTCAGTGTGGCTCCCGGTCTGGAATATTCGTTGACATCCAGCAGTTCCACATCCAGTTCCGGAGCGCCTTTCCAGTCAATCTGTCCAGTCTCCTGTACCATATTTTTTCCCGTCTGTGAAAAAAATAATTTTTTGCATAAAAATATCAGACCAATAATACATAAAAAAGCAATACACAGTACAATCATCGATCGTCGGATCAATTGCTGTCTTCTTCGCTGTCTCGTCATCCGTCTTCTGTGAACTGTTCTGCTCCCCTGTCGGTTTCTCCCCCCAGTTCTTCTCCCACTCATAACACTTCTCCTGTATACCCAAAAAGGCGGCCTCCACCCCTGAGACCGCCTGCTTTATTTATTCCTCGTAACGGTTCAGTACCTTACGGATGATTCTCCACTGAATAGTTACTACTCATCAATGCTATAGTTTGGTGCTTCTTTTGTAATATGAATATCATGCGGATGAGATTCTTTTAAAGATGCTGAGGAAATCTTTACAAATTTTCCGGTTTCTTTTAATGTCTCAATATCTTTTGCTCCGCAATATCCCATACCGGAACGAAGTCCTCCGATTAACTGGAATACCGTGTCTTCCAGGTGACCTTTGTATGCGACACGACCTTCGACACCCTCCGGTACCAGTTTCTTCGCATCGGTCTGAAAATAACGGTCTTTACTTCCGTTCTCCATCGCTGCAATAGATCCCATACCACGGTATACTTTATATTTTCTACCCTGATACAGTTCAAAGCTTCCCGGACTCTCATCGCATCCGGCAAACATGCTGCCCATCATACATACATTCGCTCCGGCTGCAATCGCTTTCGTCATATCTCCGGAATACTTGATACCACCATCTGCGATGATCGGTACACCATATTCTTTTGCTGCATTATAACAGTCCATAACGGCTGTGATCTGCGGAACACCGATTCCTGCAACCACACGGGTTGTACAGATGGATCCAGGTCCGATACCTACTTTTACCGCATCGGCTCCGGCTTCGATCAGATCTCTGGTTGCTGCGCCTGTTGCAACGTTACCTGCAATCACCTGCAGATCCGGATATTTTGCTTTGATCTGACGCAGTGTTTTAAAGATATTTGCGGAATGTCCGTGAGCAGAGTCAATAACAATAACATCGACTTTCGCTTTTACCAGAGCATCCACACGCTCCAGAACATTTGCTGTGATTCCAACGGCAGCACCACAGAGCAGACGACCATTTTCATCTTTTGCAGACAACGGATATTTGATCTGCTTCTCAATATCTTTGATGGTGATCAGACCTTTCAGATTGAAGTCATCATCTACGATCGGCAATTTTTCTTTTCTTGCCTGTGCAAGAATCTTCTTGGCTTCTTCCAGAGTGATACCCTCTTTTGCTGTGATCAGTCCTTCGGATGTCATACAGTCTTTGATTTTCTTTGTAAAATCTTCTTCAAATTTCAGATCACGGTTAGTGATGATACCAACCAGTTTTCTGCCTTCCGTAATCGGTACGCCGGAAATTCTGAATTTTGCCATCAGATTATTGGCATCTTCCAGTGTATGTTCCGGTGAAAGGAAAAATGGGTCTGTGATGACTCCGTTCTCTGAACGCTTTACCTTGTCCACCTCATCAGCCTGCGCCTCGATAGACATGTTTTTATGAATGATACCAATACCTCCCTGTCTTGCCATGGCAATCGCCATACGATGTTCAGTAACTGTGTCCATTCCTGCACTCATCATCGGGATGTTTAGTTTAACTTTTTTTGTTAAATGTGTAGATAAATCTACCATGTTGGGAGTTACTTCTGAATACTGAGGAACCAGTAACACATCATCAAAAGTAATTCCGTCACCAATAATTGTACCCATTTTTTTCTCCTTTCGTATGCTTTACATTGTTGAGAATTAGTTTAGCAAAAAACAACCGTGGTGTCAATGTTAATCAAAGAACACTTTCCGTGGAGCTTTCAACCGAAAATCTTTGACCATATGTTCCGATGGCTCAAAAAGTACTTTCAGCAGTCCTTCTTTTTCCGGAATCACCATGGCATAAACCAGTTTTTCTCTCTCCGGATTACAGGATGAATAGTCGCATACCTTTAATTTCTGGTTATTATTATAATAATCAAACCTGTGAGATGCTGCCGGCGCGATCAGTTCTGCTTTTGAGATATCATAAGATGCCATTCGTTTTCTCTTTGCCTTGTTTATGATACGATCCACATCCAGTTCCCCGTTGACATACTGATATTCCCATTCTGTCTGAAATCTCGGAAAAATAAAGATGTCCGCCACGCAGATCGCGATAGAAACCGCAATAATGATCAGGTTCCAGGTAAGAAGCGACAGAACAACCCCGATGGCAGTGAGTGCCATCAGTACATACCGCAGTGCCTGATCTGTTCCTGTTTTCCTTCTTTTTACCAGTTCTTCCAAATACAAATCACTCATTTTTGTCCTCCTTCGTTTTCATCAGGCGTGTTTCCATCACCCATAATATATGTAATAAATGATTTGGCTTCATCGAGATGATCCGAATAGACAAGTACTCCCATATATGAATCTTCATCCACTCCAAAAGACTGAAGTACTTTGCTGTCTCCCACATGCAGTCCGTACCCTGTCAAATCATCTTTATATGCTTCCTGCTGTTTATCCGTAAGAAGTTCCGACATCGGATAAAAACCATCCTGTTCTACATACTCCTGAAATTTGTATTCAGGTGCAATCAATACATCTACCTGCTGTGCACCGATGATCGTGGACAACTTCATAACCATCTGATAGTCTTCCTGATCTTTCATCAGATACATGGAATTATCAATAGTATATTCATGATATTTATCTGTGTCACCGGTATAATTTTTAAAATCTTCTGCAAGCACCTCTCCGTCTCCGGCTGTTCCGTTAATGATTGCTGCATAAAAAACTGTATCGAACTGACTCCGATAAATCATCTGTCCGATAAAAACAATAAGCAGAATAATTCCCAGCGCCACTGCCATATGTGGCTTATAGTAAGCCCAGATATATTCCAGTTTCTGCCCGGCTGTCATCTGTTTCAGTTTTTTTCGTTCCAGTTCCCTTTTTTCTTTCGGGGTCATGTCGCTTTCGTATCGTTTCTGTTCCATCCCTGTTCCTTTCTGACGCCTTACTTTTCTTTTCCCCTGCCCGCTGTGATACCCAGTCAGATCCATTTTCATTTTAACACAAACAGGAGCCGCCGTCTATCTGGTCAGCTCCTGCTTTTCTTAAATCTTTATGAACTCCGGTGACTATTCAGCAGACACCGAACAGTTATACAATTCTTATCTTACCTTCGTAAATTACATCATTCCCATTCCCGGGTTACCTGCCGGTGCTGCCGGTGCTTCTTCCGGGATAATAGATACTACAGATTCTGTTGTCAGCAGAGTAGATGCAACACTGGTAGCATTCTGCAGTGCACTTCTTGTTACTTTTGCCGGATCCAGAATACCTGCTTTTACCATATCTACATATTCTTCTTTGTATGCATCAAATCCAATGCCAACTTCGGATTCTTTTACTTTGTTGATGATTACGGATCCTTCCAGACCTGCATTGGCAGCAATATGGAACAGAGGAGCTTCCAGGGCTTTCATGATGATCTGAGCACCTGTCTTCTCGTCTCCTTCCAGAGTATCAACCAGTCCCTGCAGAACTTTTGTCGTATGGATGTAAGCAGAACCACCACCTGCGATGATACCTTCTTCTACAGCTGCTTTGGTAGCTGCCAGAGCATCTTCCATACGCAGTTTTGCTTCTTTCATTTCTGTCTCAGTAGCTGCACCAACACGTACAACTGCTACACCACCTGCCAGTTTTGCCAGTCTTTCCTGCAGTTTTTCACGGTCAAATTCAGATGTTGTCTCTTCGATCTGTCCTTTGATCTGGTTCACTCTTGCTTTGATAGCTTCTTTATCGCCTTCACCATCAACAATAACAGTGCTTTCTTTCTGAACTTTTACAGATTTCGCACGACCAAGCTGTTCCAGAGTTGCTTCTTTCAGATCCAGTCCCAGTTCGTCAGAGATCACCTGACCACCTGTCAGAATAGCGATATCCTGCAGCATTTCTTTTCTTCTGTCACCATAACCAGGTGCTTTTACAGCTGCTACAGAGAAAGTTCCTCTCAGTTTGTTTACGATCAGAGTTGTCAGAGCTTCACCTTCGATATCCTCTGCGATGATCAGCAGTTTGGAACCGGACTGTACAATCTGCTCTAACAGTGGCAGCAGTTCCTGAATATTGGAGATCTTTTTATCTGTGATCAGGATATACGGATTATCCAGAGTTGCCTCCATCTTATCCATATCTGTTGCCATATATGCGGAAATATATCCACGGTCAAACTGCATACCTTCTACCAGATCCAGTTCTGTTTTCATTGTCTTGGATTCTTCAATGGTGATAACACCGTCTTTGGAAACTTTTTCCATCGCATCAGCTACCAGTTTACCAACTTCTTCATCTCCGGAAGATACTGCTGCAACTCTTGCAATCTGTTCTTTTCCTTCTACCGGTTTGCTCATAGAAGCAATTGCTTCTACCGCTTTATCGGTGGCTTTTTTCATGCCTTTTCGCAGAACAATCGGGTTTGCACCTGCTGCCAGGTTCTTCATACCTGCATTTACCATAGCCTGTGCCAGTACAGTTGCTGTTGTAGTACCATCACCTGCTACATCATTGGTCTTGGATGCAACTTCACGGATCAGCTGTGCGCCCATGTTTTCAAATCCATCTTCCAGTTCGATCTCTTTTGCAATCGTAACACCATCATTTGTAATCAATGGAGCACCATATGGTTTTGCCAGTACAACATTTCTTCCTTTCGGTCCAAGCGTAACTCTTACTGTATCAGCCAGCTGATTTACACCTCTCTCCAGAGCTGCTCTGGCTTCTGCTCCAAATTTAATCTCTTTTGCCATGATTTTTTCCTCCTGATTCTATCTCTCTTTTTCTTTCTGAAAATCGATTATTTTACAACGGCAAGAATGTCATTCTGTTTTACAATGATATATTCTTCTCCGTCCAGCTTTACTTCAGTTCCTGCATATTTGGAATAGATAACCTGGTCTCCAACCGCAACTTCCATCTTTACTTCTTTTCCATCAACCATTCCGCCAGGTCCTACAGCCACGACTTCTGCCTGCTGCGGTTTTTCCTGTGCCTGTCCCGGTAATACAATACCGGACTTTGTGGTTTCTTCTGCAACTAACTGTTTTAATACAACTCTGTCTCCCAATGGTACTAATTTCATATCTATTTGCCTCCTTTAAGCGTATAATCTGTTTTATTAGCACTCGTTTGTATCGAGTGCTACCGATGGTCTTATATTAGTAATTTTGCCCTGTTTTCGCAACTTCACTTTTCGCTGGTATTTTTAATATATTCTCTTATTTTTAAATATATACTCATTTTTTCTCTTATTTTCTCACTTTTCTATATTTTTTCCATTTTGTCATTTTTTCTCAGATGCAAAGCAACAAAAAAGAAAGAAGACCAGGAGGTTCTCCTTTTCTTCTTTCTTCTGTCCTTTTCTTTTCAGCTGTTGTTGTATCAGTCGTCCTTTTCTGTCACTTTCAGATTTTTTCTCGCTTTCAGTTCTTCAAGTTCATCAAAGATCACATCATTCAACACTTTGATGTACGTTCCCTTCATACCACTGGATCTGGATTCGATCACACCGGCACTCTCAAATTTTCTGAGAGCATTTACAATAACTGAACGTGTAATTCCCACACGGTCAGCAATCTTACTTGCCACAAGGATTCCTTCATCTCCGTCCAATTCATCGAAAATATGAATGATCGCTTCCAGTTCCGAAAACGAGAGTGTGCTGAACGCTGCTTTTACAACGTGAACCTTTCTGGCTTCCTCTGCATTTTCTTCATTTACGGAGCGCATCATTTCCAACCCTACTACTGTCGTTCCATACTCACTGACAATAATATCCTCAATATCGTACTGGCGTTCTTTCCGGTACATAAATACAGTTCCAAGACGTTCTCCTGCAATATCAATCGGGTTGATAATCGCACAATATTGCTGGATATCATCCCTCTCAAATCCCAGAGTCTGAAGATTCACATTTTCCTTTGTGGACAAGACGCTTAAAAACCGGTCATTCAGAAGCGGATCTACATGACTTCCGACTTTATCCTCAATCAATTCTGTGATTTCTTCTACTCCCGGGCATAAACTGACGCCAAGAACTTTTCCTTTCTTACTGATCACAAGAATATTGGAATCCAATGTTTCCATCATTACTTTGCAGATATCATTGAACACTACTTTTGTAGAATTATTATTGTGCAGTAATTTATTGATTTTTCTGGTTTTGTCCAATAACTGTACGCTCATCTTCTACTCCTTTCTGGATTTTTTGTTTTTTTTATACTTTTATAATATTGTACCATGATATTCTTTAAATAACAATAATATTTTCTGAATATTTCAATTTTTTCATTTATTGTGACTGTTTTATCTGCCTAATCAAAACCATGAAAACTAAAATTGGTCCACCGGACCAATTATTGATATGCACTGCAACGGAAAATTAAAAGATACAGATTCTTTGCCGAAATCTGTATCTTTTAATTTTCCGTTGCACAGTAAGATTTATTTTTCGTAACTGTTCAGTACCTTCACAGTTACGAGCAAAAATGCATTTAAAATCACCTTCGGTGATGGCATTTTTGCTTGTATGTCTCGGGATTTTGGCATATTTATGCCAAACACCTCGCGGGATAATGGCTACTGAATAGTTACTATTTTTCTTTTACTTCCACATACCCGCACTGCTCGTCCGCGCAGACTTTTTTGTTTCCCTTTTCTACCATGTAACCGCCGCATTTCGGACATTTTTCATTGATCGGTTTTGCCCAGGACATGAAATCACATTCCGGATTATCCTCGCAGCCGTAATATTTCCGGCCTTTCTTGGTCTTGCGAAGAACTACTTCTTTTCCACACTTCGGACATTTGACACCGATCTTTTCCAGATACGGCTTGGTATTTCTGCAATCCGGAAATCCGGGACATGCCAGGAATCTTCCATGCGGGCCATATTTGATTACCATGTTTCTTCCACAGTTTTCACAGATTACATCAGTGACTTCATCTTCCAGTTTAACTTCCTCGAGATTTTTCTCTGCTTCTTTCACAGATTCATCAAGATCCGGATAGAAGTTCCGAACTACCACTTTCCAGTCTACGGTTCCGTCACCCACTTTATCCAGCAGATCTTCCATCGTAGCAGTAAAGTTGACATCCACAATACTTGGAAAGGCTTCTTTCATCATCTGATTGACCACCTCACCCAGTTCTGTCATATACAGGTTCTTATTCTCTTTTGCCACATATCTTCTTGCAATAATTGTGGTGATGGTCGGTGCATAAGTACTTGGACGACCGATTCCCAGTTCTTCCATAGTTTTTACCAGGGAAGCCTCCGTATAATGTGCCGGCGGCTGTGTAAAATGCTGCTGTTCATCAAATTCCTGAAAATTCAGAACCGTATCTTTGTCAATGCTTCGTACCAATGTATTGTTCTGCGCTTTCTCCTCATCTTCCTGCACATAAACGGACATGAAACCATCGAACTTGATCTTGGATGCGGCAACCGTAAACAGGTATTCTCCACCGGAAATCTTTACAGATGTTGTTTCGTATATAGCCGGCTGCATACGGCTTGCCACAAATCGTTTCCAGATCAGCTGATAGAGACGGAACTGGTCTCTGGAAAGAGATTCTTTTACAAGGGCCGGCATACGGGAAACATCCGTCGGACGGATTGCTTCGTGTGCATCCTGAATGTTCTTTCCTTCTTTTTGTTTACTCTCCCGCACTGCCACATAGGATTCTCCGTAATGTTCGCCGATAAAGCTTCTTGCCATTGCATCTGCTTCTTCCGAGATACGGGTGGAATCGGTACGCAGGTAGGAAATCAGAGCAACGGTACCCTGTCCTTTGATATCTACTCCTTCATACAGCTGCTGAGCCAGACGCATTGTCTTCTGAGTAGAAAAGTTCAGTGCCTTGGAAGCTTCCTGCTGCAAAGTGCTGGTAGTAAATGGAAGCGGAGCTTTTTTACCTCTCTCTCCCTTTTTTACTTCACTGACCTGATAAGATACACCTTTCAGTTCTTCCATGATGCGATCTGTTTCTTCTCTGGAGGAAATCGTCATCTTCTCTTTTTCTTTTCCGTAGAACTTTGCAACCAGCGGTTTCTTTTCTCCCGGAATTTTAAATACAGCATCCAGTGACCAGTATTCTTCCGGAATAAATGCATTGATTTCTTCCTCTCTGTCCGCTATGATCCGCAGCGCAACAGACTGTACCCGACCGGCACTCAGTCCACGTTTGATCTTTTTCCACAGCACCGGACTGATCCTATAACCAACCATACGGTCCAGGATACGTCTTGTCTGCTGTTCATCCACCAGATTCATATCTATGTCTCTGGCATGTTTGATCGACTCTTTCACTGCGCTTTTGGTGATCTCATTAAAAGTGATTCTCCGCATCTTTTTTTCATCCAGCTTCAATGCTGTTGCCAGATGCCAGGAAATCGCTTCTCCCTCACGGTCCGGGTCAGTTGCGAGATATACTTTATCTGCCTTTTTTGCTTCTTTTCTCAGACTTGCCAGCAATTCTCCCTTTCCCCGAATCGTAATATATTTCGGTTCATAATCATTCTCTATGTCGATGCCCAACTGACTTTTCGGCAAATCCCGGACATGTCCGTTGGAAGCTGCCACTTCATAATTGCTCCCAAGGAACTTTTTTACCGTCTTTACCTTCGCAGGTGACTCCACAATCACTAAATATTTAGCCAATGTCTTCCTCCTGATTTTTTATTATGTGCTTCAAAAGCACATGTATTGCCGTGCTTTTATGCCCACCTCTTTTCTGTGCGAATATAATAATTCTGCCAGACTTCGCGGGCCAGATCTTTTGCTGTCAGATAGTATAGACTCTTCAACAGACTTCCGGATGGCAGTCCTGTCTCGTCCTGTAACTGTGACACGGCTTTTGGGTTTAAATCGAGACAACTATACACCAAATCATCTTCCCTTGCAAGCACTATTTTTTTCTCCTGTGTAAAATCCTCCTGTATTATTTCCTTCTTTCCCGTCCATTCCATCTCTTCCAGAATGATCTCCGGCTTCCATGCCGGGATGGCTCCCTGGTAGATTAACCGGTTACATCCTTCACTCAAAAGATCACCTACACGCCCCGGAAGAGCGAAAACCGTACGCCCCTGTTCCAGTGCGGCATCCGCAGTAATCAGAGAACCACTTTTCTCTTTTGCCTCAACCACAAGTATCGCCCCGGAGAGACCGCTGATGATTCGGTTGCGCAGTGGAAAATGATAGGAAAGGGGTGGTGTCCCAGGAGCGAATTCGGACAAAATACCACCCTGCTGCTGCATGACATGGTAAAGCTTCCTGCTGGATGTAGGATAGCAAAAATCCACCCCGCATCCCATCACACCATAAGTTTTTCCCCCTGCTGCCAGGGCTCCTGCATGAGCTGCTGCATCCACACCTCTGGCCAGTCCGCTGATCACCTGTATTCCTCTTTGAGTCAGAATTCTGGCATATTCATATGCCATATTTTTTCCATAAGAACTACAGTTTCTTGCTCCGACAATGGCAATCGCCGGCCGCATAGGATCCGGTAATTCTCCCAGCACATATAACCGTGACGGTGCATCCGGAAGTTGTAATAAATTTTTCGGGTAGCCTTCTTCTGTTTTCTTATATATTTTTATGTTCTCGCTCATCATTTATCCCCCTATTTCCATGAATGTTTGTCAAAACTTCGGTATCCGATTGCTTCTGCGATCTCTTCTTCTTCAATCTGTTCTTTTCCTGCCAGATCCGCTGCTGTCCTCGCCACGCGAAGGATCCGGTTACATGCCCGTCCACTTAGATGTAACTTTTCAAAAGCTCCCTGTAACATTTTTTCTGCTTCTTCACTTGTTTTGCAATATGTACTGATCTCACCCGGCGGAATCTGGCTGTTATAACAGATTCCGGATTCTTTTAAACGTTCTTTTTGTATTAACCGGGCTCTCTCTACTTCTTTTCGCATATTTTCTGTACTCCACTGTATACTGTCACTGTCGGGTATCTCTCCCCTGAATTCACCATAAGTTGCCGCATTGGTAGTCACACAGATATCCATCCGGTCAAGAAAAGCCTGACTGATCCGCTGCTGATATCTTTTAATCTCATGTTCTCCACAATCGCAGCGGTTTCTGTCCGGATAGTAGCCACAGGGGCAGGGATTCATCGCACCCACCAGAAGAAATTCTGCCGGGAAACTATACCTTCCCCCCACCCGCGCAATATGAATCTCTCCGTCCTCAAGCGGCTGTCGGAGAATCTCCAGTGTCTCCCTCTTCATCTCCGGAAGTTCATCCAAAAATAAGACACCTTTGTGTGCCAATGTGATTTCTCCTGGCATCGGTATCTTTCCTCCTCCCGCAAGCGCCTGCGGTGATATGGTATGATGCGGAGAACGGAACGGCCTGTTTGATACCCAGGGGACTTTTGAAGATAATAATCCTGCCACACTATAAATAGAAGTAATTTCCATTGCCTCCTCATGACTCAGTGCCGGAAGCAAACCGGGAATTCTTTTTGCCACCATTGTTTTTCCTGAACCCGGAGGCCCCATCAGTAATATATTATGAAAACCGGCGGCTGCAAGAAGTGCCCCCCTTTTTGCAGCAGTCTGTCCTTTGATTTCTCTGAAATCTGCTGTTATTTCCGGTGCAATCTCCATCTTTTCCCTTTCTTTCTCCGGATGTTCCCATGTCCGTTCTCTCACTGTCCGCATAAACTCTCCCAGATTCCTGACTCCTACGCTTCGAATCCCCTGGATCATCTGTGCCTCTCTCCGGTTTTCCCATGGAACAATACACCCCTGGCATCCTGATTTCCTCGCCTCCTCAACCATCGCAAGAACTCCTCTCACTTTTTTAATCTGTCCGTCCAACCCCACTTCGCCGGTTACCATGACACTCTCAAGTCCCCCTTTCGGAAGCTGCCCCAGAGATTCCAGGATTGCCGCAGTAATCGGAAGATCAAAACCGGTTCCGGCCTTTGGTACATCTGCCGGAGAAAGATTGATGGTAATTCTTCTTGGCGGAACCGGTATCTCCAGATTATGTAATGACGTTCTGACCCGATCCTGTGCCTCCCGAACCTGACTGTTCACTGTCCCTACCATGGAAAATCCGGGAAGCCCGGGACTCACATCCACCTCCACCTGTACCGGAATCGCCCTGATTCCCTGCATCGTTGCCGATAATATACTTGTATACATAAAATATTCTCTCCTTTCTCTGCGTTATATCACTGTAATAACGGTTAGCACTGCCATCACCGTCTTGTTTTTTATTGGTAACTGTTCAGCCCCTTCACAGCTACGGGGCAAAATACCTCGCGGGGCAGTGGTTACTGTATAGTTGTCTTTATTTTCTGTATGTTTTGGGATTATATATTTTGATATGCTCTGATTCTACATTTTGGGAAAAGCACATATTCTTCCGCCAGGGCATAAATTAGAAAGAAAGCCCTTTGAGGTGTGTATGTGAAGACCTTTCTGAAACCCCTCACCACACAAGAAGAAACTTTCTATCTTCGTAAATGCCGACAGGGTGATAAGGCTGCCCGAGATGTGTTGATCGAACGTAATCTGCGACTGGTTGCACATATTGTAAAAAAATACCAGGGGGTTGATGAAGATCTGGATGATTTGATTTCCATAGGAACGATCGGTCTGATCAAAGCCGTGTCCACCTATGATATGACAAAAGGCAGCAGACTTGCTACCTACGCTGCCCGCTGTATTGATAATGAATTGTTGATGATGCTTCGCAGCCGAAAAAAATTTTCCAGAGAAGTTTCCCTGTACGAACCGATCGGTACAGACAAAGAAGGGAACGAGATTCATCTTCTGGATATTGTGGAAGCTAACGAACAGGATATCACTGATCAGTGTATCCATAAGGAACGAATTCTTCAATTGTATGGTTGTTTGAGGGAAGTTCTTTCACCATTGGAATATGAAGTAATTAAATACCGCTATGGGCTTTTCGGTGAAAAAGAATTGACACAGCGGGCACTTGGAAAACGGCTGGGAATCAGCCGTTCCTATGTCTCCCGCATTGAAAAAAATGCTGTATTAAAGCTCCGTGACCGGTTCTTTTCTACGTAAAATATCATATCGATCCAGTTTAATTCCCAGATCAATATAAAGAATCTGCTTCGGATGTGGTGCACTCTCCATCTGGTTGCCTTCTTCATCCTGAATACTTTTTACTGTCGCTTCGATGTTATCGCCATTTGGCTTCATAACTTCGATCTGTTCTCCTACAGAGAACTTGTTTCTCTGAGAGATACAATATTTTCCTTCTTCATTTGTCTCTCCCACAATACCCAGATAAGTATATTCTTTAATATACGTATTATTATCATAAATCTGTGCTTCCTGAGTTGGTTTTCCGTAAAAGAATCCGGTGGTAAATTGCCGATAAGTACAGTTGGAAATCTGTTCCTGATACCACGACATATTTTCCTCATACAGTGCCGGATCTTTCAGATAGTCATCGATGGCTTTCCGATAGGTCCGGGCAACTGTTGCCACATACAACGCAGTCTTCATACGTCCTTCAATCTTAAAGCTGTCGATTCCGGCATTGATCAGATCCGGAATATGTTCGATCATGCACAAATCCTTAGAATTGAAAATAAAAGTTCCTCTTTCATTTTCATAGACCGGAAAATACTCTCCCGGACGACTTTCTTCCATAACAGAGTACTTCCATCGACACGGATGAGTACATGCTCCCTGATTGGAATCTCTTCCTGTCAGATAATTGCTTAACAGACATCTTCCGGAATATGAGATACACATCGCTCCATGAATAAAAGTCTCGATCTCCATATCTTCAGGAATTCTGCTTCGAATCTCGCGAATCTCTTCCAGCGACAATTCTCTTGCTGTCACCACTCGCTTGGCTCCCATCTGATACCAAAACTGGTATGTACCATAATTGGTGTTATTTGCCTGAGTACTAATGTGACGTTCGATCTCAGGACATACTTCTTTTGCGATCTGATAGACTCCCGGATCCGAAATAATCAGTGCATCCGGTCCGATTTCCCGGAGTTCTTCAAAATACTTCCGGACGCCCTCCAGATCCTGATTATGTGCCAGAATATTAGCTGTGACGTATACTTTTACACCATGTTCGTGGGCAAACCGTACCCCTTCTGACATATCTTCTTTTGAAAAGTTCTTTGCTTTTGCACGCAGACCGAAAGCCTCGCCTCCGATATAGACTGCATCCGCACCAAATATAACCGCAACCTGCAGTACTTCCAGGCTGCTGGCCGGAACAAGTAATTCCGGAATTCTCATGATTCTTTCTCCTATCGTTTCGTGCTGATTGCAACCCCATCTCCAAGTGGGAGCAGAGAAGTTACCAGCTCGTCATTGTGTTTCAATTCGTACAGATACTCACGCATCCGTTTATAGATGGTCCGGTTTCTTCGTTCTACCGCAAACCGTGACTCAATCAGATCACCTTCCTGCAAGATATTATCCGACACTAAAAGACCTCCACTCTTTAAAAGTCGCAACACTTCCGGTAAAAAATGAAGATACTGTCCTTTGGCTGCATCCATAAAAATAAAATCAAAGGGTTCGGTGAGCGTGGGAAGAATCTCTGCTGCATCTCCCTCCAGAAGTTCGATCTGCTCCTCTTTACCCGCTTTTTTAAAATTATCCCGGGCAATCGGGATCCTCTTTTCGTAATTTTCGATGGTTATGATCTGACAGGGTTCCGGATTATATTCACACATCAAAAGAGCAGAAAACCCAACTGCAGTTCCCACCTCCAGAATCCGTTTCGGTCTGGCAGCTGCCATCAGAAACTTTAAAAAGCTCTGCATTTCCCTTCTTACAATAGGAACCGCATCTTCCCTAGCTTCTTTTTCCAGCTGTTCCAGGAATTCTGTATGACCTTCGTCCAGAGAATTGATAAAAGTCACCATACGTTCGTCTACAATCATGAGGCACTCTCCTCTCCTGACTCTGGGTCTTCCGCATCAGAACTACTGCTTTCTTCTTCCTTAGACGGCTGTCCCTCTGTGTTTTTCCCTGACAGGATGGCAAGCATCTCATCAACCGTCTCATGCGTATTCAAAAGATAAGTACCAGGCCTGATCTTACCACGATAATCGGAGAGTTTTTCCTGTGCCCAGAAGATAACCGGTCGTTCAATCAATCCTTTTTCCTGCAGAATTTCCCCCACATCATAGACAGAATCGTCTTCATGAACAATCACAGTTACCTCCTGCCCATCTGCCTGTGTATGAGCCTCCGGTTCCTGATAGAAGATCAAATACCCGAAACTGTATGCCGTTTTTCCAACAAAAATCAGTCCACAGATCAGCAAAACATAGAGCAGAATCCGAATCGCCCCCTTGGCTCCACTTACGGCAGCCTGATACGTTGCATCTTTTTTCTTTTTCTTACTACCCATCTATACTCCTTGCTTATCCTTCCCACATATAACGCGGGGATGTCCGGCAGTGTGATCATACATTCGGGATATTCAGATCAATCCCGTTTCGAAACTGTTCCAGTACCTGCTGAAGCATCCGACAGACATCCAGCTCCGCCTCCAGATATGCATTCACCTCCGGAACTTTCCGAAGCTTTTCATATCTGTTTTCTACTTCATCTGTAATATCGTACAAATCTTCCTGTGTATCGTCATTGTTCATATGAAAGACAGCTACACGGAATTCATCAATCTGTTTTTTCAGCTCCGGATTGGATTTCAGCATCTCCTCACATGCAAGGTACCTCTGATATGCGGAATCCTCTCTGATTACTTCCAGCAGTTTTTCCACGCATTCCTGTATCTTGTTCATGTATCTTACGCCTCCATTATAATTGGCAGAATCATCGGTTTTCTCTTGGTTCTCTTCCACAAAAAGTCACCAAGAGAATCTTTGATCACGCCTTTCATTTTTCCCCAGTCAGAAATTCTTCGATCCAGGCAGGAATCAATAGCATCTTCTACAACACTCTTTGCCTGTCCCATCAGATCTTCGGACTCTCTCACATATACAAACCCACGGGATACAATATCCGGACCTGCCAGAAGCTGGTTACTGTATTTTTCCAGTGTCAGTACCACGATCATAATACCGTCTTCTGCCAGATGCTGACGGTCACGAAGTACGATATTTCCCACATCACCGACACCAAGTCCATCTACCAGGATTGCTCCGGTATGCACTTTACCGGTAATTTCCGCGGATTCATCATTTAATTCCATCACATCACCGGAGTGCATGATGAAAATATTTTCTTTCGGAATACCCAGGCTCTCCGCAATACCTGCCTGTGCTTTCAGATGACGGAATTCTCCATGAACCGGAATCGAATATTTCGGTTTTACCAGAGAGTAAATCAATTTGATCTCTTCCTGGCAGGCATGTCCTGATACATGTACATCCTGGAAAATAACATCTGCCCCTTTGGCTGACAGTTCATTGATGACACGGGATACTGCTTTTTCATTACCCGGAATCGGGTTGGAACTGAAAATAATGGTATCACCTGGTTTAATGGAAACTTTTTTATGAATATTTGCTGCCATACGGGACAAAGCTGCCATAGATTCTCCCTGGCTTCCGGTTGTGATCAGAACCATCTGCTCATCCGGGTAATTTTTCATTTCATCGATATCAATCAGTGTGTTGTCCGGCACATTCAGATAGCCAAGTTCAGACGCTGTTCCAATGACATTGACCATACTTCGACCTTCCACAACTACTTTTCTTCCGTATTTGTAAGCAGAGTTGATGATCTGCTGTACACGGTCTACGTTAGATGCGAACGTCGCAATGATGATTCTTGTATTTTTATGCTCTGCAAACAGATTATCAAAAGTTTTTCCCACGGTACGTTCTGACATGGTAAATCCTTTTCTCTCTGCATTGGTACTGTCACACATCAGTGCAAGAACACCTTTTTTGCCAATCTCTGCAAAACGCTGCAGATCAATGGCATCGCCGAATACCGGTGTATAATCTACTTTAAAGTCACCGGTATGCACAACGATTCCGGCAGGAGAATAAATAGCAAGTGCAGAAGCATCCTGAATACTGTGATTTGTTTTTATAAATTCGATTCGGAAACATCCCAGATTGATCGATTGTCCGTGTTTGATGGTTTTTCTTTTTGTGGTACGAAGTAAGTTGTGTTCTTTTAATTTATTTTCTATCAGACCGATCGTCAGCTTGGTTGCGTAGATCGGTGCATTAATTTCTCTCAAAACATAAGGAAGAGCTCCGATATGATCCTCGTGTCCGTGAGTGATCACAAAACCCTTCACTTTTTCATAATTATCTTTCAAATAGGTAATATCAGGGATGACCAGGTCGATTCCCAGCATATCGTCCTCCGGGAACGCCAGACCACAGTCCACCACAATAATACTGTCTTCGTATTCAAAGGCAGTAATGTTCATTCCAATCTGTTCCAGTCCGCCCAGAGGAATGATTTTCAATTTTCCACCGTTACTTTTTTTCAAATAGCACCTCCGTCACTGCTTACATCTCAATATCCACATCATCCATCATCTGACTGAACACTTTTGACATGGCTTCCAGTTCCACGTCATCTTCCACCATCACATAATCCGCTTCCGGATCCGTCTCCTCAGAAGAGTCTTTCAGGATGTAGGCGTTAGCTTCATCATCCATGGAGTCTGTTACCAGCAGATAATCTGTACCGTTCACCCTGGTCTGCTCTTCTACATAGAATTCCACTGTTTCGCCTTCATCTGTCACAAATTTGATTTTATCCATAATGATTCTACCGTCCTGTTTCTTCATTCTTATTCGCAAGATAATCCAGATATCCCTGCAGAATAAATACCGCAGCGATTTCATCCACATGTTCTTTCCGGTTTTCCCGGCGTACTCCCGTCTCCATCAATACACGGTTGGCAGATACAGTTGTCAGCCGCTCATCCCACATCACAACAGGCAGACCTGTTCGTCTCTCCAGCGTTTCTTTCAGCTCCAGAGATTTCTCAGCCCTGTCTCCCAGTGTATTATTCATATTCTTCGGTAAACCAAGTACGATTTCTTCTACCTGATACTGTGCAATCAGTTCTTCAATTCTTGCCAGCGTCTGGCGCATCTTGTTTTCTGATTTTCTGCGGATGATTTCCACACCCTGGGCAGTAAAACCAAGGGGGTCGCTTACTGCGACTCCCACTGTCTTTGAGCCGTAATCAAGTCCTAGAATTCTCATCAGCGATTCTCCCAGGATCTGTTTTTAATATACTCTTTCAGAAGTTCTTCTACCAGTTCATCACGTTCCACTTTCATGATCATACTTCTGGCACCCTTGTAACTGGTGATATACGTAGGATCTCCGGACATAATATAACCTACAATCTGGTTAACCGGGTTATAACCCTTCTCTTCCATCGCTGTGTATACCACATCCAGGACTTCTTTCACCTGTACTTCCGGCTCTGTTTTCACTTTAAAATACTGTGTATTGCTTAAATTTGCCATTTTTTCACGTCCTCGACTATACTTGATATCTATTCTATTCTAATACAGAAGATGCAAAAATTCAATCAAGTTTACAGTTTTTTTAAACTTTCCATTGCTATTTATCAGTTTTGTAACATTCTGCCGATTACTGTTATTCTGCCGGATCACCGATTTGTTCCACATAATTTTGCTATTCTGCAAGAATGAGATCCTGACCGATGATGTTTTGCAGTTGTACCATAACACGTTTATTTTCCAGATTTTCTTCTGATATTACCGCAACTTTCAGGTATTCCATCGTATGCCCCGTCCAGTAGGTCTGACCCTGAATCTTCTGTTGTTCTTCAAACAAAACTTCTTTTTTCTTTCCCAAAAACTGCTCCATATATTCTCTCTGGCGTTCTTGTCCGAGAGCGATCAAAACTCTGCTTCTTTCTTTTTTTATCTGTTCCGGAAGCTGATCCGGCATGACTGCTGCTTTCGTTCCTTCTCTCTTCGAATACGGGAAAATATGTGTCTCATAAAAATGAATACTGTCCACAAAACTGCGGCTTTCCTCAAATTCTTCTTCTGTTTCTCCCGGAAATCCTGTGATCACATCGGTAGTCAGTGCCGGTGCCGGATAATATTTTCTCAGAATTTCACATTTTTCCCGGTACTCCTGCGCTGTGTACCGTCGATTCATTCGCTTCAGTGTAGCAGTACATCCGCTTTGCAGTGACAGATGAAAATGCGGACACACTTTCGGCAGACTGCTGATCGCTTTTGCGAATTCTTTCGTAATAATCCCCGGTTCGAGAGATCCAAGACGAATCCTCTCGATACCGTCTACCTCATGCACTGCCTGAATCAGCGTCAGCAGATTCTCCTGTTCTTCCGGACGTTCTTTTCCATAAGAACTCAGATGGATCCCTGTCAGTACCACTTCCTGACAACCGGATGCTGCAAGCCGTTTCACTTCCCCTACAACATCCTCTGTTTTTTTACTGCGGATCCTTCCCCTTGCATACGGAATCATACAATACGTACAGAACTGATTGCAGCCGTCCTGGACTTTCAGGTATGCTCTTGTATGTTCTTCGGTACGGTCGATCTCCAGTTTTTCATATTCTTTTGTATGATTGATATCCACACATTCCGTGGTTTTCTGCTGGCCTGATCGATAGTTTTCCAGTATGGAAATCAGTTCCTGTTTTTTATTATTCCCGATTATGATATCTATAGACGCATCTGCTTCTGCTTTTTTTGTATCCGCCTGGACATAACATCCGGCTGCCACCACAATAGCATCCGGATTCATCTTTTTGGCCTTATGAAGCATCTGTCTCGATTTACGGTCAGCGATGTTGGTCACAGTACAGGTATTGATCACATAGATGTCTGCTCCCGGTTCAAAGGGTACGATTTCATATCCTGCTGCCTCTAACATCTGCTGCATTGCTTCTGTCTCGTATGCGTTCACTTTACATCCCAGATTATGCAGTGCAACTTTTCCTTTCATTGTCTACCTTCTTTCTTTTCTGCCAAATTATTCTTTCGTTTTCTTTGAATCTTTGTATGCTTTCACCTTGACTTTTACCATCCAAAACGGTAAGATAAATTTAGCTGAAATGTGCTGCCAGGAACTGTTATTGACAGATTTACCTCCGGCACGGCCAAAAAATAATCTGAATTTTCGGGAGGAAGTTATCATGAAAACTGTTAGTATTTCACTTAATTCCATTGACAAAGTAAAAGCATTTGTAAACGATATTTCCAAATATGATTTCGATTTTGATCTGGTTTCCGGAAGATATGTCATCGATGCAAAATCCATCATGGGTATCTTCAGTCTGGATCTTTCCAAACCGATCAATCTGAATGTTCATGCAGAAGGAAACAACCTGGATGAAGTATTAAAAGTACTTGCTCCATATATCATTGACTGAGTCTGAATTTTTAAATCGGGAGTCTGTTTGCAACAGGCTCCCTTTTTATATTTACTGTTCGTAACTGTTCAGCACTTGTGCAGTTACGAGTCAGAATGGAATGATATTGTACTTCTGCGTTTCGTCAGATTTTATGCCTCAATGTAAATGCGTTCTGCAGTATTGACTGCCTGATCCATCATCTCATCAATCTTCTCTTCCAGTTTTTTCTCTGATTTTTTGATCATCTGAATATTCGGTTTTGTTACCGGATGTTTTGCCACAAAAATCGTACAGCAGTCTTCGTATGGCTGTATGGATGTCTCATACGTATTGATCTTCAGGGAAATATCCACAATTTCCTGTTTGTCGAATCCGATCACCGGACGGAATACCGGCATCGTACATACTTCATTCGTTGCAGCAAGACTCTGCACGGTCTGGCTGGCCACCTGGCCGATGCTCTCTCCTGTGATCAGTCCCAGGCATCCCTGCTCTTTTCCGATGCGTTCCGCAATCTTCATCATATACCGGCGCATAATGATCGTCAGCTCATCGTGTGGGCACTGATCATAGATATACAGCTGAATATCCGTAAAGTTAACCACATACAGATTGATCGGTCCGCTGTATCTTGCCACCAGTTTTGCCAGATCCACAACTTTCTGTTTTGCACGTTCGCTAGTATATGGCGGTGCATGGAAATAAACAGCGTCAATCTTTACGCCACGTTTTGCGATCATATATCCGGCTACCGGAGAGTCAATACCACCGGATAACAGAAGCATCGCTTTTCCGTTGGTTCCGATCGGCATACCGCCCGGTCCCGGAATAGACTCGGAGTAAATATAGATTTTTTCGCGGATCTCAACGGTGATCAGCAGCTGCGGATTATGGACATCTACTTTCATCTCCGGAAAAGCGTCCAGAATCGCTCCTCCAAGATCTGCATTCAGTTCCATAGATGTTCCAGGATAGGTCTTCTTTGCACGACGGACATGCATTTTGAATGATTTATTTTTATCCGGATATACATGATCCACATAAGCTACCACATCTTTTTCCAATTGTTCGTAACCCTGATCTTCCTTAATCACAACCGGACAGATATACGCGATTCCAAATACCCGTTTTAATGCTTCCAGAGCTTCTTCATAATCAAAATCACCCTCAGTCAGCACATAGATTCTCCCCTGCTCTTTGGTTACATGAAAGGTTCCTTCTACCGGTTTCAATACATATTCCATCTGACGGATCAGTGCATCTTCAAACAGATATCTGTTCTTTCCTTTGATGCCGATTTCCGCATATTTTACTAAAAATGCTTTAAACATCTCTTTTCTCCTTCTGCTACTTGCTGTGATTAATGTCTCGCATATCGACGCAGCATCGGTATGACTTCATTTAACACCTGTAACGTGTAATCCAGTTCTTCCCTTGTGGTTGTCTCACAGAAGCTGAACCGAACGGTTGCTTCCATCTGATTCTTCGGCAGTCCAATAGCTGTCAGTGTAGGACTTCCACTTCTTTTGTGCGTAGAGCAGGCACTTCCGGCGGATACGTAGATACCTCTTTCTTCCAGGGTATGTAATAAGACTTCGCTTCTCACGCCCACGAAGGCAGCACTTACGATCTGCGGTGCCGCTTCTTCTCCCTGTGGACCGTGTACCACGACCTGATCCATCTTTGCAAGTTCTCTGACGAAATACGTACGAAGCCCACGCATATGCTTATCATTTTCTTCCAGATGATCATAAACCATTTTGGAAGCCAATCCCAGTCCTGCAATTCCCGGCACATTGTCCGTACCGGAACGCATGCCTTTCTGCTGTCCACCACCGTAAATGATCGGAACGATCTTCATTTTTTCACTGATATATAAGAATCCGGTTCCCTTCGGTCCGTGAATCTTATGTCCGCTCGCGGAAAGCATATCGATATGCATCTTTTTCGGAAGGATCCGGAACTTTCCGTAGGCCTGAATCGCATCCACATGAAAATACGTTTTCGGATTTACCTGCTTGATCAGCTCTCCGATCTCTGCAATCGGTTCCACCGCTCCGATTTCGTTATTTACAAACATTATCGATACCAGAATCGTCTCTGGGCGAATCGCTTCTTTCAGTTCTTCCGGAGAAATCTGTCCCTGTGCATTCACACCCAGTCTCGTCACTTCAAATCCCTGGCTCTCCAGAAATTCTGCAGGAGCAGATACGGCCGGATGTTCAATACTACTGATGATAATATGGTTCCCCTGGCGTCTGTTCGCCAGAGCAGTTCCGATTAGCGCCCAGTTGTTGGACTCAGTTCCACCGGAGGTAAAATAAATCTCTTTTTCTTGTACTTTTAATGTAGCTGCAATCTGTCCGGCAGCTTCTTTCACGTATCGTTCACTCTCCACACCCTTCTGGTGCATGGCAGAAGGATTGCCATAGTCGTCCATCATGGTTTTCACGACGATATCCTTCACTTCTTCATAGCAACGGGTAGTGGCCGAATTATCTAAATATGCTTCCACTTGTTATTCCTTTCCTTCCAATAAGAACATCAGAATCGAGAGCACTGTCATTCCTGCTGTCTCTGTTCTTAAAATCCGTTTTCCCAGTGTGATCGGCTGTACCTGATGATTCATCGCCAGTTCGATCTCTTCCGGTGTGAATCCACCTTCCGGTCCGATAAAGATACCGATAGACTGCCCCGGTTCGATCTGTTCAAACAGTTTTTTCGTGTGTGCCATATTTTCAGCAAGTTCATACGGAATAAACCGGATATCCAGCTCTTCGGCATAGTTTACTGCCTCTGAAAACTTCATAACAGAATGAATCTCTGGAATCACCATTCGTTTGGACTGTTTGGCAGCACTTTCTGCGATCGTCTGCCACCGTTTCTGTTTGGAAGCTTCTTTTTTCGCATCCAGTTTTACTACCGCCCGGGCCGTGCTCACCGGAATCACTTCATAGACACCAAGTTCCACAGCTTTCTGAATGATCATCTCCATCTTGTCGCTCTTTGGAAGTCCCTGAAACAGATAAATCTTTGACGGCAGCTCCATGCCCACTTCCTGCACATAACTGATATCTGCAATTACTTCTTCTGCTTCCATCTCGCTCACCAGACAGGTGTATTCCAGATTATCACCTGCACTGATCAGGATCGTCTCTCCCTGACGCATCCGAAGCACATTTTTAATATGGTTCACATCACTGCCTGTGATATGTATCTTTTTTTCTTCCATATCAATCTGTTCTTGTTTTACAAAAAAACGATACATCTTACGCCTGCTTTCTTGCGGTTACGGATACCCACTCACCCTGATATGTTACTTCCAGAATCTCCAGACCGGCTGCCTTTACGGCATCAACTACGGTCTGCTCTTTGTCATCAATGATACCGGAGGTAATGTATACAGCACCCGGTTTCATCTGGTTGACAATGACCGGGGTCAGCGGCACCAGAACATCTGCCAGAATATTTGCCACTACGATGTCGTAACATTCATAGCCTACTTTATCCTGTACTTCTTTGTCATCGATGATATTTCCGATCATCATATCAAAGCTTTCCGGTGCGATTCCGTTTACTTCTTTATTTTCTTCTACTGCCGGTACTGCGCATGGATCCAGATCAGTTCCGACTGCATGTTTTGCCCCCATTTTCAGTGCAATGATAGAAAGGATACCACTTCCGGTTCCCACATCGAGAAGTTCTGTCTCCGATGTTACATATTTTTTCAGCTGACGGATACACAACTGTGTAGTCTCATGCATACCGGTTCCGAAGGCAGTGCCCGGATCGATATGTATAATCATTTTATCTTTGTCTTCTTCTTTTACTTCTTCCCAGGAAGGGATGATCAGGATATCATCCACATAAAACTGTTTGAAATATTTTTTCCAGTTATTGATCCAGTCAATGTCTTCCGTCTCGTCAACTGTGATACTTCCTTCTCCGATCTGGCAGAACATCCGCAGAGATTCCAGTTCTTCTCTCACCTGGGAAAGAATCTCTTCTTCGGTCTTTTCTTCTCCATTTACCGTAAGGGTTCCGTCTTCTGTCTCTTCCACAAAAAAACTCAGATAAGCGATTCCATCGTCTTCCGGTCCATCCGGCAGAATATCCACAAACATCTGCTCCTTTTCCATTGCAGTCAAAGGTACTTTGTCTTCAATCTGTGCGCCTTCCAGCCCGATATCATATAATGTACTGATGATAATATCTTCTGCATCTGTCACTGTTTTTATTTTAAATTTTTTCCATTTCATAAACTTTCTTACCTTTCTGTACAAGTACACAAGTGCATAGCTATGATAACTATACTAGATTCTGTTCAAAAAAGCAACAAAAGAGATTGTCCGGAAAACATTTCTGTTTTCCGGACAGTCCCTTTTTTCTGTAGCTATGGTCTTTAATCTTCAAACGTTTCTTTCAATTTATCCATAAAACGTTTTTTCTTTTCTTTTTCCGGCGCCGGTTTTCCCTGACATGCCGCATCGAATGCACGAAGCGCATCTTTTGCTTCCTCGGAAAGTTTGGTCGGTACCTGAACAACCAGTGTAACATATTGATCACCGCGAACATTTTTGTTTCTCAGTGACGGTACACCTTTTCCACGCAGACGGATCTTGGTATCGGTCTGTGTTCCCGGTTTTACTTCGTATTCTACTTCACCGTCTACCGTGCTGATGCGGATCTTGCCACCCAGTGCAGCCTGTGCATAAGTGATCGGTGCCGTGGAGAAGATATTCATATCCTGTCTCTGGAAAATCGGATGGCGAGCCACCTGTACTTCTACCAGCAGGTCTCCTCTCGGTCCACCATTAGTTCCGGGTTCTCCTTTTTCACGGATACGGATACTCTGTCCATCATCAATACCAGCCGGAATAGATACCTGAATCTTCTTTCTGCTTGCGGTAAATCCGGTTCCCCGGCAATCCGGGCATTTGTCTTTGATGATCTTACCGGTTCCACCACAGTCCGGACAGGTCTGTACGTTTCGCACCATACCAAACATGGACTGCTGGGTATATGTTACCTGACCGGTTCCATGACATTTGCTGCAGGTCTCCGGAGAAGTGCCCGGTTTTGCACCGGTTCCGTTACACTTGGTACAGGTATCCTTCAGTGTCAGTTCCAGTTCTTTCTCACAGCCGAAAACTGCTTCCTGGAAGGTAATGTGAACCACTGCACGCAGATTTGCTCCGCGCATCGGACCATTGTTCGCTCTGCGGCTTCTTCCGCCACCGAACAGATCCCCGAAAATATCGCCGAAGATATCGCCCATATCTGCGCCGTTAAAGTCGAATCCACCGAAACCGCCACCCTGTCCGGCTCCGCCATTTTCAAATGCTGCATGACCGTACTGGTCATATGTTCTTCTCTTTTCCGGATCACTCAGTACAGTGTACGCCTCTGTCGCCTCTTTAAATTTTGCTTCTGCTTCTTTATCCCCTGGGTTCATATCCGGATGATACTTTTTTGCCAGTTTCCGGTATGCTTTTTTCAAGGTCGCATCATCAGCTCCGCGCTCTACACCCAGAACCTCATAATAATCTCTTTTCTCTGCCATTTTCTTTCACCTTATCGAAACGCCTCGTACCCCTGGGGGATACAACTGCGGAATTATCTACTCATATGATGTCAGGATCAAAAGTTCAGAAATCTTCCTGCAAGCAGGCTTATGTCAGATTTCCGATCCTGAAGCCCGGGCATCATCACATTATGGGGACGGTGACCCTTCCGGTATCCCCGTCCCCTGCATTTACTTACACGACTTGTATAACCATCTGGTAAGTATGATTTATTCTTTATTCGTATTAAACTTCTTTGTAGTCAGCGTCTACTACATCGTCGCCGTATCCTGCTTCACTGGATCCCTGAGAAGCACCGCCTGCTGCTCCACTCATGTCCGGACCTGCACCCTGAGCACCTGCTGCTCCCTGTGCCTGTTCATATACTTTTGCAAACAGTTTCTGTGCGCTTTCCATCAGTTTTTCTTTTGCAGCTTTGATCTCTGCAACCTGCTCATCTGTCATGTTATCTACAGGAGCTTTTGCGATCAGATCTTTCAGAGCTGCCAGATCAGCTTCTACTGCTGTCTTATCGTTGGCATCCAGTTTGTCGCCTACCTCTTCGATAGCTTTCTCTGTCTGGAATACCATAGCGTCTGCATCGTTTCTTGTATCGATGGCTTCTTTTCTCTTCTTATCCTGTGCTTCGTACTCAGCAGCTTCTTTTACTGCTTTGTCGATATCGGAATCAGACATATTGGAACCGGCTGTAATGGTAATATGCTGTTCTTTTCCTGTTCCCAGGTCTTTTGCAGATACATTTACAATACCGTTGGCATCAATATCAAAAGTTACTTCGATCTGCGGAACACCTCTTCTTGCTGGCGGGATTCCATCCAGACGGAACTGACCAAGAGATTTGTTGTCTTTCGCGAACTGTCTCTCACCCTGTACTACGTTGATATCTACTGCTGTCTGGTTATCTGCTGCTGTAGAGAAGATCTGGCTCTTCTTGGTCGGGATTGTTGTATTTCTCTCGATCAGTCTGGTTGCGATACCACCCATTGTCTCGATAGACAGTGACAGTGGAGTTACATCCAGAAGCAGGATATCGCCGGCACCGGCATCGCCTGCCAGTTTACCACCCTGTACGGAAGCTCCCAGAGCTACGCACTCATCCGGGTTCAGGCTCTTGCTTGGTTCATGTCCTGTCAGCTGTTTTACTTTATCTTGTACAGCCGGGATACGTGTAGAACCACCAACCAGAAGGACTTTGCTCAGTTCAGAAGCTGTCAGTCCTGCATCAGACAGTGCTCTTCTTACAGGTTCTGCTGTCAGTTCTACCAGATCATGTGTCAGTTCATCAAATTTTGCTTTTGTCAGGTTCATATCGAAATGTTTCGGACCTTCTGCTGTAGCTGTGATGAATGGCAGGTTGATGTTGGTTGTTGTAGAAGAAGAAAGTTCTTTTTTCGCTTTCTCTGCTGCTTCTTTGATTCTCTGCAGAGCCATCTTATCCTGAGACAGGTCTACGCCTTCGGTTCTCTTGAACTCTGCCAGCATGTAATCTGCTACTTTCTGGTCGAAGTCATCACCACCCAGACGGTTGTTACCTGCGGTAGACAGAACTTCGATAACACCATCACCAATCTCGATGATAGATACATCAAATGTACCACCACCTAAGTCGTATACCATGATCTTCTGTTCCTGTTCGTTGTCCAGACCATAGGCAAGAGCTGCTGCTGTAGGCTCGTTGATGATACGTTTTACATCCAGACCTGCAATCTTACCTGCATCTTTGGTTGCCTGACGCTGTGCATCGTTAAAGTAAGCCGGAACAGTGATAACTGCTTCTGTTACTTTTTCACCCAGGTAGTTTTCTGCATCAGATTTCATCTTCTGCAGAATCATAGCAGAAATCTCCTGTGGAGAATATTTTTTGTCATCGATGGTTACTTTGTAGTCAGTACCCATATGTCTTTTAATAGAAGAAACTGTTTTATCTGCGTTGGTTACTGCCTGACGTTTTGCAGGTTCACCTACCAGTCTTTCTCCTGTTTTTGTAAATGCTACTACAGATGGTGTTGTTCTTGCTCCTTCTGCATTTGTGATAACGGTTGGTTTACCACCTTCCATAACAGCTACGCAACTATTTGTTGTTCCTAAGTCAATACCAATGATTTTTCCCATGACTATTTCCTCCTCATGAATTATAATCTATATTCTGATAATTGTTAATTGGCTACTTTTACCATACTGTGGCGGATTACACTGTCTTTATACATGTAACCCTTCTGGAACTCTTCTACTATGATGTTCTCTCCGACTGTTTCATCTTCCACATGCATCACTGCATTATGGAAATCAGGATTGAATTCATTTCCTACAGCTTCAATGGCTTTTACTCCCATGCCATCCAGTGCGCTAAGGAACTGCTTGTAGATTTTTTCCATTCCCTGTACGAAAGGATCTTCTTTGTCTTCTGCGACATCCAGACCTCTTTCAAAATTATCTACTACCGGAAGGATCTTTTCGATCACATCTTTTGCTCCCACAGCATACATACCTGCTTTTTCTTTTTCGGTACGTTTTCTGAAATTTTCAAACTCGGCCATCTGGCGTTTTACCCGATCAGTCAGTTCTTCAATTTTTTCATCTTTTTTATCTTTTTTCTTTTTTCCAAAAAGTTTCTTTTCTTTGGCTTCTTCCACTTCTTCGCTTCCTGCCTGAGTTTCAGGAGTTGCTTCGGTGACTTCGCTTTCGGCTGCTTCGGTTTCTTTTACTTTCTCAGCTGTCTCCTCAGCAGTTGTTTTATTTTCTTCTGCCATCTCTCACATTCCACCTTTCTACGGCTTTTTGAATATGTTGTCCAACTGGACTTTCAATGTTTTCAGATTATCTACTACATTTTCATAATCCATTCTCTTCGGTCCGATAATTCCTATCGTTCCTTTCATTCCCTCTCCCAGATCATACGATGCGGTTACTACACTACAATCTTTCATGGTCTGTATCGGGCTTTCATTTCCTATATATACCTGAATCCCTGTATTCTCTCCGGAATCAGAAACGGTATCCTTGATCATCTCAACCAGTTCCTGTTTATCCTCAAATGCGGATATCAGTTCACTGGCCTTACTGCTGTCTGCCAGTTCCGGATATTTGAAAATGTTGGTCGCTCCGCTTGTATACACCGGAACTTCCTCATCGTCCACTGCAATGGCATCTGCCACCGCGTCTAATACGGTACTCACCACACCACTGTGGACACCTGCCTGTTCTTTCAGCTTCGTGATCATGCCAAGACTGATCTCTTCGATCGTCAGACCATTCAGCTGTGTATTCAATAACAGGTTCAGTTTCAGGATCTGTTCATCATCGATCGTCTCATCCAGATTTACGATCTGGTTCTTTACCAGGTTGCCTTCCACAACGATCACTGCCAGAAGCTGTTCTTCGTTCAGCTTGGATAACTGAATGAATTTTACTTTGTTGTGATGATAGGTAGGACCGGTAATGAGTGTCGCATAATTCGTATTGGATGCGAGCACCTTGACCACCTGTTTGAGCACCCGTTCCATCCGATCTGTTTTCTCGATCATCATTTCCTTCATCTCGGAAACTTCCTGATCCTTTTCTTTCATCAGTTCATCGACATATAATCGATAACCGAGATCCGATGGAATCCTGCCCGCTGAGGTGTGAGGCTGTACAATGTATCCCAGATCTTCCAGATCCGACATCTCATTTCGAATGGTGGCAGAACTCAGATTCAAATCTGTGTACTTGGAAATGGTTCTCGAACCAACCGGCTCACCAGTTTCCAGATAGGTCTGGATAATCGCTTTTAAAATCTTGCGTTTTCTTTCATCCAAATCCTGCATCTTCTCTGCCTCCTTCTTTGTCTTTTTTGTTGTGTTAGCACTCATTTAAGTGGAGTGCTAACATCTATGGTTTAAAGATAGCACTGCCTCTTTTATTTGTCAATGGGTATTTTGAAATTTTTTGTTTTTTTCTTCGTCTTGGATTTCTAATCACCTTTAGTAAGGCATTTTGACTTGTATGTCTCTGGATTTTGGCAAAAAACATGCAAAAGCACCTCGCGGAATGCTACCCTGTACATAAAAAGAAAGAATCTTCTGCTGTAAATATCCGCTCACACATTTCGGGAACATTTTTTCAGAAAATTCTTTCTTTATATAATATACTGATTTTTTGAGTCGTATTCCTACCTGTCCAGTTCTTCCAGATTCTTCTTCAGTTCGATCATCTGGTCGCGCAGCTCGGCGGCCATCTCGAAGTTCAGGTCGGCTGCTGCCGCTTTCATCTGTTTCTGTATTTTTCCGATCAGTTCTTCGAGTTCCTCTCGGCTCATGGATTCCATATCTTTTTCCAGTTTCTTCTGCGTTTTCGCCACCTCTTTGGATATGCTGATCAGATCTCTGACTGCCTTTTTGATCGTCTTCGGTGTAATTCCGTGTTCCTTATTATATGTTTCCTGCAATTCTCTTCTTCGAAGTGTCTCATCGATGGCGCGGCGCATGGAATCTGTGATCACATCTGCATACATGATGACATGTCCCTCCGCATTTCTTGCTGCACGGCCGATTGTCTGGATCAGAGAAGTTTCCGATCGCAGGAATCCTTCCTTGTCCGCATCCAGGATCGCCACCAGTGAGATCTCCGGGATATCCAGACCCTCTCGAAGCAGGTTGATACCCACCAGCACATCAAATACATCCAGACGCATATCGCGGATGATTTCCGATCGTTCCAGCGTATCGATATCGGAATGCAGGTATTTGACACGGATACCCAGATCTTTCATATAATCGGTCAGTTCCTCTGCCATTCGTTTTGTAAGCGTTGTCACCAGAATCTTATTATGTTTTTCCACTTCTTTGTTGACTTCTCCTACCAGATCGTCAATCTGTCCCTCCACCGGACGCACTTCCACGTAAGGATCCAGAAGTCCGGTCGGTCGGATAATCTGCTCTGCACGAAGAAGTTCATGATCCTTTTCATATTGTCCCGGCGTTGCCGACACGAAAAGCACCTGATCGATCCGTTCTTCAAATTCCTCAAAATTCAGCGGTCGGTTATCTTTTGCTGACGGAAGACGGAATCCATAGTCCACCAGCGTCGATTTTCTTGACTGGTCACCAAAATACATACCGCGCACCTGTGGTACCGTAATATGTGACTCATCAATCATGATCAGATAGTCATCCCCGAAGTAATCCATCAGTGTATACGGCGGCTCTCCCGGTTTCAGTCCTGCCAGATGCCGGGAATAGTTCTCGATACCGGAACAAAAACCTGTCTCTTTCATCATTTCCAGATCAAAATTGGTCCGTTCGCTGATTCTCTGTGCCTCGAGAAGTTTGTCTTCGCTTTTAAAATACGCCACCTGTTCTTCCATTTCTTTTTCAATGGCCTTGGAGGCCTCCAGGATACGTTCCATCGGCACAACATAATGAGACGCCGGATATAAGGCGATATGATTCAGTTCTCTCCGGATCTCCCCGGTCAGCACATCCACTTCCGTGATCCGGTCAATCTCATCTCCGAAGAATTCCACCCGGATCGCCACATCCGATTCATACGCCGGAATAATCTCCACCACATCCCCTCGCACCCGGAAGGTTCCACGGTGAAAATCCATATCGTTTCGGTCATACTGCATGTCAATCAGACTCCGCAACACCTCATCCCGATCCTTCTCCATCCCCGGTCGCAGTGAGATCATCATGTTCTGATAGTCCTTCGGACTGCCGATTCCATAGATACAGGATACACTTGACACGATGATAACATCTTTCCGTTCAGAAAGTGCCGCGGTAGCTGAAAGCCGGAGTCTATCAATTTCCTCGTTAATGGCGGAGTCCTTGGCAATGTAAGTATCCGTGGAGGGGACATAGGCTTCGGGCTGGTAGTAGTCGTAGTAGGACACAAAATATTCTACTGCGTTCTCGGGGAACATCTCCTTGAACTCTCCGTATAACTGAGCTGCTAACGTCTTATTATGAGCGATGACAAGTGTCGGCTTCTGTAATTGCTGAATCACATTTGCCATCGTAAAAGTTTTTCCAGAACCCGTAACCCCTAGTAAAGTCTGGCATTGATTGCCTTCCTTGAACCCTTTCACAAGCTCTGCAATCGCCTGTGGCTGGTCTCCGGTTGGCTCATATGGGGCTTTCAATTTGAACTCATTCATGGTAAATCCCTCCATTTGTGACTTTTACTATGATCATTATCAGCCAAGAATTCGTATCCAGATTCGTAACGAAAAGCTTATTTTATGGTGAATAGATGTCCTTTTCACCTCGTTACGAATAAAAGTCACAAAACTGATTTTTGCGGATAAAACAGCACTCGGAAATACCTGATGATACCAGGCTCCGGTTCTGTCATATTTTTACTGTTTGTTCTTGTAACAGTCCCTATTATATCAAACATTTTTTTGAAAGTATATAGATGAAAGCAAGAAAAAAGTACAAATGTTCGATTCTCATTTGTACTTTTCTATCTTACTACTATTCTATTTTTTATCATGCTGCGTTGAAATATTCCTCCAGAATTAAGTCTATTTCAATCACTTCTGAATAATCATAATACTGATCTTTCCGCTCTTTTAGAATAACTTCTTCAATAAATGCGAAATACCTTTTGAATTAAAACTATTCTTCAGCAAAATAGTTGCATAGGTATTTCTCAACTGGTGAAAATGAATATCAGGCAAATCCAAGAATTTCAACAAGTCTTTATAGTATTTCTGATGAAAACCTTTACTCCTTGGATTCCCATATGTAGAACAACAAATATAATTCCAGTCCCGGAACTCTTTTGGTCTGCGTCTGCGGTTCTTCTCATAAGTTTTCCGTTCTTCCAGAATTGCTTCAAATACATAATCCGGTATTGGAAGTTCACGCACACCAGCAGGTGTTTTTGTTTTAATTTCCTGCTTTGTCAGCATCTTAGGTACACAGTCTTCTGCTTTACTGTTTGGCTTCTTTCCCAACTGACGCTCTACTCTCAACGTCCTGTGAATGTAATCGACATCACTGTATTTCAAACCGTTGATTTCACTTCTTCTGAGCCCCATCAATACAGCAAATAAAATCTGCATATGAATCGGTGTTTCTTTACTTGCCTCAATCAACTGTAGCACCTGCGGAAGTGTCAATGTTTTCTTTTCTTCGATTTTCAGAACACGATACTCTGTCTTTTTTATTTTCTTCGGTAAATTGATTCCTTTCGCAGGATTAGTTGCCAATACATTTTTGTTAAATGCATACTCCAATGATGTTTTCATGATCGTCCTGACATTTTTCGCAACTGATTCGTACTTTTCTGCAACTGTATTATATAATTTTCTGATATAACCCTGATTCAGTGTAGACATATACATTTTTCCAAGCTGTGGAACGATATAATTCCTAATGGCACTTTTGTAAGTTGTATATGTGTCGTCTGTTATTCGGGGACGCATAATATCTTCCAACCAGAAGATCATAAACTCCTCTACCCGGATTTTTCCATACACAATATAGGTTCCGGTATGTAGCTGTCCGATTACTTCATCACGAAATGCATTAGCTTCTCTTTTGGTTGTGAATCCCGCATGTTGCTGTGTCTTTGTACTTTCGTCTGCAAACGTCAGCAACACACGAAATCCATATCCATTTTTGATTGTTGTCACCGAATAGACCTTATATTCTACATCTTCACTGTCCACATCGTCTTCCATCGTCAAAATCAGCTCTTTCTTATATACGACATTCAGCTCATATCTTGCAATTTTCATATCTTTTTTCACCTTCTATCTCTCATATTTTTCATGACCAGACATACTCTTTTTTGTGTTTTTTTCTCGCTTTGTAATTGCCAGATTTAGCTTGATGCAGAGTTATTGTTGTAATCTTTTCCTTGTTTTGGTGGTACATCTTTTACCTGATATTGCTTTGGAAGTACTGTAGAAATTGCTTTTGTGGCAAGTCTTCCAATACGGTCATTATCCAAATGAAATACGATTGTCTTCACCTCTGGATGCATTTTTAGTGCTTTTGCCAACGCTGCAGGAACTTTACTTTTTTCAATTTCTTTTGCTGGCTGATAGACACCTGCCAGTGACAATAAATGTTCTCTTCTCCACTCCTTCCCGTCCAATTTCTGCAATGTTGCATAAGATAACAGATCAATGGCTGACTCAAACAGATGCATCATATCATTTGGTTTCTCTGTAAAAATGGAAAAAGAATAGTTCTTATCACTTCCATTTGCTTCTCCGATAAAACTGGTTCCGGTTCCCCTAATGGCTGCATATTTCGGATTATCTTTCTCATCCATCCCTACAAACACCGCGTTGTGATGAAATGCGCTTTCATAAACTCTTCCAGACTCTAAACAAAACTGAATGATTTCCTTATCAATCCCACGGCCTGAAAGATACGCAATCACTTTCTGATCATCTTGATTTTTCTTTGGCAACAGTAACTGTTTCTCCATCGGAACATTCTCAGATACAAAAAGAGGCGGCTGAATATTTGCCTGTTCTGCAAGCAATTCAACCGCCTCTAAAAAACTGTATCCTCTTACTTTGATCAGATAATCCAGTGCTGATCTGCCACCGGTTCTCTGACTCCACCACATCCATTTCCCATTTGATATTTTCAAACTATCGTGTGTTCTGGTAGTGTAGGTGTTGCCAGAAAAGTGAACTAATTCGTATGTTTCATAATTTTTCAAGTACGTAAGCAAATCCATCCGCTTGACCTCCCGCACGACCGATGGTGGTATATATGGCATAATTTTCATCTCCTTTCTTGCCTTAGATTGATATTATTGGGGATAATATCCGAGCATGAAAATAGCCAGGTGATTCCTTGAGTTGGAACCATCTGGCTATGTAAATTTACTTTTACTTTTTTACTATCTCCTCAATCAAAACATCTATTCTATGCCTTGACATATTATCACAATCTTCTTTTATTTTTTCACAATACTGCAAGAATTTTTCAGCATCTGAATGATACAAAACATACATAATATTATAACACGTATGATATCTATCCTCATCCACATTGTCTACTGGAAAAGAAATTTTATTATACAAATTGTCTATCTCTGATATGATAATATCATGATAATAACTACTATCAAAATTATTTCTAAGTTTATATGAATACTCATAAGCCTTTTTCCCATGAGTTGTTTTTTTCAAATATCCCACATATGTCTCTATTAAAAATTTCATCATTTCTTTATTTTCTTCTTGATATATTCTTTTTGTCTTTTCCGATGACATGTGAAACAAATCATATGAATACGATAGCATTTCCTCTTTCCCATCTAAAACAGTTTTTTCCAGCATTTCTTCTAAAATATTTCTATATTCTGATAAAACACTTTCATTATTTTCCTCTAAAACATCACTCCAAACAACATACGCATCTGCAAATTCATTTAATTCTGCTAAACTCTTTGCTTCAAGCATTTTCTCTCTTAAAATAGGTAATACACTCCTTATTTCCTCATCTGACTTATAATAGTTAGGCTTATCTCCTGAATTAAGAAATAACTTGTATTCAGCCTCCAATTGTTCTTCATTTAGTACCCCTTCCTCATAATATTTCAGTATCATTTCTACCAAATTTGTACTACACTTTATTCCATAAAGATATCTGCCAATTCTATGCTGAAGCATATTTCCAATCGTATTTGTCATTTTTTCTACAGAATCAATATTATCAGAATCAATTTCTTTATAGTACAAGTTTTCTATACTCTCCACAACAACAGCAAAGCATATTAACCTTAATTCTTCTTTAAATTGCTCACTCATGTCACTATTACAAAACAATTTTACATCTTCAAAAAAACGTTGCGCCTTTTCGAGCGTCCGTAAATTTTTGACTTTATGGATTTCCAAGAATTTTTCAACAAAGTCTGCATGGATATTCATTTTACTCCATGTCACTTTCTCTGCACGTTCTGTAATATGATATATTCTTTCAATGACCTTTTCATTATACTTTTCAAATACAACTTTTTTGTCCGATTGTATTTCATCTGTATTCGCAATCACAATAACTTTTACATAATTACATTGCTTGAGTTCTTCTATAATTCCAAATATATCTTCCAAATTTATGTCATCACTCATTCTTTCCAAGTCATCTATTACAATAATATGAACAGAAGTAAACTCTTTTGACAATAATAAAAACAATTCTCTTTCATTGGCAATGCTTTGTACTACTTCCTTTGCCTGACCAACTTTATCCCAAATTTTCGATAGACCATCTAAAACATTATTAGCAATTTCACCTATTTTCCCACCAATATTATTCTTTAAAGCCAATTGAAATAACGCTTCATGATATATTTGTTTTGGGTCTTTTAAACCAACATTGATATTTTACAAACATTGGGATTTGCTTCTAATGCCTCATTTACCGCATAAGATTTTCCAATTCCCCATGTTCCATCAAATAAAATTGCTCTATACGGTAGATGATCTATGTCACTGATTATATTTTTTATATTATCTGCTTTCATACTGTATCTTTCCATCCCTATTTTTCATCTAACAACTTATTTTCCATCATCATTCCGAATATCATCAATAATCCGACCAATATTACATGTAATCTGTCCCTTACACTGATGAATATCCTCATTGAAGTTCATCATAATCAAGTACTTTTTCTTCAAAAATATCTCCATCAAATACAACAATCATCTTATCCCGTTCTTTATCAAACGCTATTTCCGGATTTTCTTTCTGATTTTCTGCAAATTCAATCAAACGTCTTGGAAATGAAATGTCCCTGTCTCCCTCTGTTTTTTCAAGTAACCGGATATCGATCAATGGATGAATATTTAACTCTTTTCGGATATCAATTAACTTTTTGAAATACCATGTTTCAGTATTTGCACCCTCACATATGAAAAAGTACTTACGATAAGGCTCAATCTATTCTTCTTCATCTGTAGTTCTGCTATTCCAATTCGTATAACTTCTTACTGGAGCCAAGGCTACTCCTCCTCTCTCGATGCAGAAATTCTTTCTGCATTGTCGCGGCAGTCGTCAGGTGTCTGTGCAAGCACATCCGTCTGACTCGTTGCTCGCGCAAAATCGAATGTTGAAAATACCGGTATCGCACCATATCTTCCTTCCAGATATGCCTTGCTCAACACCTTATCATACCTCTCCTTGAAACGATCTAAGGAATAAATAGAGCTTGCATTTTCTGCGTTACGTTCTACAAACCAGATTTCATCCCTTCTAAAAATAGCCTGATCCATAATAGATGATTCATGTGTAGTGAACAATAGCTGCATACGCTGCTCATCATGTAGCTGCATAAACAATTGCAAAAATCGTTCTGTCAATTTCGGATGTAAGCTTCTCTCCAATTCATCCACAACATAAAGAACATCTTCTCGTTTATTCAACAGCATATCCATCAAATCGAATAATCTTCTTGTTCCATCAGACTCTTCATCAAAACCGAACTCATAAAATGACTTATTATGATGCAACCGGATTGTTGTGACCTTCGGTTCAGAATGTCCTTCAACTTCGATATTAAAGAAAGTTTCCTTCGACCTCATCGTCATTCTGAATGATGGTTCTTCCTGCTCTTCCATTCTATTTTTTACATGCTGCATCATCTTATCAAATACTGATTTCGGCAATGCATTTGATAACTCATCCAATGTAATTTCTTCAATTTTCACCTGACTGATACCCGTATCAAATGTTTTGATCAATTTGTTAATCAGCTTCAACGAATTATCATCATAATAATATTCCAAATCAATCAATGGCGTATCCGGTGTGATAATCGAAATATGATTCTGAATCCAATCATATACATCCCGGAAAAACAATAATTTAGATCGTGTGCTATATTTTTTCCCACGATTCATTTCCGTCAGGAACAAAGATGTTTCATTTCCTTCAAAATCATCTGCATAGGTTTCAAATTTATTTTTTTCTGTATTTGCCAGCGTAATGCCATCATTTAACACCGGACGTTTGCTTCCTTCTCGTTCAAAGAGACATTTTGCTGAACCATTCTGATATAATTCATATAACCATTCTCCGGTTACTTTTCGTCTGCTTAAAACTGCAGAAAAACCATAGGCATAAAATTTGTCACCTACAGTAATCTGAATTTCAAAACTACTTTCTCGTTCCTTATTCTCCTGCCGATTCTTACAAAACATCTGTGTAGCTTCTATCGGAATACCATTGCAGACACTATCTTTAAAAAATTTAAAGAACAATGCCAGATTGGTCTTTCCAGATGCATTTGCTCCATAAACTACTGCATATTTTAATAACTGGGTACTTTTTATCTTTAACCTGTGATTTGCATTTGTTCGTATTTTATTTGAGGAAATCATTGTCAGCTCTGCTGCTTTATCAAAAGATTTAAAATTTTCAACACTTACTTTTACTAACATTCTTATACACCTCCACCTTTATTATATGTTTTACTCTTCTCTCAGTCAATGTAAATTTCTTATTTAGAGATTTTTTCGTTATATATTGTTTCTTTTTCTATTTTTAACAATTTTATTTTGAGTTATGCATATAATATCAATGTATAAGTCAGCTTTTTGTAGCGACACTATTTTACTGATGCCGCTACATGAAATATTACAATAAATAAAAACTTCTAATTCTTTTTTCTTCTATCTCTCCCAATCCATCCTTCCTGTCACATTCAACATCTTTTCTTCTCGGAAGCTGAGCATCTTTCCATTAGTTCCACCGACAATGATATGATCCAGCAATTCTATTCCCAGTAGCTGTCCGCACTTTTGCAGCTCTCTCGTAACAATCATATCCTCTTTTGACGGTTTCACATTGCCACTGGGATGATTATGAAGTCCAATGATTGCAGAAGCATTTGCCAGAATACTGCTCTTAAAAACTTCTCTGGGAATTACCAAAGATGCATTGATTGTTCCAACACTGACCAGATTCATATTGATTACCTGTCCATTATTTTTCATATTCAGGATCGACCAATAATACTTTTCGCCCCTGATGTGCAAGACCAATTCCCAGATTTAATGTCGTTGTGGTCTTGGCTGTCCCTCCCTTCTGATTTGCAAGGGCGATTACTTTACACTTGGTCATGTGGTTTCCTCCTTCCTCGAAAAATATAATAGCCAATTCTTTTTACAGAACTGGCTATGTATAAAAATGGGCATGAAAAAAGCCGACTGACTCATATTGAACCAATCGGCTATGTATTCTCAATTCGATAGCATTTGAGTTATATTAACATTTTTCTTTTTCAACCTACCATTTACGCCTTCTATAATTAATTTTGTATTATAAACCGCCAAAAATAATTGCTTACATTCTTTTTGACTAACATTCTTTTTACTCATTCCATGTAATAAAAAATTTCTGTTTAATACCTTTGTATCTAATTGAAAATCTTTGCCATTTTCAAACAATTTCGTTAAATATGCTATAAGATTATTCATTTGAAGTAAGAAAAAACTTTGTTGTAAAAGATCTTCCTTTAATCCACTTTCTTTTATTTTTTCAAAAAATCTACTATCGCCTTTTCTCCTACTTCCCTTTTTAACTGGCTGACGTTTATATATCATTCCATCTATCATAGAACACAATATCATCGCACAAGCATGTTGATGGCAGCGTGGTCGAAGATGCAAGATAGCAGGCTGCCGCCGCGATAAAAGATCGTTACCAGCAGAAAGTTGACTGCGACTGCAGAACGCAGTAAATCACGATCCACACAAGTGCAAAAGTCAGTTCATTTTTCTCATATGACTTTTTCATAGTATGTTTCTCCATAATTCTTTTAATGTGTACATCTCTGTCGGAAACTGATGGCGAATGTTTTCCTGTACCGAAAATTCTACATCTATTCCTGCTTGCTTTGTCACAGTATATAGTCGCTTTGCCATGGGCATACAATCTTCATCATCTGATCCACAAAAGATTCGTATTTTTATATTCTTTTCCCTTAGTGTTTGAACCAAATCATGTCCATATTCTTGTAGAACTGGAATCCACGGACTCTGCAAAATCAACATATCGCAAACGGCTGGTGAAAAGCAAACGGAACGCAACAGCATATCACATCCTGCCGAAAATCCTCCACATACAATTTTTTGATAATCTATATTTTGTAGTTTTTCGATTGCATTTGCTACCGGAGTATAGGAAAACATATCATAACTCCAGCGATATGTTCCGTACCCATCCGGTTCGGCACTTTGTATGGTTTCCATCTGCCACAGCTTATCATCTTCCATGATCGGCAGCCAATCCTTACGTGCGATTTCACTGTTTTGTGTATTTCCATGAACAGCCAAAAACAGATTATCAGCACATTTTTGTTTCCATGAGAACAATGACTTTGTTTTAGCAACAGCAGCTGTATACCGGTCATCAGAAATTGATTTTAGTGAAATGAACTCAGAATTATTTTCCAATAGTTCCAGATCATCATCTTCCAATATCTCTGTGCGATACCACCAGCCCTTATCCATAATCGCGTATTTCAGCCACTTTAATGCTTTTTCAGGCATACCTGCCCCGCCTGCCAGACAGGACAGGAAATACAGTGTTTGCGGTCCATAGTTTTCAGGATCCTTTTTATAGGCATCCAATAAAAATAAATATGCATTATCATATCCGCTCTCCGCAATGTCTAATGTTTTCTCTAAAATATCATTTTCTTTTTTCAATTCTGTTCCCTCTTTTCAAAAAGACGCAGAACGAACTCGATCTAACATCAAGTTCAGCTCTGTGTCTTAGCGTCTGACTGTTTCAAAAGTGTTATATGAAATTGTCGTAAATCAATGAGTGTTTCCTGCTTGCACTTTGGACAGAAAAGAAGATAATTCCGAAGAACAGTATCTCCTCGCAGCCACACACGGGTTTTCCCGTGACAATATGGGCATAGCAGCCATTGCCCTTGCTTTTCCATAATCATCACCTACTCATTCGATGGGGAAGAGATGAGCGTAATCTGTCGTGTTTTGCTGCCTTCCACTGCCTCTTTTTTCATGTACTTGACCGCAATCTGATTGATTTCCGTAAGAAAACCTGAAAACTCCTCGTCAGTCAGTAGCAGCGTGCAGTTTGTAAATAGTAACATATCCTTCTTGGAATCAGCCTTTCCACTGGAAAAATACTTCGCAAATGTTGCACAGATACTGAGCAGTGACATTTGTACCGCATTTCCGGTTTCATCTTCTGTCTCCATAGCATCCTTATTTAATTGATAAACGCTTTCAACAGTACCGCGAATTCGATTTTCACCCACAACCATAAGAATTGTACTATCTGTAAGAATCTTTATGTGCCGATACAGGCTTGCACTGGGAACATCGGACAGCGCTTTTCTGATTCCCTTGACCGTGCCGGTTTTATGAAGCAAAAAATATTGAAAAATTCTTTGTCGGACAGGGTTCATCACAATTTCAGCCATTTCCATCCTTTTATCTTCACTCCTTAAATTATTCTTTAATTAGTCGTTTGCGAAACGCCACAAGCCGCATAAATACGGCATTTTTTAACTGCAAAAAACAAATAACCCCTCACCGGATATGGTATAATAGAGTTGACGAGAAACTATAAACCATACATCCAAGAAA
>NZ_VUMS01000012.1 GCF_009696065.1 Oliverpabstia intestinalis | reverse complement strand
TTCTTTACACTGTTCGTCAGTGTTGTCGTTTCTTTCCTGCACATAGATCTGATCGATCAGGGCTGCTACTTTATCTGCTGCCTCCTGGTCAGATGCACTGTCATCTGCGGCTTCTTCGGTGGCTTCTTCTGTCGGTTCTGCTTCTTCTGTGGCTTCTGCATCCTGTGTTGTTTCTGTTGTTGTGGATGCACTGTCATCCTTTGCTGTGTTTCCACATCCTGTCATCATGGACATGGTCATAGCTGCTGAAAGCATCAGCACTACAATTTTCTTTTTCATCTCATGGTTCCTCCTGTCTTTGTCCTTTTGAGATTGTGTACCACGGTGGTACAGGACGGCTCTCCGAAGAAGGTTGTCTGGGGTCTTGCCCGCATGAAACGTAAAAAACCTCCGTCCGGAGACGAAGGTAGTAGGTACTACATTTGGAATTCTTCTTATAGTTTCAGAATCAGTTTCAGGGATACCAGAACCGTTTAACGGTTATAGATGTTTCTTTCACCATAAGTGCCGGAAAAACCATTTTTATACAAGCAAACAGGTTTTTCTTTCGTACTGCCAATTCCTCGTGGCCTGAACTTTCGTTCCCGTACTGCGCAAAGGCAGGTCTCCCGGCTGATCGCTCAAGCGGTTTGACACCTTCCCGGTTTCCCAGTGGTTTTTGTCTTCCCTCGCGAATCACGGTGACGAGTTCGTACAGGATTCACACCTGTTTCCCTTTTCACCGGATTAACAGAAATCTTCTGTCATCCGACACCTTACGCTTTTCTATGTGGTCGATATTCGGTAATTTTTACCGTTATCTTTTTAACAGAATGAGTATATCATTCTGCGTGCATACTGTCAATCATTATTCCGTGATTGTTGGAAAAACTCACGAAAAAATACACCGGATGCTGTGCTGTCTGCTCTCACACCGTTTTTCAAAATATGATTTCAAATATACTCCGTGCTCACAGAAAATCCGCTGGGACACCAGCGGATTTTCCCTTATTCTCATTCTTTATTTGTGAAACAGTTCTCCTGCTGCCATCTTATCCGTTAAATGTTCCCTGCAAAACTGGATAAATGGTCCCATGCAAAAAGCATACACCAGAGTAGCCAGTCCCAGGTCTCCTCCCAGAGCAAACCCGACAGCACAGCACACCACATCGGTACCGATTCTCACTGCGCGGAAGGGAAATTTTGTTTTCTCTGCAATTGTCAGTGCCTGTGCATCGTATGGAGATACCCCAAGTTCTGAAGAATAGTACAAAGCTGAAGAAATAGAAATCAACAGTACAACGATCAGCAATAAGATAACACGAACTGCCATTGAGGGATGTTCCCCCACCACTTTTACAACTGCTTTTCTGGTGGCGTCTGTAACAAATCCGCTGAAAAACAGATTGACAACCGTTGCAATTCCAAGTAATTTTCTATTAAAAATAAATGCTATACTCAGCAAAACGGCACACACCACAATATATACGGTCTGATATGTCGCATGAAAGGCATTGGAAAAACCGAAAATAATAACACTAAACGGATCCACTCCAAGTCCCGAAATCTTTTGAAGCCCCACAGAAACAGCAGTCAGTGCTATTCCGATTACCGCCATCGCGATACGAACCCCCAGATTATTCTTTTTTGTTCCCATAATAAAAGATCCTCCTTCTCTTCCTCTCTCCTGAAAATCAGATTTTCATCTGTTTTTTATAACAAAATCATTCTGAACTTCCTTTCTTGTGTTTTAACACAAAAGACAGTATAATAATTTCACAGGAATTCAGCTATCACAATATCTGCAATTTCTATAACAAAATCAACATAATCCGAGGTACCGCTTATGTCAACAAACTGTCCTGTCATTTCCACCCAGAAAAATCTGAAAGAAAATCAGCTTCATGGCAGCCATGATTTTCCGGTTGATATCCACATGGATTATTTTCCAGTGTCGGAAAGCGGGGAACATACCCTGTATGTTCCCATGCACTGGCATCCGGAAGTGGAATTTCACTATCAGCTTCAGGGATCTGTACGGATTCAGGTTGAATTAACTGAATATGTGCTCCACCCCGGAGAGGTGCTCTGGATCAATGCCAAACAGCTGCACGATTGTCATCCTGTGGGAAGTGAAACAGCAGTATCTCATACCATTATCTTTCACCCAGCTTTTATCTACGGTACCGAGTCCAATATTCTTTTCCGAAAATACGTAAAACCTCTGCTCGGTAATCCGGCAACTCCTGCACTTTATATACGTCCGGAAGATCCTGAACAGCAGATACTTCTGGATATTCTTTACAAGTGTGGAATTCTTCATCAGGAACAACCGGAAACCTGGGAATTGCAGATTCTCTCCCATCTTTCCACCACCTGGGGACTTCTCTGGAAAATGAGTCAGCGACCTGGCTTTACGATCGCTCCCGCCAAAAAAATATCCAGAGACAGAAAAACACTGGATACGTTTCTTACTTATATTCACTCTCATTATACCGGTAAAATATCTTTGAAGGATCTTGCAGATGCAGTCTCTGTAAGTCCCGGGGAGTGTGAAAGACTCTGCAAACGTCTTCTCCACCAGACACCGATGAATTATCTGATGACTTACCGTATCGAACAGAGTATTCCTTTGCTTGTCAATACCTCGTATACCATCACAGAGATCGCTTTACAGGTTGGGTTCTCCGGTGCCAGCTATTATACGGAAATCTTTCACCGTATCATGGGAATCACACCAAGCGATTACCGCTACCGGATCCGTGGAGATCTTCCCGGTTGATACTGCTAGAGCATGTCTGAAAAAGGCTTTTATATACAAAAAGAACATGTATTTTAACTATTAATATAATTAAAATACATGTTCTTTTTCTTTATGCAATCCCCGGGTCCACCAACAGATTGTCTCCATCCGCCGCAGAGGTTGCCAGATAATCGCACCGCTCGTTCATCTCATGGCCGTCATGACCTTTCACCCAGATAAATTCCACCTGGTGTGGTTCTTTCGCCTGTAACAGACGTTTCCACAGATCCACATTTTTTACCGGCTCATTCTTTCCACGCTTCCATCCTTTTTTGATCCAGCCATCGATCCAATGCTGGTTGAAGGCATCTACCAGATACTTGGAATCGGAATATAACTGAATCTGGCAGGGACGGTTCAGGGCTTCCAGACCCACGATCGCTGCCATCAGCTCCATCCGGTTATTTGTCGTCTTTTTATATCCTGCGGAAAGTTCTTTCTCGTGAAGATTTCCATTTCGATCAGTATAATGCAGGACACAGCCATATCCTCCCGGTCCGTCCGGGTTACCTCTGGCTGCGCCGTCGGTATAGATTTTCACTAACATAACAGTTCTCCTTTTATTTCCACACACCGGTTTCTTCAAAGTGTTTCGCGCTCTCCTGTGCCGCCTCGATAATCTTCGGATCATAACCGATCATAGCAAGCAGGCGGATCGCATTTCTCGTCATGGCTCTGCCGGTGCGGAGTTTATAGTCAAATACCACATCATTTTCCTGAATCTCTTCCTCAAAGTGATAGTTATCATACTCTTTTTCCAGGACATAGGACAGTTCGATATCGTGCGTTGCCGCCATGGCAAGAACTTTCGGTTTTGCCAGAGAATGCAGGATCTGTGAGGATGCGGCGATTCGCTCGATGGTGTTGGTTCCGCGAAGAACCTCATCCACGATACAAAGCACCGGTTCCGGTTTCTCACACTCTTCCAGAATTCGTTTCAGGGAACGGATCTCTACCATATAGTAGCTCTCGCCACCTGCCAGATTGTCCCGCAATGCCATAGAAGTAAGGATCTTCATAAAACTTCCACAGTAATCCTTTGCAATACAGGTGTGTACGGTCTGAGCCAGAATGGTATTGATCGCAATGGTTTTTAAAAATGTAGATTTTCCGGAAGCATTGGATCCGGTGATCAGCACTCCCCTCTGCATCTGTATGCTGTTTGCAACCGGATCGCCGATCAGCGGATGATACAGTTTCTCCACTTTCAAAGATGCACCCTCCCGGTCATTCACTTCCGCGAATTCGGGTTGACTGTAATAAGGCAGACTCTCCCGGAACGAAGCAACCGCAATCAAAGCATCTAACTCTCCCATCGCCTGATACATATCTTCGATGGTGGATTCATTCCCTTCTACATGTTTCAGCATCGAATAAAACTTGATAAAATCCACCTGAAAGATAATGCGAAGATAGGAGACAATGATTGCTTCCAGACCGTCCTGTACAGAATTCGTCGAAGCCACCAGAAAAGCACCCCGGCGGAAACTTTTCATTTTCTTTCTGCCTGTCCGGATCCGGTCAAGATAGGTCTGAATCACCGGATTGTCCAGTTTTTCAAACTGATCCGCTGCCCGCAGAAGACGAAGGATACAGACAAAGCAGTTCAGATACGGTTCAATCCTTTTGGAATCCCGTGTATGAACCACCGCACTGACGCAGAGCATCAGAAGCAACAGAAACATACACGGGATCGGGCGGATCAGCGTAGCGACAATTGCCGCTGCCGAAAGTCCTGCCAGCAGAGGGTATTTTCCTCTTCCTCTGCGATCCACGTCTTTCAATGCATCGATATAATCCGCAATAGACATTTTCCAGATCTTTTTGACCTCATTTACCCGTGTCAGCACCTGAATCCGTTCTTCTTCATGGGTCTGAAAATATGCAATCAGCCGTTCTCTTTCATCCAACACGTTTCGATCCATCTGCGGCTGGCGCAATATCTGGTAAAGTACATCTTCGCCGCAGGAAGAAAGTGTATTGTTTATACGTATAAAAATTTCATCCATCTGCAGATCGTTCCAGGTGATATCATCGATCATAAACTGCTCTCCCTCATTCCGTTTCGCATAATGGGAGATGCTTTCCAATTCCTCCTGGGTATATTCCCGATCCGGTACGGTTCCCCACCGCTGTTTCAGATGCCGCAGAAACCATTTGCGCTGCCGGATCTTATCCCAGATGATCATGGCAGCGCACAGGATCAGGATGCCCCCTGCCGTGAGCAGGGTTATCATCCATTCACTTTTCATTTATTTGATATCCTCTTTGATTAACCGTTTCGTGCCTTCGCAGTTGCAGGCCCTGAACGGTTTCCTCTACTTACTCCTGTTTCAGGAATCCCTCAAAGATTTCCAGTGTCTCTTTGGTTGTCTCTTCGGTATGGGCATTAGATAAGAACATTGCCTCGAACTGGGACGGTCCCAGATGGATACCATGTTCCAGCATATAGTGGAAGTAACGTGCAAACTCCTCTGTGTCAGAAGTTTTTGCGTCTTCATAATTTTCCACATCCTGATCGGTGAAATAGATACATCCCAGAGATTCGATATGGTTGACTTTCCATGGTTTTCCGTATTTTTTCACCAGTTCTTTCATACCTTCATACAGCTTTTCTCCCATCTGGCTCATATGAGTATAGATTTCCGGATGATTTTTCAGGATTTTCAGCTGTGTCAGACCTGCGGCCATAGCTACCGGATTACCGCTCAGAGTTCCTGCCTGATATACATGGCCTACCGGTGCGATCACTTCCATGATCTCCCGTTTTCCGCCAAAAGCACCTACCGGCATACCGGCACCGATGATTTTTCCGTAAGTCACCAGATCCGCCTCGATTCCGAACCGCTCCTGCGCACCACCGAATGCCAGACGGAAACCTGTAATTACCTCATCAAAGATCAGAACTGCACCATGATTCGTACAGAGTTCACGAAGACCTTTTAAGAAGCCTTCCTTTGGAAGTACCACACCCATATTAGCTGCGACCGGTTCCACGATCACGGCTGCGATCTGTCCTTCGTTTTCTTCAAACAGCATCTTAACGCTTTCGAGGTTGTTGTATACAGCCGTCAGGGTATCCTGGGTTGCTCCCGCCGGTACGCCGGCACTGTCCGGGATTCCTGCCGTCATCACACCGGATCCTGCTTTTACTAACAGAGCATCGGAATGTCCGTGATAGCATCCGGCGAATTTGACGATTTTATTTCTTCCTGTATAGCCTCTGGCGGCACGGATCGCACTCATCACGGCTTCTGTTCCGGAATTGACCATTCGGATCATCTCGATGGACGGAATATTTTCACAGATAAATTCCGCCATCTCCACCTCGATCTCGGTAGCCGCACCGAAACTCAGACCGCTCTCTGCTTTCCGGATCACGGCGTTCAGAACTTCCTGATTGTTGTGTCCGAGAATCATCGGTCCCCAGGAACTGATATAATCAATATATTTTTTGCTGTCTGCATCCACTACATATGGGCCTGATGCACCCTCGATAAATCTTGGAGTCATCCCTACAGAACCATAGGCACGTACCGGGCTGTTGACACCTCCCGGGATAACCTTCACTGCTCTTTCAAATAATTCATCTGATCTGCTCATTATCCGATTCTCCCTTCGTCCATACATTTTGCCAGTTCTTTTGCATAATACGTCAGATAAATCTGTGCGCCGGCACGATAGGTGCTCACTGCCATCTCGCACATGATTCTCTCTTCATCGATCCAGCCTTTCTGTGCCGCTGCTTTCACCATCGCGTATTCTCCGCTGACACTGTAGGCTGCTACCGGAACATTGGTCACTTCTTTTACTTTTGTGATCATATCCAGATAGGAAAGTGCCGGCTTTACCATGATGATGTCGGCTCCTTCATCCACATCAAGAAGAGCTTCTTTCACACCTTCCCGGCTGTTGTGCGGATCCATCTGGTAACTTTTTCTGTCTCCGAATGCCGGAGCAGAATCTGCCGCTTCACGGAACGGTCCGTAGAACGCAGATGCGTATTTTACTGCATAGGACATGATCGGGATCTCTTTGTGACCGTTTTTATCTAACATCCTGCGGATCGCCAGAACACGGCCATCCATCATATCAGAAGGTGCCACCATGTCCGCACCTGCCTGTACATGGGAAAGAGCTGTCTTGGCCAGCAGATCCAGAGTGCTGTCGTTTTCCACTTCATGCCCGCAAAGCATGCCACAGTGCCCATGACTGGTATATTCACACAAACACACATCGGTAATATAATACAGCTCCGGGAATTTTTCTTTTCCCACCTGAAGCGCCCGCTGTACGATGCCATCCTGGGCATACGCCTGACTGGCAATCTCATCTTTGTGATCCGGGATACCAAAAAGCATCACACTTCCCACACCTGCTTTCGCCAGGCGTTCCAGTTCATATGGCAGACGATCCAGCGTGTAGCGGAACTGTCCCGGCATGGACGGAATCTCATCTTCTCTTCCGGTGCCTTCCTGTACAAACATCGGATAAATCAGGGAAGACTTGTCCATCCGGGTCTCCCGTACCATCTTTCTGATTGTCTCTCCTCCGCGGAGTCTTCTCGGTCTCTTTATCATATCCATGACTGTTCTTCCTCTTTTCTTCTGTCACTTTCTATCTTAGCTTGGTTTCATTCTCTCTGCCGTCCGCTGTTTTCCTGCTTTCGCTACAGAGTGAATTCCCTGCAGATATTCTCCTCGTTATATCAGTAACTTCCGGATATCTGCCCTTTCAATTTTATTACCAGTTCCACCAGACTGTCAATAGATGCTTCTTTTGCGACTGCAGTTTTCATTCCGTATCGTAACGCTTCCTCCTGTGTCTGTTTTCCGATACAGGCTGCAAGAACTTTCGTATAATCCAGTCCCTCTGTGGCAGCTACAAAGCCTTTTACCGTTGATGCACTGGTAAATACGGCACAGTCGATCTTCCCTCTCTCAAACTGTCCTTTTTCATCGATCAGATCCTGATCTTCATAGAATGTATCATAAATTGCCACATCATCTACTATAAGGTCTTCTCTTTTTGCCAGTTCTTCGATCACTTCTTTATTGCCGATTGCCGCTCTTGCCAGTAATATCTTCGCTCCCGGCTCACATTCTTTTGCCATTTTTTCTCCCAGAGATGCCCCGTCGAAGACTTCCGGCATCAGATCAGGATACAGATTATGTTTCTTTAATGCTTTTTCTGTTCCTCTTCCGATGGCGGCAATTTTTATCTGTCCCAGTGCGCGGATATCTTTTCCGGCTTCCATCAGCAGTTCAAAGAAGATTCTTACACCGCTCGGGCTGGTAAATGCAATCCACTGATAAGTGTCAAGTTTTTCAAATACCCGGGAAAGATTTGTTCTGTCTTCCACCGGTTTCACACCGATCGCCGGAAGTTCCAGCACCTCGGCTCCCTGTTCCCGCAGTTTCTTTGCCATGCCGGAAACCAGTTCTTTCGGACGGGTTACCAGAACTTTATAACCGGCAAGCGGCAGTTTTTCATACCAGCCAAAAGTATCTGCCACCTGACAGACCTGTCCGACCACAATAATTGCCGGTGTCTGGATCTTCGCCGCATTGGAGGCCTGTTTTAATGTATTCACCGTAGCCACTACTCTTTTCTGCCCCGCGATAGTTCCCTGTTGTAAAACAGCCGCAGGTGTCTCCGGATCCATACCGGCTTCAAGAAGCCCTTTACAGATATCTTCCATCGCCGTGATTCCCATCAGGAATACCAGCGTTCCTTTTGTCCTGACCAGGGCTTCAAAATCAATGTTATATCTTTCTCCTGCCCGTTTGTGACCGGTGATCACATGAACAGAGGAACTGAAATCCCTGTGTGTGACCGGAATTCCGTTATAGGCCGGAACCGCGATACAGGAAGTTACACCAGGTACAACCTCATATGGAATTTTATGTTCGCACAGAAGTTCCAGTTCTTCTCCACCACGTCCGAAGAGAAACGGATCGCCACCCTTCAGCCGTACCACCCTTTTTCCTTCCTGTGCTTTTTCCAGAAGAACTTTATTAATATTTTCCTGCTTCATCGTATGATGCCCGGCACGTTTGCCCACGTTGATCTTCTCCGCATTCTCCGGTACCATTGTCAGCACACCGTCACCTACCAGACTGTCATATACCACAACTTCCGCTTTTGCAAGGATGTCTTTTCCTTTGATGGTAAAAAGTCCCACATCACCCGGACCTGCACCTACCAGCCAGACTTTTCCCTGTTTACTCATTCTTTCCAACCTCCCAGATCAGTTTTTTTGCCAGATTCACACCCAGGGTCTCCGGATCTTCCAAAGAGCCTCGCATCGTTCCTATCTTATGCTTTCCGGTACTTTCCTGATAATACAGCCCTCGCAGGAAAATCTCATCACCTTCGATTACCGCATGGGCCGCTACCGGAGAGGAACATCCGCCATCCAGATATCGGACAAAGGCACGCTCACAAAGTGCTGCAATCGTTCCCTCTCTGTCTGCAAAACGCTCCATATACGAATAATCTTCTCCCTGTCGTCCCTGAACTGCAAGAATCCCCTGTCCTGCTGCCGGAATCACTTCATCCGGCTCATAATATCTGGAAATCCGTTCTTCCAGTCCCAGTCGTTTTAATCCTGCTGCTGCCAGGATCAGCCCGCTGTACTCTCCTCCATCCAGTTTGTTCAATCTGGTCAGCACATTTCCGCGGATACTTTTAAAGGTCGCTTCCGGGTACATCTGCTGCAGCTGCAGGATTCGCCTCTGACTGGAACATCCGATAGGTTTCGACAGATCCAGGTTGTCTGCACCTTCCGGAAGCACCAGCACATCTCTGGGATCTTCCCTTTTTGAAAATGCCACGATCGGCAGTTCTTCCGGAACTTCCATAGGCATATCTTTCAGACTGTGTACGGACAAATCACTTCTTCTCTCCAGCAGTGCTTTATCCAGTTCTTTTACAAACAGTCCTTTTCCGCCCACTTTATCCAGCGTCCGGTCCAGAATCTTATCGCCGGTTGTTTTCATCGTAAGCAGACGGATCTCTTTTTGCGGACATTCTTTTTTCAGATATTCCATCACCATCTCACTCTGGATCACCGCCAGACGGCTCTCCCGGCTTCCGATGCAGATGGCATTGTTTACCATAGCCTCGATCTGTTTTCGAAGTTCGGCAGTTCCTTTATGGTCTTTACCCGATCCATTGATGCCGATCACATAGGGATCTTTCCGGATCACTCCCGGAAAATGAAAATCACATTTTCCCTGATTGCTTGCCACATTCACAAGAGCACCCAGACACTTTGCCACACTGTAGATTCCATTATTTAATTCGGGATCATTGGTGGCAGCCAGCACCATCCAGGCATCATAAATATCTTCTCTCTGATATTTTCTGTGGAAAATCGTAATTTTTTCTTCTTTTTTCAACTCTTCCAGCTCTCCGGTCACTTCCGGTGCCACCACGACAATCTGTGGTTCAAACGGAAGTAAGGTCTTTACCCGTCTTGTGGCGATAGCTCCTCCGCCGATCACCACGATCTTTTTTTCACTGATATCCACAAATAAAGGAAAAAAAGCGCTATTCTTCATATACTTTTTCCAGTCCTTCCACACAATCTATAAACGCATCCGTCTCCAGGGTATCCCTCAGCCCGAAGATCATCTTCGTCACTACTTTTCCCGCTGCCGTATCGATAGATGCTTCCAGGTCTTTCCGCTCCTGTTCGCTCAGCGGAAGTTTGCCAAGAATCTTATGTAACCGGAGATTCAGATCCGTCACCGCGTCCTCTTTGATCTCCTGAATCCGCGGAATCAGTGCCCGTCCCTGATACCAGACATAAAAATCATCAATTTCTTCCTGAATGATGGCTTCTGCCTGTTCCATCGACTGTATCGTTGCCGCACTCGGTCCGCTCAGTTTGAAATCATCGATGGTATACAGTTCCACGCCTTCGATCTCACTGAGTCCCGGCTCCATGTCCCGTGGAACGGCAAGATCAATAAAAACAATCTGTTTTTTCAGTGACAGCTTTTCTACCTGTTCTTTTGTCAATGTATAATTCGGGCTTGCTGTGGCACTGACCACCAGATCACAGCCCGGAAGAAAATTGAGACGTTCTCCATAATTGATTCTGGAACATCCCATTGGGATTGTCACCACACCGCTTCGGTACTGCCGGACGGTAACCGTCACATCCGCACCAGTTCGTTTCAGAGACTGCGCCGCCAGTTTTCCCATCTCTCCGTTTCCGATAACCATACATCTGGCATCCGGAAGCGGGAATTTCCGTTCTTTTAGCATCTCAATCGCCTGATCCATCGCGGTCTGATTTGCTCTGGAGAAAATAACATTCGTCTTTACTTTCTTTCCGGCCGTCACCGCTTTTCGAAACAGCACTTCCAGTACATTATCCGTCACAAAGGCCTCTCTCGCCAGCGTCAGCGCATCCTTGACCTGTGTGATGATCTGATCTTCCGCCAGGATCATGGATTTTAACCCGCTGGTCAGATGAAACAGATGGTCCACGGCTTCTTCCTCGTTTCGCTCCACAAAATATTCCCCGTACTGGGTTGGATCCACTTCTTTAATCTTACATAGTTCTTCTAACAGTGTTCCGCCCCAGTCTGCTTTCGTGCTTGCCCAAAGCTCCATCCGGTTACAGGTGGACAGAATCACGCATCCCTGGATTCCCGGGATTTTGTTCAGCCGTTCCATCGCCGCTGTTGCATTTTTCTTTGTAAAGGAAAACATGGCACGGATATCTACATTTGCTTTATTATAATCGATTCCGATCATCGATATACTCATTTTTTGTTCCTCCCTGGCAGCATTTTATCGCAACTGTTCAGTTTTCTTACAGTTACAGGGCAAAATGCATTACGAGTTATCATACCACATCTTTCGCTTTTAGAAAATAGTTACACGGTTTTTTCTACAGACAATTGACAAAAAGTGATTAATAAAGGTACACTACATAGAGAGGAATTATCACTATTGATGAAAGGAACAAAACCTTATGTCTAAAACAAGAAAAGCGATTCTGGTGGTCAGTTTCGGTACCAGTTTTCCGGATACCTGCAAAAAGACCATCGATGTGATTGAACAGCGCATCGGAGAACATTTCTCTGATTATAAGATTTACCGTGCCTGGACCAGTAAAATGATCATGGCAAAACTTCTGGAACGGGACAATATCCGGATCAACAACGTAACCGAAGCCATGGAACAGATGATCACAGACGGCATCACAGAAGTGATCGTACAGCCTACCCATGTGATCAATGGTATTGAAAATGATCTGATGAAAGAAGATGCTCTTGCGTTTAAAAATCATTTTGAACGCATCACTTTTGGTGATCCGCTTCTTACCACGCAGCAGGATCATGTGGAGATCGTCAATGCCATCTGCCAGGAGTTCTCCAATCTCCCGGCAGACTGTGCACTGATCCTTATGGGACATGGAACCAGCCACTATGCCAATGATGTCTACGCAGCACTTGATTATCGTTTTAAAGATCTTGGATTTTCCAATATTCATCTGGCTACCGTAGAAGGCTATCCGACACTGGAAAATGTAACCCGTATGGTAAAAGAACAGGAAGCAAAAAAAGTGATCCTCGCACCTTTCATGATCGTAGCGGGCGATCATGCACGAAACGATATGTCCGGCGATGACGAGGATTCCTGGAAAAATCAGTTCCGGGCAGCAGGATACGATGTGGAATGTCGTATGAAAGGACTCGGTGAATACCCTGCAATACAGGATATGCTGATCCGTCACGTCACCGAAGTCTGCTAGAGTGTGGCTGAAAAGAAGCGATATGCAAACTCCTACCATTGCATACCGCTTCTTTTTTACTGTATTCCCTGTTGTCTCTTGATCCTGTCGACCAATTTTTCAGAGAGATTTTTATTATGTATTCAGTTTGTATAATGTCTTATCCCCGTTTTGTGGACCATGCAGAACAGTCCCATACACCGGTAGCCAGTCCTTCATAGAATTCCGGTTCGTGGCAGACCATCAGGATACTTCCTTTGTAGTCTTTCAGCGCACGTTTTAATTCTGCCTTTGCGTCCGCATCCAGATGATTGGTCGGCTCATCAAGAACCAACAGGTTCGTCTCCCGGTTAATAAGTTTACACAACCGCACTTTCGCCTGTTCTCCTCCACTTAAGACACGTACCTGGCTCTCGATATGTTTGGTGGTCAGGCCACATTTTGCCAGGGCTGAACGAACTTCGTACTGGGTGTAAGAAGGGAATTCTTCCCAGATCTCTTCGATACAGGTTTTCGTGTTGTCCTGGGAAGATTCCTGCTCAAAATAGCCAATATACAGGTAATCTCCCAGCTGGGCAAACCCATCCAACGGTTTGATCATTCCCAGAATGCTTTTTAACAGGGTCGTCTTACCGATACCGTTGGCTCCGGTCAGTACCACCTTTTCTCCCCGCTCCATCTCCAGATTCAGTGGAGAAGATAACGGTTCGTCGTATCCGATCACCAGGTCTTTCGTACAAAACAGCTGTTTTCCGGCAGTTCTTGCTTCTTTAAACAGAAACTGTGGTTTCGGACGTTCCTGCATCAGTTCGATCTTTTCCATCTTATCCAGCTTTTTCTGACGGGACATCGCCATGTTTCGTGTGGAAACTCTGGCTTTATTTCTTGCCACAAAGTCTTTCAGTTCACTGATTTCCTGCTGCTGTCTCTTATAAGCTGCCTCCAGCTGAGCCTTTTTCACAGCATATACTTCTTCAAAGTGATGATAATCTCCCACATAACGATCCAGCTTCTGGCTTTCCATATGATATATGATATTAACCACACTGTTTAAAAATGGAATATCATGGGAAATCAGGATAAATGCATTCTCATACTCATTCAGATACCGCTTCAGCCATTCGATATGCTGCACATCCAGATAGTTGGTCGGCTCATCCAAAAGCAGGATATCCGGTTTTTCCAGCAGTAATTTTCCGAGAAGGATCTTGGTACGCTGTCCGCCGGACAGTTCCGTCACATCACTTTCCAACCCCAGCTCCAGAAGTCCCAGCGCCCGGGCCACTTCTTCTACTTTCGCATCAATAATATAAAAATCATGCATTGTCAGAAGATCCTGGATCGTTCCCAGTTCTTCCATCATTTGTTCCATCTCTTCCGGGGAAGCCTCTCCCATCTGATCACAGATGGTATTCATCTTTTCTTCCATTTCATACAGCCAGGAAAATGCAGAAGACAGCACCTCCCGGATGGTCATTCCCTTTTTCAGTTCCGCGTGCTGATCCAGATAACCCACACGCACATTTTTCGCCCACTCGATCTTCCCTTCGTCCGGCATCATCCGGTCAGTGACGATCTTAAAAAATGTGGATTTTCCTTCTCCATTGGCCCCTACCAGTCCGATGTGTTCCCCCTTTAATAACCGAAAGGATACATCCTGAAAAATGGCTCTGTCACCGAATCCGTGGGACAGGTGTTCTACGTTTAATATACTCATAAATGTTATTCTCCTGTTCTTTGTTATGATACCAGAGTCAAAAGGTCGGAATTCTTACGCAATCTTGCTTGCAGGAAGATTTCTGAACTTGGGACCCGCCAAAAACATGAGTAAGTAGCTATTTTTCGAAGAAAAATGAACGGATTACTCATGTTTTTGAGGATTGTGGAAGTACGAAGTACGGAACAATCCGGTATTAAAGATATAAAAAGTGTCCCGCCATCTTGCGCAGCGGGACACCCTCTTAACAACTGCAAAATAAATTATATCCGATGATCATCAGGGCTGCTGCAATCAATACCGTCCACACACAGGTGGGAATCAGCAGCTGGATCAGCATACCCACACCGATCCAAAAAAGTACAAACCCCAGGACTCTCGTGATTACTCACCCTGCTTTTTCTCCTCTTGATTCAGTATATGCTCGATATCGTCGGCGGTATTCGCATCGTCCTTGTCTTTTCCTGTAAATTTATCTGCCAGATCCGGAACCATGTCGAGGATCTTGGTGATTGCATCCTGATTCTTTACATTTACCAACTTCGTTCCGTTTTTATTGATCACCAGAACAGCTGACGGGGAAATTTTTCCACCCATACCGCCTGCTCCGTTGTTTTTATTGCCTTCTGCAAATGCTCCGGCTCCCACGCCGAAAGATACATCTACCAGAGGTAAGATAATAGTATCTCCTACGGTAATCGCATCACCGACAACGGTTTTAGTGGTGATAAAGCTGTCCATTCCTTTAAAAAGTGCTTCTACTGTATTCTGAAAACTGTTTTCTGCCATAGCAAAAACCTCCTTTTATCTGATCTTTTTCAAAGTCTTTCGTACATCCGGGTTGCGATAGATCTTCCATGCCTGCCACAGCAGACAGGCTACCACGATCCGTCCTTTCATCTGAAGCTGTCCCTCCAGAATCTTTTCCTCAAATCTTGGATACACTGCCACGCCTTTTCCGTACAGCGGATAGGCGATCGCCACTGCACCGAGTATCTGTCCGGTCAGTGCCGGATCTTCGCATCCGAAGGTGATGGATCCTCTGATTTTTCGTGGCAGAACATGGCGGATCAGTTTTCTTCCCTTTTCTGTCAGAAAATGAAGTGCAGCCAGCGTACTCTCTTCGTTCCACAGCGTCCGCCATCGCTTTATTTTATCATAGAATCCCCGGAATGTTAACCTGATATTTGTAAGCTTTTTCTTTAGTTTTCCCGGAAATTCCAAAATCGAACCGACGATTTTTTTACATCTGTTCCAGAATCGTGACAGTTTGTCGGAGACTTTTTCCTTTTCCTGCTGTTTTCGTTCTGTTGTCTCTATTTCTGTCTTTTTCGCCTCCGGCGCAGCCGTCTTCGATTTCTCTGGGTTCGTCTGTTTTTCTGTCGATTTTTGCTCTTTCGCAGCCGTTCGTGTCTTTTCTTCTATCTGTAACGGTTTTTCCTGCCCTTTTTTCTTCGCAGCTGTTCTTTTTTCCGGTTCATTCTTCTGCTGTACTGCTTTTTTTCTCCGTTCTTTCTGCTCCTGTACCTTTTTCTTTCTTCTCTTCTTTTTCCACTCTCTGACAGCCGCTCCGGCTTTTTTCAGTGGTACCCCAAAAAGATAGCACTCCCAGTCCAGTTCTTTCTCCTGGTACTGTATTCGCAGATGAATCAGATGCAGTAACCATGAAACCTTCACTTTTCCATTTGCTTCGCTCCATCCCGGAGATGATTTTTCTCCCTCCAGACGGTATCTTACCGGAACAAACAGCACCGAAAACACAATAACCAGTAACACCAGCAGGATGATTCCCAGAATTTTTAAAATTGTCAGTATTACATACATGATTCATCCTCCTGTTGTCTGCCGAGATAACGGCGGATGTCTCCGTTTTTCTGCATTTTATATGTAGCCTCGGCAAGCTGCCGGACCAGTTCCAGTGCTTCTCCATAGCCGCATGCAATTCCGATAATCTCCGGACATCTTCGATACACGGTTTTCTGCAACATTTGGTTGGCTCCTATAATTTCCAGCTGATTCTCCGGATTCTGTGCCAGAGTGATCAGGTACACCTCATACTGGGGTCTTCGATGTTCCACACGCCAGCGGATCCTGGTTGCTTTTTTCTTTGCCTGCTCTCCATAGTATAAGTTCTTCGACCAGTTCAGCATCCTGTTTTCAAAAACACCCCTTTCTTATGCGGAAAAGGGAGAGATCTTTTATCCCTCCCCATTTTTCAACATGTATTTATTTTAAAAATACTTGCGGTTTCCCCAGAGATTAGATTTTCGCAAATCCAAATACTCGTTGTACGCCATCTCCAGAATCTGACGTTCATTGGAAAATTTCAGCAGATGGTAAGCCTCGTGAAATTTGTAATATCCGGAATCCACAAAATACTCTTCCCGTTGTGGTCTGCTGTGATAGCTGTTCGCTGACATCAAAAACCAGTGTACATCTTTTTCCACCACATCATTCTGAATATTGAAGCTGTACTGACTTTTTCCCACATATTTGATAATGGAAGCCTGTACTCCTGCTTCTTCTTTTACCTCACGGAGAGCCGTCTCATGATATTCCTCTCCTTCTTCCACAGTTCCCTTTGGCAGAACCCATCCTTCATACCTGTTTTTATAGCTTTTGTATAAAGTCAGGATTTTTCCCCGATATATTACCACTCCGCCACAGCTCGTTGCCTCGACCATTTGCAAATCCTCCTGTAATGCGTTGTGTATCTTTTTGCTGCTGTTTTCCATCTTCAGCAACATTCTCACTGCCTAAAGTATACCTCTTTTCTGAAAACTCTGCAACCTTTTAGTTATTGTAATACGCATCAAAGATTTTCTGTGCGATCGGCACTGCCACTTCGCTTCCGGAACCGGATTCCTCAGCGATAACACTGACTACAATATCCGGGTCTTCCACATTGGAAAATCCAACAAACCATGCGTGCGGTGTGGTGCTGCTGGCATCTCCGTGTTCTGCTGTTCCTGTCTTTCCTGCAGCCGTATAACCTCTTCCAGAAAGTGCCGATCCGGTTCCGCTCTCCACAACACCAGTCATCAGTTCTGTCAGTTTTGAAGCTTCCTGTGTGGTCATCAGTTTTTTATAAATCTTTGGTGTATAGGATTTTACTGTTGTTCCTGTATAGCTTTCAATCTTTTCTACCAGATATGGTGTCATCAGATTGCCGCCATTTGCCACCGCGCTTGTCAGCATCGCCATATACATCGGAGATACCAGGGTATCCCCCTGTCCGATCGCAGTCTGCATCGTCAGCGCATCTGCACTGTTTGCCTCCAGATCAAAGTTACACTTGCGATATGGAAGATCGATCGGAAGCTGTGTATTAAATAACAGTCCTTTTACTGTCTCTACATACTCACTCCGATTCAGATCCACGCCAATCTGTGCAAATGCCGAGTTACAGGAATGTGCAAACGCACTTGCAAAATCTTCATGCCCATGTACGCTGTTATGATAGCAGTGGATCGTATACCCACCATTCTCCACTTCACCGACACAGTCAAAGGAAAAATTATCAAACGTATTGTTCTGTCTCCAGTATGCCAGTGCCGTGATAATTTTAAAGGTTGACCCCGGTGGATACTGCCCCTGTGTTGCTCTGTTTACGAGAATCGAACTGTTTGCATCTGCATTGATCTGATCCCAGTCATCTGAGATCGTGTTCGGATTAAAGTCCGGTTTGCTTACCATGGCAAGAATCTTACCGGTATCCGGCTCCATTACCACAACTGCACCTTTCCGATCACCCAGCGCATCATATGCTGTCTGTTGTAATTTTGTATTCAGCGTTGTACAGACATTGTCCCCAACATTTTTCTGATTCTGAAATTCTTTCTGCACCTGTTCTGCTACATTGGCATGAGAGGTCAGTAACTGGGAGTTCATCACCTGTTCCAGACCACTGGTACCTTTATCCGAGTATCCCACAACATGAGCAAATACATTTTCATACGGATACATCCGAAATTCATTTCCATTCGCATCTGTTTCTGTACTTGCCAGAATATCTCCATCGGAAGCCAGAATCTTTCCTTTTGTTACCCGCTCCTGGTACGTTCCCTGCCGTTTGCTGTTATATGGGCTGTTCGCATATTCATCTCTCAGTTCCACGTTAAAATAAACCAGATAGCCGATCAGCGCTAGAAAAATCCCCACAAAGCAATAGGCAATGATCGTATATTCCTTACCAGTTGAGGCTTTTTTCTGTTTGTTCCTGGATTTTTTCTTCGAGGGTTTTCTCTCGATATCCAGTTCCTCCTGATAGTCCGTTTCCTCCAGGCGGGTTCTGTTTTGGTGGTTTCTTTGATTTTTTACGTTTTTCTTTTCTCTTTCTTTCAAGTTCTTCACCTTCGTCTTCTCTGAGAATATACAGTCCCTGGATGATGGCAAACATCAGAATCGTACAGATTACCGAGCTTCCGCCATAGCTTACCAGTGGAAGGGTAATTCCTGTCATAGGAATAAATTTGCTGGTTCCGCCGACTGTCAGAAATACCTGAAATGCATACTCTGCACCCAGTCCCATCGCGATCAGCTTATAAAATGGTTTGCTCATCTGCATGGAAACATTGACAATCATCAGATAGCAGCTCATGCAGACCAGTAGCATGCAGATTGCAAAGATCGCTCCCAGTTCCTCACAAATCGCTGCAAATATAAAATCCTTGTCCACTACAGGGATGATATTCGGCATTCCTTTTCCAAGTCCCATACCGAACCATCCGCCGGCACTGATGCCGAACAGTCCCTGTGCAACCTGATATCCCCCTCCGACTTTATCATATACCGCAATGGGATCCTGCCATACGATCACACGCTGCCGTACATGATTAAACAGAAAATACGCCACAACCGCAGCCAGAGTGCCGCCGGCAAGACCTGCCAGCGCATACCGTGCTTTCTTTGTTGCCACATACAACATGACAATATATGCCACAAAGAAAACGACCGCACTTCCCAGGTCTTTTGACACAACCAGAATCAGCACGTGAGTCGCTGCTACCACAGTTGTGATCACAACCCTCTTAAAGCCGGTATCTTCTCTCAACATACCTGCCACGAAAAATACAAAGGTGATCTTTACCAGCTCCGAAAACTGGAAGGTAACACCGCCAATCTCAATGGATAGCTTGGCTCCTCCGGAGATCGCCGCCATGGCAAGCACCACCATCAAAAGAGCAAGTCCCACGATTCCATACAGCCAGGTCAGATCCTTTAAGATTTTTACCTTTCTTACGATCACCGGTACAATAAACGAAAGTACCATACCGATAACCACGATTTCAAACTGCTTGACTGCCTTACCAAAACTCAGTCTGCTTAAGATCAGAAACCCGATACTCAAAAGCATACACATATTATTGACAATCAACATATTTCCTTTTCTGTAAATCACCCGATACAGAATCTGTACCACGACAATAAACAAAAACACTGCTCCGTACATCATCAGCTTCTTCATATCGTTGTCCTGCAAAAACAACACTGTATATGCTACCAGGTTCATAAACAGCATCAGTACGATCTGTCTGCGCAGCACATTTTTCTGATCTTCAATATCCCGTTTCCGAAATACGGTAAAACAGGAAAATGTATAGATCATCATCAGAAGAATGATGAGATATTTGGATACTTCTGTGATTACATTTTCCACTGCATCTCCTCCACTTTCTGTCTATTCCACACCTCGCTGGAAATGTCCTTTGGTTGTCTCTTCTGTCTGCATCTGCCCATCCGGCTTCTGTCCTCTCAGATATACGTCCACAAATGCCCGGACAATCTTTTCTGTCTCCTGCTGTGTTTCTGTCGTAAACGAAAGACGATATGCCTTTACACCCAGTTTTTCTGCTTTTTCCTTTTCTTTCAGCAAAGAAGTTGGCAACGTATTGTAGATTGTATTATAACAGAACTCACAGCTGCATACACCGTGGAATTCTTTCTGATATCTGTCTTTCAAAACATATTGTACACAGGCATGATTACAGTGATCCATCGTTTTTTGCACACACTGCACGGAAACCATCATCGGTGTATAACCGTATACAGTCAGTTCACTGTTTTTATTGTTTCTGTGTACCAGTTCTTTTGCATTCAGTTCCAGCGGAACCGTATCTCCGAGAATTCCTTTTTTCATCCAGAACGCTTCTGCCCGGTTGTTCATTGTATAAATATTCGCATCCAGAACGATCCGGGAGGTAAGTCCCATCGCATCCAGGATTCCATAGCTTTCCATATTCCGCACCAGAAAGCCTCCAAGACCTTTCTGAACCAGTTCTTGAAAAGTCTCTTTCCTTCCATCAAGTTCCCGGTCTCGAACGATTCGCGGCAATGTAAGAAACAGTTCTTTCCCCTCTTCTTCCAATCTGTGAATCCATCTTTCCACATTCTGAACAAAACCAGACACCGGAAAGATTCCACAGTTCGCATAGATTCTCTTAACTCCATCTGTCTTTTCCACTGCTGCAAGCTGTTCTTCTGTCTCCACAGCAGCTGTGAGAAACTCCTTGGTTGTCTGTTTTTCTGTCTCCGGTATATCTTTGAGATCTCGTTCTTTTGCTTTTCGCTGTTTCCACGGACGAAGCATCTCTTCTTCCAGTGCTTCCAGCCCCTGTCGTCTCAGATGATTCAGCTGGTGCATCGGAAGAAAAATATCATCTCCCATAAAAATATCCAGTTTTTCAAATATAAAGCCGGATCCTCCGGTTTTTTCCATCTGTCTGCGGATCCTTTCTTCCCCCAGCGGACAATTCATGGCTGTCTGCACAGTTTCCCCTTCTACTGTCACTCTGCAGTCACCTGCCTGTACTTCCAGAATCGCAGGACATCCATTATACAGGCTCATGGTTCCCCGTATCAGAACCGGCGTCTTTTTGTCCATATATTCTTTCCGTATTCTGGTAAATAATTCTTCATTTCGAATGATACCGGCACTTTTTTCATTTTCAAGTGCCATCATGGACCGTCCGTTTCGCTGCTTGTAATAGCTCTGGTGAAAACCATCCCGGTTATAAATATCCCACAGCATCTGTTTGTCCTCTTTGGTGACGATCGGCCTTTTTTCCCCGGAAAGATACTTGTCCAGATATTTCCGGTAAACAGACACCACACCAGCAGTGTATTCCGGTTTTTTCATTCTCCCTTCAATTTTCAGGGAATATACGCCTGCCTCAATGATCTCCGGCAGGATATCTACCGTACACATATCTTTCGGACTCAACGCATACCCGGTCCGGTCATTATTCAGGCGTTTTCCGTCCCGATAAACCTGATAAGGCAGACGGCAGGGCTGTGCACATCTTCCCCTGTTTCCGCTTCTTCCTCCGATCATGCTGCTCATCAGACACTGACCGGAATAACAATAACAGAGGGCTCCGTGAACGAAACTCTCGATTTCCATATGCGTGGCATCGTAAATTTTTTTAATTTCTTCCAGTGACAGCTCCCTCGCAGTCACCACACGGGTTGCCCCGGCTTTCTGTAAAAGCTTTGCGCTCTCCACACCGGTGATCGTCATCTGCGTACTGGCATGAATATGCAACCCCGGAAAATATGTTTTGACAAAGTCCATCACACCCGGATCCTGTACAATAACCGCATCCAGTCCCGCCTCGTAAAGCGGAGCCAGATATTCGTACAGTTCCGTTTCCAGTTCCCGGTTTTTCAACAGTGTATTGATGGTCAGATACAACTGTTTTCCCTTCAGATGTGCCAGATCGATCGCCCGGATCAGCTGTTCCTGATCCAGATTGTCGGCATAGGCACGGGCTCCAAATTTCTGACCGCCCAGATAGACAGCATCCGCCCCGGCTTCAAATGCAGCCTCCAGAGCCTCATAAGAACCGGCGGGTGCCAGTAATTCTACCTTCATATACTCCTCCTTACAAAAAAGGCTATCGCAGATACTGCGACAGTCTTCTTTTCTATTTCAGCAGATTCTCCATATCCTGTTCCAGCTTCTTCACCTGCTGTTCCAGTTCTTCTTTTTCCTTCTTCAGATTCTCAACCTCGATCTGGGCTTCGATCAGATCGTGTTTCAGATCGTACATTTCCTTATCTTTCAGCTGGGAATCTTCTTCAAAAACTTCCGCCTGATGTTTTGCCTTGAAGTAATCATCTGCAATGTTCAGGCTGAGCAGTGTGTTTTTTGTTTCCACCGGCTGTCGGTTATATCCCGGCAGTTCGGAAAGCTGAGCAAGTTTATGATTCATATAAGAAGCCACACTCTGCAGATATTCTTCGCTCTCATATCCACTTAATGTGATGATCTTTCCTCCGATTAATACCTTAATTGTATTTTTTGCTGGCATTACGGCATTTCCTCCATTTTATGTATGCTCTGCATAAACAAACTACGTTTTTGCAGACAGTAATACCTCGTACTTTTACAGTTATTTTCTGTGATTTCTCCGAAAGTTACTGTTAGTAATTCATACCCCGCTTTACACATTATCAATATGTTCCGCCAGTATGACTCTCTTCTATTATAAACAAAATCCTCCAAAAAACAACCCCTTAGATTCCCAAATGATGATATGCCAACTCAGTTGCCACACGTCCTCTTGGTGTGCGATTTAAAAATCCGTACTGGATCAGGTACGGTTCATACACATCTTCGATGGTTCCCGCATCTTCTCCGATAGCTGCTGCCAAAGTATCCAGTCCTACCGGACCCCCGTTAAATTTGTGAATGATCATCTCCAGAATCTTCCGGTCTGTCTGATCCAGACCATACCGATCCACTTCCAAAAGTTCCAGTGCAAAATCAGCCACTTCTTTCGTGATCTTTCCATCATATTTTACCTGAGCAAAGTCTCTCACGCGCTTTAACAGACGGTTTGCCAGACGGGGAGTTCCTCTCGAACGTTTTGCCATCTCTCTGGCTCCATCCGCATCGATCTCCACTCCAAGCACTTTCGCAGAATGCTGAATAATCGTCTGCAGTTCTTCCTCCGTATAGAACTCCAGATGGTGGATCACACCAAAACGGTCTCTTAACGGCGCCGTCAGAAGTCCTGCCCTTGTGGTTGCTCCCACCAGAGTAAAATGTGGCAGATCAAGACGAATTGAACGGGCAGTGGCACCTTTCCCGATCATGATATCAATGGCATAGTCTTCCATCGCCGGATAAAGAACCTCTTCCACCTGACGATTCAGACGGTGAATCTCATCCACAAAAAGGACATCCCCCTCCTGCAAATTATTTAAGATAGCTGCCATCTCTCCCGGTTTTTCGATAGCCGGACCGGAAGTCACTTTCATGTGAACTCCCATTTCATTGGCAATAATCCCCGCCAGTGTGGTTTTTCCAAGCCCGGGTGGTCCGTAAAACAATACATGATCCAGTGCATCGTTTCGCTGTTTTGCAGCTTCTATATATATTTTCAGATTTTTCTTTGCTTTTTCCTGACCAATATAATCATCCAGACACTGGGGCCGAAGGCTTCCCTCGATACGGATGTCTTCTTCCATCATGTCGGTTGTGATAACACGTCTTTCCATACTTTATTTTTCTCCATATACATATCTCTACTCACTATAGCTTACTTGTTCTTCGCCGTTCGCCAAGAGCGAGCAAGCTCCCTCTGGCTCTCTTGCGCTCATTATATCATGATTCGCACCTGCGGTGCTTGACGCTGCTTTCGCAGCTATCATGATCGCCATTCGCCGTTCGCCAAGAGCGAGCAAGCTCCCTCTGGCTCTCTTGCGCTCATTATATCATGATTCGCACCTGCGGTGCTTGACGCTGCTTTCGCAGCTATCATGATCGCCATTCGCCGTTCGCCAAGAGTGAGCAAGCTCCCTCTGGCTCTCTTGCGCTCATTATATCATCTTCTTCAGTGCGGCTTTTAGTAGGGTTTCTACATCCATCGTCTCCGCACCTTCCACTTTCTTCACTGCGCGGAGTGCATCCGTGTTCGGGTAGCCAAGTGCTACCAGTGCCTGTACTGCTTCCTGAAGCTGGTTGTCTCCTTCCGTCTCAGGTATTCCTGCTGCTGACTGATTTGCCAGTTTCTGTTCAAAAGCATCTTCCAGATCCAGTTTATCTTTCAGTTCTAGGATCAGTTTCTGTGCAGTCTTTTTACCGATACCGGGTGCCTTGGCAATTGCCGCCGCATCATCTGCCAGAACCGCGAACCGCAGATCATCCGCCGACAGTGCTGAGAGGATCCCCAGTCCTGCCTTCGGTCCGATACCGTTGACACCTAACAGTAATTTAAACACTCTCAGATCGTCTCTTGTCGCAAAGCCGTATAACTGCATGGCATCTTCTTTTACATTCAGATATGTATATATTTTTACTTCCTGACCAATGGGAATCGCGCCAGAAAAAACGGAACCGGGTACGAAGATTCGATAGCCGATTCCGTGATTATCTACAATAATACACTGGTCGTCCGCTTCCTCCAGTATGCCTTTCACGTATCCTATCATAATAAACTCCTTTTTTCGGGAACTGCCCCAAACAACAGTTCCCTTAGTCTACGTTCTATCATACCACAAGGTGGCCGGCCTTTCAAATTATAATTTACGGATACTTACGGATTGTTCCGCAGCGTTGCTGCTCTCACAATCCCCTAACCATTCGAAATCCGCTGATTTACTTCGTAAATCGCTACTTTCTCATGTTTGGCGGGTTCCAAGGCAAAAAGCTTTCTCGTGCAAGCACGAAAAGCTTTTCACTTTGGAACCCTGGTATCAGATGATACAATGTCTCGGACAATTCTCTTTGCAAAGTCCGCAATTGGTACACTTATCGTAATCGATATGTGCCACATTATCTGTCACCGTAATAGCCTGTACCGGACAGTTCTTTTCACATTTTTTACAGCCGATACAGCCTTTGTCACAGGCATTCATAGTAGCCTTACCTTTATCCTGAGAGCTGCAGCTTACTTTTACTGTCTGCTCGTAAGGAACCAGCTCGATCAGATGATGCGGACAGACAGCCACACACTGACCGCAGGCTTTACATTTTTCTTTATCTACATGGGCGATGCCGTTGATGACACGGATCGCGTCAAAATTACACGCCTTTACACAGGTACCGTAGCCGAGACATCCATGATGACATTTTTTCTCACCGCCGCCCGGGATAAATGCCATAACCGAACAATCTTCCACACCATCATATACATAATTATTTCTGGAGCTCTCACAGTCACCCGCACATTTTACAAAGGCTGTCATGCGGCGTCCTTCTTTTATCTCTTCTCCCATGATAGCTGCAATGGTTTTTGCCACTTCGTTGCCGCCTACCGGACAGCCATTTACCGGTGCTTTTCCGGCTGCGATTGCAGCTGCCAGTCCGTCGCATCCCGGATATCCACAGCCACCGCAGTTATTGCCCGGAAGCTGTTCTCTGACGGCGATCTCTTTTTCATTAACTTCCACTGCAAACTTCTTTCCGGCTACCCCAAGGAGCAGTCCGATCACCAGTCCTGTGCCGCCTACCAAAGCCGCAGCAATAAGTATTCCTGTAATCATAAAACTCCCTCCTTAAATCATTCCGGAAAATCCGAAGAACGCAATGGACATCAAACCTGCGGTCAGAAGTACGATCGGCATTCCCCGGAAAGGTTTCGGTATATCGTTATATTCGATTTTCTCACGAAGTCCTGCCATCAGCACGATGGAGATGGTAAATCCGACTGCGGTAGCAAAACCATTGACCGTGCCTTCCAGGATTCCGTAATTATTCTGTACATTTAACAGTGCCACACCAAGTACTGCACAGTTGGTGGTGATCAGAGGAAGATACACACCCAGACTCTTGTACAGTGCTGGCATCGTCTTTTTCAGGAACATCTCAACCAACTGTACAAGAGCAGCGATCACCAGAATAAATACGATGGTCTGCATATATTCCATTCCTGTAGTCACCAGCACAAATTTATAAATCAGACTGGTACAGAATGAAGAAATCGTCAGCACGAAGATTACAGCCGCACCCATACCTGCTGCCGTATCCATTTTCTTAGATACACCGAGGAAGGGACACAGGCCAAGGAACTGGCTCAGGACTACGTTATTCACCAATGCCGAACCGACGGCAATCATTAACAATTCTCTCATGACTGGGTTCCTCCTTTCTCAGCGTTCTTCTTACTTGCACACATATGATTGGTGCAGCCCGCACAGAGGCTCTCGTCGCATGCTTTCGGAGCTGCGGCAGGATCTTTTTTCATCTTCACACGGTTCTGAAGTGCCACCAGCATCGCAAGGACAAAGAAAGCTCCCGGTGCCAGAATAAAGATGGTAGCTCCACCGTTGAAAACAGTCATACCAAAGATCTTACCGGAACCGATCAGCTCACGGACGATACCGATGCTGGTAAGTCCAACGGTAAATCCAAGTCCCATGCCGATTCCGTCAAACAGAGAACTAACTGGCCCATTCTTGGATGCATAAGCCTCTGCACGTCCCAGGATGATACAGTTAACTACGATCAGCGGAATATAGATTCCCAGAGAATCGTAAAGGCTCGGAATAAATCCCTGTAATAAGAACTGTACGATGGTTACAAAGGATGCAACGACTACGATATAAGCCGGCATACGCACACTGTCCGGAATCATTTTCCGGAGCATCGAGATCATCAGGTTGGACAGGGCAAGAATCACCATTGTCGTCATACCCATACCAAAACCATTTTTTGCAGATGTGGTAACTGCCAGTGTAGGACACATACCAAGCATCAGCACAAAGGTGGGATTCTCCTTGATGATACCATTATACAAACGTTCCAGAGGTGAATTTGCTTTCATCACTGATCTCCCCCTTCCATCACACGAAATGCACAAAGACCGGCATTGACACCGTTAGTCATGGCATTGGTCGTAACTGTGGCACCACTGATGGCATTGATCTCGTCATCCTGTGTTGCCCCGTTTTTTGTATACTGTAGTTTTTCTACCTGTTTTCCGACGAACTGATCTTTGAAAGCAGGAGTATCTGCATTCATACCAAGCCCTGCAGTCTCACCGATGGACAGGATCGATATTCCGTTCAGGGTACCGTCATTTTGTACCCCCATGGAAAACCGGATATCTCCACCATATCCTTCCGAAGTTACAACGGCAAAGGCATAGCCAAGTGTTTCTCCGCTCTGGTCTTCCGCACGCATAACTTCTTCTATGGACTGTGCCTTATAACCTTCCTGATCCAGCTGATCGCGGATCGTCTTTGTCAATGTATCGTCCATCTCTACTGCCTCAAAAGCTGCTGCATCCGTAAATACCTGTTCATAAGCCTCTGCTTTTGCCTGCGCTTCCTGTTTTGCAATCGGATCTTTTGTGATCTCATATACACCGCCAAGGGCCACACCTGCCACCAGAGTGATCAGTGTAAGGGCAAGGGCATCTTTGATAATCTTATTTTTCATGCTTCACCCCTCCTTTTCCAAATGCCGTCGGTACGGTCAGACGTTCGATAACCGGAATCAGCAGGTTGCCAAAGATGATCGCATAGGACACGCCCTCTGCGGAGGCTCCAAAGATACGGAACAGTCCGGTCAGACATCCCAGGATCACGCCGTATACCAGCTGTCCCCGTTTGGTAATCGGCGTCGTCACATAATCAGTAGCCATGAACCATGCTCCAAGCATCAGTCCACCGCCCAGAAGCTGTACTAACAGATAATAGCCGTCTGCTCCATGTCCACCGAACAAAATTACGAAAATAGCAAAACTTCCGATATATGTACACGGGATTCTCCAGTCAATAACTTTGAGGATCAATAAGAATGCTGCTCCGATCAGGATCGCCAGTGCAGAAGTCTCACCGATGGTTCCCTGTGTATTGCCAAGAAACAGGCTTAACAGATCTACTTTTTCTCCTGCTTTTACTGCAGCCAGCGGTGTGGCACCGGATACCGTATCTACCAGTTTTACCAGACCGCCATCTGCGCTGAAATTAGTCATCTGTCCGGTAAAGGATAACAGCAGGAAACATCTTGCCGCCAGCGCCGGGTTCATGATATTCTGTCCCAAACCACCAAACAGCTGTTTTACGATCAGAATAGCAAAAATGCCACCAATCACCGGGATCCACCAGGGAGCGGATGCCGGAAGGTTCAGACCCAGTAACAATCCTGTGATCACAGCACTTCCATCCCAGATCGTCAACGGTTTATGCATCAGCGTTTCATAGATTCCCTCTGTCGCCACACAGGTTGCCACTGACAGACAGACCAGCAGCAGTGCCTTCCATCCAAAGAAACACACACCTGCCACTGTTGCCGGCATCAGAGCCACGATTACCATTTTCATAAGATAATCTGTGGTCACTTTTGAACGGATATGCGGCGATGAGGATACATGTAATAACTCTCCCATATTTCACATCCCCCTCTTATTTTTTCTTTCTATTGGCCAGAACCATTTTTCTCATGGAACGGATCTCCTGTACCAGCGGTCGTTTTGCCGGACAGACATAGCTGCAACAGCCACATTCGCAGCACTCCATACCATTATACTTGACAAAGGCTTCTTCTTTTCTGTGTTCCGCAAAGGTTGCAAGCTTCGTCGGAAGCAGATGCTCCGGACATTCACTGACACACCTTCCACAGTTGATGCAGGCGGTAGCCCGGGAACGGCTGACCTCATCTTTTGTCAGTACCAAAAGCGCGGATGTAGTTTTGGTTACCGGTACATGATAATCAAACATGGCAAATCCCATCATCGGACCACCGGAGATTACTTTCTCCACTGTGCCCTTCAGACCACCTGCCGCATCCAGAAGTTCCTGAAAATCCATACCCACCGGTGCCCGGAAGTTAGATGGTATATTCACACCGTCTCCGGTGACTGTTACGATCCGCTGCATCAGTGGCTTTCCTTCTGCCACTGCCTCATAGATCGACACCACGGTATCCACATTATCCACGATACATCCGGCATCTGCCGGAAGCATGGAAGAATTGATTGTCTCTCCGGTCACTGCATAGATCAGCATACGCTCTGCACCCTGTGGATATTTTGTCTTTAATGGCTGTACTTCGATATTTGCTTCGCCTTCTACCAGCTCCTGCAGTTTTGCAATGCCCTCCGGTTTGTTGTCCTCAATACAGATATATCCTTTTGCACCATCAAAAAGCTGCAGTATCACTTTCAGTCCGCCAACCAGTTTTTCCGGCTGTTCCAGCATGATCCGGTAGTCGGAAGTCAGATATGGCTCACATTCTGCACCATTGACTAGAATGTATTTGATCTTTTCCGGTTCTTTCGGTGAAAGCTTTACATGTGTAGGGAATCCTGCACCACCCATACCTACGATACCCGCTTTCTGAATCTTCCCACAGATCTCGTCTTTGGATAATTGTGTGATATCTTTTGTTTCTTCAAACGCTACTGATTCGTACACTTCATCGTTTTCCACTATAATCGCATCACAGTAGCCTCCGGTTGCTGTCAAACGTTTTTCAATTCCCTTTACCACGCCGGATACCGATGCATAAACCGGAGCGGATACAAAGCCCCCTGCCTCTGCGATCATCTGTCCCACCAGAACCCGATCACCTTTTTTTACAATCGGTTTTGCAGGTGCCCCGATATGTTGAGATACAAGATAGGCCAGTTCTTTTCCCGGACGGATATCCTGGATCGCCCGGTCTCTTGACAGCTCTTTCCCGTCATACGGGTGGATACCTCCTCTAAATGTTCCAGACCCCATACACTAGTCCTCCCTTTTCATTCTTGCGCATTTTGTCAGCTTTTACGCACTCTTCTTGTTCTGTTTACGGTTCTTTTTCAGAGTCAGTCTCCGACGACGTTCAAAACTGCTGACCATATTCGGATACGCCCGGAGATGTCTCCTGGAGATATGACGGATACTCTTTTTCACATCCCCATACTTCTGTACAAACTCTTCGTATTTGCCCAGGATATTATCTTTCGTTTCCAGAAGTCTGCTGTCGTTTGCACTGTAGCGCTCTACCGTCTCGCGGAACAGTTTCTTACGTTCTTCGACCATATCGTTCCACTTGCCAACCGGAAGTTCCATCCGGTAAACTTCTGCTTTCGCACGGGCTTCCTCTGCCACCTCATACAGTTTGGTATCCCGCAGATTCTCCTGGAATTCGTCCCAGACAACATCCAGTTTCTTCATCTTGCTTCGCAGATCGAAAGCTGCTGCTGCGGAAAATGCAAAATCCACGGTATATCCCGCCAGCCATACATAGACCAGTACGATTCCTGTTTTTCTCGGAACCATTTCCACCAGATCCCCTACAACCGGCTGAAATACATAAAACAGAATCAATGTGAAAAATCCCCATGCTACAGAACTGCCCAGACAGATTTTTCCCTGAAAGTTAAACTTTTTATCGCTGTAATCCCACCAGTTGGTGTGAAAAATAGCTTCCATCAGTACACCTGTCACATATTCCAGAATCGTAGCGACTGCCACCCCTGCAAAATAGAGTTCCAGGATGTTTCCTGCCACCGGACGTAAGATCACGTAGACGGTCACCGCCCCCACTCCATAGATTGTTACAAACGGTCCGGATACAAATCCCCTGTTTACCCATTTTTTGCTTTTGGCTGATACGTAACAGCTTTCCCAGATCCATCCCATAAAGCTGTATACAATAAACCAACTGAGAATATGATACAGATCAACTCCCAGAATCTCAAAACTCAATCCCTCTTCCTCCTTCTTTTTATTTATGATAAAATTATCATATCACTGTTACCATTATAGCTTATTATTTCCAAAAAAAATACTGTTTATTTTATTTTTTTGTATATAATATTAGATACACGGTATGTTTTAGCTATTATTTTTGGTATATTTTGACATTTTATTAACACACTCACAGAAAGGATACTATATGCTGCAAAAAGATTACCCGGTGATATTACCGGATTACATATTGACACAGGAAGAATTTTCTCCGGAAAACTGTCTGTTTTTTGATATCGAAACCACAGGATTATCTTGGAAGACCTCTCATCTTTATCTTCTTGGAGCTGTTTTTTATGAAAATGAAATCTGGATTCACAGGCAGTGGTTCTGCCAGAAACCCGGCGAAGAAAAAGAAGTGCTTCTTGCTTTTTCCGAACTTCTCTCCACCAGGAAACTGTTGTTCCACTATAACGGAACTACCTTTGATGTCCCTTACCTGATGCACAAATACACCTTTTATCAGCTGCCTGCCCCCTGGGAGGGAACCCGGCAGCTGGATCTGTATCAACTGTTTTCCCCCTTAAAAAAGATCCTGCATCTGGAGCATATGCGTCAGAAAGATCTGGAATATGCAACCGGACTTTTCCGGGAAGACCTGTACAGTGGTGGGGAACTTATTGAAGTATATAAAAAATATCTGTTGAGTGGTGATGGGCACCTGCTTGAAATACTTTGTCTGCATAACAAAGAAGATGTGGAAGGGATGCTGAAACTTCTGCCGCTCTTTTCGATCCGTACTTTATGGACAGGAAATTGTCAGGAATTTATCACATGCACTCATACAGCGGAAGGAACTTTGCTCCTTTCTGTGCAGCCTGAACATCCATTTCCTGTCAGCTTTGAAAAGAAACTACCCCACGTTGTGCTTCGCATAACTCCCCAAAAGCTTCTCTTAGAGATCCGCCCGGAGACAGGATGTAAAAAATTCTTCTATCCCAATTATAAAGAATACTATTATCTTCCAATGGAAGACGAGGCGATTCATAAGAGTGTGGGGGCTTATGTTGACAAAGATCACCGCGAGAAAGCAACGCCGGACAACTGCTGTAAAAAAGTAAACGGTTGCTTTTATCCCCAGTACGAAGAACTTTTCACTCCGGCTTTCCGGGATGAGCGCAAGGAAAAAAGCAGCTGGTTTCTTTTGCCGGAAGATTTTGATAAAGATCAGGAGCAGCTCCTAAAATACTTAAACCATCTGCTTTCTCATGTGCTACAATAAATATTTTTGAATGATTGATTATAATATAGAAAAATCCGCGATTGTCACACACACAATCACGGATTTTGTTTTGTCATATGCATAAAAACCACCCGACATACTGTTTTGCATATCGGGTGGCTTATCTTTTGCTTACATAAATTTATGATCTGTCAGATCTCTTTGTTCAGCTACAGATTACTCTTCCTCTGCTGCTTCTTCAGCTGCAGGCTCCAGAGCTTTCATGCTCAGGCTGATTTTTTTCTCTTCGCCGTTGAAATCAACAACTTTTGCTGTGATTACCTGACCTACGCTCAGAACATCTGAAGGTTTTTCCACATGTTCTCTGGAGATCTGGGATACATGCAGAAGAGCATCTACGCCTGGTTCCAGTTCAACGAATGCGCCAAAGTCTGTCATACGTGCGATTGTTCCTTCTACTACGTTTCCTACAGCATATTTTTCATCTGCATTCAGCCACGGGTTCTGATCTTCGAACTTCAGGCTCAGTGCGATCTTATCTCCGTTGATATCTTTGATCAGAACTTTGATCGGCTCGCCGACTTTGAAGATCTTCTTCGGGTTTTCTACTCTTCCCCAGGACATCTCGGAGATATGCAGCAGACCATCTGCTCCGCCCAGATCGATGAATGCACCGAAATCTGTAACGTTCTTAACAACACCGTCTACAACATCGCCAACTGCGATCTTCTCAAACAGAGCTTTCTGCTGTTCAGCTTTTGCTGCCAGTAACAGCTGTTTTCTGTCACCGATGATTCTTCTTCTTCTCGGGTTGAACTCTGTGATAACGAATTCGATTTCCTGATCTGCATATTTGCTCAGATCTTTTTCATAAGTATCAGAAACCAGACTTGCAGGAATGAATACTCTTGCTTCGTCGATCACTACACTCAGTCCGCCATTCAGTACCTGAGAAACTTTTGCTTTCAGAACTTCTTTGTTTTCGAAAGCTTCTTCCAGTCTCTTGTTTCCTTTTTCTGCTGCCAGTCTCTTGTAGGTCAGCAGAACCTGTCCTTCACCGTCGTTTACTTTCAGGACTTTTACTTCCATAGTATCACCAGGTTTTACTACAGTTGTAAGGTCGATAGAGGAATCGTTGCTGTATTCGTTCTTTGTAAGAATACCATCAGCTTTGTAACCAATATTTAAAATGATCTCGTCTTCTTTGACGTCGATTACTGTACCTTCGACTACCTCCCCATTTCTAATTGTTTTTAATGATTCTTCCAGCATTTGTTCAAAACTTAATTCTGACATGTTTTTGAACCTCCTCAATTATATTATTTGGGGTGGAAGCCCCCGCTGTAATACCTACGCAACCAATACATTGAAAAGGCTTAGTATCCAAATCAACAAGTGTCTGTATATAGTAAGTATTTTCACACTCTTTTCGACAAATCTCGTATAATTTCTGCGTATTGGAACTATGTCTGCCGCCAATGACAATCATGGTATCTGCTTCGCAGGCAATCTGCCGTGCTTCCATCTGTCTTTCCTCGGTCGCACTACAGATTGTATTTAAAACAACTTTATCATACCTCTTTTTTTCAAAGATTTCAACTAATTCTTGAAATTTGTTGTAATTAAATGTCGTCTGACTCACCACACACAGCTTTTCACCCTCCGGAAAGGCGAGATTTTCGGCTTCTTCGTGGCTGGATATCACAGTCACCAGACCTTCACACCAGCCTTTGATGCCTTCCACTTCCGGATGAGTATCATTGCCAACAATAATAATATGGCGTCCTGCTTTACTTTCCCGCTCCACGATCTTATGGATCTTCCGTACAAACGGGCAAGTGGCATCCACACATTCCAGCCCTTTTTCTTCGATCACTTCGTAGATTTCTTTCGGTACGCCATGAGAACGGATCACCACAGTTCCTTCCATAAGATTTTTCAGTTCCTGTTCATTTTCCAGAACCCGGACACCTTTTTTCCCCAGATCCGTCACCACTTCTTCATTATGAATAATCGGTCCATAGGTGTAAATATTCTGTTTGCCCATGTTGACCTGTTCATATACTTTTTCCACCGCCCGTTTCACGCCGAAACAGAATCCCGCGGTACGGGCTACCAGAATCTTTCTTTCTTCCATATGCACCTCTTATGCCTGTTTCTTTTTCTCAAATTCTGCAATCACTGCCGCAGTCACTTCTTCGATTCCCATAAAGGACGTATCCACCAGCACTGCATCTTCTGCCTGGCGAAGCGGGGAGATCTCACGGTTCATATCACGGTTATCTCTCTCGATAATGTCAGCCTCGATCTGATCGAGTTCACCCGGCATTCCTTTTTCCTGCAGTTCCAGATATCTTCTCTTCGCACGCTCTTTCGCGCTGGCGGTCAGATAAATCTTGACTGTCGCATCCGGAAGTACCTGTGTTCCGATATCTCTTCCGTCCATGACTACATTTTCTTTTGCTGCCAGCTGTCTTTGCAATGCTACCAGTTTTTCTCTCACTTCTTTGATCACGGAGATCTTGGATGCGGTATTTCCTACGATTTCCTGACGGATCTCTGCGGATACATTTTTTCCGTTTAACAGAACCTGCTGTACGCCGTCTTCGTAAAGGATCGTCACATCGATATCCGGGCAGGCTGCTGCTACTTTCGCCTGATCCTGTGGATCAATGTTCTGTTCCAGCACATACAGTGCCATGGCACGGTACATGGCTCCGGTATCTACATAAATAAAAGACAGTTCTTTTGCCACTCTTTTTGCGATGGTGCTTTTTCCGGCACCGGACGGTCCGTCGATTGCGATTGCATAACTCATATGTTTTCCTCTTTCCCCGGAATATTCCGTTTTTTCTGTATTATTTTGTAACTATTCAGTACCTTCACAGTTACGAGCCAAAATGCATTTAAACGATAACACCTCGCGGGACAGTGGCTACTGAATAGTTACATTCTTTTTATCAAAACCACTTCATCCTCTGACAGTCTTATTGTCCTAAAATATCCTGAAATATTCTTCTTACCAAGCAGTTTTCTGCTTTTATCTTTCTGCCTCAGCTGCCGCCATTGCCGCCGCATGAGCCGTTGACCAAGCGATCTGCAGATTATAACCACCGGTCAGTGCATCCAGATCCAGCACTTCTCCGGCAAAATAAAGCCCTTTTGTCTTTTTGGACTCCATCGTCTTCGGATCCACTTCTTTTACCTGAACGCCGCCTTTTGTGATGATGGCCTCCTGGAAGCCCCGCAGTCCGGTCACGGTAAATGGAAAGGCTTTCGTCTTTTCGATAAATCCGGCACGTTCTTCTCTGGTGATCTCATGCACTTTTTTCCCCGGTGCGATGCCGCCGAGATCCAGCATAACCGGAAGAAGTTTTGCTGGGAATAAAGAACCGGCCACGTTTTTAAACTGTTTGTTCTTTCCTTCTTCGAATTCCCGCAGAAGTCTTGCGTCAAGCTGCTCTGCGGTCAGTGCCGGTTTCAGATCAATCCTCGCCGTCAGATACTTCTTTTTTAACAGTTTTCCCACCTTTGCGCTGGCTGATAACACCAGCGGGCCGGTAATCCCAAAATGTGTAAACATCATTTCCCCGAAATCTTCGTAGACACATTTTTTTCCGTCATACAAAGACAATGTCACATTTTTCAATGACAGTCCCTGTAATCTCGGAATATATTCCTCAGCCGTCACCATCGGCACCAGAGACGGCTGCAGATCCGTTACGGTATGACCACTCTCTTTTGCTATCCGGTATCCGTCCCCGGTGGAGCCTGTGGACGGATAAGAATTACCGCCAGTGGCAACCAGTACCTGTTCGCCCCGGATCTTTTCTCCGTTATCCAGCTGGATTCCGGTGATCTTTGCATTTGCGTCCTCTTCTTTTTCCACAAGAAGCCGTTTTACCCGGCTTCCCAGATGAATCTTCACACCGGCTTTCTTCATCTGCTGTTCCAGCGCCCTGATGATGTCTGAAGAATGGTCAGATAACGGGAACATCCGTCCACCCCGCTCCATCTTTGTCTTTACACCTGCAGTTTCAAAGAAGTCGATCACATCGTAGTTCGTGTAACCGTAGACGGCACTGTATAAAAAGCGCGGGTTGGTAATGAAGGACTCAAACAGTTCCTCTGTGGCACAGCCGTTGGTAAAGTTGCATCTGCCTTTTCCGGTAATGAAAAGTTTCTTTCCGAGTTTTTCGTTCTGTTCAAACAGATGCACTTCCATACCATTTCGCGCCGCGTAGACAGAAGCCAGCATACCCGCCGCACCTCCGCCGATAATCAAAAATCGTTTCATGTTTTATGGTCCTCCTGTTCCGGGTTCAACATCTTGATCGTATCGTCCGCATGTTCCATCTCATCGTTGCTGTATACCTGATATTCGTCCCATATTTTTTCCATAGTCTCAAGGGTATGCACAACTTCTTTCTGCCGCTTCATACAAAGTGCCACCACCAGTGCGTTAACCACGCTCAACGGTGCCACAAGAGAATCGACGATGGATGCCATATCACTTCTCGCGATAAGATTGCAGGATGAATACAGATTGATCGGAGAATGCACACTGTCGGTCAGTGTGATCACCTTTGCATTCCGGTTGTTGGCAAACTCAATTGCCTTTAAGGTTCGCATGGAATACCGCGGAAAACTGATGCCGATGATTGCATCCTGATCTCCGATACGGATCATCTGTTCAAAGATCTCGCTGGCGCTGCTCGTCTGGATCAGACGCACATCGTCCAGGATCATATTCAGATAAAAACTCAAAAAGTTGGCTAAGGGTGCACAGCTCCGGATACCGATAATATAGATAGTTCTCGCAGAAAGCAGTGTCTCCACCGCCATCTCAAATGCTGCATGATCGATATGTTCCATCGTCAGCTTGATGATCTCGATATCTGACTGAAACACCGTATCCAGGATCTCTGCTTCCGGTACATGCCCGTAGGTCACTTTCATGCGTTGGATCGAATTCAGCTTATTCCGTACCAGTTCTTCCAGTGCCCGGTGAAATTCCGGAAATCCTTTGTACCCCAGCTGTGTGGCAAATCGCACGGTCGTCGACTCACTGACGCCCACTTCTTTCCCCAGTTTCGATGCCGTCAGGAATACCGCTTTTTCATAATTTTTCAGCACATACGCTGCCAGACGTTTCTGCCCTTTGCTGAAAGTCTTATCATATTTTTGAATCCGCAACAATAAATTATCTGCCTGTTCCATGCTCTTCGTCCTCTGTCGTATAATTTCAGTATTTTATTATAGCATGATTTTTTCAAAAAGTGTACTATAGTTTTACAGGCACGGAAGTTTCGACCTTTCCCGGATCTTCCATGCCTGTAGGTTTTGATTTTTATTTACTTTTGACTTCCAATGCTATAAATCTTTATCAGATTTTCACATACCTCTGATTCCTGCTGTTTGGCTTATCCGGTATCGTCATCCTGACCAGATTCATCTCAATCGCCGGTTGAAGATGATTTCTTTTGAACAGGCTCCGAAAGATATTCTTTTTTCTCACTGATCTGATCAGATATATCATCCAAAATTTTATCAATCCGCAACAGTATAAATTCGAAAAAATAGTAGATTCATCAGCAGCATGGCAACAGGGAAATATCAGCCTTACTCTGAGTGCCATTCTAAGTGCCACATCGAAAAAGCGAATACAGAATGCTCAGTTTCTTTCCGAAAAAGAAAAGGCATCCTCCCGGACACCTTTTCCTTTTCCCATTTTCTCATCTTCCAAACAGGGAAAATCCTTTTTTCTTATACGGTTCTTCTGTCACAGAAGTTACCTGATAACCTGTTTTTTCGATGGCTGCTTTCAGTTTTTCATGATCCAGAGATTCTTCAGAGATGATCTCTGTCTGTTTCTTTCCGTGAGAAGAGCTTACTTTCTTGATTGGAAATGCATTTCTCACCGCTTCGTTCACATGACTTTCGCACATGCCACACATCATGCCGTCCACGCCAACGATTGTCTTTACCATTTTGTTTCCTTCTTTCTTTCAGATCTGTTCTTCACTTTTACTGAATGTTTTCCACCTGATATCCCTGGTCTTCCACCGCTTTTTTCAGAACCTCATCTGCTACTTCTGTCTCCATGCATACCACTGCAGTTCCTTTTTCATGGCTAACCTGTGCTTCGGTTACATGTTCCAGTTCTTCCAGAGTCTTTCTCACTCTTGCTTCACAGTGTCCGCACATCATACCTTTAATTGTCATTGTCTTCGTCATATTCTTTTCTCCTTTCGATGCCTCCCATTGCGGAAGGGTAACTTCATTTTTTATCTTATGATCTCTGTGTGAATCTTTCACTTTAAAAAGATTCAGGCGCAGAGCATTCGATACTACGCAGAAACTCGACAGGCTCATCGCCAGTGCTCCGAACATCGGGTTCAGTGTCCATCCGAAGATCGGGATCCACACACCGGCTGCCAGCGGAATACCGATAATGTTATAGAAAAATGCCCAAAACAGGTTCTCATGGATATTTCTCAATGTTGCACGGCTTAACCGGACAGCTGCCGGAACGTCACTCAGACGGCTCTTCATCAGTACTACATCTGCGGCATCGATCGCCACATCTGCACCTGCACCGATGGCGATTCCGATATCGGCTCTGGTCAGTGCCGGCGCATCGTTGATACCGTCTCCGACCATGGCTACTTTTCCGTATTCTTTTAATTTGCGGATCACGGCTTCTTTTCCATCCGGAAGGACTCCGGCGATAACCTGATCCACCCCTGCCTGTGCACCGATCGCTTTTGCAGTCTGCTCATTGTCCCCGGTCAGCATAACGACCCGGATACCCATATTCTGCAGTTCCTGTACCGCTTTCGGGCTGTCTTCCTTGATCACGTCAGCAACGGCGATCATACCGATCAATACGTCATCCTTTGCAAAAAGCAATGGGGTTTTTCCCTGTTTTGCCAGTATCTGTGCCTGATTTTTTACCTGTTTTCCTACTGTCACCTGGCTGCTGATATATTTCATGCTTCCACCGAGCAGTCTGTGTCCCTCCAATATTCCCGTCAGACCATTTCCTGCCAGTGCCCGGAAGTCTTCCACTTCTTTGGTGGCGATTTTTCGCTGTGCAATCTCTAACAAAACAGCTTTCGCCAGCGGATGTTCGCTCTTCTTTTCCAGTGCTCCTGCCAGTTCCAACAGTGTTTTTTCATCATATCCAGGTTCGCACACCAGATCCGTTACCCGCGGCTCCCCGCTTGTGATGGTTCCTGTCTTATCCAGTGCCACGATCTGCACTCTTCCGGCTTCTTCCAGCGAAACAGCGGTTTTAAAGAGGATACCATTTTTCGCTCCCATACCGTTACCAACCATGATCGCTACCGGTGTGGCAAGTCCCAGTGCACACGGGCAGCTGATGACCAGTACGGAAATACCTCTTGCCAGTGCATAGCCGACATTCTGTCCGGCAAGCAGCCATACGATCGTCGTAACTACCGCGATCAGGATAACCACCGGTACAAATACACCGGAAACTTTATCTGCGATCTTCGCAATCGGCGCTTTTGTCGCAGCCGCGTCGCTGACCATCCGGATGATCTGGGACAATGTGGTATCTTCCCCGACTCTCGTGGCTTCACAGCGGATAAATCCGGATTGGTTGATCGTAGCTGCCGATACCAGGTCACCCTCTTCTTTATCCACCGGGATGCTCTCTCCGGTCAGTGCCGCTTCATTGACTGCACTGTGTCCTTCCAGGATCTTTCCATCCACAGGAATACTCTCGCCCGGGCGAACCACAAAAATATCTCCTTTTTCTACCTGTTCGATCGGTACGGTGACTTCTTTTTCTCCCTTCACGAGAACGGCGATCTTCGGTGCTATATTCATAAGGCCTTTCAGTGCATCCGTGGTCTTTCCCTTGGATCTCGCCTCAAGCATCTTTCCTACGGTGATCAGTGTCAGGATCATTGCTGCGGATTCAAAATAAAAATCCATCATATAATCCATGACCGCTTCCATATTGCCGTCCACCTGTGCTCTGGTCATTGCAAAGAGAACATACACACTCCATAAGAAGGATGCCATCGATCCCATCGCTACCAGCGTATCCATGTTCGGGGATCTGTGCCACAGGCTCTTAAAACCACTGATAAAGAACTTCTGGTTGATCACCATGACAATACCTGCCAGAAGCAGTTGTACCAGACCCATCGCGATATGGTTATCCTCAAACCACGCCGGCAGCGGCCATCCCCACATCATATGTCCCATGGAAAAATACATCAATACCAGTAAAAATCCTACAGATGCGATCAGTCTGCGTTTTAAAACCGGTGTCTCTTTGTCTTCCAGTGCAGTTGCATCGGCTCCGAACTGTTTCTTTTCTCCGGCTCTTTTTTCGGAGGCACCGTATCCTGCCTGTTCCACCGCCGCAATGATCTGCTCCGGCGGTACATCTCCTTCCACGCCCATCGAATTGGTCAGAAGGCTGACGGAGCAGGAGGTAACTCCCGGAACTTTGCCCACTGCTTTTTCCACTCTGGCAGTGCAGGCGGCGCAGCTCATTCCGGTTACGTTGTATTGTCTCATGTCTTGCTTCACCCTTTCTGTACATAAATTTGTATAATAGCTTTTTTATCGATACCGGATTGCTCCGTACTTCGTACTCTCGCACTCCTTATTTCATCAATTTCTGCAGTGTTGCCATCAGCTCATCCACTACTTCGTCTTTTCCCTCACGAATATCCCGGACAACACAGGAATGAATATGGCTGGACAACAACTCCCGGTTAAACGCATTCATTGCAGCGCTGACCGCTGCGGACTGAATCAGGATATCGTTGCAGTAGGCATCTTTTTCAAGCATCCCCTTGATGCCGCGGATCTGTCCTTCGATCCGGCTCAGACGGTTCATCAACTTCTTTCGCTCATCCTGGGAACGGGCTGTGGTCTTGCGGTAACAGCAGCATCCGTTTTCTTCCTGTGCAATATTTTTTTCCGGTTCTTCACTTTCTTTTGCACACATCTCACATATTTCGTTATCTGTTTTTATAGATTCATCCTTTCGTGTAGGATTCTGTTCTTTCAATTGATCACCTCATTTATTTTTCATATACCCACGGGGAGTATCTTTACTATATACCCCCTGTGGGTATTTTGTCAAGGTACTTATTGTATAGTATTTCTCATTTTTCTGATTTTATTTTTCAGCATTCTGAAGCAACTACAAACTTTCACCTGTTACCCACGCAATATAAAAAAGAGCAACGGAACTCTTCTTATCCAAGTCCAAGTTTCCGTTGCTCCTGTATTTTTTTCTTTTGCTTTCCTTCTACCACTCTATCTGCGCCGCACCCCAGGTCAGCCCCGCACCAAATCCGGAGAGAATGATCTTCTGTCCTGGCTGCAGCATTCCCTTTTTGCTCATCTCATCGAGAAGGATCGGGATACTGGCTGCGGAAGTGTTGCCGTACTGCTCCATATTCATCGGGAACTTTTCTTCCGGCACCCCAAGCCGCTTTGCCACGGACTGAATGATTCTGCTGTTAGCCTGATGAAGAATAAACCAGTCAATTGTTTCTATCTGAGTTTCGGTCTTTTCTGTTACCTGTCGGATACATTCCGGGACCTTTTTCACTGCAAATCGAAAAACTTCCTGTCCGTTCATCTGAATATATTCAGTTTCAGAATCATTCTCTTTCCATGGATTCTCTATTTTCCTTCCCGGGCAGGTAAGTACTTCACCGCCCATGCCGTCCGACCACTGAACAAACCCTTCCATTCCATGATCTGCCGCCGTTACCACCGCCGCTCCGGCACCATCCCCGAACAGGACACAGGTGGAACGGTCGTTCCAGTCGATCAGTTTAGACAGCACTTCCACGCCCACCAGCAGGATATTTTTATAAATCCCGGCACAGATATACGCATGTGCGGTATGCAGGGCAAATAAAAAACCGGAACATGCCGCACTCAGATCAAACGCCGCCGCGTTCGTAGCATGGATGGCTTTCTGCACCAGACATGCAGTACTGGGAAACTGAAAATCACTGCTGCACGTTGCCACCAGGATCAGATCAATCTCCGATCCGTCCATCCCTGAATCTTTTAATGCTTCCTCTGCCGCAGCTGCTGCCATATCTATTCCACTTTCGTTGGTAGCAATTCGTCGATTTCGAATCCCCGTCCGGGAAGCGATCCACTCATCACTTGTATCCACCAGCTTTGCCAGATCGTCATTGGTCACCACATATTCCGGCAGATAACTTCCTGTTCCTATAATTTTCGTTGTCATATATGTTCCTCTTCTTCGCTTTTATTTTGAAATTCAAATTATTATCTTTTCAAAGTATATGTCATCTTTTCATTTTTGTCAAGCTACATAAGCAATAGAACTGTGGCAGAAATGCAACGCAATAAAAAAGACCGCCGGCATCGCTCTGCTCTCGCAGAACAATACCGGCCATCTTCTTTCTTCATTTTTGGGTAGGTAGCCCTCTCTCCGGGCTTACATAGGTGGATCCGCTTCCGCCGAATCTGCCTTTATTTTTCAGATACACATGTTTGATATACCAGAGGGTCTTTTCCTCCCCTTTCACTGCCAGCATCCGCAGCAGATATTCAATCTGTGCGCTGGTATCCGGATGAATGAACCACAGTCGGTCTTTTCCTTTCAGGAAATATTCCAGCGGTGAGGCATCTGTATAGGTTTCCGGGTGATAGATCCGTGATGCGCTAATGCGGTCCATGATCATCTCGGCGATATATTTTCTTGGCATCGGCATACCGGCAAGTACATGCTCCGCTCCGATTCCGTAATCTACCCAATATTCAAAATGATGTTTGTTTCTTCCTTTGTGATGCAGCCAGGAAGTAGATACTCCGGTGGCTTCTCTCTCTGCATTGTTGGGGCTTCTGGTTCCCTGATAGTATTTTGCTCCCACCATGAACTCGGTAGGAGAATATTTCGACAGGTCATGCAAAAATCCCTGCTTATACAATCCCACCTTAAAACAATACTTCATAACCAGAAATTTATGGGATGTGATCGTCTTAAAATGTCCCCATGCGTTCATATTACTTATCTCCCTGTTTTTCTAAGATTTTGTGGGCAAAAAGTATTTTGCTCACTTACTCACATTTTTGATGAGTACGAAGGCAGAAACCTTCCTGCCGGCAAGCTTGCGTCAGGCTTTTGCCCCCGATTCTCTGGCATCCCCTAATAATACCAGTATCGTCCGCGGTTTTACATAGATTGATTTCTTCTCTTCCAACAGCAGTTCCTTTCCTTTCGGGCAGACACTGTTTTTTTTCGAAGAATCAATCGCCAGATACCATCGCATCCCCTCCGGGATATCCGGCAGGGCAAATTTGTGTTCATTCCAGTGCATGTTGTAGATCACATAGATAAACACATCTTCTTTCCCGGTCATCTCTTTTGCATAACCACCACAGTACAGAATCCCGATCTGCCGGCTGCTGCTCTCCGTGTCTGCAAACCAGGCGCGTTCCGAATGATAGGAGATTTCCGGCCAGCCCAGGGATTTGTAATCGGTCGGGCGTAGCTCCTGTGGCATATGCAGGATCGGATGATCTTTTCGAAAACGGATCAGATCCTTTACAAACCCGGTAAACTGGCTGTAAGATCTGCCCTTTTTCCAGTCTATCCATCCGATTTCATTGTCCTGACAATATGCATTGTTATTACCCATCTGGCTGTTTTCCAGTTCGTCACCGCCGTATAACAACGGAGTCCCCTGTGACAAAAACAACAGCAGCATGGCATTCCTCATCTGTCTTCTTCGAAGTTCCAGAATCGACGTTTTTCTTGTCGGGCCTTCCACACCACAGTTCCAGCTGTAATTATACGCACTGCCGTCCCTGTTTTCCTCACCGTTCTCCATATTATGACGGGTATCATAACTGGTCATATCTGCCAGGGTAAAACCATCGTGGTTTGCCAGATAATGAACCTCACCGTGATCCTGGGGATTTTCTCTGGTGTAATATAAGAATCCATTCACCTGATCCTCATCACCTCTGAGAAAACGGCGCATCACGCTCTGGAATCCGCTGTGACAGGCTGCCAGACGTTTTTTTCCGCCCAGTTTTCTTGCGATTCCACCCATATCATAGCCACAGCCGATCAGTTTCACATCCGCCAGAACCGCATCTCTTGCCAAAAGTTCCATCCAGACACCATCACCCATCAGGACAAATCCGTCCACCCGGTATTCCATCCGCCAGAACCGCAGCACTTCCAACACCGTCTGTGGATCCGTCTCCGCCGGAAAATAAAAATCCATCAGATACTCGATGCCAGCATCATGAAGAGCGCTGAAAAAGCTTTTTAGCTCCTTCTCCGGCTGATTACTCTTACAGTAAGATGCCTTCGGAGCAAAATAATTTCCTTTCGTATATCCCCAGTAATTAAGTTTTTCTTCCTGATACCGTATCGTTTTATCATACCCATACCGGTCTTTTTCGCCGGTTTTTGACGGATATTCTTCAAAATCATACGACGGCATCAGTTCCAGCGAGGTAATCCCCAGTTCTTTCCAGTACGGGATCTTCTCCGCAAGTCCCTGAAACGTTCCCTTCGCCCGCACCCCGGAGGTCTTCTGCATCGTGTAGCCTCTCGGATGAACTTTATAAATCACCATATTTTCATAGGGAATCGATTCCGCAAGGGGCATCACTTCGTATCCTCTCAGCACTTTTGCCGAGGTCATCACTTCCCCTTCCGCTTTTTCGCCAAAACACGGTTCCCCCGTCACCAGTCTTGCCGCAGGATCAGTAAATGTTATCTCTCCCTGCCGGTACCGATACTCATACTGGTGCAGCCCCGGTTTTTCGACCATCACCGCATACCGTCTGCCGGTGCGATAAGTCTCATCCAGCAAAATACGCTGTTCTTCTCTCCCGTCCCTATAAAACAGAAGTTCCAGTGATTCTCCTGTTCTGGTATCCACAGCAAAATTATACCGGTTTCCTTTTCCGGTCACTCCCGGACGGGATGGATCACCCGGACTGGTCTTCCAGGGTTTTCTTTCTGTTCCCATCTTTTTCCCCCTCTATAAACAAATATCCAGTTCTACCGGACAATGATCGGATCCAAAAATCTCTGTGTGGATCTTCGCATCTTCCAGCCGGTCTTTCAGGCTTTCGGACACACAGAAATAGTCGATCCGCCATCCTGCATTCTTTTCTCTCGCTTTGAACCGATAAGACCACCAGGAGTAGATTCCTTCCTGCTCCGGGTAAAAATAACGAAAGGTATCGATGAAACCAGATTCCAGGACTCTTGAGAATTTTGTGCGCTCTTCATCGGTGAATCCGGCATTTTTCCGATTGGTTTTCGGGTTCTTTAAGTCTCGCTCACAGTGTGCGACATTAAGGTCACCGCAAAAAATAACAGGTTTCTCTTTCTCCAGCCCTTTCAGATACGCAAGAAAATCATCTTCCCATTGCATCCGGTAAGGAAGCCTGGCCAGTTCGTTCTGAGAATTTGGTGTGTATACGGTCACCATGAAAAAATCCGGGTATTCCAGTGTAATCACCCTACCCTCCTGGTCATGTTCCTCGATGTTGATTCCATATCGCACAGACAGCGGCTCCTGCTTTGTAAAAATCGCCGTACCTGAATATCCCTTTTTCACTGCATAATTCCAGTACTGATAATATCCCGGAAGTTCCAGCTCAATCTGTCCTTCCTGCAGTTTACTCTCCTGAATACAGAAAATGTCCGCATCCAATTCCTGAAATCGTTCCTTGAATCCTTTCGTCACACAGGCCCGCAGCCCATTTACATTCCATGATATCAGTTTCAAATATCTGTCCTCCTGTTTTGTCAAGTCTGGTTTTATTATAACACACAAAAGCTGTCCAGTGAAGCATCCGATGGTCCGTGAAAGTGAAGTCCTTTTTTTCTGTATTCTTCCATATATTCCCAGATTTCCTCCGTCACCAGTTCTCCCGGATTGACCAGTGGTATTCCCGGTGGATACGGAATCAATGCTTCTGCTGCAATCCTTCCTTTTGCTTCCCGCCAGGGAATCCGTTTCTTTTCTTTAAAAAAAGCCTGTCGCGGGGTATCGATCATCGGTGGAATCGGTGGAATCAGACGTGTCTCCACATTCGCGGCATCCCCACTGGTGTTTCCCGTCATTTTCCTGCTGATGTCTTCCAGTGCCTCCACCAGCTGCCTCATATCACTCTCTTCATTGGCATATGTTACAACGGCAACCACATATCGATCGTCTGCCAGTTCCATACCAATCCTGTACTTCTCATAAAGTCGGTCTGCCAGCTGATAACCGGAAAGTCCAAGATCCGAAGCAGAGATCACCAGACGCACCAGATCCAGGTCATAGATGGCTTTTCCGCGAGATGCTTCTCCCACACAGGTAATTCCCGGAATCTTTTTCATTGCTTCTCTTGCCATCTGTGCCAGTGTCAGACCTCGTTGCAGCATCTCTTCCCCGTGAAGAGCCAGCTCATACCGGGCCGCATCCAGGGATGTCATCAGAAGATAGGACGGACTGGTACTCTGCACCATATGCAGACAGGCTTCCAGTCTTCCCAGATCCACCCGGTCACTTCCCACATGTAACAGGGAACTCTGGGTCAGAGATCCCGTTACCTTATGCATGCTCTGCGCGCACATATCTGCATCCTGAAGAATCGCTCCCCGGGGAAGTGTCTCCGTAGCTGTCCCTTCTTTCTGAAAATACAGATGGCCTCCATGTGCCTCATCCACCAAAAGCAATGCCCCGTGTCTGTGACAGATATCGGCAATAGCACGGATATTGCTGCACACACCATAATAGGTCGGGCTTGCCAGAAAAACAGCCTTACAGTCCGGATATTGTCGGAATCCCTCTTCTACAGTCTCCGGATCCAGGCTTCCCCAAAGGCCGGTGACCGGATCCTGTTTCGGCATCAGATAAACCGGAACCGCCCCACCAAGTGTCAGCCCCATCAGTACGGATTTGTGGGCATTTCTTGCTACCATGATCTTCTCACCCTCTTTTACCGAGGCAAGCACCATCGCTTCATTTCCACAGGTTGTTCCATTGACCAGAAAATAGGTTTTTTTTGCCTGAAATACCTCCGCTGCCAGCTCCTGTGCCTCCCGGATCACGCCTTCCGGTTCATGCAGATCATCCAGTCCCTCTGCCTCTGTCAGATCAAACCGGAAGATGCCATCTCCTGTCCACTGTCGCCAGCGGGGACTGATTCCCTTTTCGTATCGATGCCCTGGAATCTTAAAATATACCGGTCGGTTTGTTGTATAATCAACAATCGCGTCCAGTAATGGTGTTTTTCTTTGTTCCATATTGTTCTCCTGCTCTTTTCTCACTGACTTTCTGTCCTATATCAACAGCCGTCCTTTTTTTCTCATGTAATCATAACCTTTAACTCTTTGATAACATAATCAAAATTGGTCCACCGAACCAATTATTAATATGCAACGCAATAAAGAAAGAGCTCTCGCATCATTATCTTCTGCGACAGCCCTTTCTTATATTCCTTATGCATATCAGCACAATTATTCTTTATTATTTTACCAGTCTTGTCCAGCCGTATTTGTCTTCTTCTTTACCCCACTGGATGCCTGTCAGATAATCATACAGTTTCTGAGTCAGTTCACCAATCTTGAAGTTATTAATTGTGATTTCTTCTCCTTTATAAACCAATGCGCCTACAGGGGAGATAACTGCTGCTGTACCGGTTCCGTATACTTCTTCCAGTCTTCCGTCTCTTCCGGCCTGCATAAGATCATCTACAGACAGATGCGTTTCATTTACTTTGTATCCCCAGTCTTTCAGAATATGAATGATGGAATCTCTGGTTACACCAGGAAGTACTGTTCCTTCGATCGGAGCTGTGTAGATTTCGCCGTCGATCTTGAACATAATGTTCATTGCACCAACTTCTTCTACATACTTTCTTTCACGGCCATCCAGCCACAGTACCTGAGAGCAACCATATTTTTCAGCTTTTACCTGACCGATAATAGATCCTGCATAGTTACCGCCACATTTTGTAAATCCGGTACCACCCTGTACGGCACGAACATATTCATCTTCAACCATGATCTTAACCGGAGCCAGACCTTCTGCATAGTAAGCACCTACAGGAGAAAGGATGATTACGAACTTATATGCTTTTGATTTGTGTACGCCCAGAGAAGACTCACATGCAAATGCAAACGGACGGATGTACAGAGAAGTTTCCGGTTCAGACGGAACCCAGTCTTCTTCTGCTTTTACCAGTGCGTTTACGGCTTCGATAAACATATCTTCCGGAATAGTTGCCATACACAGACGTTCATTGGAATTGATCATACGACGTGCATTCATCTCCGGACGGAATAACTGGATCTGGCCATCTGCTCTTCTGTATGCTTTCAGTCCCTCAAATGTTTCCTGTGCATAATGTAAAACTACAGTAGCCGGATTCATCTCAATTGGTCCGTACGGACGAATGGTTGCGTCATGCCAGCCAATTCCTTCATCATAGTCCATAGTGAACATGTAATCAGCGAAATATTTACCGAAACCAAGTTTCTTCTGATCCGGTTTTTCCTGCAGTTCTTCTCTTTTAATAAATTTGATATCCATAATATCTCTCCTCCTGCTTTTCTCGAATGTATTTTTACATTCTTACATTCTGCCGGAGCCAGTCTGCTTCGACAACATATGTTAAGTATAAAACTACATTTTTCTCCCGTCAATAGAAAATCCATTGCTTTTTATGATTTCTTCTGTTAAAGTATACATAGATATAGCTGTTTTTTCTGCAATCTTTATGCTGATGCAGAACAGCTACCATATTAAGAAAGAGTGAGGTTTTTATTATTATGAGTGATCTGGAAAACAGCGCATGTACCGGTTCCTGCGATACCTGCGGATCCGACTGCAACCTTGATTTATCCAACCCAAATGCAACCGTAACCCTGACCCTGGACGATGACAGTGAACTGGTCTGTGCCGTCCTGACCATCTTCCCTGCCGGCGAGCATAAATATATTGCTCTGCTGCCATTAGATGAGAACGGCGAAAACCAGGACGGTGAAGTATTCTTATACCGTTTCTTCCAGGAAGAAGGTCAGCAGCCAACTCTCGAGAACATCGAAGACGATGACGAATATGAAATCGCTGCCGATGCTTTCGACGAACTGTTAGACAGTGCTGAATATGACGAAGTGGTTGACGGTAAAGAACTGTAAGAAACACCACCGGTCACAGACTTTGGTTTGTGACCGCATAAAAATCCCGTACATGACAGAATCGTTTATTGATTTTTTGTCATGTACGGGATTTTTCTTTTTGTTCCGTTCGTCTCAGATAACTGTCAGTCTTTATCTTCTACTTTTTCACCGTAGACATAATAGTGTACCCACTCTCCAAGATTCACGGCATGATCGCCAATACGTTCCATATATTTTGCAATCATCAGTACGTCCAGTTCACTGCCGGAACTATTTGGATTTTTTGCAATTTCTTCCATCAGTTCCATTTTGATCTCTTCAAAAAGCCGATCCACCTGATCATCCGTGGCAATCACTTCTGCTGCCAGTTTGTCATCCTTGCGTACAAACGCATTAACACTGTCATTGACCATCTTGGATGCAATTTTACCCATATGAAAAATCTTCGGGTGCACTTCCAGCTGAAAATCTGTCAGATGCCTGGATACATCTGCGATATCTGCTGTCTGATCTCCGATCCGTTCCATATCCGCGATCATGCGAAGTGCGGAAGAGATACTTCTCAGATCCCCGGATACCGGCTGCTGGCGAAGCAGCAGTGTCATACACATGGTTTCGATATCCCTTTCTTTTTGATCGATCTTCTGTTCAATCTTATGTACACTGACCGCAATCTCCTCATCTTTTTCCCGGAGTGCTTTCATCACCAGTGACATGGCCTCCTCACAGAGGTCACCCATCTCAATCAATTCTCCATTCAGCTTAAGCAGCTGCTCCTGATATGCCTGTCTTGCCATCAGCCAAACCTCCCTGTGATATAATCATCTGTCCGTTTATCTTGCGGTTTTGAAAATATAGTTTCTGTATCATTCATCTCCACCATCTCTCCCAGAAGGAAAAATGCGGTTTTGTCTGAGATTCTGGCTGCCTGCTGCATATTATGGGTAACCATAACAATAGTATACTGGTTTTTCAGTTCCAGTGCCAGATCCTCGATTTTCGTAGTAGAAATCGGATCAAGCGCACTGGTCGGCTCATCCATCAGAAGGACTTCCGGCTGTACCGCCAGCGCTCTGGCGATACACAGTCTCTGCTGCTGTCCACCGGACATACCAAGTGCACTCTTTTTCAGCCGGTCTTTTGTCTCATCCCAGATTGCCGCCTTTTTCAGAGAATCTTCCACAATCGCATCCAGTTCGCTTTTTTTACGGATTCCGTGGGTTCTCGGTCCATAGGCAACATTATCATAGATACTCATAGGAAACGGATTCGGCTTCTGGAATACCATGCCTACCCGTTTTCTCAGCAAATTGACATTTTTCATCTGATTGATTGGTTCACCGTCCAGAAGCAGTGTTCCGGTGATCTTACATCCTTCTACCAGATCATTCATTCGGTTTAAGGACTTTAACAATGTGGATTTTCCGCATCCGGAAGGTCCGATAAATGCAGTAATCTCTTTTTCCGGGATATGCATGGAAATCTTTTTCAGTGCCTGAAAATCCCCGTAAAACAAATTCAGATCTTTTATCGTAAATTTATCTTTCTCCATTCTCTTACCTCTTTGTCAGTTTTTTCGCGATCCAGCCGGAACCGGCATTGATCAGAAGTACTACTACCAGGAGTACCACTGCCGTTGCATATGCCTGTTTCATATACAGTCCCTCGGACAACAATGCGTACATATGAACAGCCAGCGTTCTTCCCGAACTCATCAGTCCAGGTACTTTTGCGATAGTACCTGCTGTATACATCAGTGCTGCCGTCTCTCCTACCACACGGCCGATACCCAGAATCACACCTGATACGATACCCGGTACCGCAGAAGGAAGAATGATGCGGAAGATTGTCCGCAGACTTCCCGCTCCCAGACCAAAACTTCCCTCACGAAAGGAATCCGGTACTGCTTTCAGTGCTTCTTCTGTAGTTCGAAGAATCAAAGGCAGGATCATAATCGCCAGAGTAAGCGCACCTCCCAGGAAGGTATAACCCCATCTGAATGTTGTTGCAAATAACAGATAACCGAACAGACCATAGACGATCGATGGAATTCCGGAAAGCGTTTCCGCTGTGATCCTTACGAGTTTTACCAGTTTGCTTCCTCTTTTTGCGTATTCCACCAGATAAATAGCTGCGCCGATACCCACCGGAACTGCGATCAGTAATACCAGAAGTACCATCAGAACGGTGTTGATGATTGCTGGCATCATGGATACATTCTCTGTATTATATTCCCAGGCAAACATCTCCGGTGAAAGGTTCGGTATTCCACGAATGAGGATATAACCTACGATACAGACTGTGATCCCCACGGTAAGAAATGTGGCAATCCACATCAAAAACCGCAGCACCAGAGAAAATGGCTGTTCTTTGTAACTTTCCAGCTGACCTTTTATCTTTTCCATCACTGTCCGCTCCTCCTTTGCAGTGCACTGCAGCACAGATTAATGATCAGGATCAGTACAAATAACACTACTGCCGTTGCAATCAGTGCTTCTCTGTGAAGATCCGTTGCATATCCCATCTCCATAACGATGTTGGAAGTAAGGGTTCGAACACCCATAGCCAGGTTTCCCGGTATCACCGGCTGATTTCCGGCTACCATGATCACCGCCATCGTCTCGCCGATGGCTCGACCGATACCAAGAATCACACCGGCAAGAATTCCTGACTTTGCTCCCGGAAGTACTGCAAAGAACACACTTCGTTCCCGTGTGGCGCCAAGAGCCAGGGCTCCTTCATAATAGGAGTCCGGAACCGCACGGATACTGCTTTCTGCCACACCGATCACGGTGGGCAGAATCATAATTCCCAGCAGTATCGATGCTGTCAGAACACTTTTTCCGCTTCCTCCCATGAGTTTTTGCATGATCGGAACAATTACTACCAGACCAAAGAATCCGTAGACGATCGATGGGATTCCTGCCATCAGTTCCACTGCCGGTTTGAGAATTTTATATAATTTCTCGTTACAGAACTTTGCCAGATATACCGATGCGAAAAAAGCAATCGGAACACCGATAATAATTGCTCCTGCGGTTACATAGATACTACCCACAATCATCGGCAGGATGCCGAAAATATTGTTCATGGGTTTCCATTTTTCTCCCAACAGAAAATTCAATGGTCCAATCTTTGCGATTGCCGGAATTCCGTTTGCAAACATAAAGATGCAGATCAATACAACTGCCGCGATTGACACACATGCTGTCAGGATAAAAACACATTTCATAATGAATTCTCTTGCTTCCTTCATGTTACTCCTTCTTTCAGAGAAAAACTGTTCCGTCTTTCACTTTTCTATGGAATACGGAACAGTTTCTTTTCTGTTTCTGATCATTTACTGTACGTCTGCCCAGTCCTGCGTTTCTCCTGTGAAGATAGACATTACCTGATCACTGGTCAGCTCATCTACCGGATTCTGTTTGTTCACGATAACTGCGATTCCATCCAGAGCGATCGGTGTTGCGGTTACACCCTGAGAAGTCTCTGTATCCTTCAGTTCTCTGGATGCCATTCCGATATCGCAGATTCCGTCGATGGCAGAAGTAACACCTGTGGTAGAATCGTTCTGCTGTACTTCGATTTCCACATCTGCATTCAGTTTTTTATAGCTCTCAGCCAGTTTTTCCATAACAGGTGTGACAGAAGAAGATCCTGCAACAGTTACTTTACCGGAAAGACCTGCTGCTTCATATGCACCTTCATTGCCCTGGCTGATATATCCGTTATCTTCAACTACTTTCTGTCCGTCTTTGCTCATAATATATTTTACAAAATCAGCTGCCACCTCACTCAAACCATCTTTTGTTACAATATTAAACGGACGGGAAATTTTGTAAGAACCATCTTTTACAGTATCTACAGAAGCTTCTGCACCGTCGATTTTTAATGCTTTTACGCTGTCATCCAGAGATCCCAGAGATACATAACCGATTGCATATTCATTACCTGCAACTGTTGTCATCATAACAGAAGTACTGTTGGTGATTTCTGCTGTATCTGTGGTGTTATCAATTTTATTTCCATCGGTATCTTTTGTCTCGATACCGAACAGTTCGATGAAAGCTCCTCTTGTTCCGGATCCTTCCTCTCTGGATATCGGACTGATCAGTCCCGAGAAATCTCCTCCCTTACTGTCTTCAGCTGCCGGAGTGTCTGTTGCTGCTGTATCTGTGTTTTCAGACTCCTGTGTTGTATCTGTACCGGTTGTAGTATTGCTGCTTCCACATCCTGTAAAGATCATTGCAGATACTGCAACTGCTGTTCCCATTACTGCCCATGTTTTTTTCATAATAATATTTCCTCCTTGTCATAACCATTCTTTTTTCGTAACTGTTCAGTACCTTCACAGTTACGAGCCAAAATGCATTTAAACGATAAAAACACGCTTTGCGATTTTTTATCGTTATCGCGGCACTCCTCAAGGTTCCGTGCAAGCACGGACTTTGACTCGTTGCTCGCGTAAATCACCTTCGGTGATGGCATTTTGGCTTGTATGTCTCGGGATTTTGACATATTCATGTCAAAACACCTCGCGGGACAGTGGCTACTGAATAGTTACCTTTTTTCTTTATTATTTATCTGACAAAGAGAGTATAGAAAATCTATGTTAAAACCGAAAGTTGTCTTCCGTAAAATAAGCGTTAAATAAACCGGGACTTTGTAAAGTGATTTTACATACGCTTCCCCTTTCGGATCCGGTACACACAAAAAAGACAAGGATGTGTAAAAGAATTACACATCCTTGTCTTTATCATCACCGATATCCTCGTATTTCAGATCTTCCGCATATTCCAGTCTTCCGATATAGGTAGTATGGATAAACATTGCCGGTAACAGGACACTCGTGATCACACTGAACACGGCATCTCTGATGCTGTGTCCATCCCATAAAAGCACCAGATAATTTACCATGCCGCTAAAAAAGCCCAAACCGAACAATATGAGCCCCGTAGTCATCAGGAATCGTAGTCTTCGTGGATTCTCCCGGAAGATCACTCCCAGAACACCTACTATCAACAGACATACTCCATAGCTTCCGTAGATAATACACAGTACATTGGCCCTGTGCATCTGCGCCGGTGCAGTCGGTATATATCTGAGACTCAGACTCAGATACTGCACAAAATAAATACTGATATCCATAGCTCCTTTTAACATAAGCAGAAAAGAAGCTAAAAAAAGCCAGTTTCTCGCTTTCATCTTTTCTATCCCTTATTTTCCGGTGGTACTTCCGAAACCACCATTTCTCACTCCATCTGCATCGTCGTCTTCAGTGATTCCGTACTGCATGAAGATTCCCTGTACCATTCCTTCACTCTGTCCAACTTCCAGCGTTTTTCCTTCTTTGCTGTCATTGGTCAGCTTCATGAATATATGCCCTTCATTATCCGAATAAAAATAATCACTGTCAATGATTCCCACGGTGTTATTCAACTGCAGGCGGTACTTGAAACCAAGACCGCTTCGCGGATACAGGCACAGCACCCAGTCTTCTGCCATCTCCACCCGGACACCGGTAGGAATCTTTACCATCTCTCCCGGTGCCAGTGTAAAGCTGACCGGTGCAAAAAAATCATATCCGGCACTTCCCCTGGTGGCACGTTTTGGCAGTTTAATACCTTCATATATTTCCCGGATCTTTTCTTCCGACTGTTCCCCAAAGGTATCTACCCAGTCCTTCCGGAACTGTTCCCAGCTTACTTTATGAAATTTTGCGATTCTTTTCATTCTTTTCTCCTTATGCGTGTAATACTACCAGACCTACTTCTCTGGATTTTGGTACATCGATCACCCGCTGATTCGGGCTTCCCTTCCATGGAAGACTCACATCCCTGCGTTCCAGATCGAATTTGCCGTCTACTATCACATCCAGATAAGAAACAATCGGCAGATCCTGAATATCTTCCCACAGATATCCTGTATACAGCCAGATATTCTTCTTTGGATATTTTTCCTTAATCTCTCTTGCAAAAGCCGTAACTTCATCCACATTCTTCTCATGAAGCGGATCACCTCCGCTGAAAGTGATTCCCTCTATATACGGTTTGTCCAACTGCTCAAAAATCTCCTGTTTTGCAGATTCGTCAAACAGCACTCCGCCTTCCGGATCCCAGGTAATCGGATTCTGACAGCCTTTGCAGTGATGGCTGCATCCGGCAACCCACAGAACCACCCTCAGTCCGTCACCGTTTAACATATCATCTTTCGTTATATCATGGTATCTCATAAATCCATTATATCCTTTCTCTAAATTTACTTTTATTCTGCCAGCAGATCTCGGATTTTAGATCTTACCACATCGAAAGCCACATCGTTCATTCCACTGTTGACAACAATATCTGCCCGATTTTTCATCGGTTCCACATACAGATAATGCATCGGCTTTACTGTGGTCAGATACTGCTCTACAATATTATCCAGATCTCTTCCCCGTTCCTTTACATCTCTGATGATTCGCCGGAGGATCCGCTCATCCGCATCTGCATCCACATAAATTTTGATGTCCAGCAGTTCCCGTACCCGTGGATCCGTCAGAAGAAGGATACCTTCCACGAGAATAATTTTCTTTGGTTCTATATGAAGCGTTTCTTTTGAGCGATTATGCTGACTATAGTCATACACAGGACATTCGATGCTTTCTCCTGCTTTTAGCTTTTTGAGGTGTTCTGTCAGAAGATCCGTCTCCAGTGAATCCGGATGATCATAATTCACTTTTTTTCTCGCTTCAAAGGGAATAGCATCCTGACACCGGTAATAATTGTCATGATAAATAACTGCCACATCATCCGGAAATTCATTTTTCAAGCGATTAGTAAACGTTGATTTTCCCGAACCGGTTCCTCCGGTTATTCCTATGATCGTACATTTCATTACGTATCGTTCCACCTTTGTGTTTATTTCCCTGAACAGTTTAGCACACCATGGCTTCCCACGCAAGGAAAAGAACGGGAAAGTCCGCACCGATCTCCGGTAATTTTCCGCAAAACAATCTCTAACGATTTCCGGAACAGATAATGCAGGAAAATGTGTAATGGAATAGCAAACTTTCACAAAAATCGAATGATAATTTTGTAATAGGTTATGCGCTTAACCTTTGTAAATTTCACATTTATAATGTACCATATAATCATAATATCACAGAAGAAGGAATGGAAATGACACAAAACAGGATTAGAATCGTAGATGTTGCAGATACGTTAGGTCTTAGTACTGCCACTGTCTCAAAAGTGATCCACGGCAAAACAGAAAAGATTTCAGATGAGACGGTAAAACGCGTCCAGCAGGAACTTGAAAGGTCAGGATATATCCCGGATATGGCTGGCATTTTGCTTGCAAGAAATAATTCAAGAATCATCGGAGTGGTGGTGAATGACCATGAAAAGTATGAGGGCAGGGTTTTAGAGGATGGGTTTGTGATGGCATCGCTGAATGCTCTTTCCCGTGAGGTGAATGAAAAAGGATATTTTCTGATGATAAAAACGACATCTGATATCAGAGAGATTCCGGTATTTGCATCCATGTGGAATATGGATGGACTGATTATGATCGGATTTTGTGAAGCTGATTATGAAAGCCTTAGAAATCAGATGCGGATTTCGTTTGTAGTGTATGACGGCTATTTTGAAAAATGCTCAAAGGTAGTAAATTTGGTCATCGATCATTATAACGGCGGCTATCAAGCCGGAAAATACTTAAAGGAGCTGGGACATAAAAAAGCATTATGCATAGCTGATAATTTCATCTGCATGGATAAAGAACGCATCGAGGGGTTTCTCAAAGCCTTTGCGCAAGGAGAAACATATAGATGGGAGATACCAAAGACAGAAAAGGAAAGAATGTGCTTTTATGAGGATAATTATATGCAGCTGTTAAAAAGCAATGTTACCGCTGTTTTTGCAGTGTCTGATTTTTATGCACTTGAGTTTATGAAGTTTTTACAAGGAAAAAACATTCGGATTCCGGAAGATATCCAGATCATCGGCTTTGATGATAACAGGGCAAGCAGGGAAAGTAACCCTTCCCTCACAACGATTCATCAGGAAGCAAACTTAAGGGCGAAAGCAGCAATTGAATGTCTGGAGGCAATGCGAGATGGTGCAGAATATAAGACAGAAATCGTGTTACCGGTTGATTTGATAAAAAGGGAAAGTACGAGGAAATTATAATGTCAAAGTTTATGAAATCGTTGTGTAAAATAGCAATTCCCGTCACATTGCAAAGTATGCTGCAGGCATCATTTTCAATTGTTGACCAGATCATGATCGGACAGTTAGGCGAGACAAATATATCGGCTGTTGGATTATGCGGTAACTTTTCACTGATTTTTTCAGTAGTGATTGGTGCAGTAAGCACGGTTGCGGGGATATTAATTGCACAGTTTATTGGTGCACAAGAAACAAAAGAGGCATGGTGCAGTTTTGACGTAAGTCTCATCTGTGGAATTATGATATCAGCATTGTTTTTGCTTTCAGCCAGAGTTTTTCCGTTGCAGATTCTTGGACTGTATACGAAAGATATGAGTATTATAAATACTGGTGCGGTTTATTTTAGAATCATAGCATTTTCTTATATTCCAATGGCTGTCAGCAATATTTTATCCTCATGGCTGCGCTGTAAGGAGCATGCCACGATACCATTTCTGGCAAGCTTTGGTGCTGTTATTGTAAACACAGGACTGAACTATTTGTTGATATTTGGAAAATTCGAATTTCCATGCATGGGAATAAAGGGAGCTGCGATCGCAACACTTCTTTCGCAGTTATTTAATCTGGTATTTATTGTTATCGGATTTGTCTTATGCCTCAGAAAAGATGGAGATAAACCGGTCTTGTCTCTACATTTTACAAAAATCACAATCAGGGATTATCTGACAATGATTATGCCGATTCTGATCAGTGAGTTTTTATGGAGTTTCGGTCAGAATGTGGAGTCTGCTGTTTATGGACATCTTGGCACATCAAACCTTGCAGCCTATACACTTACCGGTCCGATACAGGGGCTTATCATAGGGGCGCTTAGCGGATTGTCTGCAGCAGCCGGTGTGATGGTTGGCAAGAGGCTTGGCAGAAAAGAATACGATGAGGCTTACACAGAGTCAAAGAAGATTATGTATGCAGGATTATTTGGTGCAGTAGTGATATCTTCTTTGCTTATCCTTTTGGCTGGAGTATATACCGGATTATATCGTGTTGATAACAGTGTAAAAGAACTTGGAAAGATACTGCTTATCGTATTTGCCTTGTATGCTCCGGCTAAGGTGGAAAATATGATACTAGGCGGAGGCATTATAAGAAGTGGCGGTAACACCAAAATCATTATGATCATTGATATTGTTGGCACATGGTGTATCGGAATTCCACTGTGTCTGCTTGCAGCATACGTATTCAAATGGGGAATTGTCGGTGTGTATACATTGCTTACCACGGAGGAATTATTCAGACTTGCTGTATCCTTAATTATCTTTAAAAGGCGTAAATGGATAATAAGTTTATGCTGATTTACTTTTTGATCACAGCACAAATCAAGAGTGGGCTGAGCAGACAGAAAATCATTCAAAAAGGTACTAATCGCTTTTGGTTAATACCTTTTTATGCTATTTTTAAAGAAGTACGCATGCCCAGCCGACCCTCTGCCCTGTTAGGAACCGTCGTTCTGGGCATCCTTCGGAACGCTGGGTTTTGAAAATGCAGTAAACAAGGAAACCTTTTTACATATTAAAACAGACCTGCTTACTTATATCTCTACAAGTATACAGGTCTGCTATTTTGTCATTTTGACATATTGTGGAAATTACATTCCCATCTGTTTTGCAACTTCTGCTGCAAAATCTTCTTCTTTCTTTTCGATACCTTCACCGGTCTCGTAACGAACGAAGCCTTTGATGGTAACGTTTGCACCATTTGCTTTTGCAACTTCTGCAACATATTTTTCTACTGACTGTTTTCCGTCTTCTGCTTTAACATAAACCTGATCCAGCAGACAGATTTCTTTCAGTTCTTTATTGATACGTCCGCTGATCATACCCTGAATAACTTTCTCCGGTTTCTGGGACTCTTTCGGGTCGTTCTGGATCTGAGCCATCAGGATTTCTTTTTCGTGAGCAATGTACTCTTCGCTTACTTCGGATCTATTTGTATATTTCGGGTTCAGAGCTGCTATCTGCATAGCTACGTTCTTAGCCATCTCTTTGATTTCATCGTTTACAACGTCTGTTACAACGTCAACCAGAACACCGATTTTTCCACCCATATGAGTATAGGAAGCTACGAAACCTTCTGTTTCTTCTACTTTCTGGAAACGACGAATCTTCATGTTCTCGCCGATTACTGCAACCTGTCCAGCCAGAGCTTCGTTTACAGTTTTGGTTGTATCGAATTTCCATGACTCAGCCAGGAATGCATCGATATCTGCTGCTTCTGTTTCCAGAGCCTGCTCAGCAACCTGTGCAACGTATGCCTGGAATTTTTCGTTTTTAGCAACGAAGTCAGTTTCAGCATTTACTTCTACAGCGACAGCTTTTTTGGAATCTTCTGCAACTTTCAGCATTACGATACCTTCTGCTGCGATTCTGCTTGCTTTTTTCTGTGCAGTTGCAAGACCTTTTTCTCTCAGGAATTCCATAGCCTTGTCCATATCACCTTCAGTAGCTGTAAGAGCTTTCTTACAGTCCATCATACCAGCGCCGCTGATTTCTCTTAATTCTTTTACCATTGCTGCTGTAATAGCCATTATGATTTCCTCCTAAAATTGAGTTTTTACAGTTACTCAGCTGCCGGAGAATACCTCTCCGACAGCTGAATGGATACAAAATCTTACTCTTCTACTGCCTCTTCAACAGCCTCTTCAACGAATTCTTCCTCGCCTGTTGCACCCTGATTTGCTTCGATAACAGCATCTGCCATTTTGGAAACAATCAGTTTTACGGCACGGATAGCATCATCGTTACCCGGGATAACATAATCCAGTTCTTCCGGATCACAGTTGGTATCACAGATACCGATCAGCGGGATTCCAAGAGTATGAGCTTCCTGAACACAGATTCTCTCTTTTTTCGGATCTACGATAAAGATTGCATCCGGGATTCTCTTCATGTCTTTGATTCCGCCCAGGTTTTTCTGCAGTTTATCCAGCTCTTTTTTCAGTGCGATAACTTCTTTCTTCGGCAGAACATCAAATGTTCCGTCTTCCTGCATAGCTTCAATCTCTTTCAGTCTGGCGATTCTGCTCTGAATAGTTTTGAAGTTAGTCAGCATACCACCTAACCATCTTTCGTTTACATAGTACATTCCACAACGCTCTGCTTCAACTTTGATAGCATCCTGAGCCTGTTTCTTTGTACCAACGAACAGGATTGTGCCGCCTTCTGCAGCGATGTCAGATACAGCTTTATAAGCATCATCTACCATTCCAACGGATTTCTGCAGGTCGATAATGTAGATTCCGTTTCTTTCTGTGTAGATGTACTCTGCCATTTTAGGGTTCCATCTTCTTGTCTGGTGTCCAAAATGTACACCGGCTTCCAGTAACTGTTTCATTGAAATAACGCTCATGATTTCAATCTCCTTTTTTGGTTTTAATCTTCCCCGTACTTCTCATTCTTTTCGAGACCTGTTTGCAGGCACCTTCTCGGAATCGGCACGGGTGTTTTATGCATCGTTGTGATTATAGCATAAGCTTTTTTCGGTTACAAGTCTTTTTTTTATTTTCTTTTATATCCAAATAACCAGTATGTCGGAATCACACATAACAAAATTTCTATCATAACACTGCAAAGCATTCCTGCCGGAATCCGCTGCCATAGACTGCTCCAGAAACTGCTTCCGAAAAGGCTCCACAGATTTGCTGCTATATGTGCAACGATGCTGATCCACAAAGTTCCGGTTTTATCATAGATGATCGCAAGCATCACTCCCATACATGTTGCATAGAAAAACTGTACAACATTGCCATGATAGATACCGAATAATAACGCAGATATTGCAATTGCTGCCTGTGGTTTGACCCAGTCTTTCAGTCTGTGAAATACGATTCCGCGAAACATCAGTTCTTCACAGATTGGTCCGATAATTCCCACTACCAGAATCATAAAGCCTACTGGCTGTCCGGAAAATGCCTGTTCAGACACCTCACTGTAGCCGGTAAACAGATCGTTCAGATGCAATCCATTGATCAGATCATTTAAAAACTGTCCTGTGGCAATTGCCAGGATGATCACACTGAACCAGATCACCGGAGGTGCCCACACAAAAGCTTTTCCTGTTCCACTGAATCCTTCTTTCCGATGCATCTGATCTTTCCGGTAAAACAGATACAGGATTATCGCTGCTGTAAGATCACCGATCAGAGTAACATATAACGCACTGTTAATCAGACGCTGTCCGGCACTGGCAGTCTCCTGCAGTCCGCCCGCCTGTATCAGATATATCAGATACAAAGCGATCGTCGCAAGCAGTGTGGCTCCATAATGAATCAAAAACGGATAAATCAGACGCCAGATCTGTCCGGCCGTGGAATACCGGAATTTTACCTTTTTTTTCGCAGGTTCCGGCATTTCTTTTTCTTCTTTTTCCAGTTTCCGTGTCTCCGGTATTTCATATTTCTTCACTTTTTCTCTGTCCGGAATAATATTCCGCACAGATTCAACATTTTCTGTGGTTTCTTCATCGTTCGGACTGGCAAGGATTCCCAGATCTTCCACACTGTCTGCGATATAGACAGCACCTGCTTTTTCCAGTTCTTCCCGGCTTCCGTATCCGTAGGCAACCCCGATACATTGCAGACCACAGCTTATGGCACCCTGTACATCGTGACTCCGATCGCCTACCATAAGAACCTTGTCCCGTTCTTCTTCCAGATGCATCCGCCGTAAAGCCTCTTCAATAACCTCCGCCTTCTCCGTTCTTCTTCCGTCAAGTTCACTTCCCACAATCGCAGTAAAATAATCTGCAATCTGAAAATGCTCCAGAATCTGTTTTACGTAGACCTCCGGTTTAGACGATGCCACAGCAAGGATCTTATTATTGATTTTCAGAAGTTCCAGTAATTCCGGAATCTTCGGATACAGACGGTTTTCAAATATTCCCGTTGTAGTATACCGTTCCCGGTAATATACAACTGCCTTTTCTCCCTCTTCCTCGCTGAGACCTGCATATTTCATAAACTGTTCTTTTAAAGGAGGACCGATAAAACACTGCAGATTTTCCGGATGTTCTTCTTTTTTTCCCAGTTTTTCCAGTGCATACTGCACACAGTTAATAATGCCCTCTCCGGACTCTGTCAATGTTCCATCCAGGTCAAATAATATTACTTGCGACATAGTTACGTCCTGCTCTCTTTTCTTTTATGCTCGGAACTGCTCATTACCTTCGCAGTTCCGAGTCAAAATACCCCGCAGAATAATACCTGCCGGATAGTTACTTATGCTCCATAATAAGCATCGATACCGTTGGCGATACCCTGTACCATTTTTGTCTGATAAGAAGTGCTTGCCATATTCAGATCTTCTGTACAATTGGTCATGTATCCCATTTCAACGATACTCACCGGAATGGAGCTCCAGTTGATGCCACTCATGGTATCCGTCTGCATTACACCCTGGTTTTTAGCTCCTGTAGTTGCACAGAAACAGTCTACTATTTTTCTTGACAGTGTCTGGCTGGCACTGATCACACTTTTTCCCAGATACGGATTGCTGTTGGACGGTGCCATCGTCAGTGCTCCTGCAACGGATGTATTATCAGATCCATTGGCATGGATGCGAACCAGAATATCTGCTCCCTGATTGGCTGCCATCTGTGCGCGTTCTGCATTGCTGATATTGACATCATGTGTCTCACGGATCATATAAACCTGATATCCACGTGCCTGAAGCTCATCTCTCAGTTTCAAAGAAACCTGAAGTGTCAACTCATACTCGTTTAGTCCGGATGCATTTCCATGAGTTCCGGATGCAACTTTAGGCTTTGTCTGAGATGCTCCGGGACCGATCGGCTCTTTTGCACTGTTTCCTTTTCTCTGGTGACCTGCATCAATGGCAATAATTTTGTTTTTGGAACCTCCACCTGTTGTCGTGCCGGTTGTCTGACCAGGTACCCAGGCTCCGCTTCCATTAACGTAATAACTTCCGATCCAGGTGTTTGCCGCCATGGCTCCACTTCCTGTCAGATAATACCAGGTTCCTCCCAGATTCAGCCAGCCCGTTGCCATCGCTCCGCTTCCGTTCAGATAATACCAGGTTCCTCCCAGATTCAGCCAACCGGTTGCCATCGCTCCGCTTCCGTTCAGATAATACCAGGTATTTCCAAGTTTCAGCCAGCCGGTTACCATCGCTCCGCTTCCGTTCATGTAGTACCAGGTTCCTCCCACATTCACCCAGCCCGTTGCCATCGCTCCGCTTCCGTTCAAATAATACCAGGTATTTCCAAGTTTCAGCCAGCCGGTTACCATCGCTCCGCTTCCGTTCAGATAATACCAGGTTCCTCCCACGTTCACCCAGCCGGTCTCCATCCATCCTGCACCGTCAAAATAATACCAGGTTCCGTTGATCTGTTCCCAGCCTGATCTGGTATATCCTCCGTCACTGTGACGATACCACCAACGACCACCGCTGCTGATCCACTCATTTTTTGCCTGTGTTTTTCCTTCGATCCAGACACCATTTTCATCCACATAATAATTGCCGATCCAGGTTTCCTTCGCCTTTTCTCCTACCTGGTTCAGATAATACCAGCTTCCGTTTTCTTCCTGTACCCAGCCTTCTGCATGAGCTTTTGTCGGAAGAATTCCTACCAGAAACAGCATTACAAATAGCATACCGATCATTTTCAGTTTTTTCATCTGGCATTTCCCCTTTCTTTTTTCTGTCACTTTTTCTTATTCTCAGGACGCAAAGTACTGATCAATTCCATCTGCTATCCCCGTCACCATCTGCTGTTGATAATCTGCTGTCTGCATCCGGGTATCTTCCTCCTGATTGGTCATATATCCCATCTCAACAATGGTTGCAGGAATACTGCACCAGTTCAGCCCACTCATCTCATCGGTCTGATACACGCCCTGATTATTTGCCCCTGTGGAAGCACAAAACGCAGTGATGATACACTGTGACAGTTTCTGACATTCAGCAATCATTTCCTGACTCAGATATGGGTTAGCCGTACTAGGTGCCATTGTCAGAGCTCCTGCTACAGAGGTATTATCCGACCCATTGGCATGGATGCGAATCAGAATATCTGAACCCGATTCCGCTGCAAGCTGTGCCCGCTCCGCATTACTGATATCCACATCATTGGTTTCCCGGATCATATAGACTTCGTATCCCCTTGCTTCGAGTTCATCGCGAAGCTTCAGTGCCACATCCAGATTCAGCTGATATTCCGTTACTCCTGTTGTTCTTCCGGTCGTTCCGGATGCCACTTTTGCTTTTGTCTGAGACGCCCCCGGCCCAATTGGCTCCTGTTCACTGTTTCCATGTGCCTGATGGCCTGCATCAATGGCAATTTTCCTTCCATTGCCTTCCGGAGTCGGTGTCGGTGTGACAATCTCCGCCTCTACGGTTTCTGCCGGTTCTTCTGTCCCGGTCATTTTCCTGAGATTTGAATCTGTCAGAAGAAGGTACTGTATTCCCTCTTCTTCTCCTACTATAACACTCTCATCCTGCAGTTTTTCCACAAAAGCCTGGTAATCTTTCTCGTTCTTTTTCAGATGCAGCAAAACAGCTGCCACATCTTCCTGCGTATATGCTTCTACCTGACCTTCCTGTGATGTATACCGGAGATCTGCGGTCATAATTTTTACATCATTATGTTCTACCGCCTTTTTGATCTCCGTGATCAGATTCTTTTTCTGTACTGCTGGATCTGTCGGATCATCCGTAGGCTCCGGTGTCACCGTCTGCATCGGTGTTATCTGCGCTTCTTTTGCCTCCTGTTCCTGTTGTGCCTGTTGCATCTGTTCCATCTGCTTTCTGGCTTTTCCATATCCCAGGATGGCTGCAAAACCTAGGGCAAGCACCACGACCACAATTCCCATGATCATGATGTTCACTCTGGTTCCTGAAGGTTTTTTCATAATCGCTCCTCCTTCCGGAAATCACGCTTACATTCTTTCCGGTGCTTCAAATCCCAGCATATCGATACATGCTTCCAGAATATTTTTTACCAGCATCAGCAAAGCCAGATAAGATTCTTTCTTCTCCTGATCCTCTTCAGCCAGAATCTTTGTTTCATGATAGAAGCGGTTAAATGCATTTGCAAGTTCATAAATATAAGAACAGATTTTATGCGGTGCTTTCTCTTCATAAGCATTCGTGATCACCTGATTGAATTTGGATGCTTCCAGCATCAGCGCTTTCTCACTGTCACTTCCTGCCGCCAGAATCTTCAGGGTATCCAGATTGCCGCCTTCTTCTTTATATCTGTTCAGGATAGATTTGATACGAACGGTTGTATACAAAATATACGGACCGGTATTTCCTTCAAAAGATGTAAATCTTTCAATATCAAAAATATAATCTTTGGATGCCTGGTTGGACAGGTCTCCGTATTTGATTGCAGAAAGTCCTACGATTTTTGCAGTCGTTCTTGCATCTTCTTCTTTGATGCTGCGGTTGTCCACGATTTTTTTATACATCTCTTCGTTGATATCACGAATCAGATTTTCCAGACGCATCACACCGCCTTCTCTTGTCTTGAACGGTTTCCCGTCTTTTCCGTTCATGGTACCAAAACCAAGGAACGTCAGTTTGGTATCATCTTTTACCATACCTGCTTTTTTGGCACAGCGGAATACCTGAACAAAATGCATCTCCTGACGTTTGTCTACCACATACATGATCTCATCCGGATTGTATTTTTCCATACGTTCCACGATAGTAGCAAGGTCTGTGGTTGTATACAAAGCAGCACCATCCGATTTTAAGATCATACACGGAGGTACCTCTTTGGTATCCGTCTCTTCTTTTACATCTACGACAACCGCACCCTGGTCTTCATAAGCCAGTCCCTGATCCTTCAGCTTCTGTACCATCGGTGCAATGGTATCCTGTACATCAGATTCTCCGTTCCACAGATCAAAGTCTACGTTAAGGTTTGCGTAGTTTTTCTTCAGGTCAGTAACCGATACCTGCAAAATATGTTTCCATAATGCACGATATCCTCTGTTACCCATCTGCAACTGATGGGTTGCTTCCAGAGCTTCTGCTTTATACGATTCGTCTTCTTTTGATTTTCCACTGGCTGCCGGATAAATTTCTTCCAGCTCACTGATGGTAAATGGAGCTTCTGTCGGATATTCTCCCTCATAATCTTCCTGGAAATATACCAGTTCCGGTTTTCTTTTACGCAGTTCTGTGATGATCAGACCCATCTGCAGTCCCCAATCTCCCAGATGAACATCACCGATAACTTTATGTCCCAGATATCTTCCCATTCTCTTGATACTCTCACCGATAATTGCAGAACGCAGATGTCCGACATGCAGTGGTTTTGCAACGTTTGGTCCACCGTAGTCAAGAATCATGGTCTGTGGATCCTTTGCTTCTTCCACACCCATTTTCTCACTGTTTCTCATCTCTTCCAAATACTGCGCCATATATGCTCCGGATACTTTCAGATTAATGAATCCCGGATTAACAGCTTCTGCCATCTCGAGGACTTTACTGTCGGCAAGTTTTGCCACTACATCATTGGCGATCATGATCGGGGCTTTATGATATACTTTTGCACCTGCCATAGCACCATTACACTGATATTCACACAGGTCCGGCCGATTCGACAGCGTAACCTTTCCCATATTTTCATCATAACCGGCTTCTTTAAAAGCGGTCATTACTTCATTGGAAATCAATTCGATTATTGTTTTCATACTTTCCTAAAACTCCTTTGTCAGAATCATTACATTATATCTTATCACGGGCACACAGGCTGGTCAACTAAAAGAATTCACCCTGTCTGCCCCCCTGTCTGCCCCTCTGTCAACTGTTTTTATGCAGACACACTCCCGATTCCCCGCCCACATAAAGAAAGACAGAAGCGATTGTTTGTTTTTATTCCACGGATCACTTCTGTCTTTCTTTCATCTGCTATGCTTCTTCCTGTTTTTGTCTTCCTGCTTTGCTTTGTTTATAACAGTATTTCAAAATATCACTTCTGCGGACAATACCAATAAAATTATCCGCATCATCCAGTACCGGAACAAAGTTCTGCTTCATGGCCGTATCCACCAGATCCTCCATGTTACAGTTAATATCCACTGTCTGGTACTTCCATCGGAGAGGTACTCTGCTGATGCTGCAATCCTCCGCTTCCCGGATATTCAGAAACCATTTTTCCTTGATATACCGGAGCAGATCTCCCTCTGTTACAGTTCCCACATATTTTCCGTTCTTATTTAACATCGGAATAGCAGTATATTTGTGATATTCAATTTTTTCAAGTACCTGACGCAGAGTGTCATCATTTTCCACATAGGCAACTTCATTTTTTGGTGTTAAGAAAAATAAAATGTTCATTTACTATAAATCCCCCATAGAAATCTTTTTTTGAAATGACCGGACATTCTTCCCTTTCATTTCAGTTTTCCATTACCAGTATAACCCATTTTCCATCCGATATGGTGAATTTCGCGTGAATAATTTCTAATATTTTTCTTAATTTAATTCTGAACACTCGTATCCTTTTTCTACTCGTGACGAAGTGCATCGATTGGATTCAGATTTGCTGCCTTAATGGATGGAAGTAAACCGAAGATAATACCGATTGCCATAGAAAATACTACAGCCAGTACACTGACAGGTACGCTGATCGCCACCGGAGTCTGAGACATCTTCGATATCACCTGTGACAGGATCACTCCGGCGATTACTCCAAGAACCCCTCCGATACTGGTCAGCACAGCAGCTTCTGTAAGAAACTGCCACAGGATCCTGTTTTTTCTCGCTCCGATTGCTTTTTTCAGACCGATCTCACTGGTACGTTCCGTAACGGATACAAGCATAATATTCATAACACCGATACCTCCGACCAGAAGAGAGATACTTGCGATCCAAAGCAGCTGTTTGTTTGTGTTTTCACTGACTTTCTGCAGGTTCTTAACTGTTTTCAACAGATCCGCCGCCTTATAAGAGACGTTGCCACTGTCAGCACCACTGCTGCCGGCACCGTCCATCATTTCCTCTTCAGAATCAATCATACCGGAACCGGTCTGTCCGGTTACCGCCTGATTCATAATGTCCTCCACTTTTTTTCCTACAGAACTCATCAGGTCTGTCTCACTAGCCATCACGCTGACTTCTTCCGGCTCATCATAATTATAGACAACCGGCCAGGTACTGTCCGGAATCAGCACGATTCCGTTGGTATTCTGATTATACGTATAGTAATCTTCCAGACTGTTGATCACCGGTTCGAAAGCATCTGACTTGCGGATACAACCGACCACGGTAAATGGTTCCCCACGGAGTTCTATGGTTTTTCCCACCGGATTGTCTCCCGGAAATAAGGTCTGCACTGCCACATCGTCAAGCAGCACCACTTTCCGGAACTCTTTAAAGTCGCGTTCTACAAAATCCCTTCCATTTTGTATTACATAACCTTTTGTTTTCAGAAACTCCGCATCCACACCGTATACACTTCCACTGTCCAGGCTGGTGTTCCGATAGGTGATTCCGTCTGCATACCCTCTGCGGTTATAAAAAGTCGCACTCTCAACCCCTTCAAGACTGCGAATCTGTTCTTTCTGTTCATCGGAAATCACGGAAATATTATCCGGCAGACCATTGTCCATCCAGTACTCACTTTCTCCCTGGTAAAGCCGTACATCCACATTGTTGTTTCCTGCACCGATCAGATTCTGTTTGATCTGCTCGTTGGTTCCCTGAATCGTAGATGCGATGGAAATGATGGAAGCGATACCTATAATAATCCCCAGCATGGTCAAAAATGACCGCATCTTATGAGACCATATCCCCCGAAAGGCCAATCTGATATTTTCTAGCATTGTTGTTCCTCCCATCTACCGTTAATAGTTATAAAGGTCATCAAGCGTACCTTCTTCTGTCTTTGCACCCTCTCTGACATCTTTTCCATAAGGAAATGTGATCTTATCATCCATACTCAGACCGCCTGTGATCTGATAACTGGATCCATACTGAATACCGCCAACCTGTACTATCTGTTTTGTCAGATGTCCGGTTCCGTCGTCCTTCATAACGTAATACTGACCGTTTTCTGTCCGCACAAAAGGTTTCTCCAGATAGATTCCTTCTCCCGGTCCGTCTCCCTCATCCAGCAGCGTAAGTTCTGCCCAGCTGTTATTACTAAGTCCGCTTGCATCTGCAATGTATGCGGTAAAGGGATAGGAAGATGCATTGGCTCCGTCCTGTCCGTTATCAGATGGATACGGAGAAATTTCCCGTACTTCCGCGGTAAAGCTGACACCATTGTCATAACTGTATCCGCTCAGTGTAGCTCCCACTTTCAGTTTATTCATTTTAGATTCACTGACCGTTCCCTGCACATAAAGTCCTTCACTGCTGACCACCTGAATCAGCGGTTTTCCATCGTTGCTTTCTTTTTCGGGATCACCGACTGTTTTCACCACACCATTTAATGTACTCTTAATTGTCTGGTTATTCAGCTTTTTCTGGATATCTTTAATCTCAAGATTGGTCTCTTTAATATCCAGCTGATAATCCCTGATTTCTTTTTCTTTATCCTTGATCTGCTGCTGAATCTCTGCAACTGTTCCTCCATAAGAAGTTCCTGCATCACCGGATCCTGTCGTATCAGAAACAGTATCGGTAGAGATCACTTTTCTGCTTCCACTTCCCATTACGCTGGTAACTGTCAGATAGCGAATGGAGGCACTGCTTTTCTTTGTGCTCATTCCATCCACAGTATTTTCCTGTTCTGCCGTTTCCTGAGGATTGCCGGCTTCCGGTGTCGGTTCCGGGTTCTCTCCGGGAGTAACTTCCGGCGACACCGATGGTTCGGTTGGCTTTTCTTCCGGATTCGATGGTTCAGGTGGCTCCGGACTTTCTCCCGGCTTTGTTGGCTCACTTGGATCGGTCGGTTCGGCTGGCTCTCCCGGTGTCTCTCCACTTTGCTTTTTGCTCAGATCCACCAGATATTCCCCGTCCTCTTTTACATCCGCTGCAAAATCCCCATCTGCTCCGTTCTGTTCCCACGCCTTTATAAGATCACCATTTTCTTCTCGAACCTCAATACGAAAATATTTTCCATCTTCTTTTCTTTCCAGGAAAAAACTTCCTTTTACAATACCATCTTTTTTCACCAGATAGGTCAGTGGTTTTTTCTCTGTTCCATCTCCCTGATAGGCACTGGCTCCTTTTTCAAGAACCGCTGCTGCTTTCAGCTCCTCCGGCAGTTGACCATCACTGTCATCTATTTTTTTTTCAAGATTTACCTGAAACCGGTCAGTATCCGCTACCTGAAAATCATCTTCCGTAATCTTCTGTCCCCAGATTTTTAACAGTTCTCCATTGCTTACATCGCCCTCCCGGACCTCAATCACAAAAAAACACTGTTCCTCTGCCATTCGGTTTAAAAAACTTCCCAAAATCGCACCGTCAGCAGCACACAGAAAATGATACGGTTCTTCCACCGTTCCCTCTCCCATATACGGTTCTGCCTCCGCTGTAAGCTCCTGATAAGCCTCTGCCGGCTCTTCCGGCTCCATGGACGGATCCTCCGGTTCCTCGCCCGGATCTTCCGGTATATCCAATCCCGGATCTTCATTGCCGTTATCACTGGACGGTTTTGTATTCTTTAATTTTGTAATTTCCCTGTTTGCTTTCTCTATGTTCAGTTCGATTCCCTGTTTTTCCAGTTTTTTCATTTCCAGATCCAGATTCTCCAGGGTCATATCATACGTGAGCAGATCATCGCCGACCTTTACCGTATCCCCTTCTTTTACATATATTTTCTTTACTTTCTGTGAATCTGCCAGATAAATATTCTGCGATACATCTGAAGTAATATTTCCTGACAGACTGTTGTCGGACCATCCACCGCCACCTGACATGTCACTGACTGATACCACCTTTACCGTACTCTGACTGCTTGTTTTCACCGCATATACAGTCACCCCTCCAAGCAGTAGTACTCCTGCAGCAATAAAAGCCGCAATCCATTTTTTCTTCATGGCTGCTCCTCCTTTTTCATTATGCCGTCGCGGATAATTACTTTTCTCTGTGCTTTCGCTGCAATCTCACTGTCATGGGTGATCATCAATACGCTTACTCCTTCATCGTTCAGGCTCTGAAACAGTTCCATAACCTGTTCTCCGGAAGTACTGTCCAGTGCGCCGGTCGGCTCATCCGCCAGAAGGATCTTCGGCCGGTTAACCAGTGCTCTGGCAATCGCTACTCTCTGTTTTTGCCCACCGGAAAGCTGATTCGGCTGAAAATTCACTCTGTCTTCCAGTCCTACACGGGTCAGTGCCTGCAGTGCCCGTTCCCTCCGCTCTTTTTTCGCAACTCCCGCATAAGTCAGTGGCAGCTCCACATTTTCCAATGCAGTCTGTCTCGACAACAGCTGAAAGTTCTGGAAAACAAACCCAATCTTTTTCAGTCTCAGATCCGACATTTCATTTTCCGTACATTTGCTGATATCCTGCCCGTCCAGAAAAAGCTGGCCGGAAGTCGCCTGATCCAGACATCCTACAATATTCATCAGCGTTGTCTTACCGGAACCGGAAGGTCCCATAATGGCCACATATTCTCCCTTTTCCATCTGGAAATCAATATGTTTCAGAACCGGAATCACCATTTTCCCCTGAATATAATCTTTGCAGATATCTTTTAACTCAAGAATCACTGTGCATCCTCCGTTCCTCCGATGACATCTTCGCTGCCATCAGCATTTGACTCATTCTGCTGCATCCCGTCTTCTGTGAGATCTTCCTGATTCGTCTCTCCGGAATCCACTCCATCCATATTCTCATCAGAAAGATCACTGCCAAAACCATCTTCTTCTGAGTAATCTTCATTCGAAAAATCCATATCGTTTCCATCCGCCACCGGGTTACTCTGCCCCATCTGACCGTTACTTCCCGCTGCAGTCTTCATACCTTCTTTTAATCCGTCTTCCGGATAAGTGATCATATCATCTTTACTCAGTCCATCTGCAATTTCATACTGAAAAAGTTCATCATCATGCTGTCCCAGTGTCACAGAACGTTTCTCCAGTTTACCTTTTCCATCGTCAACCCAGACATAGGGGTTGTCCGTATCTGCATCACAGATGAAAGATTCATCCAGCCAGATACCCGCCTTTTCTTCACTCTGTCCGTAATCGGCTTCCACATAAACATGCTGTCCAAGCATCAGCCCCTCAGAAGAATCCAGTTCGATATAGAACGGATAGGAATTGGACTGGGTGGATCCGTCACCACTGCTGAAATAATAGCCATTATTGGAATCGTTGCCCGGATTTTCCGTATCTACCGCACCCATCGTTCCTTTCCAGGTGACAGAATCATCTACTCTGGAATGTACGATTACAGCCTGCCCCGGCGTTACAGATGCAATATTCTGTTCGTTTACCTTACATTTAATTCGGAAATCTCCCATCGCAATTATGGACATAAATGCCTGGCTGTCTCCTGAATAAGAATAACTGTCCTGATTTCCGTTATTGATGGATTTGACTACACCATCAATCTCACTGGTGACCTGACAGTTCTCGATGGAATCCTGTAATTTCTGAATCTCCACCTGTTTGCTTTTCTTTTCATATTCACTCTGTTTCAGTTCCATCTGGGCACTCTGAATCTGCATCGTATAGTCAAGTTGAGCATCATTTCCTGCACTCTTTTTTTCCTTTTCCAGTGCAGCAATCTCATTTTGTTTATTTCCGATGTTGTTATCGATCCGCTCCAGTTCCAGCTTTGCTTTTTCCAGGTCTTCCTGTGATTTTTCTGTATCATAAGAAAATAACGGATCTCCCTTGGATACTTCCTGTCCGACTTCCACATAAATATCTTTTACTGTTTTATCCTGACTCTGCTGAATGTCCACCTGTTTCTGTGTTTCTACCACACCGGCAAAGCGATTCACCGCCCCGTTACCACTTCCCGGGTTCATCAGATTATCTACGCTGTTTACATATACTACATTTTCCGTACTTCCATCCGATGATGCCCTGCCGAACAATGCCCACGCACCGATTCCGATTACCACAACGGCTACAACAGCTGCTCCGGTAATAATAATTTTCTTTTTCTTCATGTCTGCCTCCTGTATCTGATAGGTTCTCATGGTTTCAGTATATCATAGTGCATTCTGCTCTTCCTTACTTTTTCTTTACATTTCTATGGACATTTCCGATATTCTTTTCTTGCCATTTTCCCCTGCCCCCGGAGTTGACATTTTTCCTGGTTCTGTTATATTAAATCTGTTACCGCGGTTCCGGTATTTTTCTGAAAATACAGTAATTTATATATATTAGGAGGTTCTTATGACACTTACCGGTATTCTTTCTTATCTGGCCGTTATCAATCTGACCGGCTTTGCCGTTTTTGGCATCGACAAATACAAAGCTATCCATCATAAATGGCGGATCCGGGAATCCGTACTGTTTGCCATCGCTATCCTTGGTGGAAGTGTCGGTTGTCTCATCGGTATGCATGTATTTCATCACAAAACCCTGCATCCTTCTTTCCGGATCGGGATTCCTATGATTCTCATTGTGGAACTGATCGCCGGATGTGTGTGTTTTTATACCCTCAGTAATCGTACGCCATACAGGCAGGATCCTGTTAAAGTAGTTCGTCACGAACTCTCCTCTCTGTCCGCCCAGAAGGAATCTGACATTGTAAAAGCACTTAATGTCCATAATGTTTTCCCGTCTGCTGACAATAAACAGTCCGTACCTTCCGATATCACCTCTGTATTTGCTGATTTTTTTCATGATTTTTCATATCATATCAGAGATTTCTCGGAACAGGGAAATTCAGCTTCGGTTACTGTTTCCCTTACCACACCTGACGGTGAAGCACTGGCAAAAGAATACTCCCGTCAGGTAATGATCAAACAGATTCAGAACTCTGCAAGCCCTGCTTCCGTAGATTTTTCTCTGGAAGACTGCTATCTGCTTCTTGGCAATGTTTTGAAAAACAATGATTATAAAAGCATTACCTCTGACTATACGATCACCCTCACCCGATCCGGAAAAACCTGGAACATTGATTCCCCGAAAAGCCTGTCTGCTGCAGTAACCGGAAACTTTTCCACTTACGTGGCCGATGCTTCCCTGTTTTCTCCCTCTGAGATCATCGCGATCCACCTGGATACTCTGAAAGCTTTCGACACCGAACAATTAAACCGTTATCTGGCACTGGACTCCCTCTTCAATTCCGAAGATACTTCGAGCCGTTCCGTTGTCAAAGCCATCGCCAGTCAGCTTCTGAACTGCCTGGACTACTCCATCACGTCGGAACTCCTGTCTGATGACGGTATGGATGCCTCTGTAGATCTGAATCTGACCAGTTGTGATTTTTCTTCTGTTGTATACTCCTATCAGGAACAATACACCGCCTACCTGACGTCCTCCCAGGCTCTGGAAGACGGAACCGAAGGCCGTCAGTCCCACGCCATCACTCTCCTGACAGACTGTATCGCCACCAATACTCAAACCATCACCACCCCTGTAACCATCCACCTGAACAACGACGGCAAAAACTGGCGCATCCCCAAAAGCGACGAAATCACAACCGCCCTCCTTGGAAACCTGGAAGAAGCCCTCACCACTATTCTCACGCAGCCGGAAAGCTGATATCTGACATCACCTGCCTAAGCTGCCACCGGCAACTTTCTTCGGATTCAGAACACTCAAACTTGAGCCACTGAATCAATTGATACAACACAACAAAAAGCAGATACAAAGATTATATTCTCCTTCGCACCTGCTTTTATTTATCTTTCCCCATATTTTTCCTTTTCAACACTGCTTCTTCTGCTCAACAATTCGCTCTTTCCTAGAGCGTGTCTGAAAAATCATTTCCACAAACTGGGACTCGCAGCTCACGAAAAGCCTTTTTAGACACGCTCTAATCTTTAACATCCACCACTCAGTTTTTTTGCCAAAACACAGCGGCAGGCTCCGGGTTTCCTTTGCCGCAACACTTTGTGGGCGCTTAGGGCAAGATTTAAGATCCAGTCCTTAGAAGAACTTGACAGTGAGCGGCTCTCCGCGAACTGGCATTTAGTTCTTCTTAGGACTTAGCTTAAAGTTGCCCTGCCCACGTTGCGACAAAGGAAACCCGGAGCCTGCCGCGTCCCTTTGCCAAAAAACAGCAAGAAACTCTATTTAATTATTCCTCGCTGCGAATCGCAATCCCCAGCTCCTCCAGCTGCTTCTCATCCACCAGATTCGGTGCCTCTGTCATCAGACAGGAGGCATCCTTCACCTTCGGGAATGCAATTACATCACGGATACTCTCCTGTTTTGCCATCAACATAACCAGACGATCCAGACCATAAGCCAGACCAGCGTGAGGCGGAACACCATACTTGAACGCTGTCAGCAGAAAACCAAACTGTTCATAGGCTTTTTCCTTGGTAAATCCAAGAACCTCAAACATTTTCTCCTGGATATCGTCCTGATGGATACGCACACTACCGCCGCCGATCTCAGTACCGTTCAGTACGATATCATAAGCTTTTGCACGTACACGACCAGGATCGCTGTCGATATACTGCAGATCCTCTTCCATCGGCATGGTAAATGGATGATGCATCGCTTTGAAACGGTTTTCCTCATCAGACCACTCCAGCAGGGGGAATTCTGTGATCCATACAAAACGATATTCACTGCTGTCCAGAAGATTCATCTGACGCGCCAGTTCCAGACGCAGTGCACCCAGTACATCCCAGACAACTTTATTTTTATCAGCAGCAAACAACAGAAGATCACCAGCCTGTCCGTCCATGGCTTCTACCAGACGGTTCATCTCGTCTTCTGTCATGAATTTTGCGAAAGAAGATTTTACAGTTCCGTCTTCATGAATGGCGATATAAGCCAGACCCTTTGCACCATAGTCTTTTGCAAACTCAACCAGTTTGTCAATTTTCTTTCTCGGCATACCGCCCTGTCCCTTGGCATTGATACCACGGACAGTTCCACCCGCTTCCAGTGCATTCTTAAATACAGCAAATTCACATCCGCGGACAACCTCAGATACATTCTGCAGTTCCATACCAAAACGCAGATCTGGTTTGTCAGAGCCAAAACGATCCATCGCATCCTGCCAGGTCATCCTCTGGATCGGCAGTTTCACATCCACATCCAGTACCTGTTTGAACAGGTACGCCAGCAGACGTTCATTTACATCAATCACATCGTCCACATCTACAAAAGACAGCTCCATATCAATCTGTGTAAATTCCGGCTGACGGTCTGCACGAAGGTCCTCATCACGGAAACAACGTGCAATCTGGATATAACGGTCATAACCGGAGCACATCAGCAGCTGTTTGAACAGCTGTGGAGACTGTGGCAGTGCGTAAAAGTTTCCCGGATGGATACGGCTCGGAACCAGGTAATCTCTTGCTCCTTCCGGTGTACTCTTTGTCAGCATCGGAGTTTCAATCTCCAGAAATCCCTCATTTGCCATAAACTGACGGGTCAGTGTTGTTACCTGAGAACGCATCATCAGGTTTCTCTGAATATCCGGTCTTCTCAGATCCAGAAAACGATATTTCAGACGCAGATCTTCTTTTGTCTTGCTGTTTTCTTCAATCGGGAACGGCGGTGTTTCTGCCTCTGCAAGAATACGCAGACTATTTGCACGCACTTCGATCTCACCGGTCTTTAAGTTATTGTTTACCGCACCGGAACGTGCTTCTACCACACCGGTCACTGCAATAACAAACTCACTTCTCAGTTTCGTTGCTTTTTCGAATCCTTTCTCATCGATGCTGCCATTTTCAAAAATCAGCTGTACGATACCGGAACGGTCTCTTAAATCTACAAAAATAATACCGCCTTTATTTCTGCTCTTCTGTACCCATCCCATCAGTGTTACGTTTTCTCCGATATTTGCTGTGGAAATCTCGGTACAGCGATGGGTCCGTTTTAACCCTTTCATTGATTCTGCCATTGTTTCTTCCTCCAATATTAACACTCTATTCGTAACAGTGTGTTTTCACACCAATTACATTCTGTCTGCAAAGAATTCTACGATTTCTTCGTATCCCTCTTCTTTGAGCTGTTCCTTCTGGAACTTTTTGTTTTTCTTCATAACCGCAATCGTAACAACAGATCCGTTTTTCCGGTCTTCTTCTGCCTGTTTCAGAACTTTCATCATGCCCTCTGCCGGCATATTTTTCTCAATCAGAAGTGCTTTCTTTGTTCCGATCTGTGGAATCTGGAAACCACGTTCCATCAGCAGCATGATGATGCGCTCGAATCCGATAGAGAATCCGCATGCACAGGTGTTATTTCCTGTGAATTTGCCGATCATCTCATCGTAACGTCCGCCACCGCCGACGCTTCCGCCAAACTCATCCATGGAAATCTCGAAGATCGGTCCGGTATAATAAGACATACCACGTACCAGAGTCGGATCGAACGCAATCTTAAAGTCTGCGGCTTTCACAGCGTCCACACTGTTCATGATCAGTTCCAGACCGTCTGCATATTCCGGTTCCAGCACACCTTCCAGCTTTTCTTTTACATAACGTACACCCTGTACATCATTGGTGATTTCTTCGAACATGGCAAGATATTTATCTACGCAAGCTTTGTCAAATCCTTCTTTTTCCAGTTCTTCCCGGACACCTTCCAGACCGATCTTATCCATCTTGTCAAGAATAATAAATACAGTGTCATAAGATTCCGGTGCAAATCCGCTGTAAGCAGCCATGGCCTTCAGAATTCTTCTGTCGTTGATACGGATGGTAAAGTTCTTAAAATCCAGTTTTCCAAGCAGCGTTGTAGTTGCCAGGATCAGTTCGATTTCTGCCAGATTAGTCGGCTCACCGAGAATATCGATATCGCACTGCATAAACTGACGGTAGCGTCCTCTCTGCGGACGGTCTGCACGCCATACATTTCCCATCTGCAGAGCCTTGAACGGCGACGGCAGTTCGTTGGCATGGTTGGAATAATATCTGGAAAGAGGAAGTGTCAGATCATAACGCAGTCCTCCGTCCACCAGGTCTGCCTCTGTTTCAGCAGTATCCAGTTTCAATTTTTCTCCTCTTTTTAAAATCTTGAAGATCAGTTTCTCGTTTTCTCCACCCTGCTTACTGGACAGGTTTTCAATATGTTCCACGCATGGAGTCTCAATAGATGAGAATCCAAACGTACCGTAAGTTTCCTTTATCAGTCGAATCACATAATCACGAATTGCCATCTCTGCTGGCAGGATGTCTTTCATACCTGTCACAGGTTTTTTCTTTAATGCCATAATGTAATCTCCTTTTCCTTATTCTTATGAATCATTCTTTGAAAGGCAAGAAATACCTTTACATCAAAATCTTTTATCTCTTCGATCATCAGCTGAACCGCCGACTGGCTTTCAAAAGCCTGACGGTACGGCCGGTCTGAAGTCAGTGCCGCATATACATCACAGACACGGATGATACGGGCTCCCAGCGGAATCGCTTCTCCTGAGAGATTATCAGGATAACCGCTGCCATCATAATTTTCATGGTGATGGCGCACTGCAAGAAGAATGGTCTCTTTGTACCCTTCTTTCTTAAGGATCTCATAACTCGCCTGTGCATGAAGTCTGACGTAATGAATTTCCTCCACGATCAGTGGGGCATCCATATCATCCAGATCCCCTGAGACTGCTTCTTTTCCAATATCATGAAGCATCCCCGCCACCGCAAGGTCATGACAGAATTCTTCCGGTTCTCCCAGTTCTTTTGCCACCTGATACGCCAGATTGCTGACCCGCATTCCATGTATCAGCTGTTCATCTAGGCTGTATTGTAACAGATGCTGCCGATTGACATACTTATTCACCGCAATCATCCTTTTCCTCCGCATGTTTCTATTTGGTGTCACCCGTTCAGATATTTCTGTATTCCCACTCTTTTGCGTTCCAGCATCTCATCTATCCGGAGAATATAATTATTCACATCTTTTACATTCTCCACCCGTTCGATCCGGGTTCCATGCTCAAACACAAATTTGGTAGACGCTCCCGCACCCGCCGCAAGAATGGTCTGTTTTTCTTCCATAATCAGTATATTGTATATTCCCGCTTTGTCAACCTCTGCGTAACCTACATTTTCATAATTTCCCGCAATATTCTTCTGACGATACAGATAATACGGACCCATACCCATATTTTCGGCACACTGCTGTGTCATTTCCATGATCTCCTTGCTGTTCTCAAAGGACATTTCTTCGTATTTATCCTTGAACAGGTTCAGTCTCGTCGCCCGTTTCAGTGCCAAGGAATGAATCGTCAGGCTGTCCGGATGCAGTTTTTCTACCTCCTGCAGCGTATGTGCGACTTCTTCTTTTCCCTCGCCCGGAAGACCGATGATCAGATCCATATTGATATTGTCAAATTCCAGTTCTCTTGCCATATGGAAAATGTTGACCGTATCTTCCACTGTATGTTTTCTCCCAATCACATCCAGGGTTTTCTGATTCATGGTCTGTGGATTCACGGAGATTCTTGTCACAGGAAATTCTTTCATCACCTGCAGTTTTTCTCTTGTAATACTGTCCGGTCGTCCGGCTTCCACTGTATATTCTTTTACCCAGGTAAAATCAAACGTTTCCTGAATGTGGGAAAGCAGTCTGCGTAGCTGCTCCGGCTCCAGTGTCGTCGGTGTACCGCCTCCGATATATACCGTTGTCAGCTTTCTTGCTCCCATCTGTTCCCGGATAAAAGTCAGTTCCTTACACAGTGTATCCAGATATTCGTCTACACGTTTTGTCCACCGTTCCAGCGGATGAGAACCAAATGAGCAGTACAGACAGATGCTCGGGCAAAAAGGAATTCCCACATAGAGACTGTATCCGTTTTCATAATCCAGATCCTGTAACAGTGCCTTCTCCCTGTTTGCAATCGTGATCGCCAGGGCAGTTTTTTCATTGCTTACCCCATATGTTTCCCTCATATACCGGGCAATCTCTGTATTTTTCCAGCCTTCTTCCAGAAGTTTCATCGGAATCTTGGTCGGCCGGATTCCGGTGAGGTCTCCCCAGGGAAGCGTTCTTCCGGTCACCTGACAAAGTGCACCATACACCAGACGTTTCAGCACATTTTTCGTTTCCGGACGATCCTTTTCATATTCTACAGCCACCTGTTGTCTGAAAATCTCTGTACCATCTCTTTCCACAGCCAGACAAATCTCCTGACTGCCATAGGCAACCAGGAGAAACATCCCGTACTCTCCCTCTGCTTCTTCCTCTCCCTCATAAAACATCGTGATCTGTGCCTGAGGATAAAAGGCTTTCACCAGAGAATATACATCATATTCAAAATCTTTTTTATTAAATCGAATTGCAATATTATTAAGCAAAAGGATTATACCTCTTTTCATATCCTATTGTTGTTTCTTCGTTATGTCCCGGACAGACTCTTGTTGTCTCCGGAAGTTCTTTTAACAGCCGCTTTACACTCGCCTGCATATCTGTGCCGCTTCCTGTGGGAAAATCGGTTCTTCCCACACTCTGTGCAAATAAGGTATCACCGGAAAACAGAACTTCTTCTTCCGGCAGATAATAACAGCAACTTCCCGCTGTATGTCCCGGTGTATGGAAAACTTCGATGGAAAATCCGGCAAGTTCCAGTTTTTTTCCATCGCAGACCCACTGATCTGCCAGCAGGACATGTGCACTTGCCCAGCTTCCGGACAGATTCTTTATGGAATCTGTAAGCACCTGTTGTTCGGCTGCACATGCGATAATCGGAATACCGTATTCGTCCCGCAGATCATCTGCTGCCAGCATATGATCAAAATGTCCGTGTGTCAGGAGAACCGCCACCGGTATTCCTCCCATTCGGTCAATTTTTTCTTCAATCCGCGCACTCTCATCCGCCGGATCGATGATCAGCAGCTCATTGCTTTCTTTATTTTTGATCAGCCAGGTATTGGTTCCTACCATTCCCAGTACCAGCTGTTCGATCATTGCTTTCTTCATATTTCCGGATTACCCCTTCTGTCAGCCGGTAGTACGTTCAATATCAAGTACGCTCTCTACCTGACGGACCTTTTCTACAATACTGTTCAGTTCTTCCGTACTGTGTACATCAAAAGTCATGGATATCGTCGCACGCCCCTGTTTGCTGGTCCGGCTGTTGATCGTTGTCAGATCGATCTTACGCTCTGTAAAGATCTTCGAGATATCCACCAGCAGACCTGTTCTGTTATTGGCATACACATTGATTTCTGCCGTATAAAGTCCACTGGTCAGATTACTGCCCTGCCACTCCGCATCGATCAGACGCACACGTTCTGATTCAGAAAGATTCATGACGTTTACACAGTCTGTTCTGTGAATCGTAACTCCACGGCCTCTCGTTACAAAACCGACAATCTCATCCCCTGGAATGGGACTGCAGCATTTTGCAAATCGTACCGCTACATCGTCGATACCTTTTACGACGATGCCACCTTTTTCTTTTTTTACGATCGGCAATTTTTCTTTTGCTTCCGCAGCTGCCTCCAGAACTTTCTCATCGGTAATCTCTTTTTTATGTTCTTTCTCATATGCTTCAATCAGCTTATTGAGAATCTGTCCCTCTTTTAAGCCTCCATGTCCCAGCGCGGCAAGTACACTTTCCCAGTCACGGAATCCGTATTTTCGCATCACAGCTTCCAGATATTTCGGCTTGGTCAGTTCTCCCAGTGTTCTGCCTTTTAATTTGGCATAATTTGCAAGCATCTCTTTTCCCTTGAGGATATTATCCTCTTTCCGCTCCTGCTTGAACCACTGATTGATCTTATTTTTTGCCTGTGTGCTCTTTACAATTTTTAACCAGTCACGGCTTGGTCCTTTGGAATTCTGTGATGTGATAATTTCCACACGGTCACCATTTTTGATTTCATATTCGATCGGAACCAGTTTTCCGTTGACTCTGGCTCCAACCATTTTATTTCCCACAGCACTGTGCACACTGTATGCAAAATCTACGGTGCTGGAACCACGTGGAAGGGTTTTCACATCTCCCGCCGGACTGAAACAATAGACATTTTCGTTAAACAGATCCAGATCGCTTTTTAACAGGCTCAGGAACTCTTTATTATCCGACATATCCCGCTGCCATTCAAGAATCTGACGAAGCCAGCTTAACTTTTCTTCTTCCTGCTGTTCTACCGGTTTCTTGCCATCCGAAGCCTCTTTATACTTCCAGTGAGCTGCAATACCATATTCCGCAGTACGATGCATCTCAAATGTTCGAATCTGGATCTCAAAAGGACGTCCTTTCGGTCCGATCAGAGTCGTATGAAGCGACTGATACATATTTGGTTTCGGCATGGCGATGTAATCTTTGAATCTTCCCGGAATCGGTGTATACATTTCGTGGATCACACCGAGGGCAGCATAACAGTCTTTTACCGTATCTACAATGATACGTACCGCAAACAGATCATAAATCTGATCCAGTGTCTTGTCCTGATTGACCATCTTTTTATAGATACTGAAGAAATGCTTTACACGTCCATTGACTTCTGCTTCGATATCTGCCTCTTCCATGCGGGTTTTAACCTCATCCACGATAGACTGCACAAAGGCCTCCCGTTCTCCTTTTCGGAGATTGATCTTTTCCACAAGATCATAATACACTTCCGGTTTCAGATATTTTAAAGAAAGGTCATCCAGTTCAATCTTGATCTTGGAAATACCAAGACGCTGTGCTATCGGCGCATAAATATCCATGGTTTCTCTGGCTTTTTCTTTCTGCTTTGGTGCCGACCAGTACTGTGCGGTACGCATATTATGCAGTCTGTCTGCCAGTTTTACCAGAATCACACGGATATCCTTTGCCATGGCGAGAAACATTTTTCTTAAGTTTTCCGCCTGCACCTCCACCTTGTCCGCAGAATAATTCAGCTGACCCAGTTTAGTAACGCCATCTACCAGAAGTGCTACCTCACTGCCAAATTCACGAGTAAGGTCTTCTGTCGTCATCACCGTATCTTCCACTACATCATGTAAAAGTCCGGCAACAATTGTTTCTTTATCCAACTCCAGATCTGCCAGAATGATCGCCACGCACAGCGGATGAATAATATAAGGTTCCCCAGACTTTCTTTTCTGACCTTCATGTGCTTTAGAAGCAATCTGATAGGCCTTTTTAATCATAGAAATATCGGTGGACGGATGATATTTGCGAATACTGCGGATTAATTCTTCATACAGCTGTTCCGGGCTCGTAAAATCTTTCATACATTTTACATTGGCCTCTACCGCCTCGATCTCCTGCATCCGTTCCTCTTCCGTTTTTATTTTTCCATCTTCCATAGATTCACCGCCTGTTTTTGTTTATTTACCCTCGTAACAGATGACAGATTCCACATTATACTCTTTCAGTCGTTCTCTGCCCTTTAAGCCTGCAAGTTCCATCAAAAATACAATTTTAACGACTTCGCCGCCCAGACGTTCCACCATCTTTGCAGCTGCCTCTATGGTGCCACCGGTAGCAACCAGATCGTCGATCAGAACAACTTTCTGTCCAGGTTTCACAGAATCTTTATGCATCTCGATCGTTGCACTTCCATACTCAAGATCATAATCCTGGGAAATCGTCTCACACGGCAGTTTTCCTTTTTTCCGTATGGGTACAAACGGCTTATGTAAATTATATGCCACCGGCACACCGAAAATAAAACCTCTCGACTCAGTACCTGCAATCACATCCACGTCCACATCCTTGAGTTTTTCCTGAATGGAATCGATTGCCAGCTGCAGTCCGTCTGCGTCCTGCAAGATACTGGTTACATCACGAAAAATAATTCCCGGTTCCGGAAAATCCGGAATACTTCTCACATAATCTTCAAGCTTTTTCATAACAATCTCCCTTCTTTATATGAACTTTATCCCCTTCGGGTAAGCAATATCGACAATTAGCGACTACATTATACCATTAATCACGATTCATCGCAAATTTATTTTACCTGAATCGCTTTGTGTGGACACATTTCCTGACAGCAGAAACACCGGATACATTTATGATAGTTATAAACCGGCGGCTTTCTTCTGCCGTTTTTAAATTGCAGGGCTTTTCCCTCCACCGGACAGGCTTCCACACAGATTCCGCATTTTTTGCACTTGTCTGCTTCTATATACGGTTTTTTCTGAAAATATCGTAAAAAACCGTTATTAAACCGGTTCCACAGATTCCCTCTCTGCTTTTTACGGTCTACATTGAAATCCGGATTTCCGAAACGTTCCACTGCCTCCTGCATCGTGATCTCACCACCTTCAGTTAACAGCCGGATATTTTCTTCCCTCCAGGTACCAAGTCCCATCGTTTCTCCATGTACATTTGTCGGAACCATCTGTGGATCAAGATGTACCAGATGACAATATACACTGTCGATGGCCACCGGATCATTGCCCAGAAGCAGCACTTTCATCTTCATCGGATCTCCGGAAGTCGGTCCGTTTCCATCCATCGCCACGATCCCGTCCATCACGCAAAACCGCGGTTTGATCAGCTGATTCAGATCGATCAGCTGTCTTGCAAAAATGTCTGCATTCGTATATTTGGTATGCCCTTTGGCTTTATGGAGTCCGCTGATGCATCCATACAGATTTTTTACCCCACCGGTTACTCGTTCGAGAGCATGTGTCTTCATCTTACAAAGATTGATCAGCGCATCCGTTTCCTGCACCGGTTTCGCCACAAAGAATTCTTTTGCCGTGTGTCCCTGCGGATAAGATACCGTACTTCCCTCACTAAAATCAACGATCGTGACACCATAATCTTCCAGCATCTGATCCATGCCGGTGCCTTCCATGACTTTCTTCGCTGACCCCACACCGCAGGAATCCCCGCAGCTCAGATGCACATAGCCTTCTTCTTTCAACAGTCTTACGATACCTTTGACCACTGCCGGATGGGTAATGACTGCCCGCTCCACTTCCGTTTTTCGTACCAGATTTGGTTTCAGCAGAATCTTTTCTTCTTTTTTCAGGAAAGTTTCCCATCCCCCTAGTAAAGCTATTCCCTTTTTCAGTGTGCTGTAAACCAGTTCTTCCTCATAACTTTCGCATGAAAGAATCACAACTTCACTTTTCATTCTTTTTGTTCTCCTGTATATGTATTCTATCTGCTTTTTAAGCACTGTTCCTGTCTCCGGCTGTCCCGTTTTCACATATTGTTTCCGCCATCATGTTTACCATATACTTTCTCATCAGATCATTCCCATACTGCGAAGCAGGTACAGCCAGAATGTCAGTGTGAATCCGCTGAAAAATGTCGTCAACATCACAATGCTCGACGCCAGTACCCCCTCATGTCCCATATTTCTTGCCATGACATAAGAACTTACCGTTGTGGCAGAACCAAGCATCACAAGAATGGCGATCAGTTCCTCCTGCCGGAATCCAAGCATCACAGCAACCGGCAGAAATACCACACACCAGACCACCAGTTTCAATACCGTAGCAGTAACCGCCGGTTTGATCTTTCCGAATGCTTTTTTTGCATCGAACGCAGCGCCCATCGCCATCAATCCCAGTGGAGTTGCCAGTTTTCCCAGATTATCTACTGTCTTGATAAGAATCGGCGGACAGGGAAGTTTGCATCCTGACCAGATCACCCCTGCAAGGATTCCAAGAATAATCGGATTGGTTGCAATCCCTTTTAAAGTCTTCTTTATCAGTGTTCCGTCCAGCCTCTCTCTCTCCGGTTTCAGAAAAGCCAGTACCACAACGGCCATCACATTATAAATCGGCACCGAAGCAATGATCATCAATGGCGCCATGCCTGATGTTCCATATATATTCTGGATAAATGCAATACCAAGGATTGCAGCGCTGCTCCGGTAAGCCCCCTGAACAAATTCTCCCTGGATACTTTTGTCTTTCCACAGACAGGAAATCAAAATCGAGATCACGATACAGATAATCGTTGTCAGTGCACAGTATGCCACAAAGGTACCGTTCCACACGTCCCGAAAGTTTGCCTGGGAAAGATCGGAAAACAACAGGGCCGGCAGTGCCGCCTGAAAAACAAACTTATTCGCTTTATTGGTAAATTCTTCATCCATCAGCCCCACTTTCCGGAAGACAAATCCCAGGATCATCGTAAAAAAGATTGGCACTGTGGCATTCAGACTGAATATCAGATTCTCCATGTTACACTCCTACACCAGACCGAAGCAACGCAGCACATACAGCCATGCTGTCATAGTAAAAGCACTTCCCAGCGTAGTAAGCATGACCACACTCGAGGTAAGCGTTCCTTCATGTCCCATATTTTTTGCCATAATAAAACAACTGACTGCGGAAGAAGAACCTGCCACTACAAGTGCTCCTACCATCTGTTCGTTTCGTAATCCGCTCAGGGCTGCAAGCGGCAGGGCAATCATGGCAATTCCTGCCAGTCGCAAAAACGTTGCACCAAGTGCCGGCCGGATCTGACCGATTGCTTTCTCTCCCTCAAAGGAGCCACCCATCGCCATGAGACCAAGCGGTGTGGCCAGACTGGTCAGATTGTGCACTGTCTTGCTGACGATCGTCACCTGTGGCACATGGCAGACAGACAGAAGCATTCCTCCGGCGATACCGAGAATGATCGGATTGGTCAGAATTCCTTTTACAGTCTCTTTTGCCAGATTTCCTGCTGCCTTCTTTTCCCCATCCGGTTTCATAAAAAGCAAAATGATCACAGCCAGAATATTATTAAACGGGACATTTCCAATCAGCATCAGAGAAGCCATATCGGATTTTCCGTAAATATTACTGATAAATGCGATTCCCAGCAGTGCAGAATTACTTCGAAACGCCGCCTGAGCAAACTCTCCACGGATATTCTCATCCTTCACCAGTCTGGAACACAGGACACTGACCAGTCCGCCGCCAATCGTAATAGCCGCACAGAAGCCGACAAATTTTCCGTCCCACAGTGTCTGAAAGTCTGCACTCCAGAGATCTTCCAGCAGCAGCAGAGGCAACGCCGCCCGGAAGACAAATCGGTTGATTTTCTTTATAAAACTTTCATCCAGCAGTCCGATCTTACGAAATCCATATCCCAGAAGCATTGTAAAAAAGATCGGCAGCGTGGCATTTAAACAAAAGAACAGATTTTCCATAAGTATGTAAAAGGAGCCATAGCACGATCACTCATGCGACAGCTCCTGTCTCCTTATTCAAAAATTTTATTATAAATCGGGAAACAATCCAGTGTTGCAAAATAGTCTCTTGGAGTCTCTGCCCGGCGGATCATCTCAAAACTGCCGTCTTCTTTCAGCAGGATTTCCGCTGATTTCAGTTTGCCGTTATAATTGTAACCCATCGCATAACCATGTGCACCAGTGTCATGGATTACCAGATAATCTCCCATATCGATCTTCGGAAGCATCCGGTCGATGGCAAATTTATCATTATTTTCACAAAGAGATCCTGTGATATCATACTTATGATCACATGGCTGATCTTCTTTTCCCATGACCGTAATGTGATGATATGCTCCGTACATTGCAGGACGCATCAGATTTACTGCGCAGGCATCACAGCCAATATACTCTTTATATGTGTGTTTTTCATGAATCGCTTTTGTAACCAGGCATCCATAAGGTCCTGTCATAAAACGTCCCATCTCCGTATACAGTGCCACGTCACCCATTCCTGCCGGAACCAGCACTTCTTCGTATACTTTCCGCACTCCTTCTCCGATTACACGAATATCATTCGGCTCCTGATCCGGCTTGTAAGGAATTCCCACACCACCGGAAAGATTGATAAATTCAATATCAGCCCCTGTCTCTTTTTCCAGTTTTACAGCAACTTCAAACAATACTTTTGCCAGCATCGGATAGTACTCATTGGTTACAGTGTTGCTTGCCAGGAATGCATGAATACCGAATTTCTTTGCTCCTTTTGCTTTCAGGATCTTAAATGCTTCAAAGAGCTGTTCTGTGGTCATACCGTATTTTGCATCTCCCGGGTTATCCATGATATCATTGCTGATTTTAAAGAGTCCACCCGGATTGTAACGGCAGCTGATGGTCTCCGGAATATATCCGATAGCTTTTTCCAGAAAATCAATATGGGTAATATCATCCAGGTTGATGATTGCTCCCAGTTTTGCTGCATACTGATATTCCTCTGCCGGTGTGGCATTGGAAGAGAACATAATATCAGCTCCCTTGCATCCCATCGCCTTAGAAAGCATCAGTTCGGTCATGGAGGAACAGTCACATCCACATCCATATTCTTTCATGATCTGAATCAGTGTCGGGTTCGGGCATGCTTTCACCGCAAAGTACTCTCTGTACCCTTTGTTCCATGCGAAAGCTTCTTTTACTGCTTTTGCATTGTCCCGGATACCTTTTTCATCATACAGATGATAAGGGGTTGGAAATTTTGCGGTAATCTCATCCAGCTGTTCCTTAGTTACAAATGGTTTCTTGTTCATTTTTTCATAATCTCCTCTGTTGTGTTCTGTTACATTATTTTGCCTGAATAACCTGCATGATATTGGTCACTGCACCTTCCCCGTTTACCATATTGGTAGCCGGATCTCCTGCGGTAAATACCACAATGTCACCTTTTTTCACCAGATTTTCTCTTCTCACAATATACATGGCATGTGAAATGATATTCTCTGTGGAATCTTCTTCATAACCTGCTACGGAAGTGACTCCCCAGTAGATCTGCATCTTTCTTCTGGCCCACTCATTCGGACTTACGGCATAAATCGGCACTTTCGGTCTGAAGTTAGAGATCAGACGGGCGGTCTGTCCGGAAATCGTAGGTGTTACTATACAGTCTGCTCCCAGATTTTCTGTGGTCTGTACTGCTGCCACACCAACCGCACTGGAAACATTTTTATTACCCCGCAGCGCACGGTAGTCCAAAAAACGTTTGTGTGTCATATACGGCTCGGTAGATTCCGCGATTTTCACCATCATCTGTACCGCCTGTTCCGGATATTTTCCCATTGCGGTCTCACCGGATAACATGATGGAATCAGTTCCATCGTAGATGGCATTTGCAACGTCAGTTACCTCTGCTCTGGTCGGGCGTGGTGCACGCATCATGGAGTCGAGCATCTGTGTGGCAGTGATAACCGGTTTGTAGGATTCGTTACATTTGCGGATGATCATTTTCTGGATATGTGGAACCTTATGTGCCGGGATTTCCACACCCAGATCGCCTCTGGCAACCATCACGCCGTCCGCAGCTTTAATGATCTTGTCGATATTATGTACGCCCTCTGCATTTTCAATCTTGGCGATAACATCGATCCGCTCTCCACCGTTTGCACGAAGCAGTTCTTTAATCTCTTTGATTGCTTCTGCATTTCTTACGAAAGAAGCAGCGACAAAGTCAATTCCCTGTTCGATACCGAACAGAATATCTTTCTTATCCTGCTCAGTGATCGCCGGAAGTTTAACTTCTACATTCGGAACATTGATTCCTTTTTTCTGACCCAGTTCTCCACCATTGACAACCCGACAGACTACATCGGTATCTGTTACGTTCTCAACAGTCAGCTGAATCAGTCCGTCATCGATCAGGATCGTATCTCCCACTTTTACATCCTTCGGGAGATTTTTATAGGTCTGACTGCAACGAGTGTTATTTCCCTCTATCTGTTCCGTTGTCAGTGTAAACCGGCTTCCTTCTTCCAGATATACTTTCTGTCCGCCTTCCAGAATACCGGTGCGGATCTCCGGTCCTTTGGTGTCCAGTAATATAGCGATAGGCAACTTCAGTTCTTTTCGTACTTTTTTTAACAGATCCATTCTGATTTTCTGTTCTTCATGATCTCCGTGAGAAAAATTGAATCTGGCGACATCCATACCTGCTTTAACCAGTTTTCGCATCATCTCTTCGTCATCCGTGTTCGGTCCCATAGTGCAGATAATTTTCGTTTTTTTCATAAAGTATGCCTCCCTATCTTATGTGCGTATGTGTAAACAGATGGTCCTGGCAATACTCATAATTGCCGTTACACTTGGAACAGAAACGGAATTCCAGATGCTCTCCGTCTTTTTCTGTTCTTCCACAGATTGCACATTTATGTTTAGTGATTCCCTTGTTGTTTACCTGGCTTCGATGAACCGCTCTTTGAAATTCTTTTCTTCTGTGAATCTCTCTCGGATTATACCGGCTCATATTTCGTGTCATGAAAAAAAATATAATAAAGTTCATCAAAGAACAGATAATCGCAACTCTTACCGCCCATCCGGACTGAATCATCTCTGCCAGAATCATCAACACATAAGCGACACCAAGCCATTTGATTTTTAATGGAATGATCATCATAAACAGCACCTGGTTATCCGGATAGGTTGCCGCATAAGCCAGGAAGATAGACATGCTGATATAATACGTGCTGAACAGTCCTCCAAATAAAACATTGCCGCCCAGTACAAAATTCAGGATAAATGCTCCGATGATTGTCATCAGAATACCTGAGAAGATGTATACATTATAGCGAAACGCTCCCCAGGTTCTCTCCAGAGAAGTTCCGATAGAGTAGTAAAACATCAATGTGATCAATATAAAGAAAATATTCTGTGTAGACGGTGGAATCAGCAGCCAGCTGACAATCCTCCATACCTGTCCGCGCAGGATCATGGCCGGTTCCAGTGTCATGTAGGTAAGTACCTGTGGAGTTATCATATACAACAGATATCCTGCCGCATAAGTCAGTACGATATACAAAGATAAATTGGTCAGTGCATATCTGCCGAATCTTCGCTCCATTTTATTCAAAAAATTCATATTTTTCTCCTTTTTAAGATGTTAGTCAAAAAGTATTTTGACCCCATTGATTTCTGATTATTCCATACTTCGTACTCTCACAATCAGAATAAGTCTTTTTTGCGGAAAACTATAGCTACCAGGATACTGAACACCAGAGAAAGCAGAATCACCATGAGAAATCCCATCGGATTATCCGCAAAAGGCATACCGACAGACTTTAAGTTCATACCATATGCACTGAAGATCATCGTCGGAATCGACATAACGATCGTCACTGTTGCCAGGAACTTCATAACAATATTCAGATTATTAGAAATAATTGAAGCGAATGCTTCTGTTGTTCCACTTAAGATACCACTGTAGATATTTGTCATCTCGATAGCCTGTTTATTCTCGATAATAACATCTTCGAGCAATTCTGTATCTTCCGGATACTGCTTGATATTTTCCACTTTTAACAGTTTTTCCAGAACCACTTCATTTGACCTCAGGGATGTAGTAAAGTACACCAGAGATTTCTGCAGCTCCAGCAGTTCTATCAGTTCCTGATTTCTCTGCGATTTGTGCAGTTTCTGTTCTACTTCATCACTCTTTTTGTCGATGATTCGCAGATAATGCAGATACAAAGATGCGTTGCGGTACAGAATCTGCAGGATAAAACGTGTTCTCTTATATGTGAAGAAATTCCGTACCCTTCCATCCATGAAAGAACTTAATACCGGGGTATCTTCCAGGCATACTGTGAAGATCTTATCGTCTGTCACCACAATACCCATAGGGATTGTTCCATACCATTCTTTGTCATTTCGTTCTTCGATCATAGGAATATCTACCAGAATCAGTGTGTAATGATCTTCCACTTCGATACGGGAACGTTCTTCCTCATCCAGAGGTGCCCGCAGATGATCCACGTCGATATCATATTTTTCTGCTATTTCCACAATCTCTGTGGCTGTCGGATCGATCAGTGCGATCCAGCTTCCCTCCTGTGCCTCATTGATCTGATGTACATTATTATCTATGGTTCTGAAAATCTTAACCATGTTATAAATCTCCCTTCTGTATGTTTGCCACTGCCAGAACGTGTCTGAAAAAGGCTTTTCGTGAGCTGCGAGTTCCAGTTTGTGGGAGATTTTATCCGAATGAGGGCGGCGTAGCGGGCTACGGCAACCGAATGAGGGTAAAATATACCACAAAGTGGGGCTTGCAGATTTCGGAAATGATTTTTCAGACACGCTCTAAGACACAGAAAGTACTTCCGGTCCTATGGGCGACATATCCAGATATTTTGTTTTATCCGCTCGAGGATCAGGCCCGGCTTCCATTTATAACACTTCCTTTCCTAATTTTACATTTGCTCAAAAAGCAGTTTTCAGAGCACTCACTTTGCCATGATAAAATGCCAAAATTTAAGTTCATTATAAAGCCGTCAACTACTGTTTGTCAATTTCTTTACAAATTTTCTTCCCTGATATATAATAGCGAAAGATGCTTATTTTTCTAAGATTCTATTGATAATTTTTTAACCATTATAATAAGGAGAGTTTATGGCTGGATCATCTTTTGGTAGCATTTTTCGTATTACCACCTGGGGCGAATCCCATGGTGCCGGACTGGGTGTCGTAGTAGACGGTTGCCCGGCCGGTCTTCCTTTATGTGAGGAAGATATTCAGATTTTTTTAAACCGTAGGAAACCGGGGCAGAGCAAATTTGCCACACCTCGAAAGGAAGACGATACCGTGGAGATTCTGTCCGGTGTTTTTGAAGGCAAAACCACCGGAACACCAATTTCCATGCTGGTAAGAAATACTTCCCAGCGTTCCCGTGATTATTCGGAAATCGCTTCCTATTACCGTCCAGGACATGCCGACTACACTTTTGATGAAAAATACGGTTTCCGTGACTACCGGGGAGGTGGACGTTCCTCCGGTCGGGAAACCATTGGCCGTGTGGCGGCCGGAGCTGTCGCATCCAAACTGCTTGCCACACTTGGCATTTCCCTGACTACCTATACCCGTTCTATCGGACCCGTAACCATCAAGACCTTTGACAGGACACAGATTGACCAGAATAAGCTGTATATGCCTGATGCGGATGCTGCCGCTGAAGCTTCCGCATATCTGCTACACTGTATGAAAGAGCAAAACTCCTCCGGTGGCATAGTGGAATGCATCGTAAATGGTCTTCCGACCGGCCTTGGTGATCCGGTTTTCGAAAAACTGGATGCTAATCTTGGAAAAGCAATTCTCTCCATTGGTGCTGTAAAAGCTTTTGAGATCGGTGACGGTATGGCAGTAGCATCCGCTACCGGTCGTTCCAACAACGATCCGTTCCTTCCTGGTGAAAACGGAGCCATCCGGAAAGCCAGCAATCACGCCGGAGGAGTTCTTGGCGGAATCAGCGATGGCAGTCCCCTGATTCTTCGAGCCGCTATCAAACCCACACCGTCCATCGCCTCCTTCCAGGACACCGTAAATAAACAGGGTAAACCAATCTCTGTCTCCATCAAAGGCCGCCACGACCCCATCATTGTTCCCCGTGCCGTAGTAGTCGTAGAATCCATGACGGCCCTTGTCCTCGCCGACGCGCTCCTGCTTAATATGACTGCAACGATGGACAACGTAAAAAAAATCTATACCGACAAATAAAAAACATCAGTAACTGTTCAGTACCTTCACAGTTACGAGCAAAAATGCCATCACCTTCGGTGATGGCATTTTTGCTTGTATGTCTCGGGATTTTGGCATATTTATGCCAAAACACCTCGCTGGATAATGGCTACTGAATAGTTGCAAACATCACAAAAAAGCTGCAACAGCATCAGAAATCCATTTTCTCTTGCCTTGCAGCTTTTTTCTATTGAAAACTTTCCCCACACACCCACCCCTCTCTCCTTTGAAAAAACAGCAACAAGCTCCGGATTCCCTTTGCAGCAAAGAAAATCCGGAGCCTGTTGCGTCCCCTTTTTCAACCAATCTTACTCTACTTCAATATTTGTCATCAAAATACAGTTCGGCGTCTCCACCTTCATCGGTTTCCCTTTCATCACGATCAGTTTCTTCTCATAATCAACCGCAAACGTCGTAATACTGTTGGATTCATGATTCACAACCGCCAGATGCTTTCCGTCCGGGAACAATGCAATATCCTTCGGATACTCCCCACTGATCGGTAACGCAAACTCTTTCGTCAGCGTACCTTCTTCCTGATCAATCGAGAACATTGCCACCGAATTATCTCCCGCTGTGGAAGTAAACAGATACTTTCCGTCCGGAGATATCGTCATAGCAGCTCCGCAGTCATGCATCGGATCCAGCTGATCGGACAGCGGTTCTACTAACTGAATCAGTTCAAATTCCGGTCCCTTATCAGTATCCTTATATGTGAATACTCCTACTTTATTAATTAATTCGAACAGAATGTACGCATATTTGCCGTCTTTACTAAACACGATCTCTCTCGGTCCGGATTCTCTCTTGCATCGAAGAATATCCACCAGTTCCATGCGGTTTCTTGTTGTATTGATCCGGTAAATCTTTACCTGATCGATTCCGTTATCTACCGCACATACATATTTTCCTTCCGGTGTTGTCTTCACACAGCTGACATGTGGACGGAAGTTACGTTCTGCAACACTTCCGACTCCTTTGTGGAACACGCCGTCGAAAACCTGACCCAGACGGCCATCCTGGTGTGTATGTACTGCTGTGATCTTGCCATCATGATATCCGGCAACAAACAGATATTTTCCTGTATCGTCCACGCACAGGTAACAACCTCTCATACCATCAATACCCACCTTATTGATCAGTTCCAGATCACCATCCGGTTTGATCTCAAACACTGCCACGCCTTCATCTGCAATCGAATACAGATACTTGCCGTTTTTCGATTTTACCACATAAGATGAATTGTTTACCGGCACTACTTTTCGCTCACTCAGTGTACCTTCTTCCACATCCACGTCATACAAATGAATTCCAATACTGCTTCCATGTGTATAAGTTCCAACATATGCAATGTATTTTTCTTTTTCCATGATGTTTTTTCCTTTCTTTGCAATATTTGTGTATTTTTTAATATCTGTTGATTATTTTATCATATTTCAGACTATTTCACAATTCTTTCTTGAGGAACTTGCGAATTGTCTTCTTTCTATGATACACTCTCTGTATAATTTCGAATACAATATTCAAAAAGGAATCCACATATGAAACGAATATTCTCTTATACAATAACTGCACAGGACAGTGATCAGCGCATCTATGATTTTCTGCGTCATCACGGCTATTCCCGGCACATCCGCACCTGGCTCAAGCAGCATCCCGGTTCTGTCCGTCTGAACGGCAGGGAAGCACTCTTTTATTTTCCGCTCAAAACCGGTGATCTGCTGGAAATCACACTCGAGGAAGAACAGCCCTCGGAAAATATCATTCCAGTCTGCCTGCCGCTCCACATTATCTATGAAGACGAAGATCTGATGGTCATCGATAAACCGGCAGATATGCCGGTACATCCTTCCATCGGCAATTATGAAAATACTCTGGCAAATGCAGTTGCCTGGTACTTCCAGCAACAAAATATCCCCTTTGTCTTCCGCTGTATCAACCGTCTGGACCGCGACACCACCGGACTCCTGATTCTCGCCAAAAATATGCTGAGTGGTGCCATTCTTTCCGATCAGATGAAAAAACGCGAGATTCACCGTATCTATCTTGCCATCACAGAGGGAAAGACCGATCCCGCCGGTACCATCAACCGTCCGATCGGACGCGTAGATCAGTCTCTGATCTTACGGCAGGTTGATCCTGACAAAGGAGATCCCGCCTGTACTCATTATCTGCAAAAATGCTGGCATCCGAAAACCTTTTACCCGGCAACTCTTTCTGTTCCACAGGATGGTCTTTCTCTGGTGCAGTTGCAGCTGGAAACCGGACGTACCCATCAGATCCGTGTGCATATGACTTCCATCGGACATCCTCTGATCGGAGATACTCTGTACAATCCGGAAACTGCCCTGCTGGCTCGTCAGGCACTACACTCTTATCGGCTGGCATTTACCCACCCTGTCACCGGAGTTCCCCTGGAGTTTACTTCATCCCTCCCTGCAGACATGGCAGAATTTTTCCCGGAATATCATGCGTAAGTATTTTTATGATGTCGTAGTCAGAAGATACAAAAAAGATCTGAGAAATGCTTTTTCACATTTTTCAGATCTTTTTATTTTTCACATGATATTTCTGTTTATCCGACAGAATTTCCCTGTTTTCCTACATTGCGCGAATCCGCGGTACCTCTGCCACATGCAGATATTTGCTGATACATTTTACCAGCAGATCATGCTCGGATACATGATCCAGACCGGTGATTGCAATCGTTCCGATCACACCCACTTCTTCTACACGAATCGGGAATCCGCCTCCACAGGCCGCATACTCTTTCTCATCAAGAAATCTGTCTGCCAGGCTTTCTCCCCTCTCCCTCAGATCCATATACATCCGCAGACTGCTTTTTTCGGTAAGCCGCACCGTGTTCTCTTTTCTTGTCAGCCACTGTTCATGATACAGATTGGTACCATCCATACCATACTGGAATACGGTATAGCCGTTGTTTAAGCGAATCCGTACCAGTACTGCCGCACCTCGTTTTGCTGCCTCTGCCACGATCAGATTGCCCAGTTCCCATGCATCTGCATTGGTAAAACTGGAAAACTGAAGGATTTCTTCCTGCATCTGTAATACACTGCTTAATTCTTCAATCGTCATACCACTACCTCCGGCATCTTTTTATTTTGCCAATGCCAGCAGAATCTGGTTACTTCTTGCGATGAACTGTGTCATTTCATCCGGACTCAGCTGTTTGTGAGCCATCATTGCCAGATCATACAGCTGCTGACATATTAACGGAACATTTTTATCGTCCTCTTTGTGTGCAGCCACATATTTTACCAGCGGATGATTTGCATTCAGAACCAGTGTAGCTCCGTTAGCACCGCCGAACATATTGGCATCCATACCATACATCTTCATCATATCCTGCATCCGGCGGCTTTCTTCGGACAGAGTTATCATAGAAGAAATACTTTCATTTTTCAGTTTTTCCACTTTCACATCCAGTTGTTCATTGTTCAGTGCTTTTTTGAAGGTTGCTGTCAGCTCATCGGTCATTTCTTTCAGATCTGTGCCATCTTCTTTGAAGTCTTCCGTCAGATCTGCATCGATACGCTGGAATTTTACATTTTCATGTTTCTGTTCTACATGGGTAATAAAAGCAGTATCAATATTATGTTTCAGAATTACTGCATCCATACCCTGTTCTTTAAACATATTGATGTACTGGCTCTGCTGTATTTCGTCAGATACATAATAAACTGTTGTTTTTTCCGTCTCCTTCTCTTCTGCCTGTTCTCCGTCTTTTTTCTCTTCTTCCGGTTTCCCGGCCTCTGCTGTTTCTGCTTCCGGTTTTTTATTTTCTTCGATGCAGTCTTTCAGTGTCAGATATTTGCCATCCAGATTTTTAAACAGGATATAATTATCCATCTTATCAGAGAATTTTGCATCTTTGATGCATCCGAATTTGATAAACGGGCTGATGTCATCCCAGTATTTCTCATAATCTTCTCTGGCTGTCTTGCACATACCGGTCAGTTTGTCAGCAACTTTCTTGCTGATATAATCAGAGATTTTTTTGACAAATCCATCGTTCTGCAGTGCGCTTCGAGATACGTTCAATGGCAGATCCGGACAGTCGATCACACCTTTTAACAGCATCAGGAATTCAGGAATCACTTCTTTGATGTTATCCGCAATAAATACCTGATTGTTATACAGTTTGATGGTTCCCTCGATGGAATCATATTCGGTGTTGATCTTAGGAAAATACAGGATACCTTTTAAGTTAAACGGATAATCCATGTTCAGATGAATCCAGAACAGCGGCTCCTTATAATCCATAAATACTTTCCGGTAAAATGTCTTGTAATCTTCATCAGTACACTCATTCGGATGTTTCATCCACAGTGGATGAATATCACTGATGGATACCGGACGTTTATTGATCTTTACTTTTTCTTTTGCGGGAGAAATTTCTACAACTTCTTTCTCTCCGTTTTCATTTTCTTTTTCTTCGGTCTTTGCATCTTCATGAATATGTTCTACAACCACATCATCGTCACGCAGATCTGCTTCGTCAATGGTTTCATATTCCTGTTCTGCATTCTCGTTGGAAAGGAAAATCTCAGTCGGCATGAAAGAACAATATTTTTCCAATACCTCACGAACTCTGTATTCGTTGGCAAATTCCAGATTGTCCTCGTTTAAGAACAGAGTGATCTCTGTACCGACGGTTGCCTTGTCACCATCCTGCATATCGTACTCGGAACCGCCGTCGCACTCCCAGTGTACCGGTGTTGCCCCTTCTTTATATGATAAGGTATCAATATGAACCTCATCCGCTACCATAAATGCTGAATAGAATCCCAGACCAAAATGTCCGATGATCTGATCATCATTTGTTTTATCTTTGTACTGCTCCAGGAACTTGGTTGCTCCGGAAAAAGCAATCTGTGTAATATACTCTTCTACTTCATCGGCTGTCATACCAAGACCGGTATCGATAAATTTCAGGGTTTTCTTTTCCGGATTGACGATCACATCGATTTTATTTTTGTAATCATCCGGGAAAGTGTATTCTCCCATCATCTCCAGTTTCTTTAATTTTGTGATTGCATCACAGCCGTTGGATACCAGCTCACGAACGAAAATATCGTGGTCGGAATACAGCCATTTCTTTATGATTGGAAAAATATTGTCACTGTTAATTGAAAGATTTCCATGTTTTGCTCCCATGGTTATACACACTCCTTTTCCTGCAGAAAACCTGTCATCCGTCTTTTTCTGTGCTCCTGTTCTCTGCTTTTTTCTTTGAAAGATCAAATTCTTTCACTGACTTTAATACTAATACCAAATATTCCAAATGTCAAGAAAAAATTAGCACTCATTTCTAATGAGTGCTAATAATTTTACGGATTTCTATTTGTTTGTTGCTTAAACAACATCTATATTGTTTTTTGTCTGATAACCTCATATTTCAGCATCCGCGATTCCTGCTGTCTCCTCTTTTTCTCCATCAGATCCAGCAACAGATCTGCCGCTTCCCTTCCGCTGGTATGATAATGATAATGTACCGTTGTCAGTCTCGGACACAAAAGATCCGCAATAGCTCCGTGTCCCATACCGGCAACTTTCATCTCTCCAGGCACTGTGATTCCCCGCTCAGAAAGGCAGGACAATACACCTGCAGCAATCATATCTGTCGCACATAACACGCCATCCGGCCTTTTCCCGTCAGCAAGCATCTCTGTCATTGCCTGATATCCACCCTGTGCGGAAAACGCAGCCACCCGATACGGAACTTCATCCATATGCAGGCCTGACTTTTCCAGTGCATGGCAGGCCCCGCGGTAACGGTTCTCTCCTGCTGCCTTATCCCGCCGGTCCACACCAATATATGCCGGCCGCCTGCACCCGCTTTTTAACAGCTCTTCCATCATGGCACACGCCGCTCCTTCATCATCATGGTAAATGCATGGATATTTTTCACTTTTCTGTCCAAGAATCACCACCGGAACACCCATATGCTCCAGTGCTTTCTCATGTCGTTTTGTCAGTACTGAAGCGACAAAAATCAATCCATCCACCTGACTTTGTTCAAAGGTTTCCAGAATCCCGATTTCTTTTTCCAGACTCAGATTTGAATTCATCAGCAATACGTGATAATTCTTCTGATCCATACGTTCTGAGATGCCTGATAATATCTTCGGCACCGACTCTGAATCGATCTGTGGAACCAGAACACCGATCCGGTTGCTCTTTTTCGTCCTCATCGTTCTGGCATATTCCGACGGCCGGTACTTGGTCTCCCGAATCACCCTTTCGATTCGCTGACGTTTTTCCTGACTGAGACTCCCGTCATTTAAATAACGGGAAACTGCTGCACTTGAAACACCTGCCAGTTTTGCAATTTCACTGATCGTCATACCGACACCTATTTTTTCAGCAGCCAGTAGCAGCCAAATGCCGGGATCTGTACTCCTCTGGCTTCCATCTGTCTGCCGCTGATCAGATCCTCATACATGCCGTCTTCCTCATTGATCCATGCAACCTTATCATATTCGCTGAAGTTAAACAAAGCTACCAGTTTCTCTCCGTTCTTTTCTTTTATCAGACCAAGGATAGAATCATCCCAGGTATCCACTGTTCTGCAGTCTGCGGTACTCTCGAATACCGGATGCGATTTCCGGATTGTCTCCAGCTTTGACAGTCCTTCAAACATTTCTCCTGGAATGGTACCTTTTGTATGACGAAGTTCCGCTTTATCCCACTGAAAATCTCCTCTGTGCAGATAACGGGAATCCTCCCATTTCTTCGGATCTTCATGGTAGGTATAATCATTTTCCTGACCAATCTCATCGCCGCTGTAGATAACCGGGATGCCGGACTGCGTCAGCATATAGGCATGCAGTGTCAGGTCATAACGGATTGCTCTCTTTGTTGCTTCTTCGTCTTTCTCATATGCTGCTTTCTCGATACCGCACAGAGATGCCGTAGTACCACACTGACGTGCATCTCCGGAAGCCGGATCTGCATTATACAGTTCTCCTCTTGCAAAAGAGTTCTTATAATTACCTGTGAAGAAATCGCTCAGATATTTCTTATGAGACACTTCATTGATGCCGAACTGACCAAGCCATCCATAGTCCAGCCCCCAGCCGATATCGTCATGGCAACGCAGATAATTCAGGAATACATAGTCCTTCGGCAGACGGTTGATGATATCCATCTGCTGACGCAGCAGACGGGCATCTCTCGTTGCTACCGTGTTCCAGGTGGTTGCCATCGTTGTTACATTATACAGCATATGACATTCCGGTTTTTCTACAGAGCCAAAATAAGGTACTACTTTTTCCGGTTCCATGACAACTTCTCCGAGAAGCAGTACACCCGGACACACGATCTCACAGATCATACGCATCATACGAACAATATTATGTACCTGCGGAAGATTTCTGCAATTGGTTCCCAGCTGTTTCCAGATATACGGAACCGCATCGATACGGATCACGTCGATACCTTTATTGGTCAGATTCAGCATATTATAGACCATTTCGTTCATAACAACCGGATTCCAGTAATTCAGATCCCACTGATATGGATAAAAGGTGGTCATTACAAATTTTTTCATATCATCCAGCCAGGTAAAGTTACCCGGTGCGGTTGTGGGGAATACCTGCGGAACCGTCTGTTCAAACTGAGACGGTACATCATAATTATCATAGAAATAATATCGATCCATGTATTCCCGCTCTCCGGCTCTGGCTCTTTTTGCCCACTCATGTTCTTCTGACGTATGATTCATTACAAAATCCATACACAGACTGATGCCTTTTTTCCGGCATTCGTCTGCCAGACTTTCCAGATCTTCCATAGTACCAAGTTCCGGCTGTACTTTTCTGAAATCACTGACCGCATAACCGCCATCACTCTTTCCTTCCGGAGATTCCAGAAGTGGCATCAGATGCAGATAATTGACATTACTTTCCTGTACATAATCCAGTTTCTCTTTGACACCTTTTAAGTTTCCTGCAAATGCATTGACATACATCATCATTCCCAGAATATCATTTTTCTTATACCATTCCGGATCCTGTTCTCTGACTCTGTCCTGTTTTTTCAGATCTGCTTTTCTGTCTGCATAAATATTTTTCAGATTTTTGCACAGATCTTCAAACATATCCATCCGGTTTTCATAAAGTTCACAGTACAGCCATTTCAGTTCGTCATAATGACGTGCCATACGTCTCTCAAACTCCTGCTCCTGCACTTTTGTATTCTCTGCTTTTTCTGTTTTTATCGGCTCTTCCTTAACTTCCGGCTTTTCCTCTTCTTTTACCGGTTCCGGTTTCACTTCCACTTTCTTTTTTTCTGTCTCTTCTGTCGGTTCTTCTTTTATTTCCGACATTTTTTCTTCTTTTTCCGGTTCAGCCTTTACCTCCGGCAATTCTACTTCTTTTTTTGTAGTGTTTTTCGCAGCTGTTGTCTTTTCTGTTGAGTCTACTACTTCTGCCTTTTTATTTTCTGCATTTGTTGCAATTTTTTCTTTCATTTCTGTGGTTCTTTTAGCTGCTCTCTGAGCCGCTTTTTTCTTTCTGGCTTTCATAGACACTTCTCCTAATCATATAATATTTTGTGCGGAACTTTCGCCACACTCATTTCACTTTACATCAATTATAGCATAGGTGTTTTAAAAATCAATAAAAACCCCTCCGGAAACTTTCAAAAGATTCCTTTATATTTAATATATGAATACTGTGAATATTTTTTAAACTTTTTCTTAAAGTTCCAAATTCTTCTCTATTTCCTTTGCTTTACAAATTCTTCTGTGCTATAATCACAATAGCTTTTTGAAGAGCTGCTACTATCGTAAATTTAGCGCGTAATAAAGAGGAGGCATTTCTCATATGAGCACAAGCACCCGTATCAAACGTGTCATTCCGGTAGCACTTTATACCGTCTTTTATCTGCTTTGTTTCACTTATCTGGAGAACCGGCATGTACGGTATCACATTATTGATTCCAGTCTGGACGATAAGATTCCATTCTGCGAATATTTTATTATTCCATATTTGTTATGGTTTCTTTATATCGCTGTGACTGTCGGCTATTTTCTATTTTTCAATGAGAATACAACCGAGTTCTGGAGCCTGATTTTGAATCTTGCCATCGGTATGACATTATTTTTAATTGTATCTTATGTATATCCAAACGGACTGAATATCCGTCCGGCAGAATTTACCAACGATTCTGTTTTCACCCGTATGGTTCAGTTCCTGTATCGGACAGATACACCAACAAATGTACTTCCAAGCATTCACGTATATAATTCTGTGGCCGCCTTTTCTGCAATCCACACCTGCAAGAATCTGCAGAAACATAAAGGAATCCGTACAGGTTCATTTATTCTGACCACACTGATCATTCTGTCCACCATGTTCTTAAAACAACATTCTATAGCTGATGTAGCAACAGGTATTACCTGTGCTGTAGCAACATATGTGCTGTTCTACTCAAGAGTAGCCGAAAAACAGGGAGCAAAAGCAAAACAGCATTCCCCACTTCATCAACACGACACACATGTATAAATCAAATTTCATTTCTTCTGAAATTTAACCATTAACTTTAAAAAACCGGCGAGTGAACATCTTTTTCACTCACCGGTTTTTTACTAAAAAAGGTCCACCGGACCTTTTTGTCGTATGCTTGGCGATAAAAATTTCGGATTTTTAGTTGAATCCGTAAATCTTCTGCACCACCTTATATCCCGTTACAGAAACCTGTCTTCCTCCTTTGCCAGGCAGATTGCAAAGACGTCCCAGCAGACTCAACCGAATCTTTCCATAATCCGCACGGTCATTGGTTTTCAGATACCGCCACAGTTCTTTCTTCTTCTCAAAACACTCATCCGTCTTCGCCTGAATCAGGAAAATACTGGATACCGTCATGATCATGATCAGCATATGTCTCATATAACCTCTCTGGTTACGGTGAAGATTCTTTACCTGTCCCATATAATCGATCATCAGCTTATTTACACGGATCTGCTGATCCACACGACCGATCATCACGCTCTCACTAACGGACTGATCTGCTCTTCCGATAAAGTAGCGGTACAGATTTACATCCAGATAATACATGCTCTGCACACTCGCCAGCGGAATAAATGCCACCAGATTGTCCACATAGAATGTATGCTCCGGCAGTTTCAGACCACATTCCCGCAGAAGCTCTGTCCTGTAAATCATCGAATGCATCAGCAGATAATGGCTGGTTCCAAGTAGCTTTACATCATCCCATCCGAAGATTTTATCCTGAGGAAGTGCAGAACGATACCTCATCACGGTCTTTCTTTTCGCTCCCACTTTTTCATAGACATAATTACAGATCAAAAGATCCAGTGTCTTTGGTCCTCTGACGCATAGTTTTAAGACTTCAAGTGCTTTTTTAAGTGCTTCTTCATTCAGCCAGTCATCGCTGTCCACCACTTTAAAGTAAAGTCCTGTAGCATGCGCAAGTCCCGTATTGACCGCTCCGCCATGTCCCTTGTTTTCCTGATGGATTGCCTTTACAATCGTGGGATATTTTTCTTCATAGTCTCTTGCGATCTTTAGCGTATCATCTTTGGATCCGTCATCCACGATCAGAATCTCTACATCTTCTCCACCTTTTAAAAGGGAATCCACACATTTTCTCATATATTCCTGTGAATTGTAACATGGTACTGCAATACTCAGTATTTTCACTTTTGTTCTCCTTTTCTTTGTCTGTAAATATTTTTCGGTAACTGTTCCGTTCTTTCACAGTTATTTATTAAACAGTTACGTTTTATTACTTCTTTATCTGTATTTATCCTGTCCAAGACGCATCTGAATCTGTTCTGCATATGCCTGAAAAGCCGCCGGAATCGGATACTCCTTTTCCACTTCACTGATCTCTGCAAAAATCATCTTCGGATCTGCGCTTTCTTCCAGTGCCGCCACCCGGATCAGATATCCTTTCATATCCCATTCCACATGTGAAAAAATATGCTTTGCATCAATCAATGGCACGATCTGAAGCGGTATAAGATCCTGATTCTCCACCCATGCTAGAATCTCTTCCTCGCTCAGATATCCTTCCAGATTCGGCAGTTCATACATTCCTGCCAGCAACCCCTTCGCCGGGCGCTTTCGAATCGCCACCCGTTCACCGTCTCGTAATACCAGAACAGTTTTTTCTTCTTTTCGCCGTTCCTGTCTTTTCTTTTTCACCGGAAGATTCAGTACCGTTCCATGCACTCTTGCCTGGCAGTATTCTGCCACCGGACACACCCCACACTTCGGTGCACCGTTCGGTACACATATCATAGCACCGAGTTCCATCAATGCCTGGTTAAATGTGCCGGATCTGCTGCCAGGCATCACTTTCAAAAATTCTTTCTCCACTTTTGTTTTTACTGACTGCTTTAAGATATCACTGTCATCTTCCATGATTCTCGCATACACCCGAAGGACATTTCCATCCACCGCAGGTACCGGAAGATCATATGCGATGGATGCCACCGCTCCCGCTGTGTAATTTCCGATCCCCGGAAGTTCTTTTAATTTTTCATAGTCAGCCGGGAGTCTTCCCCCATATTCTTTCACAATGCGAACAGCTGCCTTCTGGATATTCCGTACCCGGTTATAATACCCAAGTCCTTCCCAGAGCTTCAGCAACTGCTCCTCCGGACAGACTGCAACATCCTCTACCTTGGGCAGTGCCTTTATAAACTGTTCAAAAAACGGACGAACAGCTTCCACCCTTGTCTGCTGCAGCATAATTTCCGATATCCATATATAGTACGGATTTTTGGAAGCTCTCCATGGCAGGATTCTGTGATTCTCTTCATACCATTCTATCAGTGGTTCTACAATTTTCGCTAACATTTTACCTCTTCTCTGTCGTTAAGTCTATCGGTATTTTCCAGTCTGTTCTGATTCGGTTACTGTTCACTCCGTGCCCAGCAACACGCTGCGCGATGCACAGAATTTATGCTAATCGCATAAATTCGTGCGATATGTCTCGGGTTTTCTGTGACCTTCGCTCACACAAAACACCTCGCGGGATATTACCAGTGAACAGTAACCTGATTCGTGCCGACTCTGCAATACAATCTCTTGCTTTTTTCTCTTTTTCTCTCTACAATATACATTGGTATCTGTTTTGTAAACAGTATGACTGTGTTTTACAGATCCTGCTGTTATCATCAGATTCTACAGATGATTTCTCATTACACTGTATAAAGGAGATTACTATGGACAGTATTATTTTTGATGTTGACGGAACCCTGTGGGATTCCACGGAAATCTGTGCGAAAGCCTGGACTGACGTGATTCATCGGGAAACCAGTCTTTCTCTTACCATTAATGCCTCTACACTGAAAGGACTTTTCGGTCGTCTGCTTCCCGATATTGCGAGTGTACTTTTTGCGGATTATCCAAAAGAAGAACAGCTTCGTCTTATCAATCGGTGCTGTCAGGAAGAACATAAAGCTTTGCTGGCGCAGTGTGCACCGCTGTATCCGGATCTTGAAAAAACACTGCAACAGTTAAAAGAAAATTATCGACTGTTCATTGTCAGCAACTGCCAGGCCGGTTATATCGAAGTCTTTTTGGAAACCAGTGGTCTTGGCTCTTACTTTGAAGGTCATCTTTGTCCCGGAGACACCGGAAACGCCAAAGCCGATAATATCTGCAAGATCATTCAGGAGTATCATCTTAAATCCCCTGTATATGTGGGGGATACACTAGGTGATTTCAACGCAACAAAAACCGCAGGAATTCCATTTGTCTTTGCATCCTATGGATTCGGTCAGGTTCCTTCTCCTGATTATACCATCCATTGCCCGGGAGATCTTCTTAATATTTTTTAAATTTTCGAAAATATTTTTTTAAATTCAAGGCTGTCAGCAGATTTATGCAGGCAGCCTCATATTTTCATTCACAGCCCGGCAGGCTCTTCTTATCCATGCAGTTTATACCCATTATTATATACACACACGATCGGTGTTTCCTTATTGATCATCTCATAGATCTTCGCCGCCTTTTTCCCCGGCAGGTTAATACAGCCATGAGATCCGCTGTAAATATAGATTTTTCCTCCGAAACTCGATCTCCAGGAAGCATCGTGCAGCCCGATTCCACCGTTAAATGGCATCCAGTAGTTTACATGAGACTGATAACTTGGCTGTCCGCTGGCATTGGGACGTCCCCGAAGGATTCTGTCTTTTTGCTTATATGTCAGGAAATAAACTCCCGGTGGAGTAAACCGGTCTTTTGTCATTCTTCCGGACACAAACGGGGTGTCCAGAACCACTTTTCCTTTTTTATAATAATACAGATGCTGTTCCGTCAGATTGACTTCTATGTAAGTATCCCCCAGACCATGGTTATCTGTATACAGCTCTTCCTGACTGTACTCTGGCTTTCTCGTCACCTGCTGCTGGTTTTTAATATTCTTTTTCAGAATTTTGATTTCTGCTTTCTGATCGATCTTCCAGCCGTAATTCCCACCGGTCACAGTCACATCCAGTCCTGAAGTCGTATGAAATGGTCTTTCTTTTCCCAGCGTATCGACTTCCTCCGCCAGTTTCTTAACATATTTTTTGATCTTCGCATTCATCTTATCCTGATCAAGACTGTAATTGCCATCTTTATCAAGATTCAGCCATTTTTTTACCGTATTTCCATTCAGAACTTTCTCTCCCTCGGGAAGCTCATATGTCACCTGTACATTTGCCAGTTCGTTTAACTGCTTTTTTTGCTTCGCAAGAAGTTCACTGTCTTTGGTAACTGCAGGTTTCACATATCCGTCTGCCTGTTCCACATCCAGTGTTTCTTCTCCCTCTTTCAATGCCTGCTCCACAGCTTTTCCCAACGCATCCGTATCGATCGTCGTTCCCTGTTTTTCCTTTTTGACCACAAACTGATCTTCTTTATAAACGATTTTCGCATCCACCGGTGCTTCCTGTGATTCTTCGGACAGATGCGAAAGATTGTTCAGCTTCTTTTCCAGTTTGTCTTCATCATAGACGATCCCTCTTTTCAGTTCATACTCTGACTGTTCAAACCAGTATTTCATCCATAAAAACGGATTCTGTTTTTTTAAAAAGCTTTCAATTTCCCCATCATCCTGATAAGTATAATCAAAATCCTTTCCCGCTATGGTTTCACTTTCGTCTCCCCGGAATGTCAGTGTCAATTGATAGGTCTCTGTTTCTTTTCTGTATGCATCTTCAGCTTCTTTTGCTGTCATTTTTCCACAGTCCAACTCGTTGATCCTGGTTCCCGGCAGAAAATGATTCTGATATACCGAAACCTGATATCCGTATATGCCCGCCAGACCAAGCAGCGCCACTCCTGCTGCTATCACAACCCCTTTTTTCTTTTTACTCCACTTTTTCATTTCTGTAATCCCTTCTTTTTTTTCATGGATCCCGTTACCGAACTCCATATAATGTTAACAATAAACATGGCAATCGCGATCATTCCTGCCATCAGTAATGTCTGTTGAAAATAATACGCCGCCTGCTCTCCCTCCGGATATAAAATATGATATACGATCCGGTACATTCCCGCACCCGGAACCAGTGTCATATTCGCAGGAATCAATATCATCGTCACCGGTGTCTTAAATACTCTCGCACACACATTTGCGCCTACAGATATCACCGCTGCTCCGAAAAATGCTCCCAGAAGCTCCGAATGTGTCATTGCTCCCACCAGCAGATATACAAACCAGCCGATACCTCCATCGATTCCCGCCCATACATAGAACTTCTTCGGCACCCCTAATATTCTTGCAAAGCCGTACACAGCAGCAATCCCGCCCATACTTTGTATAATCATGTCTGTCATCGTCTTCTCCCCCTATCTTCCAAGGACTGCTGCCATCACAAACAATCCCATACCGATACCGATTGCAACCGCCAGTGCGATCACAAAAGCTTCAGCTGCCCTTGCAAGTCCGGAAAGATAATCTCCATGCAGCGTATCAAAGACCGCATTTGTGATAGCCGCTCCCGGAACAAAAGGCATGATACAGCTGATGATCAGAAGGTCTGTATCATATGTCCCCGGAAGTGCCGCCGTCAAAAAACCGATGGCAACTGCCACAGATAGAGAGCACACGATATTCTCCACAAACATGTGCATATGTCCTTTTTTACATGAAAACTGCACCGCAGCTCCGACCAGGCCCACAACGGCTGCCACGATTGCTTCCGCCCAGTTACTACCGAACATGACGGCAAATCCACCGGTCAGAAGGGCAAATGCCAGCAACCGGATCTTTGGCGGTTCTTTTTCCTTCCACAGTGCCTTCATCTGTTTAAACGCCTGTTCCAGCGTAAGCTCATCATTACAAAATTCTCTGGATATCTGATTCACCTGGTCAATTTTCTCCAGATTTGTACCATGACTCTGGATCCTTCGCACAACAGTCAGCGAATCCATAGTCGGATCATCCAGCGTGGCAACAAATCCGGTCATCATTACCAGAACCTGCACTGTCTTCAGATTCGATTTCTGCAGGATCCGGTAGACCGTATCTTCCACCCGATACGTCTCTGCCCCGTTTTGCATCAGGATATCCCCGGCAAACACCGCCATATCCAACAACAACTTGTAGTCCATCACATTTTTACTCACTTTCCCCTGTTTTCTTTTCTTCTTTCTTTCATAGAACAAAGAATGTGCCTTGGCACATCCTCGCGCAGCGTTTTTCACTTTACAGGAAAGCAGTTTTCTGTAAAGTAAAAAAAGTCCCGGCACAATATTCTTTGTACCGAAACTTCATTATAACCTATAAAAACAAATTTGCAAATAGCCCAATCAACGGAATTGCAATTAAAGTTCTCTCCGTAAAGATCAGGAATAATTTCCACAGATTTAACGGGATTTCACTCTTGATAATAATGGTGCCAACCTCTGTCAGATATATAATCTGCACCAGAGAAAGCACGCCTACGATAAACTTGGTTTTTACCGAACTGATGCCCCCAGAAGCAGTGCCGGAATAAACATATCGGTAAACCCTACCAGTGTAGCCGTTGCCGCCGCAAAGGCCTCTTTCACACCGAACAGCTTCATATATAATCCCATCGGATAAGAAATCCAGTTAAACACCGGTGTGTAAGTTGCGATCACCAGTGCGATCGTTCCCCATGCGATAACAATTGGAATCAGGTCAAAGACCATACCCATGACTACTTCCATACCACTTGCCAGCAGACCTTTTGCGTGAAATCCTTCTGCACGTTTGCAGCTGATCTCCACGCGCCGCAAAATGGCACTCGAAATATTTTCCAAGGGTACCTCCCATTCCCGCCTGCAAGTATCTATCCGGTGCTTTTGCTATTACTTCCAGATCGATAAAACAGTGTCTCGCCGGACACTCATAAAAATAAAATCTGTCAAACGTTCCATTTTCTTTATATACAACAGAAAGCGCCGTTGTTGCCGCACAGGTCGCCGCGATCGTCGGAAACGTAAAAACTGGAAGTCCTGTCTCGTATCCGGCTCCTTTTGCCGTATCCAGCGCTTTTCCGCCACCCATACCAAAGATCATATCCACCTGTTTTTCTTTTGCATATGTCGCCCAGCGATGAATATTTTCATAAGTACAATCTTCGCCAAAAATAACCGTCTCCACAAGTTCCATACAGGTTCCGGCAATTGCCTGCACCAGATGTTCTTTACCCGCATGTAATGCCTTTTTCCCACCGATCAGAAGGATCCGTTTTCCGTATAACCCGCACACAGACGGAACTTCTTTCCATGTATCTGTTCCAATAGAATAATTACAAAAGAAAACTTTTTCTCCATTCATTATTTCAACAACTCCTTTAATTTACCAAGACGCTCCAGTGCCTCATCAATCGTTGCTTCCTCTCTCGCAAAATGCAGACGGATCAGATGGTTTACATCCTCCTTAAAGAAACTGGATCCCGGTACCGCAGCAACACCGATATTTTTGATCATCCACTCACAGAATTCCAGATCCGTATAGCCCGCAAACTTCGGCAGATCCAGAAACTCCTGAATATCAATCAGCACAAAATACGTCCCCTGCGGAACATTATGTTTCAATCCGATCCGATCCAAACCATCCAGGAAATACTTACGTTTCTTTGTATATGTCTCCAGAAGTTCAGTATAATAGTTCTCTGGAAAATTCAGCCCTACCGTAGCGGCTTCCTGTAACGGTGCAGCTGCTCCGACAGTCAGGAAATCATGAACTTTCTTCGCTGCCTCGATCACTTCTTCCGGTCCGATCAGATATCCCAGTCTCCATCCGGTAATAGAATACGTCTTTGACAGAGAATTGCAGGTGATCGTATGCTCATACATACCCGGCAGAGATGCCATGCAAGTATGATGATATGGCGCATATACCATATGTTCATACACCTCATCCGTTACCACGAACGCATCATATTTCATTGCAAGTTCACCGATTCCCATCAGTTCCTCTCTGGAAAATACTTTACCACACGGATTTGACGGATTACATACGATGATCGCCTTCGCCCCCTCCTGAAATCCTTTTTCCACCAGACTCATATCAAAATGATATTCCGGCGGAACCAGTGGAATGTAGATCGGATCTGCTCCGGATAAAATCGCATCTGCTCCATAATTTTCATAAAATGGAGAAAATACCATAACTTTATCCCCCGGATTGCAGATGGTCATCATCGCACACATCATCGCTTCCGTACCACCGCAAGTCACAACAATCTCTTTCTCCGGATCAATCGTCCGTCCAATCGCCCGTTCCTGCTTTCTTGCAAGTGCCTCCCTGAAGTTCTCTGCTCCAAAGGTAATCGAGTACTGGTGCGGCCCCTCATAAGCTGCCTTCGCCAGTGCATCCATAATCTCCTTCGGCGGATCAAAATCCGGGAATCCCTGAGAAAGATTTATAGCTCCATACTCATCACTGATTCGCGTCATTCTGCGGATCACCGAATCCGTAAATGTCTGTACCCTGTTACTTAATCCTGGCATAGTATGTTCTCCTTTGTTTTTTTCGGTTACTGTTCGTTCTATTCACAGCAATTTACCTTTTTTATCTTCTGTTCATACATATCATGTTACTGTTCACTCCGTTCCCAGTAACACGCTTCACGCTCTAGCCTGTTTTGTCCTGATATGGACTTGTGTTTCTTTCAAGCCTCGTCTATAATAAAGTATACCGTTACGGTATAGTCAATAGAAAGGATGTATATTTATGCAAAAATTTTCTGTTCCATGCATAAAAACAGGTAATTTTGCAAAATTATGCAATACAAACAAGCGTACACTGATCCATTACGATGAAATCGGCCTCTTTTCCCCAGCCTATACCGATGAAAAAGGCTACCGCTATTACAGTGAAAATCAGTGTGATACCTTCTTTACAATCACCTGTCTCAAAGAAATCGGCATGCCCTTAAAAGCGATCAAACAATACATTGACCATAAAAATCCCGTAGATCTGCAGACTCTGCTGTTGCAACAACAAAAAAAGTAGACGCGGAACTCGAACATCTTTGTCGTATTCGTCAGGTAATCGATACCAAGCTTCATCTGATCCATACCGGTGAACATCTCCACTTTTCTGATTCAGTTTCAGCTGTAAGTCTGGAAGACTTCCCCGAAGAATATCTGGTCGTCAGCCCCCCGTTACATACCAGTGACCACGAAAAGATCTTTTCCGCCATTTATCAGCATATCGCATACTGCAACCACAATCTGTTAAATGCCGGTCACCCCTACGGTGCCATGCTCTCCACCGAGGAACTGTTACAGGGGCATCAGGATGTGTACGCTCACTTTTTCACCAAGGTGATCCAACCACCAAATGGTCACCCTTGGATGCCCAAACCAGCAGGAATGTATGCAGTCATCTATCTCAAAGGCAACTACTACGAAGCTGATCATGCTTTTCAAACTCTCCTGGACTATATTCGTGAAAATAACCTGACACCTGGGACTTACTGTTATAAAGAAGCGGTTCTGGATGAAATGGCAGTAGCGCACGAAAACCAACTAGTAACCCGAATATCCATACCAGTATAATACAATAATCCCCGGAAGATAATCTGGTCTTCTGCCAGAAAAATCCTCCGGGGATTTATATGTATTGTTTTTATTTCGTCTCTTTGGTTTCTTCCAAAACCGAAGTACAATGCGGACATCTGGTTGCATCAATGGCAATCTCTGTCTTACAATAAGGACATTTCTTCGTTGTCGGTGCAGCCGGTTTTTCTTCTTTGTTATGATTCAGCTTTTCAGCCGCACTATTCATAACTCTCATAATCGTAAAGATTACCAGTGCCATGATCAGGAAATTCAACACAGCTGAGATAAACTTACCATAATTCAAAGTAACCTCGCCTAAAATGTTCCATTTCAGCTGATCAAAATTCATACCACCGAACAGTCCAAGAATCGGATTAATGATATCATCAACCAAAGAAGATACGATACTGGTAAAAGCACCACCAATAATGATACCGACAGCCATATCCATCACATTTCCACGGTTGATAAATTCCCGAAATTCTTTGATAAACTTCTTCACTCTTCCTTCCCCCTTCTTTTGTATTCGCTGTACAAGCTGTTTTTATTATATAATTCCACAGTTAAAATGACAAGATATAACAATACAATAGCAATCAAAATCTGTCCGCTAGATCAATGATTGATATGGAATACAAAAAAAGAACAACAATAACTGTTGTTCTTACTATACAGGGGATGAGGGATTCGAACCCCCATCGACGGTTTTGGAGACCGGTGCTCTACCATTGAACTAATCCCCTATATTTAATTGAAGGTATATACCTTCAAAACTGCACACACGTAACATCCTTCTTCCTACTGCTTTGCGATCGACCGTTCCAGGTCAAACCCTCGACCGATTAGTAACAGTCAGCTCCATACATTACTGCACTTCCACCTCTGCCCTATCTACCTCGTCGTCTTCAAGGGGTCTTACTTCTTTCGAATGGGATATCTCATCTTGAGG
>NZ_VUMS01000011.1 GCF_009696065.1 Oliverpabstia intestinalis | reverse complement strand
TTTGTTGAGGGTACAAACAGCAAATTGAAAATGATAAAACGTACCATGTATGGCCGTTGTGGCAAGGAGCTATTAGCCGCAAAACTTATATTGTCAAATAGCTAATACGGATAATTGCGGAAGAACCAAAAAAACGGGAAACAAATGATAATCTTCTGATTGTACCATTTGTTTCCCGTTTTTTCTTTCCGTGACTTTGTCGGACTTTATTCTTTCTCAGTTACAATGTCTTCTGTATCGTCAGCTTCTTACAGGCATTCCTCAATTTTTTTATTTACCTGTTCCCGCAGTTCCAGTAAGAAAGCTGCATTTCTCGGATAATCAGAAAATGTGATCTTCATACCTGCCATTTTTTAATTAGTGTTCCCAAAATCATCGCTTTCGCAATTATTACATATACAATTGCGAAACACGTTTCCTACAAAGCAGTCTCTCGTATGTAGTTTTAGCCCTGTAATCCGTTCGCCTGGCGGATCATATCTTCAATGACGATATCATAGATCTCACCGATAGTGTTGCAATAAGCCAGCACTTTCCATGGTTCGTTAGTATGGAAATGGATCTTCACCAGATCTTCATCTCCAGCCACGATCAGGCTGTTGCCCTCGTAATGTTCTGTAATATATTCGGATATGGCATCCTCGTCCAGATCTTCATCTCTTCTGTCGATCAGAAGCTGTGTGTCATAGCGGTATGCAAACTGATCGTCTTCTGCATCAATTGAATGTACTCCCATTGTTTCTACCTCCATATTTTGTGTACTGAATAGTTATTTTTATTTTACCATAAAATACGAATGTGTCCACAGATTTCTTCATTCATGCATTTTCCCTTTTTCTTATCTGTTTACTGTTCACTCCGTTCCCAGTAACACGCTTCGCGATGCACAGAATTTATGCTAAACGCATAAATTCGCGCGATATGTCTCGGGTTTTCTGTGACCTTTGCTCACTAAAACCTCGCGGGATATTACCAATGAACAGTAACCTTATCTGTCCTCTTCTTATTCATCTTCCCTCTCATAAAATCCATACTCTCCTTCTAACGACATGGATTTTACTCTCATATCCTCGATCCAGATATATGTCCGATTCTGTAAAAAGAGGATCATCTGATCGATGTCTGTCTCTGCTCCCTCAACTTCCATCTCAACACTCCCGTCATACCGGTTTCTCACCCATCCGGCAAGTCCCAGCTGGCCGGCCTTTTGCACCGCATAATACCGGAAACCTACACCCTGAACGCGACCATAAAAATAAATATGTTTTCTGACTTTTAAATCCATTTCTCTGTTTTCTCCACTTTCTGAGTTTTATATCATTGTACCAGATCTCTTATTTCTCATCAAACACTGGACACAAAAAGACTGCCCTTTTCGGAGCAGTCTTTCTGGATTTATTTACTTTTCGGAAAATGTTTGTATGAGTTTCTTCTTATTTAAAATAAGCAACACCGGATTCGAAGATCTTGATATCCTGTTCTCCGTAGATGTTCATGGCTACGGCATCGCCGCGGCGTTCGCTGTGAGCCATCTTTCCGAGTACACGACCATCCGGACTTGTGATTCCTTCTATGGCTGCGTAGGAACCGTTGACGTTCCATTCTTCATCCATGGATACGTTTCCATTCAGATCACAGTACTGGGTTGCTACCTGACCGTTTGCAAAGAGTTTATCGATCCACTCTTTGTTTGCCACGAAACGACCCTCTCCATGAGATGCCGGGTTGACATATACTTTGCCAAGTTCTGCCTGTGCCAGCCATGAGGATTTGTTAGTTACTACTTTGGTGTAAACCATCTTAGAAATATGTCTGCCGATGGTATTGTAAGTCAGTGTCGGTGAATCTGCAGTCTGTCCTACGATCTCGCCATAAGGAACCAGTCCCAGTTTGATCAGAGCCTGGAATCCGTTACAGATACCAAGTGCCAGACCATCTCTCTCATTCAACAATTTTGTTACGGCTTCTTTGATCTTCGCATTCTGAAAAGCAGTTGCAAAGAATTTTGCAGAACCATCCGGTTCATCACCGGCGGAGAATCCGCCTGGGAACATGATGATCTGTGCCTGATTGATTGCTTCCTCGAAGATTGCTACAGAATCACGGATATCTTCCGCCGTCAGATTCTTGAATACTCTTGTGATCACGTCCGCACCGGCACGTTCAAATGCTTTCGCACTGTCGTACTCACAGTTGGTACCCGGGAATACCGGGATAAATACGGTCGGACGTGCTACTTTATGTTTGCACACATGGATGCTGTCTGCTTTGTAAAGCGGGCTTTCCACTTTCTCCATGTTATCGGTTCCTTTGGTCTTGAAGACTTTCTCCAGAGTTCCGGTCCATGCATCCAGTGCTTCTTTCATGGAGATTTCCATTCCATCTTTGTATGTGAATTTTGCATCGTCTGTCACTTCACCGATAACAGTATACGTTACAGACAGTTCTCCGACTTTGTCAGCCGGTACTTCGCAGATGATATCACCAAATCCCGGTGCAAACAGATCTCTCTCGTCCAGATTGTGTTCAATCTTCACACCCAGCTGATTACCGAATGCCATCTTGCTGACTGCTGCTGCGATACCATGACGATCCAGTGCGTAAGCGGAAAGCACTTTACCATCCAGGATATCCTGATGCAGTTTTCCGTACTGATCCATAGTTGCTGCATAATCCGGCAGATCATAGCTGTCTTTCGGCAGACGGATCCATACCAGTTTGCTTCCTGCCTTTTTCAGTTCCGGTGTGATAATATCCTGTTTCTTAGCCACATCTACCGCAAATGAAACCAGTGTCGGCGGAACATCAATATCGTTGAAGGTTCCGGACATACTGTCCTTTCCACCGATAGATGGAAGGCCAAATCCCATCTGTGCCGCATATGCACCGAGCAACGCTGCAAATGGCTGACTCCAACGTTCCGGATCCTCTGTCATTCGGCGGAAGTATTCCTGGAAGGTGAAACGGATCTTGGAGTAATCTCCGCCGTTCGCTACGATGCGTGCAATAGATTCTACAACTGCATAAACTGCACCGTGATATGGGCTCCAGCTGGATACATATGGATCAAATCCGTAGCTCATCATAGTCACAGTATCTGTTTTTCCGTTCATTACCGGAACCTTAGCGACCATAGCCTGAGTTTCTGTCAGCTGATATTTACCACCATATGGCATAAATACACTTCCTGCCCCGATGGATCCGTCGAACATCTCTACCAGCCCTTTCTGAGAACAGGTATTCAGATCAGCCAGCATAGATAACCATACCGCTTTGGTATCTGCAGGAGCTTTTTCTTCACGCTCCAGAACATTTCCCTCTTTATTCGGAATATCTACCAGAACTTCTGTCTCCTGATGCGCACCGTTGGTATCCAGGAAAGCACGGGAAATATTAACAACTTCTTTTCCTCTCCAGTTCAGTACCAGACGCGGTTCTTCGGTAACAACAGCTACTACAACAGCTTCCAGGTTTTCTTCGTTGGCATATTTCATGAATTCGTCAACGTCTTTCGGATCTACAACAACAGCCATACGTTCCTGCGACTCGGAAATAGCAATTTCTGTTCCATCCAGACCGGCATATTTTTTCGGTACCTTATCCAGATTGATCTGCAGTCCCGGTGCCAGTTCTCCGATTGCTACAGATACACCGCCTGCACCAAAGTCATTACATTTTTTGATCAGTTTGCTGACTTCTTCTCTACGGAACATACGCTGGATCTTACGTTCTGTCGGAGCGTTACCTTTCTGTACCTCGGCACCACAAACTTCGATAGAAGCTTCTGTATGTACTTTGGAAGAACCGGTTGCACCACCGATACCGTCACGGCCGGTACGTCCACCTAACAGGATGATGATATCGCCCGGATCAGAATTCTCTCTCTTGACAGCACGTCTCGGAGCCGCACCCATGACAGCACCGATCTCCATACGTTTTGCCACATAATTCGGATGATAGATTTCTTTTACATAACCGGTAGCCAGACCGATCTGGTTACCATAGGAGCTGTAGCCATGGGCTGCACCACGAACCAGTTTCTTCTGTGGCAGTTTTCCTTTCAGAGTCTCTTTTACAGAAACTGTAGGATCTGCAGCACCGGTCACACGCATTGCCTGATATACATAAGTACGTCCTGACAGCGGATCACGGATCGCACCACCCAGACAGGTAGCAGCACCACCGAAAGGTTCGATCTCGGTCGGATGGTTATGTGTTTCATTCTTAAAGTTGATAAGCCATTCTTCTTCTTTTCCGTCTACATCCACCGGAACCACGATGGAGCAGGCATTGATCTCATCGGATTCTTCCTGATCCTGCAGTTTTCCTTCGGATTTCAGCTTTTTCATAGCAAGAAGCGCCAGGTCCATCAGACAGATAAATTTGTCATCTCTTCCTTTGTAGAGAACTTCTCTGTCTGCCAGATACTGTTCATAAGTTTTCACGATCGGCTCTTTGTAATCGCCATCTTTGAATGTTACATTTTTCAGTTCTGTGGAGAAGGTAGTATGACGGCAGTGATCGGACCAGTAAGTATCCAGCACACGAATCTCTGTCATGGATGGATTTCTTTTCTCTTCGTTTTTAAAATAATTCTGGATATGCTGGAAATCCTTAAATGTCATAGCCAGATTCAAAGAAGCGTACAGTTCTTTCAGAGCTGCTTCTTCCATATCGATAAAACCATCAAAGATTTTAACATCTTCCGGTTCTTCAAATTTTGTTACCAGAGTCTCCGGTTTTACCATTCCTGTCTCGCGGGAATCCACCGGGTTGATACAGTGATTTTTGATTGCTTCGAATTCTTCGTCCGTGATATTTCCTTCAATCACATATGTGGTTGCTGATTTAATGATCGGCTGCTCATCTTCTTTCAGGAACTGTACACACTGCACTGCAGAATCTGCTCTCTGGTCAAACTGACCCGGCAGGTATTCCACGGAAAATACTCTTGCTCCTTCTGCCATCGGAATCTGCTCTTTATACAGTACATCTACCGGTGGCTCTGAGAATACACATGTACATGCTTTCTCAAACACTTCCTCTGAAATATTTTCCACATCGTAACGAATATATACATGAACTGCTGTCACAGTCTTAATCCCAAGGTAGCTGCTGATCTCATGCTTTAATTCTTTTGCCTGTACCGCAAAATCAGGTTTCTTTTCTACATAAACACGTCTTACACTGCTCATCCTTCACCCTGTCCTTTCTGTGCACTCCTGTTTATAACTTTTGCAGAAATGCTCTTCGCGATACCAGAATCAATATCTGGCATTTTCTTCGGTCTTATTTCCTTTTAAGGCCACTGGATCGCATCTCTCAGAGATCCAGTGTACTGTCATTATAAAAATACCACAGGATGCATTATTAGTAAAATTAATATATTTAATCTTTTTAATAAGTTTTGCTTATTATTTGTTTATTTTTGTGAAAATACTGGATGCACCCACAAGATTTTGTTATACTGAAAGCAGTTATAAGGAGGACTTATCAAAAATGATGGATATAAACTACGAATTGTATAAAGTATTTTACTATGTGGCAATCTCCCTGAGCTTTTCGGACGCTTCCAAACAACTGTTTATCTCCCAGTCAGCTGTCAGCCAGTCTGTCAAAGTACTGGAAAAAAAACTGGGAATCACTCTGTTTATCCGAAGCACCAAACGGGTACAGCTGACGCCTGAAGGAGAAACACTGCTTCGCCACATCGAACCGGCAATGAATCTGATCAAACGCGGAGAAGCGCAGATCATGGAAGCCAGTAACCTGGGGGGAGGTCAGCTTCGTATCGGCGCAAGCGATACCATCTGCCGGTATTATCTTGTTCCGTTCCTGAACAAATTTCATAAAACCTACCCGAATGTCCACATCAAAGTCACGAATCAGACTTCCACCAAATGTGTGGATCTTCTGGAAATGGGACAGGTAGACCTGATTGTCACCAACTATCCGAACTCCCGGTTAAGTCACGGGGATCATATCCGGACGATCCACTCCTTCAGGGACTGCTTCATTGCAAGCTCAACTCACTACACAGAACTGATGGATAAAAAACTGCACCTGAAAGATCTCCTGGACTACCCGATCATGATGCTCGACCGGAAAAGCACCACCAGCGAATTCCTGCACCACCTCTTCCAGCAACACCAGCTGGATCTGGTCCCGGAGATCGAACTGGGCAGTAACGACCTCCTGATTGATCTTGCCCGCATCGGCCTCGGCATCGCCTTTGTCCCGGACTACTGCATACCCGACGATGGTGAACTCTTCCCCCTGGATATCCAGGAAGAACTCCCCGGCCGAACCCTCGTCATCGCCCACAACCCACAGCTGCCGCTGACCAAAGCAGCGAAGGAATTCCTGAACATTCTCTAACTCAAAAAGGAGCATCCGTTTTCCAACCGATGCTCCCAACTTTTTTCTTTCTCCACAACAAACTTTACTTTTACCCCTCGTCCTCCACAATCAGAACACAGCCGCAGGCGCCTGTTCGTCCCCTTCATCCACCGCAGTCCCTGCCATTACCTCTCGTCCTGAACCCACTCCACCTCCCCTTTGCTAAAGCACAGCCGCGGGCGACAAAGCCTGGGCGGACAACACTTTGTGGGCGGTTAGAGCAAGCTTTAAGATCCGACGCTTACGTAGGCTTTCGCGAGGGTCAGCTGACCCTTGTGAATCATAGCCGAAGTTATCGGCTAGCTCAAAGTTGCTCTGCCCACGTTGTCCGCCCAGGCTTTGTTGCCCGCGGCGTCCCTTTCGCCACACTCTCCCCCCTATCTCCCCCAAAACTCTTCCAGAACCTTCCCAACTCCCCTCCGGTCACAAACCACATACTCCTCCCATTCCCGTGGAAAAAGCCCCGTATAATCCGGCAAACAAAACCTCTCATCCAGAAGTAAAATCACTCCCCGGTCTTCTTTCGTTCGAATCACCCTTCCTGCAGACTGCAGCACCTTATTCATTCCCGGAAATCGGTATGCATAATCAAACCCATTCTCCTTCTTTCTGTCATAAAACTGCTTCAGAATCTCTCTCTCATAACTCACCTGTGGAAGCCCAGTTCCCACGATCACTGCTCCAACAAGCCGCTCTCCAATGAGGTCGATTCCTTCCGCAAAAATTCCTCCCATCACGCAAAATCCAAGCAGCGTCTCTGTATTTTCACTCTCAAATCGTTCCAGAAAATCCTCCCGTTCTTTCTCCTGCATCGACGGACTTTGCTGTAGAATCTCCACCCCATCCGTCCCATACAGTTCCATGTACCGTTCCAGAATATCATCCAACATTCGATACGACGGGAAGAAAATCATATAGTTTCCGGTATGAGAACACACTACCGCATGAATATACTCTGCAATCTTCCCATACTCTTCAGGTCCCCTCCTTGTATACCGGCTGCTCACATCCCGGCCGAGGATCAGACACTTCTGTTCTTTGGCAAAGGGTGTCTGTGCATAGATCGCATAATCATCACTTCGTCCGCTTAAAAGCTCCCGGTAATACATCACCGGAAGTAATGTAGCCGAAAAGAAAACAGTGCTTCTCCCTTTATCCATACAGTTTTGCAGGTTCTGTGCCGGATTCACACAAAACAGTTTAACACGAAATCTTCCATCCTCATCATGTTGTGTATAAATTACATAATTTTCATCGATGAGATCACTGATATACAGGAAACTCCGCACCTCAAAATAAAAATCCAGAAGTTCTTTTCGAAGTTCTCCATCACCAAGTTCCTCCAGATAGTTTTCCGTTTCACCCATCACAGAAAGCAATGCCAGCGAAAAATTCCCAATGGACGGAAGAACCCGGCAGGTCTCACATTCCCGTTTCCACTCAAGCATCAGCCGGTTACACCGCTCCAGTGCTTTTTCCAGCTTTTTCCTGTATGGCTTCACCAGCTTTTTCATTCTCAGGATATCCTCCTTGTACAAAACCGCACTGTACATCTCCCGTCCTCGTTCCACCAGATTGTGAGCCTCATCGATCAAAAATACGTAATCTCCTTTAACACCTTCCGCAAAAAAACGGCGAAGATATACCTGTGGATCAAACGCATAATTATAATCACAGATCACTCCATCCACCCAGACGGCGAGATCCAGACTCATCTCATACGGGCAGACCTGATACCTTTCCGCATAAGAAAGCAACTTCTCCCGGTCATATATTTCCTCTTTCTCCAAAAGCTCAAACACCGCATCATTTACCCGGTCAAAATGTCCCTTTGCCCTTGCACAGGCTGCCGGATTACACTCCATGCTGTCACACACACACAATTTTTCTTTTGCAGTCAAAAGCAGAGACTTCCAGCGAAGTCCATGCTTTTTCAGGATTTCAAAAGCTTCCCCTGCAACCGTACGGGTAATCGTTTTTGCAGTCAGATAAAAGATTCTTTCTGAGATTCCTTCTCCAACGGAGCGCACAGCCGGATATAGACATGACATCGTTTTGCCCACACCGGTAGGTGCCTGGATAAACAGCTGCTTTTCCCGCAAAATGGTCCGGTAAACACCATGTACCAGTTCCCGCTGTCCCTCCCGGTAAGGAAAAGGAAATTCCAGTCCGATCATGGATGCATTCCTCACTTTTTTCCACTCCTGATGCCAGTGGGCCCAGATATAGTAGGTATCGGCAAGTTTCTGAAACCATGTTTTCAGTTCCTGCGCATCGAACATATAGGAGAACCTGCGAATCTCTTCCGTTTCCATGTTGCAGTATGTCATCTGTACTTCCATCTGTTCCAGCTGATTCTGTTCTGCATAGATCGCCGCATAACACCTGGCCTGTGCAAGATGTACCGGAACCGGTTCTTCCACAAACCTGAGTTCCCGGTGTACGCCTTTGATCTCATCAACCATCACATGATCTTCTTTTTCCTCTATTCCATCCGCCCGGCCTTCCACGAGCAAATCTAGATCTTCATAGCAGAAGCGGCAGTTGAGCGGCACCTCGGCCTGATAAGCAGCTCCCATCTGTCTCTGAACCTTTTTGTGGATTCTGGTTCCCTTTGCCAGCGACTCTTTATCTGCCCATCCGCCTCTCCTGTTGTCTATATCACCGGAACGCAGGATAAACTCCACCAGCTCCCTGACCGAAATCTTTACTTCTTCTTTTTCCATCCGCCCACCACCTTTCACTTTGCTTATTATAACTCATCCACCAGCCTTTGCCTATATTTCCGTAAATCAAAAGAAAAATCTTCCGCAGGAACCATTTGGCTTCACCACGGAAGATTTTTCTTTTTTCGCATATCAAATCATTTTCAGATACCTTTATGAAATTGCAAATTTTTGAATTGCTTTGTCGAATTCTTTGTCTTCTCCATAACACTGAACGGTAAGTTCCTGTGTCAGATCCATACTCATGATTCCGAGAATAGATTTTGCATCAATAATTACACGATTGTAGAAGATGTCAATATCAAAGTCACATTTTCCAGCCGCCTTCACAAATTCTTCCACTTCACTCGCCTCATTTAATTTGATTTTGCTTGTTTTCATATCCTGCATTATATCAATCCTTTCTGGAACTCGCGGTAACAAAATCTGTGTACCGGTGTAGAATATCGGTACTCCCTTTTCCAACTGGTAGTACCACATATTTCGAGAATTGATTATCGCATCTGATGCGAAATTTGTCAACTTTTTAATCTTCTCTGTTTTATGTTGGTGTTGCACTATTTTTAGTGCTTTCTTTTACATTTTTCACCTGTTTTTTTGCTATTTGCACAGCATTCTCTCCGCATTGAAATCGTTTACAATTCAAAGCGGGCAATATTCTCTTGAAAATCAGCTTCTCTTTTTCAAATTTCGTCAAAAACAACATAAAAATTAAGGTAACTGTTCAGTACCCTCACAGTTACGAGTCAAAATCCATGAAAAATCGCCTTCGGCGATGGGATTTTGACTTGCATGTCTCGGGATTTTGGCATATTCATGCCAAAACACCTCGCGGAATAACGGTGTGCTGAATAGTTACAAATTAAGGAACAGCATTTTCACACTGTTCCTCTGAAGGATTATCCAACGATTTTTTCTACTGCTTTATCCAGATATTCATTTTCTACCGCATGGAAAGCTCCCTTGTCGGCTGCTTCCGCATACAGTGGATTGATCGGCATCTTGCCGAGCACTTCTGTTCCCAGCTCTGCCACTATCTCATCAATATGACTCTCACCGAATACAGAAATATGTTTTCCGCAGTCCGGGCATACCAGATAGCTGTAGTTTTCCACAACACCCAGCACATTGATTTTCATCATCTGTGCCATCTTATAAGCTTTACGTACAATCATCTTTACCAGATCCTGCGGGGAAGATACGATCACGATACCTTCTACCGGCAGAGACTGGAAGACTGTCAGCGGTACATCACCGGTTCCAGGCGGCATATCTACGAACAGATAGTCCAGATCTCCCCAGATCACATCGGTCCAGAACTGTTTTACCATATTTGCCAGAATCGGTCCTCTCCAGATGACCGGTTCGTCTTCTCTCGGAAGCAGCAGGTTTACAGACATTACCTTAATGCCGTTTTTTGCCTCGATCGGATAGATACCGGCATCTACTGCCTGTGCCGGGCCCTTGACACCATACATCTTCGGGATGGAGGGTCCTGTGATATCCGCATCCAGGATACCTACTTTGTAACCTTTCTGTGCCATTCTATTTGCCAGAGATGCGGTAACGAAGGATTTACCAACGCCGCCTTTTCCGCTGACGATGCCAATCACATGTTTTACGTTGGACTGGCTGTTCATCTCTTCCAGCATACTCTTGGGCTGTTTGCTTGGACATCCTTCACAGCTTTCTTTGCTGCAGGATGTGTTGCTACATTCTTTTGCCATTGTCTTTCCTCTTTTCTCTTTTTATTTCATAAAGCGATCGATTGCTTTGTTCAGTTCTTCCAGTGCTTCCATATCCCCATCCTTAACTGCATCCACAATACAATGCTGTATGTGATCCTGTAAAATCACTTTTCCGGTATTATTAATTGCCGATTTGACTGCCGAAAGCTGGATCAGCACTTCCGAGCAGTCTCTGCCTTCTTCCACCATCCGACGGATCGATTCCAGATGACCGATAGCTCTTGACAACCGGTTAATTACCGCTTTTGTGTTTTCATGGGTATGGGTATGACTGTGCTTGACAACCGTTCCATCTTCCAGTACATGTACATGCTCTCCCATCTTTTTCCTCCCATTCATACATTCCCCGATCAGATCTCGGAAAATGTATATCGCTGATGCATCCCGGAAAAATAGACGTCAAATACTATACTGCCATCTTTCTGAATGCTTTTTTCGTAAGTTTCTTTCCGGCCTCCGCATCGTTCCCGGATATAGATTTCCGGATCTTCACACTGGATTTCCTCAAAAAACTGATCTCTGGAATGATTCAGCGGACACTGGTTTATAATTTCTCTGATGACTTCATATTGTTTCATCTATCGTCCCTCCCACACCGTTTTTATTATAACAATCTTTTGTAAAAAGGACAACACATCCGTAAGAAAAAGTGAGAAAACTGTTGCCTTTCCAACCGTAAGGTTGTATCATGGCATACAAGAAATTAAAATACATTTAAGGTGATTTTAAATGCATTTTGACTCGTAACTGTGAAGGTACTGAACATTTACGAAAGAAAAATAAATGAGTGATAAACAGCAGGAGGAGAAAGCACATGCAGCTTTTAGAAGAACGTATCTTAAAAGACGGAATTGTCAAACCGGGAAATGTTTTAAAAGTAGACAGTTTCTTAAATCACCAGATGGACATTGCATTCATCAATGAACTGGGAAAAGAATTCCAACGCCGGTTCGCCGATGCACCGATCACAAAGATTCTTACTATCGAAGCTTCCGGTATCGGTATTGCCTGTCTGGTAGCACAGTATTTCCATGTTCCGGTTGTTTTCGCAAAGAAAGCACAGAGCCTGAATCTGGACGGAGAGATGTTTACCTCCAAAGTAGAATCCTTTACACACAAGAAAGTATATGATGTCATCCTTTCCAAGAAGTTCCTCGGACCGGAAGATCATGTACTCTTGATTGACGATTTTCTGGCAAACGGCTGCGCACTGATGGGTCTGATCGACATTGTAAACAAATCAGGTGCCACTCTGGAAGGTGCTGGTATAGTTATCGAAAAGGGCTTCCAGGAAGGTGGAAAGAAAATCCGTGAGATGGGTGTTCGCCTGGAGTCTCTGGCTATCGTAGAGTCCATGACCGACGATTCACTCACTTTCCGTCCGAATAATTAATCAGTCCCGGATCCTCTGAATCACCCGGGCAACCATTATATCTTGCAGATTTTAAAAAAAGAACATTCCGTTTTATTTGGAATGTTCTTTTTATTTTCTGTGTCTTTTGATGAATCACCGGTATCAGTTCCCGATATCCTCCTCATCAAATTCCACCACCGTATAATATCCCCGGTCTGTTTCTTTAATATCTTTTACAATCCCTTTTCGTGACTGCAGTCTTTCATAACCGGGATAGTTTTTACTCATGGCAATCATTGGCTGTATCGTATAATAATATGACGTTGGCAGAGCACTTTCTGTCACATCCACTTCCTGTCCCACTGTCAGAAGTCCCTGACGTTCCATCTTAAACTCCATATTTCGCATGATAGGTCCTCCTTCCCTGTATGTCTGTTCCCATCTGTTTTTCTTCATAATCTTCCTTTCACTGTTTATCCGGTTCCGATACCTGTATTTTTCCGGTGTTATGTAACAGTGAAGGTACTGAACAGTTACGCTTTTATTATAGATTTCCCGTGAAAAAATACAAGACCATCTCTCCGGTTTTTCTTCCATTTTCAGTATTTTTTCAAAATACCGGAGGAAAATTGTGCAAAATTTTGTCTTGCGAAACAGGAATCACCATTATATAATGGGGTACGTGATTTGAAATGCGGTTTCCGGAAGCAGTTGTTTTCGGAAGCTACATCCAACCAAACATTCATAGAACAAAGGAGAACAAATATGGGTGGAATTTTTGGAGTTGCATCAAAAAGCAATTGTGTGTCTGATTTATTTTTTGGAACTGACTATCATTCCCATCTTGGTACACGCCGGGGTGGCATGGCAGTCTACGGCAAAGAAGGCGGATTCAACCGGGCGATCCACAATATCCAGAACGCTCCCTTCCGTACAAAATTTGAACGGGACGTGCAGGAATTAGAGGGTACTCTCGGTATCGGCTGTATCTCTGATACAGAACCGCAACCGCTTTTAGTTCAGTCTCATCTGGGAAGTTTTGCGATCACAACTGTTGGTAAGATTAATAATATGGACGAACTGGTAAAACGTTCTTTCGCCAACGGCTGCACACATTTTCTCGAAATGAGCGGTGGAGATATTAACGCTACAGAGATGGTGGCATCTCTCATCAATCAGAAATCTTCTCTGATCGAAGGCATTCGCTACGCGCAGGATGTTATTGAAGGATCTATGACCATGCTGGTTATGACTCCTGAAGGTATCTATGCGGCCAGAGACCGATTAGGCCGTACTCCACTGATCCTCGGAAAGAAAGAGGATGCGATCTGCGCTTCTTTTGAGAACTTTGCTTATTTTAATCTCGGTTACCATGACTACAAAGAACTGGGACCATCTGAGATTGTCTTCTTTACACCGGATGGTGTGGAAACTGTTTCTCCGGCAAAAAATGAAATGAAGATCTGCTCCTTCTTATGGGTTTACTATGGTTATCCTACCTCTTCCTACGAAGGAATCAACGTAGAACAGATGCGTTATAACTGCGGCGATATGCTTGCAAAGCGCGATAATGTATCTGCGGATATTGTTGCAGGTGTTCCGGACTCCGGTACCGCACATGCCATTGGTTATGCCAACCGTTCCGGTATTCCGTTTGCCCGCCCATTTATCAAATATACCCCAACCTGGCCGCGTTCCTTTATGCCGACACATCAGAGTCAGCGAGAGCAGATTGCTCACATGAAACTGATCCCGGTACGTGAACTGATCAAAGACAAGAGCATGGTGCTGATCGACGACTCTATCGTGCGTGGTACACAGCTTGGTCAGACAACCCAGTTCCTGTACGAGAGCGGAGCAAAAGAAGTACATATCCGTCCGGCATGTCCGCCACTATTATACGGCTGCAAATACCTGAACTTCTCCCGTTCCAAATCCGAAATGGATCTGATCACCCGCCGTGTGATCCAGAAACGGGAAGGAACCGTGACGGAAGCAGTCCTGGAAGACTACGCAAACCCGGATTCCCATAACTACCATGAGATGCTCGACGAGATCGGCAAACAGCTGAACTTTACTTCTCTGCGGTATCATCGTCTCGACGATATGGTGGCTTCCATCGGACTCGAACCATGCAAAGTTTGTACTTACTGCTTTGACGGAAAAGAATAAATAAAGCTTATACATAAAAATCCAGGCAGCCGGCTTTCACCGTTGCCTGGATTTTTGTTGCATTGTATATTCTCTTTATTTTTCCACCGGATATCCGCATTTTTTACAGTACTCTGCTCCGGGTTCAAGTTCTGCTCCACAGTTCGGGCAGGTACCTGCCGTTCTGACCGGCTGCTGATTCTGACTGCTGTTTGACGGATGATTCTCTCCAAAAAGCTCTTTTGCCTTATCTTTCAGATTATTTCCCACATCTTCCATTGTGGATTTGAAATCAAAACCGTTTGGATTCACCGATGTGCCATTCGGATTGGAACCGGAAGTCGGCCATACCGGCGGCGGTGTCTGGGCTGTGGTATTCCCGGTATAGTAGTAATAATCCCGCTGGCTTTCGGTCTGATGTGGTGCGGTCTTTTCATAGGCGTCTGCGAAATTGTTCATCACATCACAGGCATAAAAGTACGATAAAAACGGAATATGCATCACGATCGTAAAGATCACCGGTGATTCGATATGCACGTTATAGCGGTCACCTGCCTGATCCAGCCGGGATGCCAGCTGATACGTCCAGTACAGTCCGTAGATGCCACAGGTGATCCAGGAAAGGATCCATGCCACGATATAGTTCTGCGTCATTTTCCGGTCATCTCTGCAAACCCAGTTGGTATCTTCCCCATACTGATACCAGAAAAAGATATGATACAGACCGCAGGTCACGAGCCCTAGCAGTGCACTGACCAGACCATTTCTTCTTTTTATTCTCATATACGTTCGTCTCCTCTGTCATGTTCTGTTATTTGATACACTTATTATACCATCAATGAAAATCTCTCACAATGGCACAACCCCCTCAGAAAATGAAGCTTCTCTTAATTTTCTCTTGTCCGTTTCTTATTTTGCATCTATAATTACAGACAGGCTGATTTCAGTCGCAAAATCTGAACAATAAAGGATATTTTATCTATGCATCTGGAAATCATTTTCAAAGATCCCAACCGGAAAAAAATATTTTTATCCAAAACAAAAACGTTATGCGCGGTCATTCTTTCCTACCATCTGCTGACCTGGTTTACCGGCTGTCCGTTCCGCTTCTTTTTCGGCATCTCCTGCCCCGGCTGTGGAATGACCCGCGCGCTTCTCGCCGCTCTGCGCCTGGACTTTGCCGCCGCATTTTCCTACCATCCGTTGTTTTTCCTGCTGCCGTTTTTCCTGCTAGGATATTATCTCGATCCCTGGATTAACTGGAGCCGTCACTACCTTCTTCTCGGATCTGTAGCTGCCCTCTTTGTGCTCACCTACCTGGTTCGCCTGCTGTTCCTTCACGATCCGGTTGTAACCTGGCACCCGGCTTCCGGAACCCTCTTAAAACCATTCTTTCATCTTTTAAATATAAAACTTCCGGGATAGATTTCTCCGTTATTTTCACTGAAATCCATCCCGGAAGTTTTTAAAATCCAATCATCTGTACAAGAAAAACCGCCACCGCGGCTCCGACAGCCACAGTAAGCAATCCCCGTTTCATATACGCCAGCACAATCGCCACCACACAGCCGACAACTGCACTCACCTCAGATCCCGTACTGGAAAAAATCGCCGGAAAGGTCATCGCCGAAAGCACCGCATAGGGCACGTAATACAGAAACGACTGTACTCGTTTATCATTGATCTTTTTTCGGAAAATTGCCATTGGAAGCATACGGATCACATAAGTTGTCAATGCCATCACAAACATACTGGCAATAATATACTTTGTACTCACCCTGCATTCTCCTCCTCATTTCTCGGAAATAACCATGCCGCAATTCCACTGACCAGAATCGTGATCAAAATGATCGCCCAGCCACCGGACAGAAGCTTCAGCACAGGAAGACTGGAAAAGGCAACACTTGCTGCGATTGCCAAAATCACCGTAAACAGCACATTTTTTTGTTCTCTGGCCGGAGGAATGATAATGGCAATAAACATACCATACAAAGCAATTCCCATGGCACTGGATAATTTCTGCGGCATCAGCTGGGTGGCAGCACCACCCACAAAAGTCCCAAGCGTCCAGCCAACAACCGGCGTCAGGATCAGTCCTGCCATATAGGAAGCTGTTAATTTCCTGGGCTGCTGCATGGAAACTGCAAAAATCTCATCTGTAATTCCATAAGCGATCCCCAGTCTCTTCTTCATGGACATCTTACTTTCCACTTTCTGAGAAACAGACAGAGACATCAGGAAATAACGGATATTAATGATCAGCGTGGTCATGGCAATCTCAATCATAGAACCTCCGGCTACCATCAGATTCACCCCGGCAAACTGACCTGCACTGGTTACATTAGTCAGGGATATCAACACAGCTGTCCATAGCGGCAGGCCGGAACGAACCGCTGTAATTCCAAATGCCGCCGATACTGAAAAGTATCCCAAACAAATGGGAATTCCGTGACGAATTCCCTGTAAAAATTCACTCTTTTTCATTTTTCTCACCCTGTCCGCAACTGCTATCTGTCAGCCAAATTGCGAACACTTTCCCGTACAATTAATTCCGTGGGTAGTCTCATCCTGCCCACCGGCACCTCTTCTCCATAGATGCGCCGCATCAGAAGCCCAACTGCTTCTTTTCCCTTTTCTTCCGGCTTCTGCCGCACGGTCGTAAGCATCGGCCTGGAAAGTCTTGCATAAATATTATCATCGAAACCGGTTACCGACAGGTCTTCCGGCACAGAGATTCCTTGCGAATAAAAGATACTGATAGCTTCATTTGCCAGAAAATCCGAGGTAAAAAACGCCGCCGTGTAGCCGCTTTCCTTCACGTTTTGTGCAAACTGCCGCAGCACTTCGTGTCGGTAATTATCATGTTGGGGAAGATAAAAATAATCATCTTTGTCAAACTCCAGCTTATGTTCTTCCATCGCATCCTGCAGTCCGCGAAATCTACACAGATTACTTCCCATTGGATGTTGCTGATCCCCAAAAAAGGCAATCTTTCGATGTCCCTGACCGATCAGATAAGAGGTCATCTCATACCCACCCTCATAGTCTTCCAATCCGATATTGTCAAATCCTTCTCCATAGGAATCCACAAAGACAATGGGAATGGGGATCTGATGTACCAGAGCGGTACAAAACTCTGCTTTACATCCAAGCAGGATCGCACCTTCCAGATTGGAATTCTGCAGTACTTTTGCAAAACTCTCATTATCGTCTACCGTTCCGCAAACCATGGCGCGATCGTATTTTCGCAGTTCCCGGTCAATCCCCTCCAACAGACCCCCACAAAAGGGATCCGTCAGCACATGTTTTTTCTTTCCAAGACAAATATGGACCGCTACCAGATGATGCTGCGGTTCCCCTCTGTTGTTTTTCTTTTCTTTCACATAATGATTACGGAGCAATGCTTCTTCGACACGTTGTCTGGTCTCCTGTGACATTTTTCCGGCGCGTCCATTTAACACATTGGAAACAGTTGTGGCACTGACCCCCAGCTGATCTGCAATTTCCTTAATCGTGATCATTTCTCTCATCCTTCTTCTCGTAAGGTATATGGAAAATCTACTTTCATATCCCGGAAATAATATTCCCGGTCTCTTTCTGTAATCTCGCGTATCACACGGCATGGGTTGCCCACGGAAACCACATTGGCAGGAATATCTCTCGTAACAATACTTCCCGCACCGATCACCGAATTATCTCCGATCGTTACCCCAGGGAGCACAACAGAATTTGCTCCGATCCATACCTTATTGCCAATGTGGATAGGTAGCGAATAATGTGCACCCATCTCTCGATACAGCGGATAGACCGGATGACCGGTGGTACAGATGGTTACATTTGGACCGATCATGACCTGATTGCCAATATACACATCCATATCATCTATGATGACCAGATTAAAATTGGCATAAAACTGATCCCCCAGATGAACATGATTACCGTAAGACATATGTACCGGACTTTCAATAAACACACGGTCCGTACAATGCCCGAGAATCCCTTTCAGAATTTCTTTTTTCTTCACATCCTCGCTCGGACGGGTGTTGTTATAGTCAAACATCACTTCTTTGCAGTGACGTCTCTGCGCTTCCAGTTTCTTTTCCTGTTCGATATCGATCGGATCTGTATGTCCATGTTCATAAAAAGGCATCCCGTTTTTGATTCGCTCCTCTAAGTGCATCTTTTCTCCTCCTTTTAAAAGCTCCGAATCTTATCGTCCGCTTCGCTTTCTGTCTTATCAATCTTCCGGATCACCACATAATAAGAAAAATCATCACTGACTTTAATCTCTACCCGGTCACCCACTTTATGTCCAAGAATCGCTTTCCCGATCGGTGATTCGGTACTGATCAGCCCGCTCAGAGAATTGCCGCGGATCGAAGTTACCAGACGATAGGTTTCCTCCTCATCGTCATCTTCCATGTACAGTGTCACTGTATTGTTCAGTCCCACTTCATCTTCTTTGGACTCTTCTGAAATCACAACTGCCGTCTTTAACATTCTCTCCAGATACCGGATCCGGCTCTCATTCTGATTTTTTTCTTTTTTTGCCGCATAGTATTCAAAATTTTCGCTGAGATCGCCCTGGGCTCTTGCCTCTTTTACTGCTTCGATAGCATCCTTTCGAACTACCAGTTTCCGGTATTCAATCTCTTTTTCTATTTTCTCCACATCATGTTTCGTTAATCGTTCTCCCACAATCCGTCTCCTCTTTCTCAACTGATATTTTTAACCAATTACGTAACTTTTCAGTACTCTCACCATTACGAGCCGAAATGTATATAAATGCCTTTGGCGATGCTGAATAATTACTCGATCACCTTATGATCCAGCCATTTTCTTCCATGAAACCGCAGGGTATAAAAGATACCACGGAGTGTCCAGTCAGAGAACATACCGATCCAGACCGCAATCGGTCCGAAACCAAAAACACGACAAAGAACCACACATAATGTTACCCTGCAAAGCCACATGGTCGTACATGATAATATCATGGAGAATTTCACATCGCCTGCCGCCCGCATGGAATATGCCGGAATAAAAGCCGGTACCCATACGATTGGTTTGATGATGGTGATCCAGGTCACCATAAAGAAACACATCCTACCACTCTCTGCGCTCATACCTCCCAGATGGATGATTGGTTTTGTCAGAGCAAACACCAGCAGGCAACTGATGATGATAACTACCTCAGATACCAGGCACATCTTTTTTGTATAGTATATCGCCTCATCTTTTCTTCCGGCACCGATACACTCTCCTACTACATTCATCAGACCGATGCCGATACCGATGGCTGCAATACCGTTCAGATTTTCCAGAATATTTGTCATCGCCTGTGCTGCGATTGCCGCAGTACCAAGAGTCGATACCGTAGACTGAATCGCCAGCTTACCAAACTGAAACATCCCGTTTTCGATACCCGTCGGGATACCAAGCGCCAGGATCATCTTAATCTTATGCCTGTCCGGGCGGATCTTTGTGTAATCCCGCACACATATCTCTTCTTTTGGACTACGCAGAAAATACATGACAACGATCGCACAGAAAATTCTTGAAATCAGTGTGGACAGTGCCGCACCGGCCACTCCCATATGGAAACCGAAAATCAGAATCGCATTTCCCACAATATTCATAATATTAGAGATCACCGAGATGGTCATAGGCAGTCTCGTATTTTCCTGTGCCCGAAATACGGAAGATCCCGCATTAAAAACTGCAATAAACGGAAACGAAAGGGCTGTATACAGGAAGTATATCTCGGAATTGATCATTACTTCCGCTTCCACTTTTCCGAAGATCAGATGCAACAGTGGAATCTGAAATACCACACAGACTACAGTCAGTACTACAGCAATCGCCGTGATAATAAAAATCAGCTGTTTTGCCGCATCGGTGGCATTTTTTGTATTTTTCTGTCCCATGTACTGGGAACAGATGATGGTTCCTCCTGCTGCCAGCGCAGCAAACACCTGGATCACCAGCACATTGATCGAATCCACCAGCGATACCGCCGAGATAGCCGCCGATCCCACGTTGCTGACCATCATCGTATCTGCCGTTCCCATCAGAGAATTCAGAATCTGTTCCACAACCACCGGCACCAGCAATGCCCACAGTTGTTTGTTAGTAAATAGATGTTTCTTTTCTCCCGGTTCTGTTTCCATGTTTTTTCCCCACTCTTTTCGCTGCTCATTATTTTCAATCAGTATTATTTTAGCTTTCTCCTATCTATTATGCAACCCCGGAATTCCTCTCTTTTCCGGTATTTTTTCCGGATCGTATGTGTCCAGGAGATTTCTCATTCCATAAAGAAATGTTTCCAGATCTCCTGCCACTTTCATCTGTCGGTCCCAGATATTACTTTCCGGAAAAGACCAGCGCAGATAACTCCAGATTTCCTTTAATTTAAATAGTGCCTTCTCTTCATTGATCGAGATTCTTACATATTCATCCCTCAGCTGTCCGGCAAATGCTTCCCATACCGATTTTTCCGGTAAGTCTTTTCCATGCAGCTGTCCGGTCAGCCCCGGATGTCGAAGAACACCTCTTCCGATCATCACCGCTGTAATCTGTGGAAATTCTCTTTCTATCCTTTTCAGATCCTCCACCGTAAAAATATCGCCGTTATAACAAAGCGGGGCTTTCCGCACCTCGTATGCCCCGGAAAATGCATCCAGCCGTGGTGTTCCACTATAAAAATCTTCCCTTACCCGCGGATGAATAATCAGCTCTTCCAACGGATAACCGTTAAAAATCTCCATCAGCGGTCCAATCTCTTCAGGATCGTAACGTCCCAGTCTGGTCTTAATGGAAATTTTCATGTCCAGCTGTTCAAAAATCTTATCCAGAAATTTACGCAGTCCTTCTCTGTCCTGTAAAAAACCGGAACCTCTGCCCCCGTTCACCACCGTTTTCGAAGGGCACCCCAGGTTCAGATTGATTTCCTCATAGCCATATTCCTGCATCCCCCTTGCGGTGCGGATAAAAGCCTCACTGTTATTTGTCAGAATCTGCGGGATCAGTATTATTCCCCGGTTATTCTCCGGCAGGATATCATTTCGTTCTTTGTAATTAAAAAGTCGTCCCTTTTGTTCTTTTGCTGCGACAAACGGAGCAAAATATTTATCAAAAGGATAAAAATATGCATGATATGCATTGCGAAAAACATATCCCGTCACCTCTTCGAGGGGAGCCATATAGTATCTCAAACCTCTTCCTCCCCCAGACGGATCCGTTCCATACGTGCTGCTGTTTCTTCGTCCAGATGGTCAAACAGATAATTTTTCTCTGAAGAACTTTTTTGTCTTGCAGTCTCCCGAATCTGATGGCTGACCTCGATCACATCTTCCAGCAGTTCCCGTGCCGACATTCTCTGTCCACCCTGCCCCAGAATGATGACCTGTTCCAGCTGGTCGGAGGTGGCAACTGTCACACGGTATTTTCTCCCGATCTCATGCACCGTTTTTTCAATGTACTGGTCGGCGGTTTCCGCCTCTTTCGTATAAACCACATGAATATTATGGTATGTTTCCACGCTGCCCGGATTGCCTTTCACTTTGTAAGCATCAAATACAAGAATCAGCGTGGATTTTTTGAATCCCTGATAATTACACAGAATATCCATCAGTTTTTCCCGGGCACCGTCGATGTTGACTGCTGCCAGTTCTTTCAGATCCTCCCAGGCAAAAATGATGTTATAACCGTCCACCAGCAGATACTCTTTTTCTCCATCCGGCGTTTTTTTCTGTTTATAGTCACTGGTTGATTTGCCGTATCCTTCCAGCGGATCCCAGCGGCTCTTTTTCCAACCTTTTACACTCCTGCCGGCCGGCGGTTCTTCTCCAAGTTTCCGGATCGGACCGTAGGTACGCTCAAAGATTTCTTCCAGCTCTTTCTCGGTCGCCAGGTATTTTTCATTTTCTTCTTTCCAGTTTTTCGCCGTTACCGGCTTCTCCGGTTTCGTCTCCTGACCGGCGGGTGCATTCCAGCCGCTCTCCACATGCATATATTCTTCCACCTGATCCCAGTTGACCACAAACCCGGCACCGTGTGCACAAAAGACCGATCCGGTCGGATTCTCAAGATCAGCTTCCGGATCGTATCCAACCGCCTCCACGACTTCTTCCTGATTGTGGCACGGATAATATCCTTTTAAGGTACAGGAGAGTCTTCCCCTGCCACTGGTGTAGGAAATCACTTCTTTCTGATAATCTCGCATCGTGACAACCGGCGCGGATCCGGTCAGCACCGTCATCTCGCCTTCTGTCTTCGGCGGATCAAATTCTCCGAACATCTTCTGGATATCGGTCATGCTTCGTCCTACCTGCTCCGAAGGCACTTCCAACCGGAACTCATAATACGGTTCCAGTAACTGACTTTTCGCCTTGCGAAGTCCCTGTCTTACGGCACGATACGTCGCCTGACGGAAATCCCCGCCCTCGGTATGTTTGATATGTGCCCGTCCGGTCAGAAGTGTGATCTTCATATCCGTGATCGGAGCTCCGAGCAACACCCCCTTGTGTTCCCGCTCTTCCAGATGGGTCAGAATCAGCCGCTGCCAGTTCCGGTCCAGCACATCCTCGCTGCAATCTGTGGCAAAGGTAAGGCCACTTCCTGTTTCGCCCGGTTCTAAGAGGAGATGCACTTCCGCATAGTGACGCAGCGGTTCAAAATGACCTATTCCTTCCACTGGTTCAAGAATCGTTTCTTTATAGACAATATTTCCCTCATCGAAAGTCACAGTCATACCGAAACGTTCTTTGATCAGACTTTTTAAGATCTCGATCTGTACTTCTCCCATGACCTGTGCATAGATTTCTCCAAGCGTTCCGTTCCATACAATATGTAACAGTGGTTCCTCTTCCTCCAGCTGTCGAAGCTGCAGCAGTGCCTGGTGCACATTAACTTCTTCCGGAAGTCCGATACGATAAGACAGCACCGGTTCCAGCACTGGCATATCGGATGCCTGTTCGCTTCCCAGTCCCTGCCCGGGATATGTCGCAGTAAGCCCGGTCACCGCACAGACCGTTCCTGCTTTTACTTCCGAAACCATCGTATATTTTTCCCCGGAATAGATACGGATCTGATTGACTTTTTCCTGCCAGATGCCCTCGCCGCTCTCCCCCGGTTTTCCATTCGAAAGTACCGATTTCACCTTCAGTGCTCCGCCGGTGATCTTCATATGGGAAAGCCGTTCTCCCTGACTGTCTCTGGTAATTTTATAAATCTTTGCCCCAAAACTTTCCGGATACGATGACTCCCGGATACGAAGTTTCAGATCCTCCAGGAATCCTTTCACACCGGTCAGCTTCAGTGCCGACCCGAAATAACATGGAAAGAGTTTTCTCTCCCGGACCATTTTCTGAATCTGCACTCTGCTGATTTCTTCTCCTTCCAGATAGGCTTCCATCACCTGTTCATCACAGACGGCCACTTGCTCCTTCCAGTCTTCACTGGTCTGATCCGCGGAAAAATCCACACAATTTGTATCCAATTTTTCTTTTAATTCCACAAGCAAAGTCTCCCGGTCTGTTCCCGGCTGATCCATCTTGTTGATGAATAAAAAAACCGGAATCTGATATCGGGAAAGCAACCGCCACAGTGTCTCTGTATGTCCCTGCACACCGTCTGCCCCGCTGATAACCAGGATCCCATAGTCAAGAACCTGCAGCGTTCTCTCCATCTCAGCAGAAAAGTCCACATGTCCAGGCGTATCCAAAAGCGTGATCCCGAACTCCCCAAGGGTACACTCTGCCTGTTTTGAAAAAATCGTGATTCCCCGGTTTCTCTCTAAGGTATTCGTATCTAAAAATGCATCCTGGTGATCCACACGTCCCAGCTTCCGAATCGCTTTACAAGTATATAAAATACCTTCGGACAAAGTGGTCTTTCCCGCATCCACATGTGCCAGGATTCCCATCGTAATCTGTTTTTCCGGTTTATTTTCTGATGTAAATCCCATCGAAAATACCCCTTTCTGTCGTTATTTGTAACTGTTCAGTAACTTCGCAGATCCTGTCTACTGAATAGTTATCGCATTTATTACGATTTATCATAACACAGAAAGGGGCTTTCGTCCATTCGTCCATATAGGAAACTCTCGATATTCTTTTTTCATAACTGTTCCATACTCATCTATTGCCTGGCTTTAACACCAGCAGTATATCTTTTCCGGTCTCTGCTCCGTCTGCGGACATTCTCCCGGGAGATAACCTGCTTCTTTCATATAAGAGATCGGTACATCTGTACTCTCTTTTTTCATACTTACTTCATGTCCCTGGCGGTCGAACATCTTCATCTCCAGACTGCCATCGACCAGATATGGTCCGACCAGAATACCATCCAAATCCAAACCGAAGTTTCGGCTCCGGATCATATGCAGCAGTCCATCATTCATCTCTCCACCATTTTTTCTGATGTCATAGATCAGGAATCCGTTCTCTGTCCCCTGATATTTATGAAAAATAATCTGTCTGGCCATATCCTTTACTCCTTTTCGTTTTTCACCTCTTGATACTTTTATTATAACAGAAATTTTTTAAATAAATTTTCTTTTTCTGCTGTATATATTCAAAATAGTGCTGTATACTGACAGTAACAGATTTATGCATCCTAGAGCGTGTCTAAAAAAGGCTCTAGCACAAAGGAGGTTATCATGCCAGATATTTATCAGAAAAGCGGATATCTGAACAATCCGTTCCGGCTTTTTTATCTTGAAGATCTGCCCGGGCGGGAATATGCCTATCACTATCATGACTTTCACAAATTGTTGATTTTCCTGAACGGAACGGTAAGCTACCGGGTGGAGGGCCGGGAATACGATCTGAAACCGGGCGATCAGGTGCTGATTCCTGCCGGTGAGATCCACTGCCCGGTGGTGCATCCCAGTGCAACCTATACCCGGTTGATCGCGTATATCTCACCGAACTATTTTTCAACCCTTTCCGGGGAATGTGACCTCTCCGGCTGTTTTTCCCATGCACTGGAAGCTCATGAAAATCTGATCCGCATTCCCGATTATTTTTCCGGTTCATTATATCCGGTTTTGCAGGAGCTGATCCGAACATTTTCTTCGGAAGATTTTGGTACTTCTTTTTATCAGAAGTTAAAATTCGCAGAGTATCTTCTGCTGTTGAACCGTTATCTGTTGAAGCAGGAAAATCAGAAAATCTCTCTGATTCTTCCCACCGCCAATCCACAGATCTTACAGATTCTTGACTATATCAATGCTCATCTGACACAAGACCTGTCCATCGACAAAATCGCAGATGCTGCCTTCCTGAACCGCTCCTATCTGATGCATCTGTTTCGTGACGAAACCGGATATACGATTGGAAAATACATAACAGAAAAACGCCTCTATCTGGCAAATCATGCCATCGAACAGGGCGTTTCTGTCACCGATGCCTGCTATCAGAGCGGATTTCGCAACTATACAACCTTCTACAAGGCGTATCGAAACAAATATCACAAATCTCCAAAGCAGGCACGAAAATAATTTAATTTGCTGTCATCTTCACTTTACTCTGTTTTTCCCATTTCCGCATCGTATAGATATAATAGGGAATTAACGGAATCAGCGCAGAGATCCATGCAGCAGGATCTGCCAGACATACCCCGGCAAAACTGGTGTGTCCTGCTACCAGCATGATAATTCCGGTTCTTGCCACCAGTTCAAAGATTCCACCGACCATCGGCACCAGACCATAGCCCAGTCCCTGCAGGGCGTTTCGATATAGGAAGATGCTTCCAAGGAACGGATAGCACCAGAATACTGTGTGGAAATATGTCTCCGCCACATCCAGTACCTGCGTCTCCGATGCATCAATAAATAAAAGTGCCATATGTCTTCCGAGGAAATACAGGATCAGCATGGCAAAGATGCTGTATACAAAGATCATCAGCTGCGTACAGCGCACACCCTGTTTGACTCTGTCCATTTTCCCCGCTCCGCGGTTCTGTCCAACATAGGTAGCGATGGTCGCACCAAAAGCGACAAACACGGTACTGAAAATATTCTGCAGTTTTCCTGCTGCCGAAAACCCTGCCATATAATTTTCCCCGTATACATTGATCGCGCCCTGCACCACAATGACACCGATCGCGGTGATAGAAAACTGCAATGCCATCGGAATACCGAGTGCCAGAAGTTTTCCCAGCTCCTGAAAAGAAACTGTAAAGTTTTCTTTTTTCAGATGAAGAATCGGGAATTTTTTCACGATGTAGATCAGGCATAAAATCGCTGAAATTGCCTGTGCGATCACCGTTGCATACGCACAGCCTTCCACTCCCATGCCCACATAGATGATAAATACAATATCCAACAGTACGTTGATCGCCGCTGAAATAATCAGGAAATAGAGCGGTGATTTGGAATCCCCCAGTGCACGCAGGAATGCTGCCAGCGCGTTATAGGCTGCCGTTACGATCAGACCGGCATAGATGATTCCCATATAGGAAGTTACATCCGGCATAATCTCTTCTGAATAATTCATCAGATGCATGATCGGACGGTTGGCAATTTCAAAACCTATCGTCATGGTTACAGCAAATGCTAGCATCAAATAGATGGACATTGCCACATAGTGACGCATCCGGTCGTATTTTTTTGCACCGAACCACTGTGCTACGAGAATCGCAAATCCACTGCTGAGTCCGTTCAGCCAGCCGGTGACAAAAAACATCAGCGAACCGGTACTTCCGATCGCTGCCAGTGCCCGCACCCCGAGAAACTGTCCTGCTACGATAGAATCTGCAATGTTATAAAACTGCTGAAAGATGTTTCCGAGAAACATGGGAATCATAAACTGTATGATCAGTTTTACCGGACTCCCGGATGTCATATCCCGAATGGTACTGTTTCCCCCGTTTTTTTCCATTTCCTGTTTTCCTTTCTTTTATCCTCTTACTTATGATTTTTGTTACCTGGAGCGTGTCTGAAAAATCATTTCCACAAACTGAAACTCGCAGCTCACGAAAAGCCTTTTTTAGACACGCTCTAAGGTATTATAATCATTTCACAGGAAAATGTAATAATTTTTCTTTCGATTTTCCGCAGTCCCATATTTATTTTTACCAGTCTGCCTCCGGGTCAAAGGTGATATCTGCCTGATACTCTTCTCCTTCTCCCTGGTTTAAAAAGTTCTCCAGTGACTCTTTGATTTCTTCCTCTTTCCCCTGCAATTCATCCGGAATCATCAGATCAAAAACCACCTTGATCTTATCGTCACACGAATGTATCCGAAAATCGTGCATCGCAAGTCGGCTGTCTTTCTGTACCAGCCACTGTTTCACCAGCTTCTGCATCCGGTTAATCTCCACATCGTCTGTGATCACCGGATCGAGATGAATAACCAGATTTGTTCCGTATTCTTCCAGGCATTTCCGTTCGATCTGATCCACCACTTCATGACACGCCATCAGATTGTCATCTTTATCAAATTCCACATGGATACTCGCGTACCGTTTTCCCGGACCGTAATCATGTACCATCAGATCGTGACAGCCAAGTACCATGGGATAGGTCATAATTTCTTCTGTCAGTTCTTTCCGAAAATCAGATTTTACTCCTTCTCCGAGAAGTGGGGAAATCGTATCTCTCGCCAGTCCGATGCCGCTCCAGAGAATAAAGACAGACACCAGAATTCCCATGATACCATCTACCTTCCATCCGGTTGCATGCTCGATCAGAGCAGCGATCAGAACCGCCGTTGTCGTCAGCACATCATTTCTGCTGTCTGCTGCGGTAGCTATCAGCGTCGTGGAATCAATTCTTTTTCCCATCCTGGTATTAAAGATCATCATCCCTGCTTTTACCAGAATCGATGCAATCAGGACAATCATGGACAGAAGAGAAAATTCTACTGCCACCGGATGAAGCACCTTCTCCACCGAACTTTTTGCCAGCTCGAATCCGATAAACAAGATCATCACCGACACCGTAAGGCTTGCCAGATACTCGAACCTTGCATGTCCGTAAGGGTGTTCTTTATCTGCCGGTTTCTCTGCCAGTTTGAATCCGGTCAGCGTCACGATGGAACTTGCCGCATCGGACAGGTTGTTTAAGCCGTCTGCTGTAATCGACATGGAACCCGAAAGTTTTCCGACTGCCAGCTTACTTCCCGCCAGACCGACATTGCATACAATCCCTACCAGGCCGGACAGCTTTCCAAGAGCCGCACGTTTTGCAGAATCCTGTAAATCTTTTTGTTTCATAAGTTTTACCTCCGTTTTTGGCTTCATCATCACTCTTCTTTACAATAAAAAAACACCCATGGGACAATATAAGTAAACTACTGTCCCACAGATGTCACGTTCTCATCTGCTGCCCTTGTCGGGCCCGGCCCCATGGATCTCCATCGCCTGCTCAGTTTGTACTGTAGATTGATATGCAGTGCAAATTGTGTTTCAAGTATATTAACACATGTATTGGTGATTGGCAAGGGACTTTGCATCCGAACTTTTGTTAGTTTTGATATTTTTGTTGCTCACTCAGCACACCTGAACTGCCATGTTTCTTTCGTCCTTTTTTATATTGATACATATCCTGATCGGCTCTGTCTTTGACAACTGCAATATCTTCACCTGAAAATGGAGCTGATCCGTAAGAAACGGTTGGTAAAAATGTGAACTTTCTTCTTTTCTCTACCCACCGCCGCAAAAATTCCTGTCTGCATTCTTCTTCTTTCGCTCTGTTCTTCAATAATACACAAAACTCGTCACCACCTATACGATAACAATATCCAAAGTCTGCATATGCTTTTTTGATACATTCCGCAATACCCGCAAGGCAAAGATCACCTTTCACGTGACCATGGCAGTCATTGACCTGTTTGAAATCATCCACATCAAACACTACCAGCACTCCACTGTTGTATTTTATCTTTTGGGTCTGGTTCAAATAGCTGTTCTGATTCAAAAGTCCTGTGAGTGCATCCAACTGATTCCACATCTCATTACAATAGATAAAATATAATACAGAAAGCAACGTAACACATAGCCATGTAACATGAAGTTCAGGCAGTGCAACCTGAATGACTGTTTCAACCATCACAAAAAGAATCAATGGATAGATCAGCATCCTGCTGCGATTCTGAAATTCTCTGGCTGTGATGATCGTAGATATCGAAAGATACAAAATTGCCCCAAAATACATGATGACATATATGTAAAAATGCGGACCACGTGAATACATATTATCCACACTCACGGAGAATACCATTCCATATGGAACAGAGACCAGCAAAAACATAAGATATGCGATCTCACAACACACTGCAATTCTGATCTTGCGTCGGAGAGCTGTCTTTCTGTCCAATACATATACAAGACAGACAGACACCGCCGGCGACAGGCCAAACCCCAGATAATTAGACACAATATTCAGCCATCGGTATCCGGACGGTAAGCCATCCACAACCACTGTTATGACCTCCAGCACTGAAATTCCTGCGATCATAAGATAGGCCATAAAAAAACCTCGCTTTTGTTTTTTGCTAAGCGATTCACTCAGATGTGTAAGTATGCACATAAAGCATAAAACAAAAAGATCAATTGTAGTCAATACATAAAAATATCCATCCATTACAAAACTTTCCATTCTTTTTCACAAGTATTTACTCTGTTTAGCGACAGCAAAAGATTCTATCGAATTCATAAATCTCATATTATATTCTAACAAACTATACATGAAAAAGATATATTTTTCTTCTTCATGTTTTTATTCCTCCACCTGTATAGTTTTTTCCCCACCCTGCGAGGGTTGTTGATATACATACTATAGCAGACCGGAATATCCTTTCTGGATTTGCAAAAGTTACAACTGTTGGCTAATGAATAGCTGCCGGAAGTTTACAGCTGCTTCAAACTGATCAGCTGCTTCATATATCCCCGAAGATTATCCAAAGGGCTTTGCACATCATCCTCTGTTCTGGCAGAAGCAGCAAACAGAAAGATCCAGTCATAAGGATTTCCTTCATATAAAATCGGAAGTCCTACATCAGACAATTCGTCATTCATATAGCACAAAAAGCGTTCCTTATTATCTCCGATATCTTCGTATGGGAATTTCTCTCCATTTTCTGCGTTTTCCAGTGCGATTTCTATCCGGAATCTGTAAAACAGCAGAAGGATCAGGATTTTACGTACCCGTTCAAAGGATACCTTTTTTCCGTTCGGCACCTTCTCGATTCCGTCCCGATCGGGAAATACGCTCTCCGCAATCGGATGGATCCCTTCATTCCCTGCTAAAAAAGGTTTTAAAGAACGATCTTTTCCCCATCTGGACGTATAGGTGTCCGATAAACCGAGAATTTGCAGAAGGATTCCAAATGTAGAGCTGGCATCTGCTCTTCGCTCTTTTTTTCCGTCACCAACCCTTCGTTCTGCTTCTATCTTCTCTTCTTCGGTCAGGTACTGATCTATTCCATAGAGAATTCTTCTCTCTTTTTCACAGAGCCCGTTTTCTTCTGCCAGTTCCTTCCACAGTTCCTGAATTCTTACAGAACCGGAGGCGTTGTTGTAGCCAAACTGAGCAATATGTCGGTTGATATAATCTAGAAGTTCCTCTGTCTTCGTAAAGGATTCCACTTCGTTACGGATCCGCTGAGTATAAATAACATCCTCTATCTCACCAAGTGGGATATTTTTTGTTTCCGGAAGCCGTTCTATGATTTTTCTTGCATCCGAATAAGAAATTTCATTTTTCAAAGCAAAATAGTATACCAAAAGCAAAAAAATAGATGCATAAGATTTCTCTGTCCTTATGCATCTACTTGATATTTTCTAACTCTCTTCAGCTTTCACTAACGTAATCGTCCCATTATCCAGGCATTCCACAAATTTGTAGACCAGATCCGGGTCGAATTGCTTTCCGGCGTCCTGAAGAAGCTTCTCCCTTGCTACATTCAACGGAAAGGCCTTTTTATAACAACGTTTGGATGTCATGGCATCAAAGGAATCTGCCACACACAGGATCCGTGCTGTCAGAGGTATATCCTCTCCTGCGATCCGTCGTGGATATCCTTTGCCATCATACCGTTCATGATGACCGATAACAGCCGGAATAACATAATCCAGAGAAGGCAGATGACGGATAATATCGATAGATGATTCCACATGTCCCTTGATCGTTTCATACTCATCGTCTGTCAGTTTGTCGGCCTTATTTAATACATACTCCGGGATACCAATCTTACCAACATCGTGTAAAAGGGCTGCCTGGCGAATGATCTCCACCATATCTTCATTCATGCCAAGTGCTGTTGCAAGCGCTGTTGCATAATAGGCCACATTTGTGGAATGGCTGAATGTATAATGATCCTTTGCATCGATTGCTGCTGTCAGAGCATAGATGGTTGATTCATATTCCTGGTAAATATGTGCCCGGTTTGTTGACACTATATTCTTGTTGGCATTGCGGAACATGGTATCAAAGACCTGGATCCCGTTCTTTCCACTGTGTTTCACATGGTAAACTGCAAGATCCACATTCTCCATCAGTTCCTTCACATTTTTTGCCGCATAAGGTGCCGCGCTGATTCCCACACTGACCGTAATTGCTTTCAGCTTCATGTCCGTCCTGCAGTTATTCATAACAGAAATCTGCTTTTCAATGGATTCCACCAGATTTCTGGCAGAGAAAAGATCATATCCCGGCAACAAAACAGCATATTCTTTTCCACCGTAACGGGCAGCATATCCGTTTTCTCCCACACTGCTCTGGATGATTTTTGCAATATGCTGGAGACACAGATCACCTTCTTTCAGACCATACAGCTGATTATATAACTTAAAATCATCTACATTGATAAGTGCAAGTGCCAACGATCCATCTTTATTCTTTTCGAATTCTTCATGAAGCACTTCATGGAAATATTTCCGGTTCAACAAGCCGGTCATCTCATCCGTTCTTGCCTCAATGCAGGCTTTTTCATACATTCTTGCATTCTTAATCGCAATAGAAGCCACCGATGTGATGTTTGAGATCAGTTCCACTTCATCATAGACCAATCTCTTTTTCCCTGAATCTGCTGTAATCAATATCACCCCCGCCAAAGTATCACCGTCTTTTAATCCGGCACAATAGCGCGTGTGCTTCTTATCCAGATGATGTTTTTCTTCCTCCCACATGGACTTATACTCTACAGAATATCGAAAATCCCTGTAAACCAGCGGCTCTTCATGATCTTTCAACCATTGTATCATCGGATTTTCTTCTTCCAGAGAAAATGCCAGATCGTTAAGAGGCTGGTCACTTGCAACTCCACAGTAAGCCTCTCCGGGCGCTTTCTGCATACATATATAGATATTACCCACATCCATCAGTTCTTTCATCACCCGGATGGTTCGATCCAGAATTTCCTGAAGATCCAGGGTTTTTGAAATCGCTGAATTAAATTTCCTTAACTTCTCCGCCTGATGGTTCTCTTCCCTTACAAATACACTGCGGATCAAAAGCTTCCACAGATAAGTAAAGATTGCATAGGTAATCAGAAAAGCAATGGCAAATACAAGGGTGTACATGGTGATATTATTATCCGGCTGCATATGGAGAATCTTTTGCAGAAACGGCATGATATTTAAAAATACAAGAACAGAAAACAGGAATCCTACGCCATAGCACAAACTGGGAGATGCCAGCATCTGGAGGCGGAACAATCGTCTTCGAATCAGTGCATAAAACAGTAAAAATACATTTACCACACCACTTAAAATATCAATCGGAAAACCGCTGAAAAATGGAATTCCAAGAAATGCATTGCCAAAAAACAGTGCAAGTACCCCCATCATCACCGGCTCATACTGAACTTTCATGGTAGGGTTTTCTTTACAGATCCGTACAAGAATTACAAAAAGGTGGATCAGAAAAAGTCCTGCCGGAATGAAAAATACAATAATAGAAGGGTTGATCTCATATACAAAGGTTTGTCCCCCTCTTTTTTCTATCATCTTAGGAGATTCCAGAAAAACTCCAAATTGGGCATTCACCCAAAAGCAGATCAGCATGGTCACCAGGTATATTCTACCGACGGATCCGTTCCTGACTCCGCCAAAGGCAAGAATAAAACGATAATACGCATATGGCAGTAATAAAATTCCCAACAGGGAAACCTGATACCAGAATTCACATCCCGGCCAGAACTGTGCTCGCATGAAGGCAGAGCCTCCTGTCCAGAAAAGCAATCCCAGCAATACCACCAGAAAACTGTTTATGATTTTATTTTTCTTTGCTGTCAAAAACATCAACAGCAGAAAGCCATAGCACAGCATGGCTATAATTGATATATATCCGTAGGTTCCCATAAATTTCCCTTATCCCATTCTTTGTTTCACTCATAACTGTTCCATGCCTGCACAGTTATCTTACTTTATTTAGATATTCCTGTACATCCAGTAATTCCTTCATATCATAATGAGAAGGATTCATCTGATGTATCTTTTTGCCTGTCTTTTTCTCATAAGCTTCAAAGGTTCCGCAGGTGAAAATTGTAACCTGTAACGGATCCATACCCAGAATTTTCTTCAGATCCCGATAATCCTGATCAATATATTTGAAATATGTACTCAGTAAATCCTTTAAAATATTGGCACTCATGGCATTGCTAAGAAGTGCCTCCTGCTCCAGTTCCACATACATGTGAAGATACGGTCGGTTCTGCTCATTGTATTCCTTCGCTGCCACCCAGTTGGTGATAGGAAGTTTGGAAAGGCTGATCACACTTCGAATTCCATTTTCCGAAATTCTGGTGAAACCTGCAATATCAATGATCCAGGGTACCCGGTCCACATATTCAAAACGGGGGATCCTGGTCTCATCTTCCCGATTTTCCAATCCCACACAGCGATACGTATCTCCACAACGATAACGGGCAAACGCACCGCCTTTCAGAATCGTAAATACCAGCTCATACTTTTCACCGGGTCTCACCTCATCCATCAGATAGGTAGGCGGAATATATGACGGATCGTCATAATTTCTCATCATATCTTTCTCTGTAATAAACTCATAGAACGCAGTATCCGGGAAGAAATACATTCCCTTTCTTGTCCATGTCTCTGTACCCATAATAGAAGGCTCCGTACCGGCGAACAATTCCATGGGACGAATGCCCCAAAGTTCTTCCAGATCATCTTTATAGCACAGGTTATCCGTACCTGCCACCATAAATCCTTTCAGATGAAACAAATCCTTTGGAAGAAATGGTCTGTTTTCTTTCTTACACCGGTGCTTTGCCTGAATCATACGTAAGATCATATGAGGCTTGCATTTCATAAGACTTGACAGTTTGATACCGCCACCTCCGCCACTGGTCAGAGAAGAAAGGCTCAGACTCACTGCGTAAGCCACACTTCCAAGACCAAAGAAAAATCCAAGATCCTTTTGCATAGCCATCTTAAATCCCAGTTTATTTCTTTCGCTGAAGCTCATATTTACAGCTTCATCAACTGCCGGTAAAAATTCAATCCCGATCTCCTCACCCAATGCCAGCGGAAAAAGTCCGGTTGCAAAAGGCAACGGTGCCAGGGCATACAAAAATTTGTCTGTAGCTGCCACATCAAAAGAGCCCTTTTCTTTACTGGTAGAAAGAATCAGACATGCTGTCACGTTGTTGCGATAGGTATCCAGCATGCTTCTGGTATAGGGTGCCACCTTAATAGGATGCTTACCACCCTCCCAGGTCGTCTGGATCCAGATAACCGGATTGCCCGGAAGCATATCCGGCTGCTTGGTAAGCAATACATCTGCATAATCTTCATAGGTTGTCAATGGCACCATTTTCCGAAATTCATCCAGATTCGTCGGATGCTTTCCCTTCAAAATGGACTGTCCCAGACCACAGTTACTCCATAACCGGATCTGCTCCTCCATCAATCGCCGTTGAATCTTCATATATCCATCCATGGACAAATCAAGGAATCCACAGTACTGCTGCCAGATTTCTTTATACTGTTGTTTCTTTAATTTTTCTTCTAAATTCATAGTCTGTCCGCTCCAGATCGATCATTGTTTTCTGACACTATAGAAACATGCCTGTATGCTTTCTTTATTTGGTATTAAAAAGGGAGTGTTTTTCTGATATTCTCTATAATTAAAAAACGTCTGCGGAAAAGTCCACAGATCCTGAAAAATGATATACAGATAATTCCAAAAAATCATAAGTAAAAAATAGATTCCCTGTTTCCATCCGCCAAACATTCCCCACATACAAAGATATGCACCTGCAAACCACAAAACGCCGGGATGCCGACACAATCCATACACCCCTTCTGTGTATGCAGCCCGTAATCTGTTTTCTTCACAATAGGTTTGCTCAAAAGGAAGAGCGAAAAACAAGGTGTATATAAGAAGTGCCAAAAAGCACATTGCTCCAATTCCGAATCCAATCATTCTTCCGATCCTGTGACTGCACTGTCCCCATGCAAACCAAAGTTCCATGAACAGTGACAAAACAACCAGAATAGTGCCCGCTGCGAAAAATTTTTGTAACAACCTGTTCTGTTTTCTAACACTGTTTATATCGTAAATAAAGTACAGAAGAAACCCTGCACTCCCTAAAATAACCTGCTGCATTTCTATTCTCCGAATTTTGTACACAATACTATACAGACGCATAATCACGCACTTTTAATTATAATAAAAGTCACTATAAATAGCAAGGATAATTTGGTTTTGCTGTACAAAGGAGATTTTATTTTCCATATAAGTGTTATGCATAATGCATAATTACATTACTGTTTTCGTGGTTGGTTTGCAGTTGTTACCATTTGATTAATGTTATTTGTCTGTATTTACTATTTTATATGTAAATATATCAACTTGTAATCTTCCCATATATTTTACCAGGTAAAGATATATTGTTTAACTGAGTAATTTTGTAAAATACTTTCACCCTTCACAACTGTTCACCGGCTTCTTGCCTCTCCTGAGAGCCACTCTGGGCGGTTGTATTTCACCTTGACATAAATATCCATGGTGATCTTGCTGCTTTCATGACCGGCAACCATTCAAAGACGAATATTAGAGCCACGAAAGCGATTTTCTGCTTGTTGGGGAAACTCCCCAATCCCCATAGAACGCTGCCTGCAGCATCGGGCTGCGCATCCGTTCCGGATGCTTTAACGGCAGTTCTCGCCAAAGGAAAAGCCGGGGTGAATCATCACCCCGGCTTCAAATAACATTTACTTGTGCTTGCGGTCTCCATGCTTTTTGTAGTCCTCGTCTATACGCTTTTTCCAGTCTGCGCTCAGCGGGGCACTGCACCGTACAGAGCTGATTGCTTCGCTGACCACCTCATAATTCAACGCGGTTCCTTCGCTGTCGCACTGATAGTTGGCTGCACGATCTGCACCGATTCCGAACTGGCTTGCGGTCTCTACTGCGTCAATATTAGCACCAAGGAACAAAAACTCCCAACCGTATTTTGCTTTCTGCCACTCGATCATCTGCTTCACTTTTTCGCTGTTGTACCGGTGGCTGGCATTTTCCATTCCGTCCGTAGTGATTACAAACATGGTGTGTTCCGGCACATCCTCCTGTCTTGCGTACTTATGAACATTTCCAATGTGATGAATCGCACCACCGATGGCATCTAAGAGTGCCGTGCATCCGCGAACCGTGTAATCCCGGTCAGTCATCGGTCGGATGTCCCTTACATTTACACGGTCGTGCAGGACTTCGCTCACATTATCAAACAGCACCGTTGAGATCAGTGCTTCGCCCTCTGCTTTTTTCTGCTGCTCAATCATAGAATTGAATCCGCCGATGGTATCCCGTTCCAGTCCGCTCATGGAACCGCTGCGGTCTAAGATAAAAACGATCTCTGTTAAATTCTTTCTCATATGCTTGTCCTCCCAAAATCTCGCCCTTGCGGGCTCGCTGTCGCGGTATTCGCCAAGGTTTCGAGCAAGCTCGAACTTTGGCTCATTACACGCGCATATGGCTGCTCGGTTTCGTATCTTACAGCCATAGTATAGCGATTTTCTTTCGTGGAGTGGTCGCATGGAAAGCGACATTTCTTTGTCCTTATGCTCCGATCAGGCTCTGGTCAAAAGCAAACAGTGCTTCGTTGATTTCATACACGTTGTAGTTTCCCCGTTCGACAAAATATTCTACAATGATATCGAATTTGCTCGAACGGGAAAGGGTAAACCCTGCCTTGCCGAGCATCTCCTGCATCTGGGCAAGCGGCAACTCCAAAGCCAGAGCAAATGCCAGCACCGTAGGTTTGGATGGCTTATAGAATTTATCCGAACGGATCTTAGAGAAGAGTTTCCGGTCAATGTTTGCCTTCTTGTAACACTGGGCATCCGTCATGCCGCTTTCATCAATCTTCCGCAGCAGCATTTCCGAAAAGCTCTCATCCATCTGTCCCAGTGCCTCTTCCAGAGATTGACTGCTGCAAGATTTACAGATTGCTTCGGGCGGCAGCGGGGCAGGTGCAGCTTCAAAACAGGATTCCTCTGACAATACTTCGAGCCGCCGTCTCTGTTCTGACCGGCTGTCCGTATGTTCATCCACATACCGGTCATCTATGTACGCCGCGATATCGGCAAACAATTTTCCGCTAATCTGATATGCTTTTCGGTCAAAGACAACGATGTAGACCATTATCTCATTTTCCAGCAGGAACGTACTGATGGTATCGACTGCAACCTTCAGAGCCTGCTCTTTTGGATAGCCGTAAATACCGGAGGAAATCAGCGGAAAGGCCACCGACTGACAGCCATTTTCTTTCGCCAGGTTCAAAGATGTCCGATAGCAGGATTCCAGAAGCTCCTGCTCCCGATGCTTGCCATCCCGCCAGCGCGGGCCGACTGCATGGATCACATATTTGCAGGGTAAACGGTACCCCTTTGTAATTTTAGCACTTCCGGTCTCGCAGCCATGCAGCGTACTGCACTCTGCAAGCAGCTCCGGTCCGGCGGCACGATGAATGCAGCCGTCCACACCGCCACCGCCCAAAAGAGAAGTGTTGGCAGCATTGACGATTGCATCAACGCTCATTTTTGTAATATCGTTTCTGATAATCTGCAATGGCATGAAACATACCCCCATTCGTCAATTTAACTTTCTATCTGTAGTATAGCTTCTTTTGTGTTAAGATGCAAAATTCAAGTTAATACCGATAAGCCCCTGCTATCAAGACTAACTCTTTGTGCCTATCGTTGAAATAAACGCTCCTTATGGGTATAATATAAGGAAACCCAACAGCTGGTTAAAAAGTGTCAGTTCCTTTTCCAATGGAATCGGCGGAACTCTGTTTTTCGGGATCTCTGATGACCGGAAAACTATCGGCTTGTCCGATGTTCAAAAAGATTCATCATTTTAACATCAAACACATGTCGTTCATATATATGTGGAGTATAATCCAAATATGTGTGTTTGATGATATCGCAAATTATTTATATCTGGTCTGAAAAAAGCATTTTCAGGAATATACAAAGATTTATTATTATACTTTTTTAGATAATCACTCTCCACTTCTGGACGAACAACTACTTTAAGGTTATCATCAACATTGAACATTCCTTTATCCTATTTCAGTTTTCCATATTGCTCATCATCTAAAGCTTCCAGCCATTCATTGCTGCCATTCTCGCCGGGAACTTCAATGGCAAGATGGCTAAACCATGAATCCGGTGCTGCTCCATGCCAGTGCTTTACACCGGCAGGAATATTGATGCAGTCACCCGGCTTCATGAGAGTTGCATCCTTGCCCCATTCCTGATAATATCCCCGTCCGGCTACACAGACTAAAATCTGTCCGCCGCCATTGTCCGCATGATGGATATGCCAGTTGTTACGGCAGCCCGGCTCAAATGTTACATTATAGATTCCCACCTGATCGATTGAAACTGGTGCAAGATAGCTTTGTCCGACAAAATACTGAGCAAAAGCATCGTTTGGCTCACCAATTGGAAATATCATTTGCGCAGCATGGGCGGACCTCGCATCCTCAGCCGAAGTTCCCTTTGCAGATAATTCGTCCGTCCATACTTCCTTTGCCATATGAAACACAGCCCAGCCCTTTGGCCATCCTGCATAAAATGCCACATGGGTGATTACCGCAGCGATCTCTTTTCTTGTCACTCCGTGATTTTTTGCATTTTCCAGATGATATTTGAGTGAGGAATCCGTCACACCCGAAGACATCAGTGCAACCACTGTAATGATGCTCCTCGTCTTTAAATCAATATCCTCATTATTCCAATTCTCGCCAAAGAGCACATCATCATTAAAATGTGCAAATTCTGGTGCAAATCCGGAAAGTGCATCCCTGCCTGCTGTCTGTACTATTTTTCCCATAATCAAAAATCTCCTTTTCTACACTACATTTCCTGCTTTTTGTTTCCCATTCTGCGCCATGACACCAACCAGCGCATGTGGAACATACATCTCCTCCAGATAGGAAATTTCATCCGCTGTCAATTCCAAATCTACAGCTTTTGTCGCCCCGTCTGCATGAGAAAATTTTGTTGCTCCCACCACTGGAGAAGTAACCTTTGTCAATAGCCACGCCAACGAAATTTCCGTCATGGAAACATTCCTCTTATCCGCAAGCTCTGCTACTCTGGCAATGATTCGTGCGTCCGCTTCTGCTGTGGCATCATACTTAAATTTTGCATATGCGTCTTCTTCCAGACGCTTTGATGTCTCACCCGGACGCTTTGAGAGTCTGCCGCCTGCAAGTGAACTGTATGGCGTCATTGCAATATTTTCCGAATAACAGAACGGTGCCATTTCCCGTTCTTCTTCTCTTGCAATCAGATTATAATGCCCCTGAATCGAAATAAACTCTGTCATTCCGTTTTCTCTTGCATAGTAATTTGCCTTGGCAAGCTGCCATGCAAAGCAGTTGGATATACCGATATATCTGGCTTTGCCAGCCTTCACAACCCTATTAAGTCCATCCATGATTTCCTCCATAGGGGTATGATAATCCCACATATGATAGATATAAAGATCCACATAGTCCATACCGAGATTGCTAAGACTCTGATTCAGGTAATTTTCTATATGCTTCTGTCCGCTCATGCCGCCGTCAATTTCTTCCTGCGTTCTCGGTGTGAATTTCGTTGCAATCACATAATCATCACGCTTTGCAAAATCACGAAGTGCTTTTCCGACATACTGCTCGCTTGTACCATTCTGATATGCGATTGCCGTATCATAAAAATTGATACCAAGGTCAAGTCCATGCTTAATGATTTCTCTTGTCTGCGCCTCATCTAATGTCCAGCTGTGCTGTCCGATAGACGCATTTCCAAAACCCATGCATCCCATGCAGATGCGGGATACATTTAAATCCGACTTTCCAAGTTTTGCATACTTCATAAAGACACCTCCCGAATTAAAGACTTTCAAGCAGTTTCTTCATCTTATCAACATCACTACTGCTCCTAACAAGATAGCCCTCTTTGATTTCAGCCCCTGACGAAACAGACGCTTTCAATCCATCCACTGTTTTTCCAAACCCACTACCGCCAGATGTAGCAAACAGTACAATTTTCTTTCCGGTAAAATCATAACTTTCCAGAAAACTGTTGATGATTGTTGGCGCAACATACCACCAGATCGGGAAGCCTAACAGGATCACATCGTAATCCTCAATATGCGCATCCTTATTTGCCAATGCCGGACGAAAAGCCTTATCATTCATCTCCACGGAACTGCGGGAATTCTTATTCATCCAATCCAAATCATCGCTTGTGTAAGGTACTTCCGGTCTGATTTCATAAAGATCACTTCCGACTGCCTTTGCAATTTCTTTTGCCTTCTGAGCGGTTGTTCCGCTGGCACTAAAATAAGCAACTAATACTTTTTCCATTTTACTCATTACCTCCATTTACTTTTTCTATTTGATGCAGCATATAATCCAGTTCAAGCTGCTCCTTATTTCAAATATTCTTCAAAAAACGCTGCAACCTTCTCAAAAGGAATCACATTCGCATTATCGTATAAATCCGTTTGAACAGCATCCGGAATGATCATCAGTTCCTCTGTTTTCATCTTCATTTACACATTCTCCTGAATATTTTTGATAAATCTTGCAGGTACACCCCCATAGACGGTACATGCCGGTACATCCTTGGTTACGACAGCACCCGCAGCAATCACTGCACCATCTCCGATCGTGACACCTTTACAAATGGTTGCATTGGCACCTATCCAGACATTTTTTCCTATATGGATTGGTGCAGGAATCAGATTGCCCCGATGCTTTGGATTAAGACTGTGGTCTAGCGTAGCAATCACCACATTATGTCCAATCAATGCTCCGTCATCGATTGTGACGCCGCCCTGATCCTGAATCTTGACACCCGCATTGAAGAACACTTTTTTTCCCAATCTTCAAATTCTTTCCGCAATCTGTATAAAACGGCGGAAACAGGGAAAATGTTTCATCCACCCTTCTTCCCGTGATTTCACACATAATTTCAACAATTTCTTCGTTTGTATGGTAACTTCCATTTAACTCTGTGGTCAGCCGTATTGCCTCCTGCGATAACTTGTGCATACATAAATGTGCCTCTGAACCTGCCTCAATCTCAGCTCCACTCTCCATGTATTTCAAAAATTCGTTCAGTTCCATTTCATTTTCACCTCGCTGAATCAAGACTCGCTCACGAGTCTTGCACGCTAGATTCGGGGAAGCCTATGCTGATATATTTCCTTGTCGAATCTGTGCGCATCCTCGCGGAGCAAATTAACTTAAGCTGGAGTCCAGCTCTGACTGAGTTAATTATAATTTTCATCAAGGCAAATATCAAATTGCTATAATTTATATCTGGTTATTCTTGAAAGGAATATCCGTTTGATGTACAATCAGGATATCAAAGAAGGGAGACTTTCAAATTGGAATTACGAGTATTACGCTATTTTGCCACATCAGCCAGAGAAGGAAGCATGACAAAAGCGGCTGAAAAACTTCATGTTACACAGCCTACACTGTCAAAACAAATAAAAGAGTTGGAAGAGGAACTTGGTCAGAAACTGTTCATCCGGGGAAATTACAATATCCATCTGACTCCGGAAGGCGAAATTCTCTATAAACGAGCTTTAGATATTCTTGAGATGGCAGACCAGACAACTGCTGAATTTGCTTCTATGAACCAGTTTAACGGCGGAGACCTGTATCTTGGCTGTGCAGAATCCGACGGCATCTCTCTGCTTGCCAAAGCTGCCGGACAACTACTGAAAAAACATGCCAATCTTCATTTTCATTTATACAGTGGAAATGCTGAAACCGTATGCGAACGCTTGGATAAAGGTCTGCTTGACTTTGCGTTTGTCGTTCAAAATATTGATGTGTCCAAGTACTCGTATCTGGAGCTTCCTGTGAAAGATACTTGGGGCTTGCTTATGCGAAAAGACAACCCCCTTGTATCGAAACAATCCATAGCACTGGAAGATCTGCTGGGGCTTCCGCTTATTGTCTCCAGACAAGGTGCAACCAACGAAATGCCGCAGTGGCTTCAAAAAAATTATTCTCATCTAAATATTGTTGCCACCTATGATCTGATTTTTAATGCATCTATTCTCGTCCGTGAAGGTATCGGACTTGCGCTTGGATTTGACAAGCTGGTAAGCACCAGCGCAGACAGCATCCTTTGTTTCCGCCCAATCACACCTGCTATTGTCTCTCCCATGCGTCTGATATAGAGAAAAGACCAGCAGTTCTCCCGTGTGGCGACGCTGTTTTTAGAAGAACTGAAACCGTTGTGTTTCTAAATTTTCGTTACTCGTAAGAAGGTCCCGCCATTGCACAATAAGATTTTATGACCTGATTTTCTTCCGTAGGCACACTTTGGTTGTCCTTGTAGGACCACCTGCTGCTCGCTCTAACCTTTTTAGCGTTCTATTCAGCCTGATAGAGGCAAAAAAATACCCCGTTGGTTTCCCAACGAGGCATCAAAGACGATTCTATTCTGTTTTCTGTAAACTGTTATCCATCTTTCCTGGTGACCATTTGAGTCACAGCCAATGCATCAAAGTCCTTGTGCTGTGATGCAGAGCGTTTTCATGGTTTTCCTCATCTAAAAACAGTTTTTCCGTTTTTATTCTCTGATTGTTATTGGGTCAAATCAATCGAATCCTTGCTGACATGCCCTTGTCTGTTCAAATATCTATATTAAAGTGTCTCGTACATTGCTTTTAATTCTTTCAGAATCTTCTCCTTTGTTCTGCCAACCAGCCCCAACTGTTTAATATCCACGTTTTCATTTTTCATATGCTGGACAAACTCTTGAATATCGGCATAAACTCCTTGGGGAGCCACTACCTTGGCGGTGGGATCAATCAACTCAGTCAGACAGAAAACATCATTCTTATGTTTCTTGATATTTTTGCTATCAACGTGTTCTTCTGCGGCCTTGCGATCTGTCAAATCCATCCACTCTTTTGCCTTAAACGGAATCAAATATGCCGCATCCAAGACGGTCACTCCATCAACGGTGACTTTCCCCTGCTTCAAAAATTCATAGTAATCATCGTCCAAAAGAATAGCAGACAGACTCGAAATATCTTCGTCCATCGGTAACGGTGTTAGCACTGCATCTTCTGGAAGTTGGATGGCATCCAGCTTTCGCGTGAAAAGTTCAATCATTGCTGGATACTGATTTGTAATTGGGTGACTAAACCGATAAAACTGCGGCACACCCGAACTTTTGTTGCAATGCTCATATCCCGCCTGTTTTACATATTCCCAAAATTTCTTTCCGAAATTTGGGTCAACTGCTTCTATAATCCAAACAAGGTCAATATCCTTTGTCGCACGGAAGTCCAGTCCCTCCTCCGTCATCAGAATGTCACACGCAGTTCCACCAATGATAGCATATTGTTCTTCACTGCCCTTGAACCATTCCTTAAAGCTATCAATTTCTGTAACCATCTATCTTCCTCCACAGTTCATTCAACATTTCTTCTACTGCTTCTTCAACCCGTTCATCTGCATCTTCTCTCAATGCCAATGCCAGCGAAAGCTCATCTACAATGTTTCGCGTGGACAATTTTCGTGGATTGTATCTCCACATCTCTACGGCCACTTGCACCTGCGAATTCAGCAAGCTATTGGTCATAACATCTTTCCATTGAGAGATTCTTTCTGCCGCATAACATCTGACATTCGGTGTGTTCAGCATGGAATACTCTGCCAACGCCGAATATCCACTTTCCAACAGCTCTGTTCCCACCAATTCTTTCGGAATATAAACCGTTCGTTTTATTGGATTCAGCAACTTATCTCCTGCTTTTTGGAACAGTGTTTTCGGAGAATCCTCAGATTGCATGATCCTCTGCACACCGACTTTTCTGATATGCAGCAATCCCATTTCTTCAAGCTGTCTTGATGCCCTTGATATAGAAGTAGGTGTCAGTTCCAAGTCTTTCGCAGCTTGACTTGTAGATAGTTCCTGTGCGCCTCCATAAATGAAATGCAGTAGAAGCATCTGCGCCGATGGAAGTATTTTTTCCCTTGTCTTTTTTTCGGCGCTGCACCTTTCCTGCAAATACACTGCCATAAAGGGCAAATAAATTTGCTTTCCATCTACAATAAATGGAATCTTCTCACGAATCAAATATTCTTTCTGGCGAAAGCAAAGTTCTTTTAGCACCAGCACAACAGGCAAGTTCTCATTTTTCTGTATCCGAGCAATATGTTTTTTCAGTACTTCAATCTGCTCCAGTTCTGTCTTAGGATAAAGAAAAATCATCTTCTGTTCATTCATTGACACCATCTGTAAACGGTACCTTGTGGCTATAAAATTGGGCAAATGCTTAAACTCTACATCATCATAGATAACCTTGACTCCAAGAACTTTATCGAGATATTCCATGTCATCACCTGCAATCTTAACTCTTTTTCTGTATTATAACTCTTTTTGAGTTAAAATATAATATTTAAGTTAAGAACAGTTAAGAATCAACATTATTAAAAATTATTTTTCTGTCTATTTTCTTCTTCCTTCTGCACTTCCTGCTCATGCAGCTGCTCTTTTTTCTACTCGTCCCCTTTCGGGATTTCCTGCACAGTCTCCTGTGCTCCAGGCCAATCCTGCATTTCCGATTTGATTTTCTCTTAAAAATTCCCCGTACACCTTGTACTGATCAAAGAGCCATTCCCCAGAACATTGTTCATCACTTATTCTCCAAGGGTTACTCCATCTTCTTTCCATTCCCGCATACAAACCCATGATAACTTAGATAGTGACACCCACCAAGCTATCCACCAAGTTAACCACCAAGATTCTACGTCGTCAGCAGTTACATTGTACCTAATACCCCATTCCCAATTTGTCCAAAAACAGAAAAGACTATCTCTCTCCTCTTCGCAAACACGTTGCTGCATATAAAAGCAAATATCCAAATTTTTGAATGATGGGAATCTTTGTGCGATGATGCGGAGTATTTTCATGGGTTGTCCCATCTAAAAACGTATTTTCCGTTTTTATTTTTCTAATTGTTTTTGACGCTACAAAGTATCCGTTCAATGCGGCGAAAGCCTTGTGATTGCTGACCTGTTCCACCGTATGAAATACATGGAGCGCCGTGGAAGTGGCCTATGCAAAATCATCAGGGAAATCGAAAAGCTACCTGGATATATAACGGCATATAATCCTGAAATTTTCTCAACGCAACAGATTTCATGGTCATCTTGAAAAATGCAAATTACCAAACTTAGTCAATGACCAAGTAGTGAGCAAGATAAATCGCCGGACATCCATCAGATTGTTTTTGCGGCAGTAATATCGTTTTACTGCCGTAAAAATATTTCTTGTATATAATATTACCAATATATCTAATTTCTGTGCACATTCCAATCGCTTTGATTTTTTTGAGATGTTTTCCTAAAAGCGCATATACTGGCGTTGTTCTCTCAAGGAAGCCGCTCTGGTGGCCATGTGATGCTTGCAGATCAACAAAATACTTGTTTCAACACCTCTTGACCTTTCTTTCTCTCGTATAATAAGAAAGAACAAGAAAGGAGGCGTACCCACTTCGTCCTGGTCTACCCGTTCCAGTTTTCCATCCCGTTCGATATTGGAATAATCAGGACGGATGTCCATCAGATCACTGATGTTCCGGCGGCTCTTGCCCACGGCGTAGGACTGAAAACATTCGCCCACCTGGTAGAACAGCATGTGAAAGAATCCAAAACAGAGGCAGGAATCAGAGAAGTTCCCATTGCTGAAAAGATTGTACCGTTCTTTGAATACTGAATGAACCGGAAATGTGACCATCTGATTTGTACACCCGACGACGAACCTTTTCAGTACCGGAATTATTATGATTCATCAAGAAAATTGTCGGGCATAAAGGACAGGGTGTGACCGAAAACGTCTACACCCACATTGAACTCCCGACCAAACTTGATGCAATCAATTTGATTTGATGGAGGTGTACCGATGGATAGGAAAGAATATAAACAGGCTTTTGCTAGGGAACGCTATGAACGAATAGAGTTGAAAGTTCCTAAAGGAATGAAAAGTATTATCAAATCTCTTGCTAATGACAAGGGAATGTCTGTCAATGCGTATCTGCAAGACCTCATCAGAAAAGACCAGTGCGGAATGTTTGACACGATGCAGATTGCAGAGAGGAACAGAGAAATGATTTCCGGAATCACTAGAAACATGCACGACGGATATGACATCATATTCAAGGATGGTTATTCCTGCCACTGTCGCACGAAAAAGGATGTCCGGTCTTGCATCATAGACCATTGTACTGAAAAAGGCGGTTGATACCGTCTTTTTTCTGTCCTACGGAGGACACCTTTTTTCGTGTTAATTACCTGTTAGTTACCGGAAGATTTTTGTGTGTTTTGAGGGTGTCTGATAGATTTTCAGAATATAAAGAAATCCCCGAAAACTCGATGTTTTCGGGGAAATTTGCTCTTTTCTGATATTCGATTGAATTATCGCTTGCTGAACTGAGGAGCGCGACGAGCTGCTTTGAGACCGTATTTCTTACGTTCTTTCATTCTCGGGTCACGAGTCAGGTATCCAGCTTTTTTCAAAACTGGTCTGTAATCAGCGTCTGCCTGCAGCAGGGCACGAGCGATACCGTGACGGATAGCTCCAGCCTGTCCGGTAAATCCACCACCGTGAACGTTTACCAGAACGTCAAATTTTTCTGTATTGTCTGTTGCTGTCAGTGGCTGACGAACAACAACTTTCAGAGTCTCCAGTCCGAAGTACTCGTCGATATCTCTTTTATTGATTGTGATCTTACCAGTTCCTGGTACCAGGTATACTCTGGCGATAGATTTTTTTCTTCTTCCTGTTCCGTAGAATTTTGTAGTAGCCAATGTTACTTACCTCCTATTAAAATGTTAAAACTTCCGGTTTCTGAGCTTCATGTCCGTGCTCTGCACCAGCGTATACATGAAGTTTTTTAATCATCTGTCTTCCCAGAGGTCCTTTTGGAAGCATACCTTTTACAGCAAGTTCGATGACTTTTTCCGGTTTCTTGTTCATCATTTCTCTCAGAGTGGTTTCTTTCATACCACCAACATAATCAGAGTGGCTGTAGTAGATCTTCTGATCTAATTTTTTACCGGTCACTTTGATCTTTTCAGCGTTGATTACGATTACATAATCACCTGTATCTACGTGAGGAGTGAAAACTGGTTTGTTTTTTCCTCTTAATACGCTTGCCACTTCGGAAGCTAAACGTCCTAATGTGCAGCCTTCAGCATCTACTACATACCATTTTCTTTCAATCTTATCTGGATTAGCCATAAAACTGTTCATGGATTTCCCTCCTGTAATTCAATCTTTAAACTATAATTATCTCTATAATGAAAAATATCTTTCCGGGGCTTTGGTAAGATACTTTCGCACTACGTCATACTTGATTATTATAGTATACTGTTCCGTGTGTGTCAATCATTTTTTCGTGATTTTTCCAGGTTTTTTCAGCTTTCTTTGACTTTCACTCACCAAAAACACCTTGCGGGTCATTACCGGTGAACTCTGACGGTTTCCTGACACTTTTCAGGATCTCCTGACCTCAACCGTACCCTCCGGCATTTCAGCACTCTCAGATCCGGCACTCTTTCAGTCTCCTGCGACGTTCCCGGTAATCCGGAAGTTCTGCCTCCACGATTTTCCAGAAATTCTTCGAATGGTTCATCTCCCTGCGGTGTGCCAGTTCGTGTACCACCACATAATCCAGCAGCTCCGGTGCAAGCAGTACCAGTTTCCAGTTAAAGTTCAGATTGCCCTTGCTGCTACAGCTCCCCCAGCGTGTTTTCTGTTCCCGGATAGTGATCCTGCCATAATCCACACCCATTCTCAAAGCAAAATATGCTGTTCGTTCCGGAAAAATCCGTTTCGCCCGCTCGATTCCTTCCCGACGCTGTTCTTCACTGATCATAATCTGATCTGTTTTTCTGTTTTCCACCTGCCGGATGTTCTTCAGAATCCAGTCTTTCTTCTCATCCAGAAATTTTTCCGCCTGCCTCTTCGTAATCCCATAGGGTGTCCGCAGAATCACCTGTCCGTTCCGGTCAATCTGAATCGCAATCGTCTTTCTGCGGGAGCGGATCCACTGATACGAGATGTCCATCTTTTTTCGCCTCCCATTCCGGATACCGGATCTCTACCAGAGTCAGCCCTTCCGGCCGCGCAGTCTCTCCGGCAAGCTCTCTGTTTTTTCCTTCCAGAATCTCTTTGACATGTTCCGGCGGATAATAACCTCCACCTACACGGATCAGGGTTCCTGCTATGATCCGCACCATATTATACAAAAATCCATTTCCCCTGATCCGTATCGTGATCACATTATCTTCCGACCGGTGAATGTTAAGTTCATAGATCGTACGAACCGTATTCTCCACCTCCGGTTTATAGGTGGAAAAACTTTTAAAATCATGTTCTCCGATAAGATATCCAGCTCCCTGCCGCATCTTTTGCACATCCAGCGGATAATAATAAAAATACGTGTACAGCCGTTTCGTCGGATCCGGGAACTGCCGGTTGTAGATCTTATACTCATATGTCTTTATGGTTTCCTGAAACCGCGGATGAAAATCTTCCGGCACCTGGCAGGAATCCTGGATACGGATATCCTGTGGCAACCGTGTATTCAGCGCATAGGAAAACTTCTCTGCAGGCATCCGTGCCTCTGTGTCAAAAACTGCGATATTGCCCAGCGCATGCACACCGGCATCGGTACGGCTGGCTCCGATCACCTCTGTCTCAGTTCCGAGAAATTCTGAGAGACACCGGTTCAGAACTTCCTGCACCGCCAGACCGTTCGGCTGTACCTGCCAGCCACAGTAGTTGGTTCCATCGTAGGCAACCGTCAATTTTACTCTTTTCATTTTTCTTCCTTTCAAAGTTTCCACGTTTTCACAAATATAATTATTTGCTGTAAAGTAAAAATGCTGTTCTCCGGCCCATCATGAACCGGAAAACAGCTTGCTTCACCAATCAATTCTATTCATAACTGTTCAGCATCTCGCAGAATACTGTCAACCGGTTACTTTTTAAATACCGACTACCCGAAATACGATACTGAGTGCCAGATAACCTGCCACTACCAGATATGCCAGATAATCTCTTTTTTCATATGCCAGCGGTTTCATCTGTGTTCTTCCGTCACCGCCGTGGTAACATCTCGCTTCCATCGCCATTGCAAGATCGTTGGCTCTGCGAAAAGCAGAGATGAATAATGGCACCAGCAGCGGAACCATATTTTTTACTTTCTGGATCAGATTACCGGTCTCAAAGTCGGCTCCACGTGCCATCTGTGCTTTCATGATCTTGTCTGTTTCTTCCATCAAAATCGGAATAAACCGAAGGGCGATAGACATCATCATGGCAATCTCATGAACCGGCACATGAATCTTGTTCAGCGGCCGAAGCAGTCGTTCCAGACCATCGGTCAACTGGTTCGGTGTGGTAGTCAGTGTCATGATCGATGCACCGATGATCAGAAATACCAGACGGATACCCATCTTGATGGCGAGCCGGATACCTTCTTTGGTAATTTTCAGAATCCAGAATGACCATAATACTTCGCCCGGCGTAAAGACCAGATTAAAAAACATCGTAATCAGCAACAGTACCATGATCGGCTTTAATCCCTTTATCATAAATCCGAAAGGAACTTTGGACAAAACAATCATCGCCACCAGAAACAGTGCTGCCACCCCATATCCCAGCCAGGAAGAAAATACAAATAAAGATACAATATAGACCAGCGTACTCACGAATTTTACTCTGGGATCCAGACGGTGAAGAATGGAATCTGCCGGATAATACTGTCCGATTGTGATATCTCGCATCATTTGTGATCTTCCTCCTTTTTCCAGAGTGCCCGCAGGATCGATGTGGTTGCCTCATCTACATTGATGGCACTGGTATCCACATCCAGTCCTTTTTCTTTCAATGCATACATGATATAAGTAATCTGGGGTGCCGCAAGTCCGATGGCCTCCAGCTCTTTATAATGTGCAAATACTTTTTTCGGTGCATCATCAAAAGTTTTTACTCCGTGATTCATAACGATGATCCGCTCCACGTATTTCGCAATATCTTCCATGCTGTGGGATACCAGAATAATGGTAATTCCTCTTGTCTCATGGAGACTTGCAATCTGATCAAGGATCTCATCCCTCCCCATAGGATCCAGTCCTGCGGTCGGCTCATCCAGGATCAGTACCTTGGGATTCATCGCCAGAACACCGGCAATGGCTACTCTTCGCTTCTGTCCTCCGGACAGTTCAAACGGGGACTTCGCATAATAACTTTCGTCCAATCCCACATGTTCCAGGGCTTCTTTTGCCCGTTTTTCACATTCCTCCGGTGGCAGATTCTGATTTTTCGGTCCGAAACAGACGTCGGTCAGTACATCGGTCTCAAACAACTGATGTTCCGGATACTGGAAGACCAGTCCTACCTGACTTCTCAGTCCACGAAGAGGAAATTTGTCTGCCCAGATATCCTGTCCCTCAAAATAAATATGTCCTTCTGTCGGACGGATCAGTCCATTAAAATGCTGAATCAGGGTGGATTTTCCACTTCCGGTATGTCCGATGATTCCAACAAACTGTCCCTGCGGTATTTCCAGATTGACATCTTTTAACGCATGCATCTCATAAGCACTGCCCGGATTATAAGTATATCCTACATGTTCCAGTTTTATAGATTCTTTCCCCTGTGGCAGTTCTTTCTTTTCTTTTTTCTGGGTATGCTCCGGCAGTTTCCAGCCTTTCGGTATGCGAATCTCCGGTCTGCTCAGTGCATCCACAAGTTCCGGGATTGTCAGAATACCATCCGGGATTGCAAGACCTGCCTCTTTCAGATCATACGCCAGCAGCGTAACCTGAGGAACATCCAGACGGTACTTTTTCAGCTGATCTACTCTGGAAAAAATCTCTTTCGGAACACCGTGCATCACAATGTGTCCGCGATCCATCACATACACATCGTCAGCTAATACAACTTCTTCCATATAATGAGTAATCAGAATAACCGTTACCCCTTCTTTTTTGTTCAGTTCCCGTACTGCTTTCAGTACTTCTTTTCGTCCGTTGGGATCCAGCATGGCAGTTGGCTCATCCAGAACGATACATTTCGGATGCATCGCCATAACGCCTGCAATAGCTACACGCTGTTTTTGTCCGCCGGACAGTTTGTTTGGTGAATGATGGCGGTAAGCGGTCATTCCCACCGCTTTCAGACTCTCATCCACCCGCTTCCAGATATCTTCTGTGGGAACACCCAGATTTTCCGGGCCAAATCCCACATCTTCTTCTACAACTGTGCCGATGATCTGATTATCCGGATTCTGAAAAACCATGCCGGCCTTCTGACGGATATTCCAGATATCTGCATCCGAAGCGGTATTCATGTGATCCACCCACAGCGTTCCCTCTGTAGGCACCAGCAAACCATTGATATGTTTTGCCAGCGTGGACTTTCCGCTTCCGTTATGTCCTAAAATAGCGATAAACTTTCCTTCCTCTATATCCAGATCCACGTGGTCAATGGCTCTGTTAACTTCCGGTTCTTCACCCTCTTCTTCGTATCGCAGATAGTCGAAGGCCAGTTTTGCTGCTTTTATGATTCCCATTGCCTCTCCATTTCTTTCTTACGAAATTGTTATTCTTTGTTTTTTCTGCAGCGACTGCCACAGAAAAATAGGCCTGATTGCGTGTTTTTTCGCATATCAAGCCTAATTGTATCTGATTTTCTTTTATATTACAAGTTTTTCCTGTTGGAATTCGCAAATTTGTTACTGCTCACTCCGTTCTCAGCAGCACGCTTCGCGATGTAAAGGATTTATGCCTCTGGAGTCTTCTCCTGCTCTGCCATTCCTGTCAGTTCGTCGATCAGTTCCCAGATTTCTTCCCGTCCCTGTTTGGTCTGGGCAGAAAACGGAATAATCTTTGTTCCCGGTACTACCTGCAGTCCCTGTCGAACCAGTTTTATCTGTTTTTGCACCTGGCTTCTCTTGATCTTATCCAGTTTTGTCGCAATAATAACCGGTTCATAACCATGATCCAGAATCCATTTATACATGATCTTATCATTGTTTCCCGGCTCATGGCGGATATCCACCAGCAGAAATACACAGCGGATCTCTTTTGATTTGTGAAGATAATCTTCAATCATCTTGCCCCACTTTGCTTTAATTTCTTCCGAAGCCTTTGCATAACCGTATCCCGGAAGATCCACCAGATAAATCGCTTCATTCACATTAAAGAAGTTGATCGTCTGTGTCTTTCCCGGTGCGGCGCTGGTACGTGCAAGGGATTTCCGGTTCATCAGTCCGTTGATCAGGGAAGATTTGCCCACATTGGATTTTCCTGCGAATGCCACTTCCGGTCTTCCGGTCTCCGGCATCTTACTGGTGATACCGCACACGATATCCAGAGATACATTTTTTATAATCATAGGTTTCTCCTTCTATACCAGTGCTTCTTTCAGCACCTGCTCCATCTTTTCTACAAACACAATGGTAAGATCATCTTTTATCTCTCCATCAATTTCTTCCACATCCGGCCGGTTCTGATCCGGCACTAAAATCTTTGTGATACCGGCGTATTTTGCAGCCAGCATTTTTTCCTTCAGCCCGCCGATCGGAAGTACCCGTCCCCGCAGGGTGATCTCACCTGTCATGGCAAGATTTGCACGCACAGCCCGTCCGGTGATGGCGGAGAGCATCGCCGTCGCCATAGTGATACCTGCAGACGGTCCGTCTTTCGGAACAGCTCCTTCCGGTATGTGAATATGCAGATCATGCTCTTTGAAAAATTCCGGCTTGATACCATATCGGTCTGCCACAGAGCGAATATAGCTGATACCTGCCTGTGCAGACTCTTTCATCACATCTCCAAGCTGTCCGGTCAGAAGAAAATCTCCTTTCCCCGGCATCAGATTGACTTCAATCTGTAAGGTATCTCCGCCAACACTTGTCCATGCCAGCCCACGCACGATACCAACCTCATCTTTTTCATTGACTTTCTGGTAGGTATAACGGGATCTGCCCAGAAAATCTTCCAGATTGTCTTTTGTTATTACCACCTGTTTTTCTTTTTCCTGCAGGATCTTTCTTGCAGATTTTCTGCAGATCTCACCGAATTTTCTCTCCAGATTACGCACACCGGCTTCTTTGGTGTATCCTTCAATAATGTCTTTTAATACCTCATCCCCGATTACCAGCTGGCTTTCTTTCAGACCATTGGCCTTGATCTGTTTTGGAATCAGATGTTCTCTCGCAATGTGTTCTTTTTCATTTTCCGTATAACTGGAAATCTCGATGACTTCCATACGATCCATCAGAGGACGAGGAATGGATTGAGGATCATTTGCTGTCGCAATAAACAGTACCTCCGAAAGATCCAGTGGAAGATCTACATAATGATCGGCAAATTTACTGTTCTGCTCAGAGTCAAGAACCTCTAACAGAGCAGATGCCGTATCTCCCTTGTAATCACTGCTTACCTTATCAATCTCATCCAGAAGCATCAGCGGATTTTTTACACCTGCCTGAATCAGCCCGTTGGCGATCCGCCCCGGCATGGCTCCCACATACGTCCTTCTGTGTCCGCGTATCTCTGCTTCATCCCTGACACCGCCAAGACTGATTCGGACATATTTTTTATTCAATGATCGTGCTACTGAGCGCGCGATCGATGTCTTTCCGGTTCCGGGCGGTCCGACCAGACAGAGGATCGGGCTACTTCCCTTCTTTGTCAGTGTCCGCACAGCAAGGAACTCCAGAACTCTTTCTTTTACTTTTTCCAGACCGTAATGATCAGCCTCCAGAATCTGACTGGCTTTATCCAGATTCCTGTTATCTCTGGATGCTTTCTCCCAGGGCAGCTTTAACAGTGTCTCAATATAACCTCTCGACACGCTGCTCTCTGAATTGTTATAGCCAAGACTCTTAAACCGGCGGATTTCTTTGATCAGACGTTCTTTGATCTCTTTCGGTGCCTGCAGTTTTTCTGCTTCCTGCATAAAGTGATCTCCGTCAGATACGGTGTCATCTTCTCCCAGCTCTTCCCGGATCAGTTTCAGCTGTTCCCGGAGGATATAGTCTCTCTGATTCTTATCAATCCGCTGTTTTACTTTTTCCTGAATCTCCGTGCGAAGACGCATCACTTCGATCTCATTTGACAGAATCACACCCAGATTCTCATACCGTTCACTGAACGATGTCGATTCCAGAATCTGCTGTCTCTGTTTGAACGTCAGCGGGATATTCACAGCAATATGATCTACCAGATCCGTGATATCATCGATTTCCAGTGTCTGTCTCACCTGCTCCTGATTCATTTTCTGATTTTCTTTGCAGTATACGCTGAACAGCTCTCTCATACTGAGAAGCATCGCTTCTTTTACCGTATCCGGAAGATTCTCTTCTTCCTGCTCCATCACATCTACTTCGGCTTCCAGATAAGACGTACCGTCTTCCAGCTGCATCAGTTCTGCCCGTTCCATACCTTCTACAAGCACACGAAGCATATCTTTCGGCACTTTTGCTACCTGTTTGATCATGGCAACGGTACCGATCTTATACAGATCATCTTCTGAAGGCTCTTCCACTTTCGGATCTTTCTGGGTGATCAGAAAGATTCTCTGATCTTTGGTCATAGCCTCTTCGATTGCCCGGATGGATTTTTTCCGACTCACATCAAAATGAACGATCATATCGGGTAAAATCGTGATTCCACGCAGGGCAACTGCCGGCATTACCTGTGTTTCATTTGTCATCTGTTACCTCCCGTCAGGCGGTTTCCGGTCTTCCTGCTCTCTTGGTTCCCCGTCTTTTGGAGGAATGTGCCGGCTTTTTTTCCGGATTCTCTTCGATAGTCACAACTGGTTTTCCTTTGCCGGTTACCGCCTCTTTGGTGATTACGCATTTTTTCATGTTTTCATTGGACGGGGCTTCATACATCACATCCATCATAGTCTTTTCGATCACGGAACGCAGACCTCTTGCTCCGGTCTTTCTCTCCATAGCTGTTTTTGCCACTTCCCGAAGTGCATCCGGCTCAAATTCCAGATCCACACCGTCCATATCCATCAATGCTTTGTATTGTTTTACCAGAGAATTCTTCGGCTCCTGAAGGATTCGTACCAGTGCATCCTCATCCAGTGCATCCAGAGATACCACAACCGGTACACGTCCGATGAATTCCGGAATCAGCCCGAACTTGATAAAATCCTGAGGCATCACTTCTTTCAGGATCTCGCCCACGTTTTTTTCATGTTTCATACCGAGAGACCCATTAAATCCAATGGTCTTGGTATCCATACGACTTTCGATGATCTTTTCCAGACCTTCGAACGCACCACCACAGATAAACAAAATATTGGTAGTATCGATCTGGATAAATTCCTGCTGAGGATGTTTTCTTCCACCCTGTGGCGGAACAGATGCAACCGTGCCTTCCACGATTTTCAGAAGTGCCTGCTGCACACCTTCACCGGATACGTCCCTGGTAATGGAAGTATTTTCGGATTTTCTTGTAATTTTATCAATCTCATCGATGTAGATGATTCCCTGCTGTGCCCGCTCAATATCATAGTCAGCGGCCTGGATAATCTTCAGCAGAATGTTTTCCACGTCTTCTCCTACATAACCGGCTTCTGTCAACGTAGTGGCATCTGCGATCGCAAAGGGAACATTCAGCATTCTTGCCAGATTCTGCGCCAGGAAAGTTTTACCGGAACCGGTAGGACCAAGCATCAGAATATTACTTTTCTGCAATTCCACATCATTTTTTCTGCCTGAGAGGATTCTCTTGTAATGGTTGTATACAGAGACTGCCAGTACCTTTTTTGCCTCGTCCTGACCGACTACATATTCATCCAAAACTTCTTTCATCTCTATCGGCGTCATCAGATTAATATCACTTCCGGACATCCGATCTCTGGCAACTTCTTCTTCAATGATCTCTGAGCAGATTTCCACACACTCATCACAGATATAAGATCCGTCCGGACCTGCGATCAGTTTGCGTACCTGATCTTCTGTCTTTCCGCAAAAAGAGCAGCGAATTTTATAATCCCCGTTTTTTATTGCCATAGGTTTCCTATTTCCTTTCTGATACTTATAAGAGGGCGCCACCTGTACAGGCAGCCCCCTCTTATCTTTACTTTATTTTCATCTCTTTGTGATCACATCATCGATCAGACCATATGCTTTTGCTTCTTCTGCAGTCATATAGTTATCACGTTCGGTATCCAATGCGATCTTTTCCAGCGGCTGACCTGTGTTGGCTGCCAGAATCGTATTCAATCTGTGTCTTGTCTTCAGAATCTGATCTGCTACGATCTGAATCTCTGTAGCCTGTCCTCTGGCTCCACCTGAGGGCTGATGGATCATAATCTCGGCGTTTGGCAGGGCCAGACGTTTTCCCTTTGTTCCACCGGACAGCAGGAATGCTCCCATGCTTGCAGCAAGTCCCATACAGATAGTAGATACATCACACTTGATATACTGCATCGTATCATAAATCATCATACCGGCAGTTACAGATCCACCCGGGCTGTTAATATACAGCTGGATATCTTTTCCAGGATCTTCGGATTCCAGAAATAACATCTGTGCGGCGATCAGATTGGCACTCACATCCGTTACCTCTTCACCGAGGAAAATAATACGGTCTTTCAACAGACGGGAGTAGATGTCATAGCTTCTCTCTCCACGGCTTGTCTGTTCAACAACGTAAGGTACTAAACTCATATTCAGGCCTTCCTTCTATTCGTAGAATGGATGCGGGTTTTTACTTCTTACTCTTCTGTTTTTTCTACTTCTTTTGCAGCATCTGCCAGAATAGTAACTGCTTCCTGAACAGCCATATCTTTCTTCATCTGTTCTTTCTCAGCGTCGCCCAGCATCTCTTTCAGTTTGTCAGCTTCCATTTTGTACATTTCAGCCATTTTGTTGATCTCTTCATCGATCTTCTCGTCAGCAATCTCGATAGCTTCTGCTTCTGCGATTTTTTCCAGAACCAGTCTTGTCTGAATTCTCTTCAGAGCCTGTGGTTTCATCTGCTCCTGCAGAGAAGCCAGAGTAGTTCCTGTAAACTGCATATACTGATCCATAGTCAGTCCCTGAGACTGCATTCTTCTTGCGAAGTCATCAATCATCTGATTAACCTGAGTATCCAGCATAGCATCCGGAATCTCCATAGTAGCATTAGCTACTGCTGCATCTACTGCTGCATCTTCTTTTGCACGTTTAGCTGCATCTGCTTTTTTCTCTTCCAGGTTTTTCTTGATGTCTGCTTTGTACTCTTCCAGAGTATCGAACTCAGAAACATCTTTTGCAAACTCATCATCCAGTTCCGGCAGTTCTTTCACTTCGATTTTCTTAACAGTGCATTTGAATACTGCAGGTTTTCCAGCCAGTTCAGCTGCCTGATAGTCTTCCGGGAAAGTAACATTTACTTCTTTTTCTTCACCAATGTTTGCGCCTACCAGCTGCTCTTCAAATCCAGGAATAAAAGATCCGGATCCGATAGTCAGCGGATAATCTGTTCCTTTGCCGCCTTCAAAAGCTTCGCCATCGACAAAACCTTCAAAATCCAGTGTTACTTTATCACCGTCTGCAACGGCTCTGTCATCCACATCCAGTACTCTGGAATTTTCTTCCTGTTCTTTTCTCAGTTCGCCTGCGATCTCATCTTCTGTTACTTCCAGATCTGCCTTCGGAACTTCCAGTCCTTTGTACTCGCCCAGAGTTACTTCAGGTTTCAGCGCAACTTCTGCTGTGAAGATGAAAGGTTTTCCGCTTTCCAGCTGTACAACGTCAATAGATGGCTGAGATACGATGATTTCTTCGCATTCGTCCAGTGCTTTGGAGTATGCTTCCGGAATCAGAGCATTGGCTGCATCTTCATAAAACACACCGGTACCATACATTTTTTCAATCATCTTACGAGGAGCTTTTCCTTTACGGAATCCCGGGATGTTAATTCTGTTTTTCTGTTTCTGGTATGCACCCTGAATTGCTTTTTCCAGTTCTTCAGCGGAAACTTCAATTGTCAGTTTCGCCATGTTCTTTTCCAGTTTTTCTACTGCTACGCTCATGTTCTATAGTTCCTCCTTCAATTTCTTATGGAAATCATTTTCTAATTGTATTATTGCTAATTGCAGGCTCTTTTTCAGTTTCCTGCACCTTTGCATAGATTTTTCCATACTCATACATCTGAGTAGTATATCATAAGCCCTTTAAAAACGCCAGCTTTTTTTGCGGTTTTAAGGGCTTTTTCCTGATTTTTAAGACTCTTTGCACAATTTCTCTCGGAAACGTGCATGCTTCCATCACGTCATTACCGTCTGTAAATAATAGATGCCTTGATTTCCTCTGCTTTTTTTTCATCCTGCAGCCGTGCGATCAGTGCCGCTGCAAAGTCTATTGCCGTTCCCATACCGCGGCTTGTGATCACATGATCGGTAACCGCTACTGTTCCTTCTCCGATGGTTGCTCCGGTCAGTCTCTCTTCAAATCCTGGGTAACATACCGCTTCTTTTCCATTTAGGATACCCAGATCCCCGAAAACGCTTGGTGCCGCACAGATTGCTGCCAGTTGTTTTCCTTTTGTATCCCAGTCACACAGCATATCCGTCAGCGGTTTGTATGCACCAAGATGTCTGGTTCCAGGCATTCCTCCCGGCAGAACCAGCATTTTACCCTCTGTAAAATCTGTTTCTTCAAAGAGGGCATCTGCTTCCACTTTGATCTTATGAGAACCTTCGATCATTTTTCTTCCCATGATAGATACTGTCTCCACCTCTTCTCCGGCCCGCCGCAACAGATCCACTACAGTCAGTCCTTCAATCTCTTCAAATCCATCTGCCAGAAATACATATACTTTACTCATCGCTTTCCTCCCTGCATATCCTTCAATCGTCTGTCATGTTCTTCATAAATACGCATTATATTTCTATATTTTATACTTCCCGTCCCTTTTTTACACAGGCTTTCATTGCTTCGAAAACCGCACTTCGCAGTCCTTTTTCTTCCAGCACCCGGACAGCTTCGATTGTTGTTCCCTTCGGAGAGCAGACCATATCTTTCAGTTCCCCCGGGTGTTTACCGGTCTCAAGAACCATTTTTGCGCTTCCGAGTACCGCCTGTGCCGCAAAGCGGTACGCCTGTGCTCTCGGCATGCCGTCTGCCACGGCTGCATCTGCCATCGCTTCAATAAACATAAATACATACGCCGGTGAACTTCCGCTTACACCGACCACCACATCGATCATATCCTCTTCCACGATCTCCGTTTTTCCAAATCCGGCAAAGATCCGGCAGACCGTATCCACATCTTCGCTACTGCATTTTGCATTGCCGCAGACACAGCTCATGCCCTCACCTACCAGTGCCGGTGTATTCGGCATGGTGCGGACAATCTTTAACGGTTTTTCAAACAATCCCTCTATCCATGTCAGTTTCTTTCCCGGTGCAATAGAAACAACAATGGTATCATCGGCTACAACATCCCGGATCTCTTTGATCACATCTTCATAATAAAATGGTTTTACTGCCAGAATCAGAACTTCTGCAAATGCTGCCACTTCCCGGTTATCTGCAGTCATTGCAATCCCCAGTTCTTCTTTTTTCTTTTCACGGCTGACCTCTGTTTTTGCGGAAGCAAGGATATCCGCCGGTGCTACCACCTGATTTTTTATGATTCCGCCGATCATCGCGGAAGCCATATTTCCACATCCGATAAATCCAATTTTCATCTTTTTCTCCTTCTGCTGTAATATATATATTATTATTTTGCTTATATCAAATATATTTTTGAAAATTTTAGAAACTTCTCATCCGTTTTTTCCAAGTATTCTGAATGTTCGTTCTCTCAGGTTTTATAACGATCCATTCGGACGAATTTTGCATTCGCAAGATCGTTTTCATTTAACGGGCGTTTCCAGGTTCGGCAGTTGCATTTTGTTCCCTTCACATGCTGATCACAGCTCAATCCCAGAGAACATACCGCCGGTCCTCCGCACTCGGAGGCAACCACCATATCATTTCCAATATACAATAAAATATGCTGATATCGTTCCCCGTTATAACAGGTACAGATCGCATCTCCCGGCTGCAGTTCTTCCCGGCTGACCTCCTGCCCGTACCGGGCAAAATTGTCAGCGTTCAGATCGGCACCAAAATCATATCCGTTCTGTGTATACGCATACATCAGAAGCCCGGAGCAGTCCACACCTCCGTCCTGGGGTCCATTGCCTCCCCAGATGTACTGGGCATCCAGCAGTGTCAAAGCTGTCTTACATACCTCGCTGTCCGTCACCGTCACCGTGCAGGTTGCTTCCTTCGTTCCCATACTTGCTGTGATGGTTGCAGTGCCTTCTCCCACGGCCGTTATTTTTCCTCTGGAAACTTCCGCCACACTGGGATCGGAACTCGTCCACTGCATGTATTTCCACCGGGTGGTATCCTGCGGCTGCCACTGTGTCAGAAGATTTGCCGTCTCACCCCGGAGCAGGGTAATTGATTCCTCATTCAGTGTCAGACTCTCTAATGGCAGGTCTTTTTCTTTTTTTATCGAAGTGTCCTTTTTACCCTCACTGTCTACCCAATATCTGCCGACCCAGGTGTCCGTCAGCATCCTGCCATCGGTTCCCACATAATACTCATCGATCCATCGTCCGGTCTGCAACACACCGTCTTCGTCAAAATCATACCAGTTATCATCAATCTTTCGCCATCCGGTAACGCAGTAACCATTCTCGTCAAAATAATACCATTTATTATCGATCTCTTTCCACTGCCACGCCGGCCAGATTCCATCCTCCTCCTGATACCACCAGTTGTTTTCTTCCTGCTGCCAGGTGCCTGCCAGAACAGTGTCAGGTACCTGTATATTTATCACTGCAAGGCACAGCAGTGCTCCGGCAAGATATTTGTATCTTCTTTTTTTCAACTCTCTACGCCCCTTTTTTATAGTTACTGTTCACTCCGTGCTCAGTAACACGCTGCGCGATGCACTGAATCTATGCTGAACGGTAACTTTTTATACTCTGTTATCGCCAATTATAACACCGGATGGATGCATTTTCGAGAAAAATTTGTTATAATGAAAAAAATATCATGAGAAATGAGGTGATGGTCTGATGCTGACCTGTGATTATAAAGTACTTTCCATCGATGGTGACTATGCCCACCTGGAACGTCAGGACGCTCCGGAGAATGAACCGAAACTGGTGGCCCGTGCACTGCTTCCTGCAGAGATTTATGAGGGATGTATTCTTCATTATGAGATGATGCAGTATGAGATGAAAAACTGACGCAAAAAGATCATATCCACCTATCGTTTTATTATGAGGATATGATCTTTTTTACAGTTTTTTGATATTATGTCACCTGTTTATCCGGTACATCTGTTTTCAATTCCACTATTTTTTCATTGCTTCTTTCGCATATATCGTAGTCACCAGTTTCTCATAATCTGCCCGCTTTTCCAGTTCTCCGGCACTCTCCAGAATATCCTGTAACAGTTCAAAGGATTCTTTCTCGAACACCAGATTTTCTTTCCAGGTATCCTGACTCTGATAACGTTCCACGATCCTTGTTATCGTATCCAGATCATTTTCCTTAAACTGTGGCTGAATCACCTTCGCGATCTCCTCCGCCGTGTGGGAATTCACATAGTCCACTCCTTTTTGCAGACCGTCGGTAAACGCCTGGATGATCTCCGGATGTTTTTCGACGTAGCTGTTCTTTGCGCTGTAAGAAGTATAGGGCACATAACCGGAATCGACACCAAGCGAAGCAACCACAAAGCCATCCCCGTTCTTTTCAAGTGTCGTGGCCGCCGGTTCAAATTCCACTGTAAACTCCCCTTTTCCACCGGAGAAAGCTGCAGCAGTAGAACCAAAATCAATGCTCTGGTCAATTGAAAGATCCTTTGCCGGATCCAGACCGTTCTCTTTCAGGATATACTCAAAAACCATCTCCGGCATACCGCCTTTTCGTCCTCCCAGCACTTCTTTTCCTTTCAGGTCACTCCACTGAAAATCCGCCATCTCTTCCCTTGCTACCAGAAAGTTTCCCGCACGCTGGGTTCCCTGTGCGAAGTTTATCACCGGGTCGTTGGCGCCTTCAAGATACGCGTACACGGATGCTTCCGCTCCCATAAATCCGATCTGCGCCTCCCCGGAAATGACCGCTGCCATCGTCTTATCCGCCCCGTACCCGGTCACCAGGTCGAGATCGAGGCCTTCCTGTGTAAAATATCCATTTTCCAGTGCGACATACTGTGGGGCATAAAAGATCGAATGTGCCACCTCATTCAGGGTAACCTTTGTCATTTCATTCTCTTTTTCCCCACATCCGGCAAACAGACTGACCACCCCAAAAGCCATCAGCCCTGTTATGAATTTTACTTGTTTCATCCTAACCTCCTGGGTCTGTTTCATAATATTACATTATGGAAAACCAGGCTGGAAGGTGCCAATTTTGATAAATTATATTCTTTATGTCTACTCCAATTTTATCAGACAAAAGATTCCGTGTTCTGTATTTACCATTATTCCGGCAAATTCCCTTTTGCAATATTTTCTTTCAGAATCTGATCTGTCACTTCAAAAAGTTTTTCTGAACCACGTTTTGTTTTTCTCTGTCTTCCGTACACTTTTTCAGCATTTACCTCATGTTCTTTCCAGTCGCCGCCGTCGTTACTGTCGTTTAATAGCAGTGGCTGCAGGTTATCCATGGCACGGGCAAATTTCGCCTCCGGCGTCTGAAATGCTTCGAACTCATCGAAAATCCGAACCAGTTCCTGCTTCTGATCTTCCGGGAGCAGGGAAAAAATCCGCTCTTTTGCTGCATCTTCTCTGGCTTTCTGCGTTTTCAGACCGTCTGCGTCATATGCATAGGTATCTCCGGCATCGATCTCCACGATATCGTGTATCAGGCACATCAGCATCACCCGTCCGATATCCACCGGCTCGTTGGAGTATTCCCGCAGCAGATACGCCATGATCGCCATATGCCATGCGTGTTCCGCATCGTTTTCGTTTCTGCCCTGACCGGACAGATGGGTCTGCCGGAAAATATTCTTTTCTTTATCAATTTCCAGAACAAATTCCAGCTGTTGTTTTAATCTCTCATCCATATTTTTCTCCTTCTGCGCATGCTCTCTTTATTTATCTCCGGTTATCCGGCACTGATCAACTCTCATATAAACACAGACTTTGACTCGTTGCACACGGAAATCAAATACCATAAAAGAAAAACTACCGTCAACTTCTACCCCGGATGTTGACAGTAGTTTTTCTCCGACTCTCATCAGATAGCCAGCAGATTTTTGATTGCTTCCATATAAATCAGCACAGACTCTTCCATGCCTGACACCAGAATATACTCATCCGCGCTGTGGATCCGATAATCGATGCCCGGCATCTCCGGACCGAAGGCGATGATATTTTTCAGGGATTTTGCGTATGTTCCACCGCCGATTACCATCGGTTTGTTCTCGGTATCTCCGGTTACATCGACATAGGCTTTGTATAAAGCAGTCACCAGCGATGAATCTGCCGGGAAGAACAGGGATTTCCCTACGCTCCGGATCTCAATACGGCCATTTTCGTCTTCCAGTTTTCCTTCACACATGCTGCGAAGCTCCTCTTCTTTCAAAGTAACCGGAACACGGATATCGATCGTACAGGAGATTACACCGTCCTCAGTCTTTACGATACCGTTACAGAAAGTAAGATCTCCGTAAGCATCGGCAAACTTCAGTCCGATTCCTGCACCATCGCAGGAAGTTCCCAGATGGGTATTATAGAAGGTAACAAAATCATCTTCAAATCCTGCTTTTTCCAGGCATTCGAAGGTAACCCCTGCTGCATTGACACCCAGTGTCGGTGTACTTGCATGTGCCGGAACACCTTTGGCATAGATGTTCAGAGTTCCCTTTTCTTCGGTCACTTTATATTCCTGCAGTTTTGTCTCGGAAAGTGCTGTTTCCAGTCTTTCTTTCAGTCCCGCTTCTGCAGGGATCACGGTATTACAGGAGTCGCAGACCGCATTGACCACAAATCCTCCGTTCATGGAGATGATCTTTGTGTTTTTGGAATAGGCCATCATATGCACGCCGCCTTTTTCTCCGTGAATACATGGATAGCTTGCATCCGGTGTAAAACCGCAGGACAATTCTTCTGCAACCTCATTATAGTGTTCCATACATTTGGAACCGTTTTCCTCGTTACATCCCATGATCAGGCGGACACGTTTGTTTAATTTCACACCGGAATCACGCAGCAGTTTCATCGCATACAGAGCTTCAAGAATCGGTCCTTTATCATCGGTGGTTCCGCGGCCGTACACATAGTCACCGTCACGTGTCAGGGTGAATGGATCATGTGTCCAGTCACCGCCTGCCGGCACGATATCCAGATGACCGGCGATACCAACGATCTCGTCCCCCTCACCCATCTCTGCATATCCGCAGTAGTTATCCAGATTCACGGTCTTAAATCCCAGTTCTTCCGCGATTTTCAGTCCTACTTTCAGTGCTTTTGCAGGTCCTTCTCCAAAAGGCATTCCCTCTGCCGGTGTACCAAGCTGAGAATCAATGGCAACCAGTCTTCCCAGGTTCGTCAGCATCTCGTCTGTCAAATCATGGATTTCTTCTTTTATACTCATTAATCTTTCCTCCAAATTTTCATTTAATATGCTCATTATACCAGATAATGGAATTGTTGACAATTTGCATTTTGTAGTTGCAGGATTCATCATATTCAGGATTACGGTTCATTCCGTGCCAGCAACACGCCTCGCGGAATATTACCAGTGAACAGTAACTCTTCAGGTTCATCCGGGCTAGAGCGTGTCTGAAAAAGGCTTTTCGTGAGCTGCAAGTTCCAGTTTGTGGGAGAGTTTATCCGAATGAGGGCGGCGTAGCGGGCTACGGCAACCGAATGAGGGTAAAATATACCGCAAAGTGGGGCTTGCAGATTGCGGAAATGATTTTTCAGACACGCTCTAACAGGACAGGGCATTTCCTGACAGCTGTTTTCCTGTACAAAATCATGAAAACGTTAGGATTTTTTTGTGCTGTTTTTCTGACTTCTTTTAATGACTTCCGTTTCAAAAACTGTTACACTGGGAGTATAATGCTACATTATATGTTATTGGAGGTTTTTACAAATGAATCACAAAAACTTTGACTGGGGCTACTTTCTGAAGCACATTGCGATCATCGCAGTACCGGTAGCACTTCAGAACCTGCTTACCACAACAGGCAGTATGGTGGATACGATCATGCTTGCTTCGATCGGTGAAAAGGCTGTGGGAGCCGTTGGTCTGTGTGCACAGTTTTCCAGCCTGATGTTTGCAGGGTACTGGGGATTTGTCGGCGGCGGTATGCTGTTTTTCTCTCAGTACTGGGGAGCCAGGGATCATGACGGCATCACCCGTTCCTATGGAATGACACTGCTTTTCATGATGACGGTAGGTGTTCTTTTCGCCTGTCTTGCCATCTTCGCACCGGAATTTGTCATGGGTGTGTACACGGACAAGCCGGAGATCCAGAAAATCGGGATTTCGTATCTGCGTATCGTCGGATTTGCCTATCCGCTTCAGGTCATCGCAATGGCTGCCAGTGCTCTGCTCCGTTCCATCGAACAGGTGAAGATTCCGCTCTACGGCGGTATCGCTTCCGTTGTCGCTAACTGTTTCTTCAACTACCTGTTCATTTTCGGAAAGTTTGGTCTTCCGAAAATGGGTGCAGCAGGAGCTGCCGTCGGAACTGTTATGGCGGGTATCGTAAATGTCCTGATTCTGGTCATCTGCATTCTGTATAAGAGAATCCCGTATGTCCTGGAGTTTTCCAGACATTTTCGCTGGAGTAAAGTCTATGTAAAACAGTACCTGGAAAAATGTTTCCCGATCATCTGTAATGAAGTATTTATCGGTGTCGGAAATATGCTGATCAATATAGTTCTCGGTCGTCAGAGCGAGCAGGCTATCGCTGCTGTCGCCGTCTTCCGTACCCTGGAAGGACTGATTATCGCCTTTTTCAGCGGATTTTCCAATGCTGCCTCCGTTCTCGTCGGAAAAGAGGTTGGCGCAGGTAATCACGAAGTCGCTTATCAGAGAGCAAAGCGTCTGGTCTATCTGTGCAGCGGCATCATCGCAGTTGCCTGTCTTACCCTGTTACTGATCCACAACCCACTGTTACATACACTGGGGCTTTCCGGTGAATCCTATCGGATCGGTACCGGTATGCTGATCATCTATAGTATGGCAGCGATCATCCGTATGGGAAACTGGACGCAGAATGATACCTACCGTTCCGCCGGCGATGCGGCATTTGGATCGATTCTTGAGATTACGTTTATGTATCTGATGGTTCTGCCTTTCGTATACCTCTCGAACTTTTATTTTCATGCGCCGTTCCTTCTCGTTTTTGCCTTCTGCTATATTGACGAACCGATCCGGTATACTCTGATGCAGCATCATCTTTATTCCGGCAAATGGATCCGCCCGGTATCCGGACCGGGACTTGCTACGATTGATGCTTTCCGTCAGAAACATGGAATTAAAATAAAGCAGAAATCTGCAGCGTCTGTAAAATAATGTAGAAAAGAGAAGAATATTTAGGGAACGATTCTCTGAAATGTTCTTCTCTTTTTATATTCTAGTACAGCGTTTCATAAATAACTATACCATACACGCGGGATACGGATTCGAGTGTGCAGGTTTAAAAACGTAGGCGTAGCGGGCTACGCTGAGGCTTTTAGACCTGTGCAATCGGATTCGTAAACAAGAGTATGGTGTAGTTATTTTGAAAACGCTGTACTAGAGCGTGTCTTAAAAAGGCTTTTATCCCACCAGATCTTTCCCTTCTGTATAAAAAATATTTTTTCGCATATTTTAATCCTATAATTACCTTTGCGGAGGTCACTGCCCATGAAAGAGAAAGAAAACCAGAAACTGATCGATTCCTATGATTATCTGTCCAATGCGGCATCCACGCATGACTGCACCGGACTGATTCCGTCCGCGCCGGTCAGTGAAGCAGAACTCGAATCTTATGAGGATGTCTATCATTACCGTCCTCCCAGAATGAACTCTTCTCCTGATACAGAAGAAAAATAGTCTGAAACTGTGTACCTGCCTGTCCTTTTCTTGCATTTTTAAAATTTCTCCTCTATTTTGCAATATTTTACTTTATATTTGCAAATTCTCACATTGTTTCTTTTCGATATATTCTGCTGTACGCTAAGAAAAACACAGGCGATACGTCTGTTTGTATGGAGAAAGGAACAGGGATATGGACTATAAACGCATCAATGAGTTTCGGCTTCTCGGTCTGACCATTGCTTATTATCGCAAACTTCGTGGACTTACACAGGCAGAACTGGCAGAGGCAACAAACCTCAGCCGTACACATATCAGCAATATTGAGGCACCAAATGGAAAAACATCAATTTCTCTGAATAAACTTTTTGATATTGCAGATGTTCTGGAAGTTCCGGTGAAAGATCTGTTTGATTTTCGTGATACCTGACGAATCGCGATAGTCGATACGTTTTTGTAAAAGCACAGACTTTGACCCGTTGCTCTTGTAAAAAAGAGACTGTTTTGTGAAAACTGAGGTATCCCCTTGAAAGCATCACAAAATAGTCTCTTTTTCGTTCTGTTCTTTATTTTTTCTGACTCAGCGTGCTGTTATGGTACGCACTGGACATCGTAACGTCCTCTCCGAACCACTCCGGTGGACAGTAGCTGTTTGCCTCCTCCTCGGTTGCAAACTCCACTTCTGCAAGAAGCAGTCCTCCATATCTTCCGTGAAAAACATCCAGTTCAATTGTCAGTCCGTTCTTCTCCGGGATGCGATAACGGGTTTTTGTGATCACCGTTCCGTCCGCTTTTTCCAGCAGATGTTCATAAGACTCTTTTGTCAGTGGCAGATTATATTCTTCCCGCACCATCAGTCCTTTGGACTTGTAGGTCAGCACATAATCCTCTCCTTCTTTTCTCACCCTCACCACCGGTTCCGTGCAAAGGTATGCCTGTTCCATCTCCATATGCGGATATTGTGCCAGATCTTCCGGCAGTTTTTTGATCAGATATTTTCTTTCGATCTCCATCCCATTTCTCCTTCTGCTCATTTTTGAACGTTTTCTGTTCTTTATTATAACTGCAAAATCCCGTAAACAAAAGTCCTTCTTCCTGCTTGTCTGTATTTTACAATATTGTTATACTGTTTTATGGAATGATACCGGGGTTAAAAGAGTACGACGTACGGAACAATCCGGTATCAAAGGAATTTTCCAGAAAGGATGAATACCATGATTAATACTTCTCAGGATCTAAAAGATCTTCTTTTCCGGATCAACCGTAAAAGTTATCCGGCGTATAAAGACACAAAGGGCAGTTACCGTTTTCCGGGCTATGTACTCTCTATCGACCATGTACAGGGCGATCCCTTTGCCGCACCGTCGAAGCTCAGCCTTCATATCAAAGGTGCTCAGGCAGGTTTCCCGGAGACTCTGTATGCGACACGCGAGATGCGGATCGCGCTTCAGGATCAGCTGATCCGTGGATTTGCTGCGCACATTGAAAAATACAGTTTTCGCGCCAAAGGTTCCGGAAAAAGCGGTCTGATCTCCATCTCAAAACCCGGACAGGAAATCCTGGAGCGTTCCGCCTGCACGATGGATGCAAAAAACGGTGATCTGACTCTTCGTCTGGAGGTCGGTTTTCCTGCAAACGGACGTACGGTCAATTCCGGTGAACTGATCAAGATTCTCTTTGATTTTCTTCCGGTCTGTGTGAAAGCTTCTCTTTTTTACCGGAATCTGGATGCTCGGAAGCTGGAACAGGTGCGGGCACTTGCCGAAGATCAGACCTTTATTCGAAAAGAACTGGCTGCACGAAATCTTACCGCTTTTGTCGCAAACGGTGCTGTTCTTCCGCGGGAATCCGGCGTGTCTCCTCTTCCGATGAAAAACGGAATTTCCTTTGTCTCACCGGATTCCATGGCAGTCACACTGCATCTTCCAAACCACGGTCCGCTGACCGGTATGGGGATCCCGTGTGGTATCACGCTGATCGTAGGTGGCGGTTATCACGGCAAATCCACTCTGCTTGAAGCGCTCGAACTGGGTGTCTATAACCATATTGCGGGAGACGGAAGAGAATATGTGATCACCAGAGATGACGCAGTAAAGATCCGTGCCGAGGACGGTCGAAGCATCAAACACACAGACATTTCTTTCTTTATCAATGATCTGCCGAACCACAAGGATACCCATTCCTTTTATTCGGAAGATGCCAGTGGGAGTACTTCTCAGGCCGCTAATGTCATCGAAGCACTGGAAACGGGAAGTCACCTGCTTCTGATTGATGAGGATACCAGTGCCACAAACTTTATGATTCGCGATGAACTGATGCAACGGGTAGTCAACCGCAATCAGGAACCGATCACACCATTCATTGAGCGTGTGCAATGGTTGAGTGATACACAGGGAATCTCCTCGATTCTGGTTGCCGGTAGTTCGGGATCTTATTTTCATGTGGCAGATACGATTTTACAGATGGATCATTACAAACCGGTGGATATCACAGCATTTGCCAAAAAAGAAGCGGAAGCTTTCCCTTCTATTCAGCCCTCCGCTCCTGCAGGTGCTGTTGCAGACTATCGCCGTGTGATTCAGCCTGATCCCGCTTTCCGTCCGGATCGCCGTCTGAAGATGAAGGTACTCGGTATGGACAGTATCTCCGTCAATCACGATACCATCGATCTGCGCTGTCTCGAACAGCTGGCTGATCAGGAACAGATCCAGGCACTTTCAGCTATTCTCTGCTATGCGGAACGTCGGCTTTTTAATGGGAAAGACACACTGCAGCAGATCATAGATCGACTTGATACAGAATTATCCGACAGAGGACTCGAGATTCTCTCCGAGGGCGGTCGGCTTGCTCCGAACCTTGCCATGCCACGAATCCAGGAAGTCTACGCGTGTATCAACCGATATCGCGGTTTGAAAATCTAAAGAATTTCTTTCTGTTTTTTTTTGAAATTTTATAAAGTCTTCATTACATAGACACATTTTTATCACATTTTCCATGTAATATAATACTCAACAAAGCGAACCACACTTTGTTAAAGGATGTCACAACATCGCCTGTTGTGACACCCTCCCCCTCATTAAGTGGTAACAGTTATTTTTAGATTTCCTTTTTCATATTGGCCGGTATCCGAAAGGGTATCGGCCCTTCCTCATTTTATCCGGAGATTTTTAAACCACTCAGGAATATTATATATTTAATTGTATTTTTTCTTAAAATAAGATATGATTAACAGGTAACTTTTCAGTACCTTCACAGTTATAAGCCAACATGCATTTAAAATCATCTCGCGGAATATAACCTACTGAACAGTTAGATTGACAGTATCATCACATCTTGGGAGACAACTTATGAAAAACAGGCACAAAAAAGAAAATAAATCCACAAAAAAGCATCGCCGGATTTTCTGGATATTCGTCTTTTTCCTTGTGGTCGGAATCGGAGTTACCTCATATATTCTCCTTTTTTCTGCATATACCAGACGGGTGGAACGTGAGGCAATGGCTACCGGCACCGTGCAGGAAGAAATCTACAGTTTTAAAAGCCGACGGGATCTGCTTTCCCTGACACCGGAGGTCAAACGGGCAGCTTTATACGGACGTGCTACCGAAATTGATTATGGTACTTATATTATTCCTGGACTTAATGCTACAGAAACACAGGTTTTCGGAGAAAAAAATACTTCTTCTATCTGTACTTCCATGACTCCTCAGGGACTTGCCGTTACCGAAGATTACCTTCTGGTCACTGCTTACTGTCATACCAATACGCATAACTCTGTCATCTACGTCATCGATAAAAAGACCCATGAATTTGTAAAAGAAATTGTTCTTCGAAATAAATCCCATGTCGGCGGGATCGCATACGATACGATTCATAACAACATCTGGATCTCCTGTATGTCCCGTGGTATTCCACAGGTCAATGCAATCACATTGGAACAGCTGAAAAACTATTGTTTTCAGAATAGCCATCAGCCGATTTCCTACTCGCAGTCTTACGATCTGTATGCAATTACACGGAATTCTTTTCTGACCTATCATAATAATGCATTATATATCGGTTATTATACTTCCAATTCTGCAAGCGTACTGGAAGAATATGATATCACCGAAGATGGAACCTTACAGACCAGTACCGTCGATGATGACACGATAACAACCGGTCAGCTGGGTGTGGATTCGCTGACACCACTTGCCCTGCCATCCGGGATGCGCGTGATCACAGAACGGGCACAGGGTGTGGCATTTTATAAAAACAGGATCCTCACCTCTCACTCTTACGGGGTGCTTCCGGGATCCCTGAAAGTATTTCCGAACTCTCTGCAGATGCTTCTTGAAGAAGACACCATGCTGCAGAAGATCCGTTTTCCGTCAAAACTCGAACAGATCTATGTGGATGGTGACGATCTCTATGTACTGTTTGAATCCGCTGCATATGGCTATCGCTATACTTCGCTGACACAGTTTGATCGGATCTTAAAATTAAATCTGAATACCCTGCTGACAAACAGCACGAACTAATATTATGACCAAAGGAGGGATTATATGAAGCAGTATCTTTTTCTGGGCGACAGCATCACCGATGCGGATCATCTTTTTGATCCTGCCAATCTTGGATACGGCTATGTCTCTCTTCTTGCCCGCAGACCGGAATATGTAGACGCCAGATTTGTAAATCGGGGACATGAAGGATTTACCATTGAACGGGTGTTACAGATGCTCCGTCGGGATGGGATCGGCGGTCATTGGGATGCGATCACCCTCCTTGCCGGAGTCAATGATATCCCCGTGGAACTTTTTACTTCTCACTCCAGGATTCCTCTGGAGTTTTCTGCTTTTTACCGGGAAGTGCTGGATCTTTTATGCCAGCATACTTCCACCATCCTGTTACTGGAACCGTTTCTTTTTGATGAACCGGCAGAATACTCCGCCTGGCATTCTTATATCGAAAAAGAAAGCCAGATCATCCACGATCTGGCACTCTCTTATTCTGCTCATTTTATCACGACGGACTCAATCCTCCGACAGGCAGCTCGCCAGGAAGGAGTCGATGCGATCACGACCGACGGGATTCATCTGACGCCACATGGCAACACGCTCCTTGCTGATCTCTGGCATCAGGCGTTTACTGCTCTTTTCCATGACTGACCCCGCCTTCTTTTTCTTTCTGCTTTCGTCTCCGGTTCATGATCCCACCGATTCTTCCTGTCTCTTTTGCAGACAGAGTCTTCCACCCTTCTTCAAGCACCTGATCGAGAAGTCCTAGTTCCTGCGCGATCTCATATTTCATCTGCTCTTCCCGGCTCATCTTTGCGATATCCTCCCGGCTTATCTTTTTCTCTTTTCCCATAAAAAAAGTCACACTCCTTTTCTCTTGAAGTATGACCTTTTTTTCTCTTTCTATTCACGTTTTTCTTTATTTCGGAATGATGATCGATGCGATGATGTACGCAAGGATTCCGGATCCTCCCATAAAGGAAAAGATCACCCATGCCAGTCTCACCAGCGTCGGATCGATGTTAAAATATTCTCCGATTCCGCCGCAGACTCCACAGATCATATAATTGGTTGAGGAACGATATAATCTCTTATTTTCCATATTCTGATTCTCCTTTTATCATATAAATTTTTACTCTCTGTTATTTTTTCGACCCACGCTTAAAATATATCCGTTACCCATTCCACAAACCAGTTAACCGGATCAAAATTGGTATGGTCACTGATTTCACTCATAACCTCATCTTTCATCTCCTGAAAATCCCCGCTGTTGATGGAAAGTGCATCCACCAGATCATTTCCTCCCCGGATTCCTCCGAGAAGCATCCCGCAGATCAGAAGGGCAAGCCCGAGTCCCCCGCAGATTCCGCTGGTTACAAGTAACCCTTTGTTCAAACGCTTCATTCTGCCCTTGCCTCCTTTCCTTTATGTACGATTCTTGAGATAAAATTCAGCGTGGTACGTAATACACGCGGACACAGCTGAAAGGTAAACCACAGGAAAAATACTGCGCATAAGATTCCCAGTGCGATGCAGATCAGACCGCCGCCCATGCTTACCAGTCCGGCTGCCGGTGAACTGATCGCATGAAGGATCCCTTTGATCAGAACGGCGATCCCGCCTCCGATCATTCCAATCGCTACGGCGAAAAAGCTGATCCACAGGGCAAATACGGTTGCCAGGATTCCGATAAAAATGCCAAGTACTCCACCGCCAACGCCGAGAAGCACCGGAGATGCAAAGACCAGTATAATGATGAGCAGTGCCCATCCGCCAACACCGCGTTTCGGTTTTCTCGCCTGCATCGCATACGGGCTTTGCGTACTGCTATTCTGCCAGCCTTGCTGTGTACTCTGATTCCATCTGTTCATTGTCTGCCCATTCTGCTGCCAGCCATCGGCATCCTTCGTCTGACTTTCTGTCCCTGTATTTTCCATATCGGCATCATTCGCTCCGAATGTCGATCCGCCATACTGCAGGTTTGCCTTGATGCTTGCTGCTACTTTTCCCGGACTTCCCAGTTCCTGGATCACGGCATCCTCGTTTTCCTTCCCGGCATCGTCAAAATATTCCTGATAATAGCGAATGGCTTCCTGCCGTTCTGCCGGCGGCAGATCCTGCAGAAGTCTCGCTAATTGTGCAATAAACTGCTCACGATTCATTGTTGATTCCTCCCTCAAAAACCATGGAAATATTGGATGAATATCTCTTCCACTCCTCTTTGTATAACCCCAATTGGGCCAGTCCCTGCTCGGTTACTTTATAATATCTCCGGTTGCGCCCCGCACATTCCAGATCATAGACCATCAGGCACTGATCTTTCTGCAGCCTGCGAAGCACCGGATACAGGGTGGAATCGGAAATGTCAATAACCTTCCGCACATCCTGTGTGATCTTATATCCGTAAGTGCCTTCCTTCTCTCTCGAGACAACGGCAAGAACAATGGCATCCAAAAGAGCCGCTCCTGTATTAAATACCATATCGCACCCCTTTTTCTTTTTTCTGTATGTTCGAACCCTTTCCCGATCTGTTTTCACGAAAAGACTCCGCTCATACCTTTCCCCCGGTTTCCCGGACCGTATGTTGTTTTGCATTTAATACTATACATCGTATAATATTAGATGTCAACAAATCCTGGGAATCTTTAAAATATCTTAAGACTTCTTCTAAATATCTACAAAAAGCGGCTGCCGCGGAGGTTACACCTCCACAGCAACCGCTTTTCCAAGCGCAAATGAATATAAATAACACTCTTTTACCTTTTTTCCATACGCGCGCTCCAACGCCTGACTGTAATAATGCATCTGCCTCTGATACCGGTCGATCAGTTCCTGTCCCTCTTTTACATGGTCAGTTTTATAATCCACCAGCACCAGGCCGTCCGCCTCTTCCCAGAAAGCATCGATGATTCCCTGCACCAGGATCTGCTCGCCCTGATTCCACGCGGGATTTCTCTCACTGGCATCGATACTCATCACAAACTGCTGTTCCCGGTGCAGTGTGCCAAGCACAAAGGCTTCTTTCATCCGTTTTCCCACAGCCGAACGCACAAACCAGCTGATCTGACTGGAGCGTACCACTTTTGCCATCTCTTTGCTGATCTTTTCTTCCTTCAGCAGTTCTTCAATCTGCTTCTCGATCGCCTGCTGTGAGTCGACTCTTGCGTAGTCCAGGCATTCCAGGATCCGGTGGTATACCGTTCCCCTTGCAGCCCCCTGTAACAGTGGATCCTGTTCTTCTTTCATAAAATCAGGAATGATTGGCTCCTGTTCTTTCTCCGCGTACAGATAGACAGTTTCTTCCTCCGGCTCTTCTCTTCCCTGTTTTTTCAGTTCGGATACACTGACTTTCGCCGGAATCTCCTGCAGATATCCATACGGATACACATAGGAAAATTTCTCTTCCAGATCTTTTCGGATCGTCGCATCAAACACCTCCTGCGGATCCCAGGTTTCGTATGCGGCCCTCTGCCGTACCCGGTCTTCCCGGTCTGTTACCTGATCCGTGATCAAATGTTCCATCTCAAGGATCTGCACCGGAAACTCTTCGTTTGCTCCGGCAAGTGCCGGAAAAATCCAGTCCCAGTAGCAGCGCGCGCCTTCCCGCATGCCGTAAGGAAGTTTCTCTTCCTGCCAGTCCCGCGCCTCCGCCTGTACTGCCTGATAATCCTCTATTTTTTTAACGGTCCCGGTAAGGATCAGTTTTTCTTTTGCTCTTGTGAGTGCCACATATAATACACGCAGTTCCTCACCCAGACTCTCCAGCCGGATCTGTTTCTGGATCACCTGCCGTACCAGTGACGATGCCTGCGTCCGCTCCTTGGGGTCTACCGCCTGCATGCCGATACCGAGATCCTGATGAATCACCAGACCGGTGCTGGCATCGGACATATTAAACCGTTTCCCCATCCCTGCCGCAAAGACAATCGGAAACTCCAGTCCCTTACTTTTGTGGATGCTCATGATCCGCACCGTATCTTCCTGTTCTCCACGGATATTGACCTCACCAAAATCCACCTGATATTTCTGCAATTGTTCCACATACCTGATAAAATTAAACAACCCACGGTAACTGGTACTCTCATATTCCATGGCTTTTTCCACCAGCATCTGCAGATTTGCCCGCCGTTGTGCACCGCCGGGCATCGCACCTGCGTATAACCCATACCCGGTCTTTGTCAGAATCTCTCCGATCAGTTCATGGATCGGCGTATAAGTAACCTTTTCACGGAGTTTTTCATAGACAGACCAGAAATTGCCAAGTTTTTCACACAACTCCCCGTCCTGTCCCTCCTGCAGATAGTTCCAGACACAGCCATAGATTTTCTCCTGCGGATAGCAGGCTTTTAACAGTGCCAGCTCTCTCGCACTGCACCCGCCTAACGGCGATAACAGGACACCGGTAAATGGAATCTCCTGCATCGGATTATCCAGGATCCGCAGATAGTTCAGGATCGTCTGTACTTCTGTCGTGGAAAAATATCCTGTTTTTGAGGTAGCATAGGCAGGGATTCCCATGTCCATCAGCACATTGACAAAGTTCTCCGCCCAGCCGGTGATCGTCCGAAGCAGGATCACACAGTCCTGATAACGTGCGGGACGATACTGTTTTTCTTTCTTATCCCAGACCAGTTCTGTTCCCACCATGCTGCGGATCTTTTCTCCGATCATCCGTGCTTCCAGCTCCTGATCACTCTGTTCCTGCATCTTCTCATCCATACCGTCCGCGCCGGTCTGTGCCACAAGCACCTGGCACGCCGGTTCTTCCGGTACTCCCTCCGGCTTTTCTTCAAATACCGCACCCGGATACAATGCCACATCTGCATCGTATTCCACCGCTCCCAGATCCTTTCCCATGATCCGGTAAAAGATCTGATTGACCCCTTCGAGCACTCCGTCTCTGCTTCGGAAGTTTTTGTGTAGGTCGATCCTCTGACATACACTGTCTTCCAGACTGTAGGTTTCGTATTTTTCCATAAAAAGTTCCGGTCTGGCAAGGCGGAACCGGTAGATACTCTGCTTCACATCGCCCACCATGAACAGATTATGCCGCCCGAAGCGAAGCTGTGACACACTCTGCAACAAAGTCTCCTGCACCAGATTGCTGTCCTGGTACTCATCGATCAGGATTTCCTCAAAACGATCGGAAAACTCATCCGCTGCCTGGGTATACCGGATCTCCCCGTCTTCTTTTTTGACCAGGATCTCCAGCGCAAAGTGTTCCATATCTGTAAAATCAACGATATTTTTCTGCCGCTTTTTTTCCGAAAATGTCTCGATAAACCGACGGGTCAGACGAATCAGTTCCTGCACCGGCTCCCTGCAAAGTTCCAGTTCTTCCAGCACTTCCTCCGTTGTCTCATAAAAATAATTCTCCCGCAGTTTTTTCACAGCATCTTTTGCCTGATCCCGCAGGTTCTTCGCCAGCTCCCGCTTATCCTCCTGCACACTGTCATCTTTCTTTCGTGACAGTGCTTTTGGCTTCCAGCTATCCAGCAGGACTCTGCATCCGTCAAAATCCTGTGATGCGAAAGCCTCTTCCAGATCTCTTCGAAACAAAAGATCCTGTTCCAACGCTTCTCCGTACATATATGGTCCGCCGGGACTGTAGATCACTTCTTTGCACCGCTCCTGAAGATAAGTGATCTGATCCAGCAGGTGTCCGGCATCCTCCCACAGTTTTTTCATCCATATACAGGACACCAACTCTTCCTTTGTCCGAATCTCGTATGCCTTCGTACAGCTGTCCAGCCATTCCAGCGGCCAGGGATTACTCATGGCAAACTCATACATCCGGAGAATCAGTTCCGTCAGCACCTCATCGCTTTTTCCGGTGGCAAAACTCTCCACAAAACGGTCAAAACTTTCGGTTCTCTCCTGGTAACTGCTCTCAAGCACCTCTTTTGCCACATCCTGTTTCAGCAGTTTGATCTCTCCCTCATTCGCTGTGCGAAATCCGGGATCCAGATCGATGGTGTGAAAATAGTTCCGGATCACATAAGAGCAGAATCCGTCGATCGTCGTGATCTGTGCGTTGTGGATCAACGTCTGCTGTCTTTGCAGATGTTCATTTTCCGGATCCTGTTCCAGATAATTCTCCACAGCTTCCGTCAGTCTCTCCCTCATCTCTCCGGCTGCTGCCCGGGTAAATGTCACAATCAGCAGCTGATCGATATCGATGGGATGATCTTTTCTGGTCAGTTTTCCCAGGATTCGTTCTACCAGAACAGCGGTCTTACCGGATCCTGCCGCCGCACTGACCAGGATATTTCTGTCCCACAGTTCAATGACCTTCTGCTGTTCCGGTGTCCACTTCATTTCCATCTTCCTTCTCCCCTTTCTCTCTCATTTTCTTCCACAGTTCCTCATCGGAAAATGTCGGAAGTCTCCGGAAACTGTTTCCCTCCTGCTTTTCATCAAATCCGCAGATCTCCTTAAAGCTGCAATAGTCGCAGGCGGTCCGTTGTTTTAATTTATATGGATTTTTCTCCATCTCCCCGCCAAGGATCCGTGTTCCATTTTCACGGATCTTATCGTTGACATAGGCACAGAGTTCTTCGAACTGTTCTTTGCTTGCCGTTTTGGAACGACTTGAAAGGCTGCCGTTTTTATTGTAAGCTGCCGGGATCACCAGCGATTTTTTCCCTGCTTCCAGTTCCCGATCCAGATCCTTTAAGATCTTTTCTTCTGCCCGGACCAGTCCGTCCACCTTTAATTTTTCCAGCAGTTTCCGTTCAATCTCCTCTTCCTCATCCCCAGGTTTTCCATCCACCAGTGGATCTTTGACATGATAATAAAACATCCCCGCCGGTTCTGCATGTTTTCCCGGATGATTCTTTTCTTCCAGCTCCAGTGCTGCATTCAGATATACGATAAGCTGCAATTGCAGTCCGTGATACACCGAAGTAAGATCCAGAGCCGTATTGCCGGACTTATAATCAATGACTTTCACATAGATCGTATCGTCCTCCTCATAGCGGTCCACCCGGTCAATCCGCCCCCGCAGGCGCAGGCGCTCATCCTCCGATAACTGAAAATTCGATGCTTTCAGATCTTCCTCCATAGAAAAAGAGATTTCAAACCGACTTGGTTCATATTTTCCTGCTTTCAGCTGTTGCTGCAGTGCCCAGACCGTCCGCCGCAGGATCCGTTTTACACGCAGGATCATATACTGGTTTCTTGAACTGCTCTCCAGAATCGTATTGCCATAGTCGTGAATGGTTTCCTCCACACTCGTATCAATCAGCTGATCCCGTTCCTGATCCGTCAGACTACGCCATGTCAGCCGATTTTTTTTGAGATTTCGTGAAAACTGTTCCAGTGCCTGATGGATCACATTGCCCAGATCCGCCTGACGAAATTCGTATTCCTGTCGTTCCTCGATCTTCAGACCATACTGCAGAAAATGTGCAAAGGCACAGGCTGCAAACCGTTCCAGTTCCGTCGCACTGTTTTCCAGTTCTTTCCCGTAAAGTGCCACCGCCGCCGCTTTTCCGATGCTGCTCTCCGGTGCGCCCTCGTATGCCGCCTGGATCCAGCGAAGACACTGCTCCTTCCACTCTTTTGACCGCAGATACCAGGAAAACAGTTCCCTCCAGCCATTGTTCTGCTGCTGTTCTCCATCCTTTCGAAGTCCTGCCAGAAGAATTTCCGTTGCCTGCTGTGCCATCTGCATCTGGCTGATCTCGTCTTTCGGATTATCCTGGATCACCAGTTTCGGATACATCCGAAGAATCAGCGCGATCAGATACGCCGGACTCTGTGCCTGCCCCTGTGCATTTGACTGAGCGTAAGAAAGATACAGACACCGGGAAGGTTTCGTCAGATTCAGATACAGATAGAAACGCTGGATATACATGGATTCTCTTGCTGTAGGTGCCAGTGCTACCTGACGGCTGTCGAGAAATTCCCGATCTGACTCAGACAGCAGACCTGCCTTCCCTCCGTGTTTCGGGATGATTCCGTCGTTGACGCCTGCAAAGAACAGTACTTTGATGTCTTTCAGTCTGGTACGCTCCATCTCACCAATCAGTACCTGATCTGCCGTCGGTGGAATGATGCCCACCCGCATCTCCTGAAATCCCACATCGAGAAGCTGTCCGTACTCCTTCGCCGTGATCGTCTCGCTGCCAAGCATCTGCACCATCTTATCAAGAAGTTCCATGATCATTCCGTAAATCTGGCTGTATTCTTTCACCATCGCCTGATCGCCCTGTGTAGCAAATTCCTGTTCTTTCTCAGATAACCGTTCCTGAATATCATCTTTTACGATCATCTCATAGAGCATCCGTGTCCGTTCTTCCACTGTGTGCTCTTTTTCTTTCATATACTCCGCAAAAGGACCGATCTTTTTCCAGACCTGTTCCCGGATCTGGTTGATTCCTTCGATACTGCCTTCTTCCATCCCCCGGTACCGTCTTACCCAGTGATCCTTCCACTGTTTTTCCCCGCGGATTCCCACAGCGATACAGTAATTTTCCAGTTGATCCACCTGATAAACCGGAATCCCGGACAACCCACAGCGAAGATAACGGAACATACTCTCATAGGAAAAATACTCCACCACCAGATTGACAGCCGCCCGGATATACTCCACAAACGGATTCATCAGAATAGAATGTTTTTCATCGATAAAGCAGGGAATCTCACACTGTTCCATGACCTGTCTGGCATAACTTCCATACGTCGCCATATCCCCTGTGATCACGGCAAAGTCCCCATACCTGTAGCCCTTTGTCCGCACCAGCAAGCGGATCCTTCTGGCGATTTCTTCCATCTCTTCTTTTGGATTTGCAGCCTGAAAAATCTGTACCTCTTCCTGTTCCTTCCGGTACTGCCGTTTATCATATCGAAACAGATGCTGTTCCAGAAATTCCAGTGCCGGTGCCTTGCAAAAACGGCTGTTTTCTCCCGGACGCACCCACCAGGGATCCAGAATTTCCACCCGTTCTTCCTTTGCCATCCTGGTCAGCGACTCCACCATCTCCCCACTCATACGAAACAGTTGCTGCGGACGTTTTAACTGTGCCACAGGCACCTTTTCCTCCAGCGTCACCGTCACCCATACCTGCTGTGTCAGTTTCAGCAGTTCCCGCAGTAATTTATTCTGTACCGGAGTAAATCCGGTAAATCCGTCCAAAGCGATCCAGCTGTCTCTCACCAGTCGGGAACTTCCGATTTTCTCACACAACAGATCCAGAACTTCCTCCGCCGTGATATACCGTTTTCTCAAAAACTCGAAAAAACCCTGATAAATGGTCTGCACATCCTTTAATTTGTGATACAGCAACGGTCTTTCTTTCGCCAGATTGCCGATCTCATCCAGTTCTTCCGGATGAATATCGTACTGCATCAGCTCAGATAACAGTGATTTCATCTCACTGACGGTTCCCAGTTTTTCCAGACTGCTACCCAGAACTCCCAGCTTTTTCTTCTGTTCCTGCACCACGCGTTCCAGTACAAGAATTTTCCCCACGTCTTCCAGAACAGGTGTCTGATCACCGCCTACTTCCGCGAATACCCGGTGTGCCAGACGGTCAAAACTTAAAATATCCACGTTCATGATTCCATGACGGGGACTCAAAGCTACCAGTTCCTTCTGTGTCTGCATCGTAAACTGTTCCGGTACAATCACCAGATACTTTCTCTCCGGATGTTTTCCGGCTTCCTGTAAGATTTTCTGATATAACTGAAAAGATTTTCCAGCTCCCGAATTACCTGGTACAAATTGCAGTGCCATGGATCTTTTCCTCCTTTTTTGTTCCTGCTTCTGCCTGCGCTCAGCATCTTTTCGTCTGTCTTCTTCTCTCTGACAGTTCGACCCCTGTCTTTTTACCGGCAGGGGTCGTAACTGTGTTTTACATTTTTCTGATTGGTTCACAAGGAATATGCAGCTTCCCGTTCTGTTTGATTGCATTATAACCCTTCATAGTCAAAAAGTGGAATGAAACTTTCTTTTGCTGTCCCGCCTTCCTGAAAAAACCCCTGTGTAATACCAAGATCCAGTGCATGATCAAGTACCTTTTCATACTCCCGTTTTGTCACCCTCCGGTTCAGATCCGGGATATCACGCACCTGAGGAAGGGGGGTATACTGATTCATCAGACTGATGGTCAGGTCCTTTCCATATGTTTCATATAACTCATCAAGCACTGCTATGGAGTTTTTCGTATGGCCCGGCAGGATCAGATGGCGGACGATCACACCTTTCTGAATATAACCGTTGTCATCGTATTCACACCTTCCTCCGGCCAACATCATCTCCCGGATCGCTGCCACCGCAACTTCCGGATAATCTTTCGCTTTCGAACAGGCAAAGGCAAGCTCCGGATCCATATATTTAAAATCGGGCAGCCACACGTCCACGACTTCTTCAAGCATCTGCACCGTTTCCACCCGTTCATAACCACTGGAATTGTAGATCACCGGCAGATACATTCCCTGTGCTTTTGCCTTTTTCAGTGCTCCGATCACAGCCGGTGCAAAATGTGTCGCCGTTACCAGATTGATATTCGCTGCTCCCTGTTCCTGAAGTTCCAGAAAAATCTCACTGAGACGATCCCCGGAAATCTCCCTGGCACAGTTTCCTTGTGCGATCTCATAATTCTGGCAGAAAATACACCGCAGACTGCAGCCGGAAAAAAATACAGCACCAGATCCCCGTGTTCCTGAGATACAGGGTTCTTCCCACATATGAAGTGCAGCTCTCGCCGCCCGCAGTTTTCCGTCCATTCCGCAATAACCTTTCTCTCCGGACTCCCGGTCTACGCCGCACATTCTCGGACACAGCATACAGGCATCCATTCCCATCGTTTCTTCCCCCTGTTTCTTCTTGTACTACTGAAAGTTTCCCATTCAATTTTCCGGAAGCCCATATTTCATAAAATCACACCATTTCTCATACACTATAGAAAAGCATCGGAAAAGGAGTGTGTACTATGAGTTCCAAAACCAGGATTGTTGTACTACATATGAAAGAAGTGATCTATACCGCTATCTTTCTCCTACTCGGTCTCCTGATGATCGTTCTTCTTCTGATCATGTTCGGACCATCAAAAAACAAAGAAACCGCTGCCTCTGTTCAGACAACTTCTGCCCTCACCGGACAATATCTTCCGGGCGTCTATAGCACCGCCATTGAACTGAATGACAATACCTTCGATGTGCAGGTAACCGTAGACAGCAACCACATCAATTCCATCGAACTGGTAAACTTAAGTGAATCCACCGCTACCATGTATCCACTGATGGAACCGGCACTCGAAGAACTCGCCTCCCAGATTTATGAAAAACAGTCTCTGGAAGATATCACCTACGAAGACGATAACAAATATACTTCCATGTTGCTTTTAGAAGCCATCAAAAGTGCCCTTGCCAAAGCTTCTGTTCTGCAGCAATAGCTTCCATCCCGTTATTATTTCCGGATAAATATGCCATAGCCGCTTCCCAGTCTGCCTCCCTGCTGCAGATAGTCTGCAATTGCTCTCTGCAGCCCGGTCTTCCGGGGCAATTCTTCCGGTTTCTTCTTCCATTCTGCACCAAATACTCTCCAGCCATCCGGGAAAATCTCATCACTTTTTTCTGTGTCAATCAACTGAAAACGCCTGGCATACGCTTTCATATTCCCTTCCGGAAGAATCTGTACCAGATCCGGATCGATCAGCCAGGATTCCACACCAAACACCCTGTAGTCTTTCGGAAAGTAGTCTTTGAAAAATGCTTCTGCCCGTGCAAAGGCATCCTCCAGAAGCTCCGGTTTCATCGGACCTGCGGATGGAATATGCATATTAATGACAGTATCCCCGGGATGAATCCTTACACCATCCAGTCCACAGTCTTTCTTTCCCTCAAACGGGCGCAGTTCAAATTGCAGACGGCCCAGTCCGAACCTGGTCAGATTGAAGAATCCGTCATACCAGTGACCTACAAAATTGCCGTATACGCCATGAATCTCATAACACTCCAGCATTTTCCACTTCATATCTTCCAGACTCTTATAGTAAATTTCCACAGGCAGTCCCTGTTTTTCATAACGCACTTTCACTTCTTCCCAGCAACACCATAACATCAGTGCATCCAGAAGATAGCGGTTCACTCCCAGTGCTTCTTCTCTGGCTTCTGTCTCTGCCAGTGCCTGGGTAAGAACGGAAAGTTCTCCGTCTGCTGCCATCACCTGCTCTGCCGTCTGCACGATCACATCCCAGTGATCTGCTTCTTCCAGTTCTTTTCTTGCCTCCAGAAGCTGTGCAATTCCTTCTTCCGGCATCTGTATCTTTTCCATCAGACATTTCATCTGTTCTCTCGTTTCCTTCATCTGCCGCTTATTCCTTTCCCTTCTTACTGACTGCAAAATACATTTTCAGAAGTTATCCACCCGTTTTCACTATTATGACAGTTTTTCCACCTGATCCATCCAGATACGCACACAGGAATCGCTGGACATCCTCAGGTCTCCTCTTGGCGATACAGCTACGGTACCGACTTTCGGTCCATCCGGCAGACAGGAGCGCTTAAACTGCTGCATAAAGAATCTCCGGTAAAAATTCTTTAACCATTTCAGGATCACTTCCCGGTCATACACACCGTCAAAAGTCTGCACTGCGATCCGGAAAATCTTATCCGGCTCATATCCTGCACGAAGCATATAATAAAGGAAAAAATCATGCAGTTCATACGGTCCCACCAGATCTTCTGTTTTCTGTGCGATCTTGCCGTCTTTTGGCGGAAGCAGCTCCGGGCTTACCGGCGTATCCAGAATATCCAGCAGAATCTCGGACAGGCGATCATCTCCACAGGTATCCGCATAATACCGCACCAGATGGCGCACCAGTGTCTTCGGAATTGACGTATTAACCGCATACATGGACATATGATCTCCGTTATAGGTTGCCCATCCAAGTGCCAGTTCCGACAAGTCACCTGTTCCGATCACCATACCGCCCGCCTGATTCGCGATATCCATGATCACCTGCGTACGTTCTCTCGCCTGACAGTTTTCGTATGTCACATCGTGATTTTCCATATCATGTCCGATGTCCCTGAAATGAATGGTTACGGCTTCACGGATATCTACTTCCCGCAGGGTCGCACCAAGTTTTTTGGTAAGATCGCAGGCATTACGATACGTTCTGTCAGTAGTTCCGAAACACGGCATCGTGACTGCCGTGATTTTTTCTCTTGGCATGCCAAGAAAATCAAAGGCTCTGGCTGTCACCAGCAGTGCCAGTGTGGAATCAAGTCCGCCGGAGATACCGATGACAGCGCTCTGGCTGTGAGTATGTTCCAGACGTTTCTTCAGTCCCATTGCCTGAATCGTCAGAATCTCGTCACATCGTTTTTCCCTTTCTTCTTTTCCGGACGGTACAAACGGTTTTCTCGGGAAAGTTCTGGTCAATCTGGTTTCTTCTTTCTCCAGTGTAAATATAATTTCCTGATAACCGGCCGTATCTGCCGGCGGATAAGTTGTCATTTTCCTTCGCTCGGTTACAAGACGCCGGATATCCAGATCACCGTAGATTGTCTGATTGATAAAATGTTTTGCCTCTTTTAAGATGGAGCCGTTTTCACAGATCAGATTGTGTCCGCCAAATACCAGATCCGTAGAAGATTCTCCCTCCCCGGCCGTTGCGTAGATATAACCGCAGATCAGACGCGCCGACTGTCCTTTTACCAGTTCTCTCCGGTAGCTATCTTTTCCGGTGATTTCATCCCCTGCTGACAGATTGATGATCACATTCGCACCTGCCAGTGCATGAGCCACGCTCGGCGGATTCGGTACCCAGAGATCCTCGCAGATCTCCACAGCCACTTTCATTCCTGTCATCTGCGGGCAGGAAAACAGAAGTTTTGTTCCAAATGGTACTTCCACCCCGTCAATTTTAACCATATGGGAGTCCTGATCCGCCGGTGTAAAATGCCTTGCCTCATAATATTCAGCGTAATTTGGCAGATTCGTCTTCGGTACCAGACCAAGAATGGTTCCTCTGTTTAAGACAGCTGCCACATTATATAATTTTCCATTATATTCCCATGGAAGGCCTACAATGATCAGCGCGTCCACCTGACTGGTCTCCTTTGCCAGCCATATCAGCTGCTCTCTCGCACTGTCCAGAAGCAATGTCTGCCAGAACAGATCCTGACAGGTATATCCGGTGATACAAAGCTCCGGAAATGCCATGATCTTTGCACCCTCGTTTTCCATCTGCCGGATCAGCTTCAGAATCTCCCCTGCATTGTATACACAGTCTGCCACCTGAATCTTCGGTGTACCGGCTGCTGTTTTGATAAATCCGTGTCTCATATATTTCCTTTCCGCCTATTTTCTGGCAAGTTCCAGCAGTTCTTTCAGTTCTTCTACGCTGAAGGTATAGTTGGTGTTACAGAAATGACAATTCAGTTCGATGTTTTCACCGTCATCGATCATGCCCTGCAGTTCTTTTTCTCCCAGACTGATCAATACTTTTCCAACCCTTACTTTGTCACAGTTGCAGTAGAAACTTGTCGGCACTTTCTCATTGATCTCCAGATCCATATCACCAAGCAGTTTTTCCAGCAGCATTTCCGGTGTATAACCCTGATCCAGAAGTTCGGTAACAGAAGTGATCTGTGCCAGATTTTTCTCCAGTTTCTCAATCACTTCTTCCTCTGCGTTCGGCATCAGCTGCACGATAAATCCACCGGCCTGGTGGACAGTATTATCCTTCTCCATCAGTACGCCAAGTCCTACTGCGGAAGGCACCTGCTCACTGCTTGCAAAATAATAGGTCAGATCATCTCCGATCTCACCGGTCTTTAATTCCGTCTGTCCCACATACGGCTCTTTCAGACCCAGATCCTTAATTACACTTAAGACACCAAGACCAAGCGCACCGCCCACATCCAGTTTTCCCTGTGCATTCGCCGGGAGCATGACTTCCGGATGATTTACATAACCTTTTACTCTTCCTTTGGAATCGGAAGTCACCGTCAGACCTCCGATCGGTCCGCTACACTTGATCTGCAATGTCAGGACATCTTTGTCCCCTTTCATCATGATTCCCATCATCGCACCGCCGGTCAGCAGACGTCCCAGAGCCGCGGTTGCCACAGGGCTGGTATTATGATCCTTTCTTGCGGTCTCCACTACATCTTTTGTGTTAGCCGCAAAGGCGCGGATCTGTCCGTCGGCTGCGGTTGCTCTTACAATATAATCACTCATATCTGTTTCCTTTCTTTCATATAATATTATGACACCAGGGTCAAAAGTTCAGAAATCTGACGCATGCTTGCTTCCAGGAAGTTTTCATACTTTCTGCAATTTCTTTATTTTGTACACTCTCTCGCAATAAAATAGATTCTTTCGCTGTCTTCCCGTACCGGTTCTCTGGTAAATGCATCGTAGATTGCTTCCACTTTCAGTCCTGCTTCCTCCAGTAATTCTTTCACTCTCTCCGGCTCATATGCTTTCTGGTAATGGAATTCTTCGTGCTTCCGGTAAAGATCGTCCTCTTCTTTAATAAATAATGTCAATGCATATTCATTGACCTGTGATTCCTCATCAAAGCAGTTTTCCCAGATAAAGCTTCCCTCTTCCCGGTTTTCTGCAATCGTCGTGTTGCCGATGACCTCCCGGTATTTGTACGGAGTATTCATATCAAAGACAAAGATTCCGCCCGGATCCAGATAATTGTTGGCCAGACAGAAGACCTCCAGAAGATCTTCTTCCTCCAGAATATAATTCATACAGTCACAGATACTTACAACAGCCCTGACCGTTCCATACAGTTCAAATTCCCGCATATCCTGCATCAGATATAAAATATCCAGACCGGATTCCACCCGTTTTTCCTGGGCGACCTCCAGCATATCCGGGGAATTGTCGATGCCGATCATATCGTACCCCTCAGCTGCCAGAAGTTCTGTCATACTTCCGGTACCGCAGCCAAGCTCCGCGATCAGTCCGTCTTCTATTCCATATTCTTTTAAAATACCGGTCAGATACGTACACCATGCCGGATAATCAATGTTATCCATGAACAGATCGTATACACCGGCAAAACTTTCATAAGATTCTTCCATACTGTCTCCTTTCTGACCTGTCGTTCTCTTTCTTCCGGTTTCCTGTTTTACAAAACGTTTTTCAGAAGTAATACCTTCCACAAATCCAATCCCAGCGATTTGCGGAAGGTATCCGATTCCTCTTGTGTAACCTTGTAACTGTTCAGTACCTTCACAGATACAGGAAAAATTGCATTAATAATTACCTTCGGTGATGTCATTTTGCTTGTATGTCTCAGGATTTTGGCATATTCATGCCAAGACACCTCGTGGGATAGTGGCTGCTGAATAGTTACACAACCTTTTCTTCCTGTATATTCTTTTCCGGTCCCTGTGCCTTTTTCTTTCCAAACCAGAAAAACAGTACCATGCCGGCAATCGCAGTGAAAATAGCGATAAACTGGGATGTGGACAGACTTCCCACATTTCCCCTTTCCAAATCCCCACGGAAGAATTCCAGGACAAATCTTCCCACACTGTAACAAACCAGATACAGCCCTGCCACCTGTCCGTCACCTTTTTTCTTTCCTGCAAACCACATCAGGAAGATGCAGTTCAGAAAATCCAGCCCGCTGGAGATCAGCTGAGTCGGAATCAACGGCACGTTGTTCGGCGCATAAGCAGAATCGTGGAAAATAATATGAAATGCACTGTTCGTCTCTTTTCCATAGCAACATCCTGCCAGAAAACACCCGATTCTTCCAAATCCCTGTGCCAGTGCCACCGACGGCATAACCAGATCGAAATATTTTATAAATTTCAGTTTTGCCACCTTACAGTAGAGCCATGCGGCAAGGATTCCTCCGATGATTCCTCCATAAACCACAAAACCGTTCCGTGCATCTTTCAAAAGGGAAGGATCTTTAAGAATCGCCGGAAGCTGCGTGATCAGATATAGAAGCTTTGCTCCTCCAAATCCACCGATCACCGCCCAGACCGTCACATAGAAGACTTTGTCCGGATCCAGCGCATATTTTTTCGACCGGTACGTGGCACTGAAGTATGCCGCCAGCACACCAATGGCAATCATCAGTCCATATCCGTAGATTGTGATCGGACCAATGGAAAACAATTCATTTTTCATGGATATCTCCTTTTATGTTTTATCTTTTCGCGTCCCCCTTATTATATCAGCATGCCCCGTCCGGTACAATCAAATTATTATCAAAATTATAATCCACATCTTCCAGTTCTTTAGCATGTGCTACCGGATACCAGCGAATCTCTTCCGGATGCTTTTTCAGGATCTTTCTCCCTCCCTGATCTCCGGAGAGTGCCCTGAGATCAGGAAGATATTTTCTGGAAAACCAGACCGGATTACCGGGCGTTTCACCATGGCAGACACTGCCCAGGTCTGCATGCTGTTTTTCCATTTCGCAGACAAATCCTTCCATAGTTTTCTCGCGAAGCCAGGGCTGATCTGCTGTAAAAAATACAAATGCTTCCGTATCGTCTGCTTCCTTCAGCCCGTTTTTTATAGTCCAGGACGCACCGTCCCTGCTTTCCGGTGAAAATACTGTCCGGTGGGCAAATGTTCTTCCCTGTTCCAGAAGTTCTTCATACTGGCTGACCAGCACAATTTCCCAGTCACTGTGCCGTTCGCATATTGCAGCCAGCCGTTCAAGGACATGCCGGTACATCGGTTTCCCATCGATCGGATAAAATAGTTTATTACTGCCAAAACGGCGGCTGTTTCCAGCCGCCATATAAATCATTCGAATTCTCATTTTTTCAGGAGTCCCATCGCAATCTTTTCGCTTGTGATCGGCAATTCCCGGAACCACAGACCTGTTGCATTATAGATTGCATGCGCCAGTGCCGGTGATGGCGTATTAATAACGATCTCACCGATGGATTTGGCCCCAAACGGTCCTGTCGGTTCGTAACTGCTCTCAAACTCCACACGCAGTTTTCCCATATCCAGACGGGTCGGAACTTTATACTGCATTAAGGAATTATTTCTCAACTGTCCTTTCGGGCTGTACTGAATATTCTCATACAGTGCCATACCGATTCCCTGTACAATGCCTCCTTCCACCTGAACCCGTGCCAGATTCGGATTGATGACCGTACCACAGTCCACAACTGCCACATAATCAAGAACCTCTACATGACCAGTCTCTTTATCCAGTTCAATCTCTACCATACCTGCCATAAACGGAGGCGGGGACACCGGTGAGCTGCTGTCTTCCACAGCTTCCAGGGCATTGATACTTCCGCACATGGAACTGGTACCGATCTGGGTAAGCGAAACTTCCTCACCGGTAGCCAGACGTTTTACACTGTCTCCGGCAAATTCCAGTTCCTCACTTTCACAGTCCAGGATCTTTGCAGCTTCCTGCACGATCCGTTCCTGTAATTTTCTGCAGGCCTTTTCTACCGCACGTCCGGTAATATACGTGGTACTGGATGCATAAGATCCGGAATCATACGGGGAGGTATCGGTATCCGCACCGCTGACGATCACATTTTCAATCGGGCACATCATACATTCTGCTACCATCTGTGCCAGAATCGTATCACAGCCGGTTCCCATATCTGCCGCACCGATTGCAAGGGTGTAGATACCGTCTTCGTTCAGTTTGATATCCGCAGACCCCACATCCACACCGGAGATACCGGAACCCTGCATGGACATAGCCATTCCCACGCTTCGCACTTTACCGTTTCCCATATCTCTTGCCGGATATTTGTCTTCCCAGCCGATCATCTTTGCTGCACGCTCCAGACAACGATCCAGGGCACAGCTATTACTTACCTCATCGTAATAAGAATGCATCTGCACCCCTTCACGTACCATGTTCATCTCACGAACCTTCAGAGGATCTATGCCGATCTTTGCCGCCAGCTGATTGACAGCGGATTCTACCGCAAACTGCCCCTGAGTTGCTCCGTATCCACGGTATGCACCTGCAGACATCACATTACTGTAAACTACGTCATAGGAAAAACGATGAGCCTCCAGAGATCCTTCGTATAGTGGAATGGATTTGTGTCCGGACAGACCAACCGTTGTCGGACCATGCTCCCCATACGCACCGGAATTGGATAACGTATATACATCGATAGCACGGATCTTACCATTTTTCATTGCTCCCAGCCGTACGGTTACTTCCATCTCATGCCGTGGGGAAGATGCGGTCTGGGATTCCTGTCTGCTGTAAATGATCATAGACGGTTTTCCGGTCTTCCAGGTGACAAAAGCCGGGAAAACTTCCGCTACCACCGACTGTTTTGCCCCGAATCCACCACCGATTCTCGGTTTGCTGACACGGATCTTTGATTTTGGTATTCCCAGAGCATTGGACAGGATCCTTCGTACATGAAAGACGATCTGTGTGGAACTCACCACATTCAGTCTGCCATAAGCATCCATAAAGCAGCAGGTACGGAAAGTCTCCATCATCGCCTGCTGATCTGCTTTTACATGATAGGTCTCTTCCACCATCACTTCACAGTCTTTGAAAACGGCTTCCACATCCCCGTAACCGCTGGTTCCTGTTGCCACCAGATTGCGCTTATTATCTGCTCCCACCGGACATAATGCTTTCCAGTTTTCTTCCGGGTGAACCAGAATCTCATTATCTTTGGCTTTGTGAAAATCCAGAATGGCCGGTAGAACTTCGTACTGTACTTTAATGATTTTCAGTGCTTTGTCTACGCACTCCTCATTCTCTCCCGCTACGATGGCCACCGGATCCCCCACATAGCGTACATGCTGATCCAGAATCTGACGGTCATAGGGACTTGGCTCCGGATAGGTCTGTCCGGCCATGGTAAAACGCTGGGTTGGTACATCTTCCCAGGTATACACAGCTTCGATTCCCGGAACCTTCTTTGCTGCATCTGTTTTTATTGACAGAATATTTGCGTTGGCATGCGGGCTTCGAAGTACTTTTACCACCAGACAGTCAGCCGGAGCCACATCCTGTGTAAAGACCGGTTTTCCTGTTACCAGCGCCATTGCATCTTTTTTCATCACCGGTTGTCCTACTACCTGCATACTGCACCTTCTTTCTCTTTTTTATAAGCAAGAAACTGCTGGATTCCCCGGAGCTGTCCTTCGTATCCGGAACAACGGCATAGATTTCCTGCCAGATATTCTTTTATTTCTTCCTCGGATGGATCCGGATTCTCACGAAACAGTGCCAGTGCGTTCATGATCATGCCCGGATTACAGAAACCGCACTGTTCTGCTCCCTGATTGGCAATAAATGCACCGAACTCCGCCGCTTCCTCCTGCAGTCCTTCCAGAGTATCTACTTTATGGCCGGATACTCTCGCCACCAGAGTGGAACAGGAAAGTACCGGTTTGTCATCTACAAATACTGTACACAACCCGCAGTTTGCCGTCTCACATCCTCTTTTCACACTTTTACACCCATGGGCACGCACAAAATCCAGCAGGAGCATCCCCGGCTGAATCTCTTCTGTGATTTTTTTACCATTTAACGTCATCTGGATCTTCATACCGTTATACCTCCTGCATCTTTTCTATCTGTTTGAGCCCTCTGCCGATCAGAACTTCTGCCAGATGGCTTCGGAATTCTTTTCCCGCACGCATATTACCTTCTGTCGGAAACTGCGCAGCCAGTTCTCCGGCCAGTGCTTCACTGCCCTTTTTCTTCCAGTCAGCCTCTGACACACACAGACAGACTGCTCTCGACGGACGGGCACCGACTGCCGTATAGATCTGTCCCTCCCGTAACGAAATCCCACAGGTCAGTACCGGAAAATCTGTTTTTGAATTTCTGTGAGACAGATAGACACTTTTATCCTCATGTTTTTTCACAATCAGGCGCACCAGAATATCCCGGTCCGGTTTCTGCCTGGCAAATTCGGCAAGGGGGATGCAGCCGCCTTTGTACAGTTCCACCCAGGTATCCAGTGCCAGAAAACAGGTCAGTACATCCGAGAAGCCAAATCTTCCGAAAATACTTCCGCCAACGGTTGCCAGATTCCGGAACTGTACACCGACTATACTTCTTACACTCTCACTGACTGCACCGTTTGTGTAGCTATTCAGTCCCTCGTGCTGCTCCAGCTGCCGCAGAGTTGTCATACAACCAATGGAAAATTCTTCTTCATTTTCCTCGATGGTATTCAATCCCAGATTGGACAGATCGATGGCTGTCGGAACCATCCGGCTTCCCATCTTCAGCCACAGCATGCCTCCAATGATACAGTTTCGCTTCTTCTGATTCAATTCATACGCCTGCTCCAGGCTTTCTGCCATCACGTATTCTTTTATTTTAATCATGTATTTCAATCACCTCTTTATTCTTGATGTTTACAATATTGGACATAATTCACCTATCATAAACAGTATACATGAAAATGCAGAAAGGGTAAAGAAAAAAATGTCATGAAAAATGCTTTGCTTTTTTCATGACATTTCCTATTATAATGTGCCCTGTAAACACTTTAAACCCGCGCTCCTGTATGTAGCAGCTGATTTGCATTTTTGATTCTCTCCTGAGTCGGCGGATCGATGCCTTCGAGCGGATACTCATAACCGAGTTCTTTCCATTTGTACGCGCCCAGTGTGTGATACGGCAGTACTTCTACTTTCTGTACATTGTGAAGAGACTGGATAAATGCATCCAGACGAATCAGATATTCGTCTTTGTCGCTTCGTTCCGGTACCAGTACATGTCGGATCCACATTGGTTTTCCGATTTCATCAAGGTATCTTGCCATATCCAGAATGTTCCGGTTCGTCTGACCGGTGAGGATCTTATGCTGTTCATCATCGATGTGTTTGATATCCAGCATCACAAGATCGGTCACTTCCAGAAGTTTTTTGATCTTCTCAAAGCGCTCGCCCTCTCTGGTAAATGGATTGCCGCTGGTATCCAGTGTGGTGTGGATGCCCTGGGCTTTGGCTTTCCTGAAAAGTTCTGTCAGAAAATCGATCTGCAGCATCGGTTCGCCGCCGGAGACGGTGATTCCGCCTTCTTTTCCCCAGTATCCTTTGTAGCGGACTGCTTTTTTCAGCAGTTCATCTGCGGTGTAAGGCGTTCCAACTTTCATATCCCAGGTATCCGGGTTATGGCAAAACTGGCAGCGCATCGCACATCCGGACACAAAGATCACATATCGTACTCCCGGTCCGTCTACGGAACCGAAACTTTCCAGTGAATGAATATATCCTGTCAGTTCTTTCTTTTCTTCTGACATAAGCTCCTCCATTTTTTCTTTTTCTTTTAAATTTTACCATAGAAAACATTTGGCGATACAGTTTTTCACTGCACCGCCAAACGATTTTATTTTATATTACTGTTTATTCACCTGAATCTGTCAGACAAATTACATTGTTTTGTGGCAGGTTCTTGCGATAACATCCAGCTGCTGTTCACGAGTCAGGTCGATGAACTTAACAGCATATCCGGATACACGGATTGTGAAGTTTGCGTATTCCGGTTTCTCCGGATGTTCCATAGCGTCGATCAGTTTTTCTGTACCGAATACGTTTACGTTCAGGTGATGTGCACCCTGATCGAAGTAACCATCCAGGATGTGTACCAGGTTGTTGACTCTTTCGTCATCGTCATGACCCAGTGCGCTCGGGCTGATGGTCTGTGTATTGGAGATACCATCCAGTGCCAGTTCGTATGGCAGTTTTGCTACAGAGTTCAGGGAAGCCAGCAGGCCGCTCTTCTCTGCGCCGTAAGATGGGTTAGCTCCTGGTGCCAGAGGCTCGCCCAGTTTTCTACCATCCGGCAGAGTACCGGTAGCTTTACCGTATACTACGTTGGATGTGATAGTCAGGATAGATGTTGTCGGCTCAGAATCTCTGTATGTGTGGCATTTGTTCAGTTTGTGCATGAATGTTTTCAGCAGCCAGATTGCGATATCATCTGCACGGTCATCGTCGTTACCGTATCTTGGGAATTCGCCTTCTGTCTCGAAATCTACTACCACACCGTCTTCATCACGGATTGCTTTAACTTTTGCATATTTGATAGCACTCAGAGAGTCTACTACGTGAGAGAAACCAGCGATACCGGTAGCAAATGTACGTCTTACATCTGTATCGATCAGAGCCATCTCTGCTGCTTCGTAGTAATATTTGTCATGCATGTAGTGGATCATGTTCAGAGTATCTACATACAGTTTTGCCAGCCAGTCCATCATAACATCGTAATGTTCCATTACTTCGTCATAATCCAGATATTCAGCTGTGATCGGTCTGTAAGCAGGTCCTACCTGAACTTTTGTCTTCTCATCGATACCACCGTTGATTGCGTACAGTAAGCATTTTGCCAGGTTCGCACGTGCACCGAAGAACTGGATCTCTTTACCGGTCTGAGTAGCGGATACACAGCAGCAGATGCTGTAGTCATCGCCCCATACCGGACGCATAACATCGTCGTTTTCGTACTGGATGGAACTTGTTGTTACAGAAATTCTTGCTGCGTAATCTTTGAAAGATTCCGGCAGTCTGGAAGAATAAAGAACAGTCAGGTTCGGTTCCGGAGACGGTCCCATGTTTTCCAGAGTATGCAGGAAACGGTAATCGTTCTTTGTTACCATGGAACGTCCGTCCTGTCCCATACCACCAACTTCCAGAGTAGCCCATACCGGGTCACCGGAGAACAGTTCTGTATAGGAAGTAATTCTTGCGAATTTTACCATTCTGAACTTCATAACCATATGGTCGATCAGTTCCTGTGCTTCTTTCTCTGTCAGAACGCCTGCTTTCAGGTCTCTCTCGATATAGATATCCAGGAATGTGGATACACGACCAACACTCATTGCTGCTCCGTTCTGAGTCTTGATTGCTGCCAGATATCCGAAGTACAGCCACTGTGCTGCTTCTTTTGCGTTTTTCGCCGGTACGGAAATATCGAATCCGTAAGATGCAGCCATTTCTTTCATTTCGTTCAGAGCTTTCATCTGATCTGCAAGTTCTTCACGAAGACGGAAATCAGTTCCTTTCATTCCATGTCTTTCGTAACGTTTCATATCGTAGTGTTTTTTCTCCAGCAGGAAATCGATACCGTACAGAGCTACACGACGGTAATCGCCTACGATACGTCCACGACCGTAAGTATCCGGCAGACCGGTAATGATTTTATTGTGACGGGCAACTTTCATCTCGTCAGTATAGATATCGAATACACCCTGGTTATGCGTTTTATGATATTTTGTGAAGATTTCATGCAGTTTCTCACTCGGTGTATATCCGTGTGTTGTGCAGGCTTTCTCAGCCATCTTGATTCCACCGTAAGGCATGAATGCTCTCTTCAGCGGTTTGTCTGTCTGCAGACCAACGACTGCTTCCAGATCTTTCATGCTTTCATCGATATATCCCGGGCCATATGCTGTGATACCGGAAACTACTTCTGTTTCCATATCCAGAACGCCGCCTTTTGCACGTTCTTCTTTCTGCAGCTCCTGCAGTTTTCCCCACAGTTTATCTGTTGCCTCTGTAGGTCCCTCCAGGAAAGTTTCATCTCCGTCATATGGTGTGTAGTTGCACTGAATGAAGTCACGTACATCTACGGAATTAACCCAGTTTTTACCCTGGAAGCCTTCCCACTGTTCAAACTTAGCCATTGCATATCCTCCTGTGTTTGTGTGTATTTGAATTGTTATCTTTTTGTCAAGTGTAGTATAACATCACTTTTTTCAAAAAACAAATAGAAAATAATCCCAAATCCATGAAATATAGGCATGTATGCAATTTTGTACAATTTTTGGCAGATATTGTATTTATTCAGGAACAATTTCCATATCTTGTGTTTTTTATCCTTTTTTTCTGTTTTTCTTCTCTATTTCATAAGATTTCAGTGCCTTCATGGCGATTCCGGACATCGGATAAAGCATAATAATATTAAACACGGTCATCAGACCCACGCCGACGTCTCCAAGATCCCACACCACCGTGTATGCTGCCAGTCCGCCGATAAACATCATCACCAATGCAAGTACTTTATAGAGATTCTGCGGCAGCATTCCATCTCCAAACAGATATGATATATTTGATCTTGCATAATATAAAATACCGAGAAAAGTGGAGAAACTGAACAGCCAGAGTGTCGCTGCAATGAAAATCACACCAAACTGTCCCAGATGGTAGCCCATTGCTGCCTGTAAAAGTTCCATTCCTACCGCCCCTTCGGTCAGGCTTTCCGGCGTCAGAAGCATGATCATCGCCGTACAGCTGCAGATCACGATCGTATCAATAAAAACTCCCAGTGCCTGGGTCAGCCCAAGTTTTACCGGTTGATCGCTTTCTGCTGCCGCTGCCGCACAGGGGGCTGAGCCGGAACCGGCTTCATTGGAAAACAGACCACGTTTCACACCATTCATCACCACCGTGCCAAGTCCTCCTGCCACTGCCTGACGAATACCAAACGCTTCCTCAAAGATTCTGGAAAACACCCCCGGAAGGGCAGAAAAATTCATACAGATCAAAATCACAGTAATCAGAAAATAACATCCTGCCATAATCGGTACCAGCACATCCAGCACTTTTACCGTTGCAGTTTTTCGAAAAATGATCACTGCCGCAAGTGCTACCAGAACCACTGTGGTATAGATTGGCGGAATGTGAAAGGCATTATGGAATGCAGAAGTTACGGAATTGCTGATAACCTGACTGATTCCACACCAGCAGATCAGTCCGGAGATTGCAAAGAGAACGGATATTCCCACATAACGTTTCTTTTTTCCTCCCCGCTTTTCCTGTATGAATCTGTGCATATAATAGGCCGGTCCACCACGGTAGCCACCATATACCGGGTCTTTTTCTTTATAGATCTGTGCAAGAGTTGCTTCCACAAAGGCCGTGGACGAGCCGATGAGTGCCGTCACCCACATCCAGAAAACCGCACCCGCTCCTCCGGCGGAAATTGCCGCAACCACACCGACTAGGTTTCCCATACCGACACGTGTAGCGGTAGAGACGATCAGTGTCTGTAATGCCGACAATGTACTGTTATGGCTCTCCCCTTCCGCCTTTTCCTTTTTTTCAAACAATGTATGCAGCATATCCGGAAACAGACGGATGGGAAGAAATCTCGTCCGGATCGTAAACCAGATTCCTGCCGGAATCAGTATCATTACGAGCAGGGAAAGCCGAAAAGAACTTCCTCCCGGAAGCGGAAGCACGATCCAGTCACCCCATAAAAACTGATATACTTTTTCAATTATCGCTATCATATGACTTATCCTTTTCTTTTTTTATTCTCCTGCTGAGAGGATTGGACGGATTACCTTGGAAGATTCCTGTGTTTTTCTGTTTTTCTGCGGATACTTCCGGTAATTGTGGTATTTTCTGTATTTGCGATGTGCCGGTTTTCTGATTTCTGCACCGTTATTCTCCTGACGGACTGCAACTTCTTTTACCTGCTGTTCCTGTTTCTCTTCTGTCAGCACCTTTTCTGCCACCGGAATCTCTGTGTTTTCCACATCCGGTTTCTGCTGCGCCGGATTCTGTGATTTTGTTTCCTGTTTTCTTGTGTGTACCTGCAGTCTTGTTGTCTGCCCCGGATGTGCATTTCCCTTCTTCTGCTGTTTTTTTCCATGGAATTTCTTCTGCTGATCAGGTTTCTCTTTCTCTTCACCGAATTCCTTTTCCGCTTTTTCCATTTTTTCCGGGTTTCCTGGTTTTTCTTTCTTTTCTTTTTTTTCTGTTTTTGAAGGTTTTTCTTCTTCCAGATCTGCCTTTGCTGCTGCAATATCTGACGCAGTCTTCACATTTTCTCCACGATCTGCCCAGTAACCTGTCAGGATCGCAAGACCTTTATCCTCAGACACAATATAATATGTCTCGTTTTTACCTTCATTTTCACTGATCAGATATCCCAGATATGTGGACAATTGAAAATCCAGTGCATTTTTCACACCGACTTCAACTTTTTGTAATACGATTTTTCCTTTTGTCTGATTCAGTTTTTCGTGAAGACCGAAGGTAAGTGTGGATGCGTTTTCACTGTAAAAAATACACACACAATCCTTCTTGCCAAGCTGATCCACCCCGTACATTCCGTCAGCTTTTACATTTTCATAATCTACGAGATAATATGCCATAATTTTTTCTCCATTTCTTCCATGTTTGTGAAGTACTATTCTTTCAATCGCACATTATTTTATTCTACCCTTTCCCGGCATTACTGTCAAACGCTCTGTGCATTTCTCTGCTACTTTTTTCTCTTACAGCTTTCCCAATGATCCATTGGTAAATGCCTGTCTTATCATACACACCAAATGTTTATCCAGATGTACGTACTTTAGAGCGTGTCTGAAAAATCATTCCCGCAATCTGCACGCACAAAAAAGACGAATCTACTGAAAATGTATGATTCGTCTTTTTCCTTTTTCATATTGGCTGTCGATTGTTTCCATCCATCAGAACTTTCCGGATGTTCCTCCATGGCTTCTTCCGGAAGAGCTTGTGTGTGTGGAGCTTCCACCGGAGGAACTTCCGCTGGAGCTGGATACCACTCTGGATGTCACGTTGGATGCAACCAGCACATCCGAATTCTGATACAGGCGCATACTTCCTGCCACCTGGTAATCCGCTGCTGATTCTTTTTTCCGTACACTTTTCAGTTTTGCACTCTTCGATCTTCCTATCAGTAAAGAAATCAGGAAACCAATTGCAAGGGAGATGGGGATATATACGGGATGGACTGTCCCTTTTGGCATATTATCCCCATCATATGGTTCTCCCGTATGGGCCTGGGTAAGGAACTTATCACAGCAGTCTGCAAAGTCGTTGAAGGCATCGCCATACCTTCCTCCACTTAAGGCAGGTTTGAAATCATTTACCACATATTGCAGACCTGCATCGGTAAATGCTGTGATACCAAAACCATAGGTAGTGATAGCATAGTCTCTGTCTTCCATACTGATCAGCAACAGGATACCGTCATCGTCTTTTCCGTAGCCGTAGCCGTTATAATCATAGAAATCATCTGCATAATCCTGTGAAGTCTTTCCTTCCAGGGAATCCACGGTGACTACTGCCACTTCACATTCCTGTCTTTCACTGATTTCCTCCAGTTTATCCAGCAGAGCATCTGCTTCTTCCTCAGTCAGCAGACCTGCATCATCCACAAGCAGCGGAAGCTGTCTTTCTTGCGGAATCGCGCTGCCGGCTTCCTGAGTGTTCGAACCGGAAGCTTCTGTAGTTTCCGAAGTATCGGCACCTGCCGTCTGGTCATCGCCCTGGCTGTCTGCAGCAGCCGGTTCTGCCACTCCCTGAGAATCCACGCTGCAGATAGCAGCTGCCGCATCCAGATAAGCATCTACACAATCCACATAATAATCCTGAATGGCAAATTCGTTCCAGAGTTCATTTTCCTGTTCCTCCGTCAGTGGAGCTGACTCCATTCCTGAGCTGTAGATAAACCATTCCTGATCATCGATACTGTAGATCAGCATAAAGCCCGGATCATCGGCAAACAGTCCCTTGTACACCTGCTCAGATACTGCCGGAGTTCCCATGCCCTCCGTGGTGTTCGTGATCATACAGGTAATGCGAAGTCCCGCTTCTTCCGATATTGTTTCTGCTTTTTCGTTCAGCGTCGAAATATATTCCCCCAGCACATCGCTCTGATCAATGATATAGGTATTACTGTCCGCATATACAGGTATGCCGAAGAGCAATCCGAATAAAATGGAGAGTATCGTAATTTTTAATTTGTGCTTCATATTCTCACCCTCCTTCTTACATCAGTGCAATGATCCAAAGTAACAAATAGATCACAAGTCCGATGATACCGCCGCGAACCGATACGCCGATCCAGAACTTCTTTTTGTCCATCGGCAGGTTGCCTACCAGTTTTCCGCTCTGTCCGTTCATAGCGAAGGTAAATTTTTCACCATTCCAGGTGGTGTTCAGGATCCATACCGGATACAGTACATACCAGTATCTGGCATTGCATACATTTACATTACTGCTGGCTACCGTCACACGGTCCATATGAGGCAGGGTCTTTCGAAATGCATCTTCTGTAGCTTTTTTCACTCGCTCCCTGGCACGTTCCATACGTTCTTCCATGTCCATATCGTATCGATCTGCCATATATCCCGCAAGGTAAGCCGCCTGGAAAGGAACCGCCTCACGGAATTCAAAAGGCTCTATGGATTCCATCAAAGTATCATCCATTTTCCTGGATCCGTCTGCCGGAACGCGGGCGAAACTCAGATTTCCTCCACGCTGCATGGAATACATTTCGGTTTTTGTGTACTCTGTGTCTCCATTTCTCCACTTGGTGATACGCTCACCGTTATATGCGACACTTCCTTCCGCATCTACATCAAAGATCCAGAAAGGAACATAGACACCTTTCATCTCATCCACATGATTTTCTTTTTTAAATACCTTTGGAAGGTATTTTTTCCCTTTCAGATGGTTGAAATAAGCAGCCTTTGCCGCTTTTTTATCTTTCTTAAACGGAATGATATAATCCGGTTTCAGATCTCCGGCAAACTGTCCTTTCATGACAACCCTGTTTCCACAGAACGGACAGCTTGTTGCGCCGGTATTGGCATCTGCAACGATTTCTCCTCCACAGGACTGGCAGGCATAGACCCTGATTCCGTCTGCCTCGCCTTCCATCCATTGATTGTTGCCCATATCAGACCAGTTTTCATTGTTTCCTCCGGTATCGCCACCCGGATTGCCACCGGCATTTCCTTCGGCTTTCTCCTTCATCTGCTGATACTGGGCTACTTCCATTTCCGTATCACAGTAGGGACATTTCATTTTCTGAGTCGTACTGTCAAACTCCATGGCTCCGCCACAAGAAGGGCATTTGTACTCCATCATATCTGCCATAGCTCACCCTCTCCCTCCTTTTTATGCTCTGTCCCCGAAAAAGTTTTCCGGGGACAGTAGCTCAGATATTTTTGTATAATGTCGACCGCATATTATGCGGACAGACACACCGGCTTAGATTACTGATTTGGTTTTGGCTGTCCACAGAATTCGCAGAATCTTCCTGTGTTGGATGCGCCACAACTGCATACCCAGGCACCACCGGCTGCTGCAGGATTTCCCTGTACAGGCTGGCTGTAATCCTGATTTGGAACACCTGCTCGCGGATCATAGTTGCCCTGATTCATCATTCCTGGCTGCTGGCCGTACATTCCCTGATTCATCATGCCCGGCTGCTGGCCATACATGCCCTGGTTCATCATGCCCGGCTGCTGGCCGTATGCTCCCTGATTCATCATGCCCGGCTGCTGGCCGTATGCTCCCTGATTCATCATGCCCGGCTGCTGGCCGTATGCTCCCTGGTTCATCATGCCTGCCTGCTGGCCATACATACCGGCATTCATATTGCCCTGTTGGCCATATGCGCCCTGATTCATCATACCGGGCTGCTGATTGCCGTGCATTGGGGTATTTCCCATCATTCCCGGCTGCTGACCGTACATTCCGGTGTTCATGTTGCCTGCCATATTGCCGCCGGAGAGTGCTGCGATGATCTGATTACCGATCTGCTCTACTGCCATGATCTTTCCACGGTCATTTGCATCGATGGCAAAATTATGTAACTGGAAATCCATATCGTCAAACCAGGGGCTGTTGATACCGATCATCATTTTATATTTGTAAGAATATTTGTATCTTGGAGGCACATAATCTCTCATCTCGCCATTCTGATCCCGATACTGTTCTTCTGTACGATCCTGTTCCACATCCATGCGACAGCTTGTAACCTGAGAAAGATCCAGAATATCCGGATTGGTCTCTACATCCATCCTGGTTCCAATCGCAAATTTCTGATGGTTATCATCAATAAATACATGGTAATTATTGTCTGCTTTCAGATCTCTGGTCACACGGAAATTACGAACTGCCTCTTTGTTCTGTTCTCTGTATGCCAGCTGCTTCTTAATATCTTCTACTGTACTGTGGCGACGCTCCTCAAACCAGGGAGACAGTTTTTTTGCACAATCCTTACACAGATTGCCGTCATCCAGCTTTCTGTTTCCTAACAGACCAATCTTCTCACCACAGATATCACATACTTTTTTATCAAATAAACCCATACCTCTTCCTCCCTTCCGGATTACTGAATATCAGATTCGTTAAAAGGATCTCCGCATTCCGGACAGAAACGCGGTGGATTTTTCGGATCTTCCGGGATCCATCCACATTTATCACAGCGATATAACGGTGCATCCGCCGGTTTCTTTGCTCCACAGTTCATACAGAATTTGCCCTGATTGACAGTTCCGCAAGAACAGGTCCATCCTTCCGGTTCTGCCGGTTTTTCTTCTGCCGGCTTCGGTGCGCCGCATTCCGGACAGAATTTTCCTGTGGCAATATTGCCGCATGCGCATTTCCATCCTTCTGCAGGTTTTGGTTCCGGTTTCTTGGAGCCGCATTCCGGGCAGAACTTTCCGCTGACTATATTTCCACAACTGCAGGTCCAGGTACCTGCAGCCGGTGCCGCTGCAGCTGCTGCCTGCTGCTGTGCTGCTTCTGCGCGGAGTTTTGCCTCTACCTGTCTGCGGATCTCTTCTTCCTGGGCTTTTTTCTGTGCTTCTTCCTGACGTCTGGCTTCTTCCTGCTGCTGACCCATAGCGAACAGATTCTGCGGATTCATACCGCCGCCTCCTGCGTTCATAGCCATTCCCATTCCCATAAAGCCTGTCATTGCACCTGCTTCATTGGATGCTGCTGCTTTCATGGCATCTGCCTGTGCTCCAACCATAGTAGCTGCTGCCATAGTTGGATCTCTCATGATCGCAGTACGCTGTGCCTGTTTGATCATCTCCGCATCTTCTTCCGGTAAAGTTACGGAACCCAGAGCGATACTTACTACCTGCAGACCACGAAGCTGTCCCCACTTAGCAGATAAGGATTCGTTCATGGCATTTTCCAGTTCTGTATTATGAGTGACGATCTGATTCGGACGTAATTCCAGATCAGATAATTTTCCAAATGCCGGCTGAAGTGCACTGATAAATTCTGTTTTCAGCTGACTTTCCAGTTCTTCTCTTCGATATTCGTCTTCTACGTTTCCACATACGTTGCTGTAGAACAGAAGCGGATCCGCGATACGGTAAGAATATACACCGGAGCAACGGACTGCCACGTCCACATCCAGTCCGATCTTGGAATCTACTACACGGAATGGAATCGGATTCGGTGTTCCGAACTTGTTATCGATCAGCTCTTTTGTATTGAAATAATACACTCTCTGATCTTTTCCGGTATCTCCTCCATAGGTGAATCGTTTTCCGATAGTTGCAAAGGTTGCTTCGATACTGGATCCAAGACTACCGGTAAAAACAGATGGCTCCGTGGAAGAATCAAAGGTAAACTGTCCTGGTTCTGCACAAACTTCAACAATCTTACCCTGTTCTACGATGATCATACACTGACCGTCTGCAACAGCGATTCCACTTCCGTTTGTAATGATGTTATCGCTGCCTTTTGTGTTGGAGGATCTTCCTGAAACACGTTTCTGTCCCTTTTTTACCATTACATCTTTATCCATGGAGTCGCAGTAGAAAAACTCCTTCCACTGATCTGCCATTACGCCGCCTGCTGCGCCCATAGCTGCTTTTATAAGTCCCATACGATTTTCTCCCTTCTTTTTATACATAGTTTTTCGTAACTGTTCAGTGCCTTCACAGTCACGACATCTTTTTCCTTTTTTGTAATATTATTATTACAGATATCTTATTGTCAGTCACTAACACTTGTGATAGCAAATAAAATACTTATTGATTTTTTATAATGTCTGCCAACCTTTCAATGTACTTACGACCAGCTTGCTTTCCAGTACTGCAGCCAGTAATTCTTCCTTACAGGAATAGCCGGCTTTTGCTATCATATCCTGAAAATTCCATCGAACTCCTGCTGCCGAACAGTTCATCTGTTTCCCAATCTCCGAATAGGAATAGCCTTTGATATACAGTCTCAGCATCTCCAGCTGCCGGGGACTGATCTCATCGCTTTTCATCCACTTCAGCTCCACGGCCGGCGCCTTGTCCGGAAAGACATGTTCTCCCTCCAAAGTCCGGTCGATCACCTCCATAATTTCTTCCTGTCCGTGATCCTTATACCACAGACTGTCTGCGCCCTTCTCTTTTGCCCGTGTAAGGATCTCCGGATCCACCAGAGATGTGATCACGATGATCTTCACTGCCGGATGTTGTTTTTTGATAGTTTCTGCAGCTAGCAATCCGTCATGGTTCTGGAAGGTCTGGACGTCCATCAGGACAAGATCCACCACCGTATGATTACAGTAAGAAACAGCCTTTTCTCCGTCGTTCAGAACGTCCACCAACAAGAATCTTTCATCCCCCTGCACCATGCTGGCGAAATACTTCTGCATAATCTTCTGGTCTTCCACAAGTAACACTCGTATTTTCATTTTTCATCACTTCCCTTTTTATTCTTCTTTTAACTGTTCAGTATCTTCACAGGTACTTCCTCTGAACTTTTGATCTCTCTGTCTTTTTCATGAGACAGTAACAGAATCAGTTCAAACTCAGGCGAAAAGATCACCTGCATCTTTCCTCCTTCCCGCTCCACTGTTTTTCTAAGAGATGTCAGTCCTCCGCCCTCCTGGGATCCTTCTGCGGGTTTCTTTCCATTGTTGGTGATCTGTACCTTACAAAGCACTTTATTGTTTGTGATCTTTACAAACACCCTGGTTCCACCGGCGTGCCTTGCACAGTTTGTCATACATTCCATAATCGCCTGGTCGATCAATAACTTCTGATATTCTTCCTCCGGCATGCTTCCGGTGACAAATACAGTGATTCCAAGCTTTTCTGCCTTTTCTGTGATGGACTCTTTATTCTCGTCCTGTACTTCCTCCATATTTCCCAGCAAAATCTGTGCCGTCTGCCTTATGGTCTTTAACTGCCCTTTCATTTTCTCCGGTTCTGCTTCCTCTTCCAGAAGTTGTCGGACTGCCAGGAGACTGCGCCCGAAGCTGTCATGGATACGGATCTTCATAGCCAGAGTTTCTTCTTCCCTGATCTGATCATCGATGCATTCATACATTTTTCTTATTTCTTTATTCAGCCGGATAAGTTCCTCATTGCTTTTCTGGATCTTCTCACTGTTAAAATAAAGATTGGTCACATCCAATGCCAGCACCTGTATATAACCCTGCAGACTGGGATCCTCCAGTTTTTCCTGGCGAAAATCCCATACGGTACCATTCGGAAAATAATACAGATTTTTCTTTTTCCCTACTTTTGAGATTCCGTTGGAATATTGTTTTGCCTCCAGTGCTTCTTTTAAAAGCAGATAACTTTGCAGATTCTCCCCGGTAAGCATATAGCCTAACTGATACATTTTTTCATTGCATAATACGATCTGTCCGATATCATCGCAAAAGCAGATTCCGCATTTCAGGTGATCCAGCGTCTGTTTGATGGAGTATACGGACAAGTCTTTTTTATATTTTTCATCCTCGTTCCGGATGCGACGTATCAGATAACCGTTATCTGCAAGAATAAGGAAAAAAAGGAATCCTACAGGCCAACGGGCCGCAATATGAAGAAGTCTGTTTTTCCCTTCCCATATGGCCAGATAATCGCTCAGCAGATCGGTCAGGATTCCGTAGCTGGCAATCAGTAAAAGAAAATTGACAGCCATTACCTCTGCCTTCCGCTTTCTGGAATGCTGGATACACAACAGCCGGATTTCCACCAGAATCAAGAAAAAAAGAGCAACCAGAATCATTTCCTGGACAAATATACCGAATGTTTCAAAGGATTTCATCCCTGCCTCCTTTCTCTGACAGTTGCAAAGCCAGAAACCATTCTTTTTCTTCTTCCTGCTCCATATGTAACAAAGGATATTTTTCTTGCAGACTCTCCGTCCGGCAAACACCCTCAAGATTCACTGAGATTCGAAGGACACCATCCATATCTGTCAGACGATAGAAAAGGGAACCTCCCTGTTCCAGGAGCAGTTCTACGGTCTGCTCGAAGAAATCATAAGCCTTCAGGACAAGTTCTGCCGGTAATGTTTCTTTGCCGGTTTCTATATAATACTGTCCTTGAATCTCACAAAAGATCAGATTACTGCAGGATTCCCTCAGGCTCTGGATCAGTTCTTCTTCCTTTAATTCCTTACCTTCCAGTGCGGAAAGTGTCAGATTCTTCCTTCTTTTCAGATAAGACCCTACGATCAGGATTTTCCCCAGAAGTCTGTGATATTCCCTGTGATCCGTACACTGTTCCAGCTGATCCACATATCCGGCGATCTGCTGAAATTGTTCTGCCGTCTGCTTTTGCATCAGATCGTAAAGCCGGTTCTTTTCTTCCGCCTGTTTTCTTTCTTTTTCTTTTTGATATTCCAGTTTCAAAAGCTGGTTTCGATCCCTCAGTTCTTCGCGAAGCTCATAGAAACTTTCATAAGCAGCTCGATGCTGACGGATATCTTCGATCCAGAAAGCATACCCTCCATTGATGGGGATACTGTTCAGACGGATTCCTTCTTTTTCATATCCCGGATTCTCCAGTGCTTCTTTCATCTCTTCTTTATCCAGCTCGATTCCGTCACCGGTTGTATAACGGATGTTCAGATTCCGGTCACTGATCTGTGCATTGATTCCTCTGGAAGCCTGAAACAATTCTCCGTATCGGTTATTTACCAGAATCAGCCCACACTGGATACAGCTTTCAAAAAGAGCGGCGATCAAAAGACAGCAGGCCGCCGCCATATCTCCCGCTATGATTTTCAGATACGGGACACGGAATATATTGGCAATACCCCAGATAAAAAACAGTCCTAATGGCACAAAGGGAAGCCACATTTTCTTTTTCTCGGGGTTCCTGCATTTTGCGATTAATATACCCAGCATAGTAAGAAAACCGATAGCGATCCATGCCACACAAAACACAAATCCCGGACCATAAAGATACTCATCATCTGTCCATGGTTTTTCTGCCGGAAAGCGGAATACCAGCTGATGAAGATCGTTGGTCATAACAAGCAGGATCACGCCCACTGTGATCACCAGGAAAATACCGGTCCATTGTCTCCTCTTTTGATTTTCACTTTCTCTCATCTTCAATGCCGCGATCACACTAAGGGAGGGAATAGACAACAGCGGGATATAATAGCAATACCAGCTGTAACGTCGTAATACCGGTTCATAAAACACATCATATTTCAGTGTACGAATAACAAACCAGAAAATCATAAGGGACGCGATCCCACACAGGCATCTTCGTGCTGTCCTGTTGACGATCCTTCGCTGAAGGGAAATTCCCCAGACACAATATAAGGTGATATACAGGTATGCCCTCGTCAGCTGAAAAAAGGCCAACCAGCCCGATTCTCTGTTGGCTGGAAGATGACGGCATATTATGGCAGTGATTATACAACCACCGGCAAGGAGCAGATTCCGGATTTTTTTGATTTTTTCTGTTTTTTCATTCATCTGATTTGTAGAATTCCTCTCCTGATAATGCTAAGGACTTTTGCCCTTGCTTAATGACTGCATGGTAACTGCTATACGTCACACAGTTACTTTAAGTATATACATTATACCGTATCTTCTCTCTATATCTCAAGTCATAACAGACACCCGCGAACAGCAATCAAAATTGGTCCACCGGACCAATTATTGATATACAATGCAACAAAAAGATCCCGGTGAAAATAGATTTCATCAGGATCTTTCTTTGTTTTCTTCTCTTACATTCTCTTTTTTGCAGCCCGGATCAGTTCCTCCAGCCCTTTGTTGCATTCTCCGATGGGAACATCGGCGCAGATCACCTTTTTACAGTTTTCCATGACCTTTATTGCTTCCCGGAGATGCTCCTGAGTAATCTGGCAAAAAGGTTCCTCTGTGATCACCCTGGCGGCTAGCAGGCGGGCTAACTGATAATCCACATCGTTGGTGTACAGGATGCCTGTTGCAAAGGGGATATTATCCTTTTGTAATTTTCTGTAGATGGGTATTCCCCTTCCGCATCCGGCGATCACGAAGACCTCCGGCTCCCCCTCAACCTTTGGAAGCTCAATGCTGCCAAATCTTGGATCATAGAATCCGTTTTCGATTCCGTATAATTCCCGGATGGTCTGTTCTTCAAAGATCTGTTCCGGAGTTCCGTAATAGCAGACATGATCTCCTTTTACGCAAAGGATCTGATCTGCAATCTTCTGGGCCAGATCGATCTCATGGAGAGACATGATCACGGTTATGCCCTTTTCTTTTGCCATAGAGCGGAGAATGGATAACAGTTCCAGCTTATGACGGATATCCAGAAAAGAGGTAGGCTCATCCAGCACGATGATCTCCGGTTCCTGGCAGATAGCTCTTGCAAGAAGGACTCTCTGACGCTGCCCGTCACTGATGGCATTAAAATCCCGGCTTCCCAGTTCTTCCGCATGGACGATCCGCATGGCCTCATCCACTTTATTCTCGTCTTCCCGGCTTAAGATACCCAGGCGACCTGTATAAGGATAGCGACCGGTTGCCACAATATCATGACAGGTCATCAGTTCCGGCCGCATGCGCTCTGTCAGAACTACTGCTATTCTGGTGGAAAGTTCCTTGTAAGAAAGCTTGTGCAGATCATTCTCCTCATACAGAACCTTACCGCCAAGTATCTTCAGCTGTCTGGTAATACTCTTTAAAATTGTTGATTTTCCGGATCCGTTCGGTCCGATCAGTGTGACAATCTCTCCTTTATGGATACCTACCTGAATCTGATCAATCAGAGGCTTTCCGTTGTATCCCACCGTCAGCTGATCCAGATGAAAATAATATTCTCCCATGTCAGTTTCCTTTCTTCCGGTGCAACATCATGAAAATAACCACCGGCGCACCAAATATCGAAGTCACGGTACTGATATTCAGTTCCAGCGGTGCAAATGCCATACGCGCGATGAGATCACACATCATACAGAAGACACCGCCACCCAAAAATGTGGCAGGAATGACGATCAGTGGCCGGGAAGTTCCAAGACTTCTCTTTACCAGATAGGGAACAGCGATTCCCACGAAAGAAATAGGTCCGGCAAATGCAGTCACACATGCAGAAAGCACACTGGAAGTCAGTATCAACATAATCCTGAAAAAGCGAATATTCACACCCATACTCTGGGCATAGGCTTCTCCCAGCTGGTAAGCTCCGATCGGCTTGGACATAAAAAATGTAATAAGGATCGTCACTCCGATGACAACTGCCGCCACCTTCACATTGCTCCAGTTCATACCGGAAAAGCTTCCCTGGCTCCATCCGTGCAGGTTGACAATGTCTGAGTCCTCTGCAAAAGTCACCACAAAATCCGTGACCGCTGAACAGATATAACCGATCATGATACCTGCTACTAAAAGTGTTGCCATATGATTGATCCGTCTGGACACCAAAAGGATAAAGCCTGTGGCGATCAGGGAACCGATAAAGGCTGCTATGATCAGCGTATAAGAAGATACCACCTGAAACCGTCCCAGAAAATAAATCATCGTCAGAGCTACCACCATTTTGGCTCCGGAGGAAATACCGAGCACAAAGGGACCTGCAATAGGATTTTCAAAGAAGGTCTGTAATAAAAATCCGGAAAGAGAAAGTGCTCCCCCAAGGATGGCCGCCATCAGAATTCTTGGCAGACGGATCTTCCAGATAATGTTATATTCCATCTTATTTCCTTCCCGAAGAAAAATAATCTTTAAAATCTTTGGGATAGAGATATCCACATTTCCGGTATTGATATTCAAAACAGTGATCACGCAAAATGCCGCCAGCAGTACGAGAAATACCGATGTATACCGGCTTCTGCGCAGAAAATTTTCATAATGAAAATCGGTTGCCCCCTGAAGGGCTTCTTTTCGTTTTTTCATGATTTCTCCTGTTACTTATCACTTACTTTAGTAAGGAATGTCATGTCTTTCTCATCTCCGTCGGTTAACATCAGATGAAAATCTGTGATCAGCTGACCAACGATATCCGTTGCCTGATACATATATTTTCCTACACACCATACATTGCCTTCCTGAACAGCTTTGAAGTCCTCAAACAATTCGTTCTTTGCAACCAGTTCGTCTACGGACTGGATGGGATTGTCAATAGTGGCATTGTATACCAGATAATCTGCATCTGCTGCAGCTGCATAGAATTCCTCCATGCTCATGGATACGGAAGCACTGGTTGTCTCCACACTGTCCAGATCCTGGAATACGTATCTTCCGCCTGCCAGCTCGATCATGCTTGGAATATAATCCTGGGTTCTTCTCACTACAATAGAACCGTCCGTACTTACAAAGAAAAATGCCACCGTCTTTTCCGTATTTTTAAAGTCTTTCAGGTCGCCGATTACCTTGGCCTGTTCATTGAAAAAGCTATATGCCTCTTCTTCCTTATCTAACATAGCACCATACAACTTGATCCATTCTGTTCTTGCCAGAGGATGGGTCTCGTAGCTGGAGCGGTCGATAAATACCGGAATATCCAGGTCTTCGATCATCTCCTGTACTTTCGGTGTGTGGAGAATCATAGTGGATTCAATAGCCACATCGCAATCCTGATCTACCAGCATCTCATAATCCGGCTCGCTGTATTTTCCTGCAAACTGGATCTTACCGTCTTCCATGGCCTGTTTTGCCTCTTCAATATACCAGCCGGAAGCGTCGATTCCACTCATCTTGATGTTATCCAGGGAATCCAGTGCACGGAAAAGCGCCATAGTGGAGCTGGCTGCCAGATAAATCTTATCCAATGGTTTCTGCAGCACGATGATACTGTCGTCCAGACCTTCGGGAGCCTCCGCTCCCTCAGGCACCAGAAGATACTGAGCACTGTCATGTACATCGATCAGCTGATAATCATCTTCATAATAATACACATCAAAGCAGTCTGCATACTCCAGTTTCAGCTTCCCCTGGCAGGTAAGTCCTGCCACCTCAGGCGCATCGGATGCATCTGTCAGATAAGAAGCTGTATCGCCGGATACCCCTTTCTGTTCTGCATCCTGCTGCTTTTCTGTATCTTTTTTTGCGTCTGCAGAATCGGTTTCTTTCGTTGTATCCGTGCTTTCCCGGGTCGTACTCTCTGCCTTTTCAGAAGCAGATGGGGTATCCCCACTGCCGCCGCAGCCGGTAAGCAGCATGGCTGCTGCAAGGAACACTGCCGTCATCCGGCTGCATTTCTGATAAATATTTTTCTTCATTCTTTTTCCCCGTTTGTCCTTTTGTCTTTAACTATTCAATATCTGTTAACAAATACGACAATCTTTATTTTTTGCTTTTGGCAGCTTTAACTGCTTTGTCATACAGTTTGTCTGTCTTGTCGCTGCATCCAAAGAATGCGCCGTATACCTTCAGCCACTCAGCTTTGCCGAGATCAGACTCTTCGTCTGCAGATCGGTCGATCAGCATAGGGATACCGAGAGTTGCAAAATTATCCGCCAGCTGATCCAGCACTGCCTCTTCCTCATTTTCATCGGAACTGTCTGTTGTTTTTTTGCTGTCTGTATCTGTACTCTTATCGTCTGCGTCTTTCACATCTGCTTTCTTCTGATTCTTACTGTTGCTGTTTTTCTTGCCGTCGGTATCGCTGCCCTTTTCTTTGGCATCTTCTGCTGTTTTGCTTCCCGGCAGAACTTCAGAAGAAACGATTGCAAAATCGATCTTATTCTTTACCAGTTCCCGGAATTTCAGATCATCGGCTGCCCCTGCATATACCATCTTATCTTCTTCCAGTCCTTTATTGACTGCATCAATATCTGTCTCATCCTTGTCAAATCCTACTGCTTTAACCTTTTTCAAAAGTTTCAGAGTTTCCAGAGTGCTGACAGACTCTTCAGAATCCACATAAGCATGTTTGATAGGCAGTTTTACAACAATCATTTCTTTCTCGATACCTACCGGCAGTTCTGTGTCGGAATCTTCCGGAACGATAAGATATTTTACAACCTTTGCCTTATACAGATCTGCTGTGATCTCTTCCTGGGTCTGTACTACAGCCTCTCCCTCATCGTTATAGGCTACGCTCTGGGTGTCTGTGGTCTTCTTTTCCTCATCGTTTCTCTTGATGGTAATCTTGGCAACTTTCTTTTTGCCACTCTTACCGGTTTTCTTGGTATCCTTTTTGTTATCCGCATCCGCTGTATCCTTGGCTTCTGCATCCTTTTCCAGCTTCTCCGGATCCTTATCGGTATCCTTGGACAAATCGATCTCCAGAAGAGTTATATCATCGTCATAATGATAGATTTTAAAATAGTCGGCATAGTCCAGTTTTGTCTCTGATTTGTATTTCAGACCAATGATATCCGGCGCCTTCTCATCCAGCTTGTCCTTGCTTCCAAAATTCATGCCGCTGCCGTCTCCAGCTGCTGCGCCACTTCCGTCTCCGTCAGCCGCTGCCAGGTAGACCATAATGCTGTACTCGATCTCATGAGCTGCGCTCATCTTGGTGGTCATACCAATGATCTTATTGTTCTTATTCAATTCCACCGGAATTACAAAAATGGACTTTCCGCCGGTGTGGGTCGGGAAATATTTCTTTCCGTTTGCTTTTACATACTGGTATGCGGAGCTGCTGAATGCGATGGTTGCCAGAGCCTGGCCATTTTTGATGTTTACTTTATCGCAGGTAATACTTACCTTTCCTGTACCACCGGACCAGGTGAATTTGTCCGGAGTGTAAACACCGTCTTTCAGCTTAGTTTTGCTGTTTACCTGACTGGTAGATCCACTGGTATCGGACTCTGATTTGGATTCTTCAGCCGGGGTTGTGTCCTTGGTAGAATCTTTCGTTGCGGTTGGATCTGAAGCCGGTGTTGGATTTGTATTTACTCCTTGGTTGCTTCCTGCTTCATCAGAAGATATTTTTTTCAGATCTTTGGAACTTACTGTAATGCTTCTGTCGTACCACCTGTCTCTTTTCACTGAATGAGATGCCATAGCTAGTGGAGTATCCAGTGTTGAAATTGGAATGATATAACTTCTTCCGGTTTTTTCTTCGCCGTTTTCAATATAGGATTTTTGCTCATCTTTACATCCAATCCACTGACTCTCATTGCCAGCTGCTTCTGCTGCGGTTCCCATGTACAGATAATCATATCCGGTTCCACTTAAAGTGATTTCTGCACTCATTTTTCCATTTTTTACCGTTAATATAGTTGCCACTACACGGAACATCTCTGCTCCTGTAGAGATAGTCGTTGTATAAACACCATCCGCCGGAACACCTGCCGGACGTGTTGATTGAGATGGTGTAGTAGAAGGCACAGGCTTTGTAGGTGTTACAGGTGTTGTCGGCACTTCTGCCTCACCACTATTTTTTACCTCGGGAATCGTCAGAAATAACTGATATTTATTAAACCAGGTTCCATCCGGCTTTCCCAGAACTACAGGAATAGCTTTTCCTGCTTTTTTCTTATCAACAGAAAAATGAAAAGTCCACTCTTTCCCTGTCAAAGTTCCATTGACTGTCGGTTTTTTTTCTGTATCTTCATTCCATCCAAAATAAAATTTATCAAAGGATCTATTAGCCGTCTTTACTGTTAATTCCATCATATTTTCTGCAGATTTTACTTCTGCTGAGGATATCTTGAACATTTTGAATATTGAACCATCCTCTTTGATCACCTGTGACTTCGTTACATCCGGTGACTTCATTGCTTCTTCTGGAATTGTTAAATACAACTGATATTTGCTAAACCAGGTTCCATCTTTCTTTCCTAAAACTATAGGAATGGCTTTCCCTGACTTGTTTCTATCGACATCGAACTGAAACTGCCACTCCTGTTCAGTTTCTGTCCAGGTGCCATTAATAATCGATGTTTTTTCTGCATCTGCATTCATTCCAAAATATATCTTATCAAAAGATACATTTTTTGTTTTTAATGATAATTCAATCTTGTTTCCTACTGTTTTTGCTTCAAATGAGGATACCTTGAACATTTTAAATTCTGAACCATCCTCTTTGATCACCTGTGATTTCTCTGTATTTGGTGATGCCATGTCAGGCACACTGGGAATTGTTGAAACTACAGGTTCTGTACTCGGTGCCTCTGACGGCGCCGGTTTTTCTGATGGTTTTGCAGCATCTTCCTTCTGTGTTTTCTCCGGAACCTGACAGAACAGATCCTGTTTTGTATACCACTCTCCGGATTCTTTTATTCCCGGAACGATCTGCAGCTTACTTCCCAGTTTTTCCTCGCTGACTGCAAACTGAAACTTATACTTTCCGTTCAGATCCTTCTCCCCGGCGATCACCGATGTTTTCTCTGTATCTTCTTTCTTTCCGATATATAACTGATCATAAACATCACTGTCTGTATAAACTGTAACCAGACATTCCTCTTTTGTCTCAACCAGTTCTGCCTTTGTCACCTGTACATCCGGCAGTTCTTTCTCCGGATTGGTTTCGGCATTTGTATTCTCATTATTTTTAACTTTTTCCGGCTGTGCAGCTGGTTCCGCAGTCGGTTCTGTCACACTCTCCTGCTCCTTTTTTGCATCAGCCTTCTGTTCTTCATTTTTTTCTTTCTCAACATTCTCTTCAGTCTTTGGCTCCTCTGTGGCCTGCTGACTGACTTCCTGTGTTACCTCCGGTTCTGCTGCCGGAACTTCTGCTTCGCTTACCTGTCCTGCTGCAGCTTCATCAGGAGTCGCTGCAAATGTTCCTGACGGCATACCCAATGCCATCATAATAGACAGGGATACGGAGAGAATTCTCTTTCCTGTTCCTTTCATCTCACATTTCCTTTCTTTCAACATATTGTCTGCCACGGTCAACAGAGTAAAGACCGCAAAACTGTCCGTCAAATCGCTTTCAAAAAAAGATGCACATAGTATAACATAGTCCCTGGGGAAGTCATGCCTGAAAACAATATTGTAACCGTTCATTTCATTCATAATGATATTAAACAGTTACCCATTTTCCACAAAAAAGTCTGCAGCCATACCCTTCTTTCGCAAGAATCAGATACAACTACAGACAAAAATGTCTTCAGACTGAAACAACAGATTAACCTACCACTGCTTTCCCATCTTTTGGAGTTCTGCTTTCTTCGGAAGCTCTTCACCAACTCTCCCAGCAGGTTTCCTGACTTACAGATCAACGCTTTGCCAAACCTTCTCACATGGATCTCCCACGCAATGGCTGCCTTCGAAAATCTCCGGCATATGACATCACTCCCTGCTTACAGTGACCGGATCGCTCAGGACTCTCACCTGATTCCCTATTATCCTCGCAACTACAATCGTTTTGAGGCACTGGAAAACTCTGTCAAAGCCTAGTATAACAAAGAACCATTAGATGTCAAGTTCTTGTCCGAAAATTCACTTGCTTGGCGGTAAGAGGGGCATACCCTGATCAACTTATCGCCTTCTTCCAAAACACAGAACCGGAGCCGCCCCTGGCGGGACTGACAGCCTTTTGCTGGTGCTTTTAGCAAAGATGAGATCCGGCACCTACGTAGACTTTCGCGAGGGTCCGCTGACCCTCGTGAACATAGTCGAAGTTGGTGACTAGTGTAATGACACGTTGATATTTAAACTAATCTTTGTATCCTAATTACAACTTAGGATACAAAGATGTGAGCTTTATACGCGCATCATTTGTTTTAAATTGCCAGTTTACGCCATCTTCATTACTGTTGCGTTCGTTTTCCCAAACGGATAGTTCTCTTTGAAGATGTTCAATGGAACTGATTCGTCTTGAAAGACATTGCCGTGTCATTACAT
>NZ_VUMS01000010.1 GCF_009696065.1 Oliverpabstia intestinalis | reverse complement strand
AAAATCCCGAGACATACAAGCCAAAATGCCATCACCGAAGGTGATTTACGCGAGCAACGAGTCAAAGTCCGTGCTTGCACGGAACCTTGAGGAGTGCCGCGATAACGATAAAAACTCGCAAAGCGTGTTTTTATCGTTTAAATGCATTTTGGCTCGTAACTGTGAAGGTACTGAACAGTTACGAATAAATTAAAATCCAGGCTAAGGAGATACAAAAAATGAAGATTATAAAGGCAAATGAAACACACATACCGGAGATTCTGGAGATTTATGTGAAGGCTAGAAAATTCATGAAAGAAAATGGCAATCCAACACAGTGGGAAGGGGGATATCCGTCCAGGGAGATCGTGGAGAAGGATATTGCAGCAGATCATTGCTATGTGTGCATAGAAAATGAGAATGTGGTTGGGGTATTTGTCTTTATCATTGGAGAGGATCCTACATATCGCGTAATCTATCAGGGTGCATGGCGCAGTGAGAAAGAATATGGAACGATTCATCGAATCGCTTCTGATGGCACTACAAAAGGATTTGCGAGAAGGTGCTTTGATTTTTGCAGAGAAAAGTGCAATTATCTGAGAATCGATACCCATGCAAATAACAAACCGATGCAGGGAGCCATCCACTCGTATGGATTCCAGGAGTGCGGAATCATCCATACAAGAGACGGAAGCGACAGGATCGCGTTTGATTATATTGAGGAAAAATGAGCGACAGGAGTGAGAAATTATTAAAACAATACTTATCCCGTTAGGAGAGATAAGTGGTAAACACAAAAGAAAAAGAGGACAGTTTTATGGAAGAGATGCGGACAAAAGAAAAGCAGATAGTATATGATCAGGCACTATACGAAAAAGCATATGAATTTGCAAAAGAGAAACATGGAACCCAGAAAAGAATCGGTGGGGCTCCGTATATCACGCACCCGGTAGCGGTAGCCGATATTCTGAAAAAAGAGGGTTATGATATCGAGTACCAGATTGTAGCTTTGTTCCACGATCTTCTGGAAGACACGGATGCTACCGAAGACGAGATCCGCTCCATCGCCGGTGAAGAAGTCCTGCAAGCGGTAAAACTGCTCACAAAAGAAAAAGGTTATGATATGCAAACTTACGTCACCCGCATCCGCCAAAACCCCATAGCCTACGCCGTAAAAGGAGCTGACCGTCTCCATAACCTGAGAACCGCTTTCTGTACCAGCAAACACTTCCGGCAAAAATACATCACCGAAACCGAAACCTGGTACCTCTCTTTCCGACCGGATATCCCGCAGGAGGTAGAAAAACTCAAGCAGACCCTCACCGACGAGAACACTGACAATAGTTTTACGCAGGTATCATCGAAAGAAGAAAATGAAAAATAACTATTAAATAAGGTGAGAAAAAGAATGGCAGAAACAATAAAAGTTTTGATTGCAAAAAGAAAGTGCAAACAAAATATATAATTATAATGATAAATTCATGAGAAAGAGTGGTTTTATAATAATTTGAGAAAATTATTATAAATAGAATCAAAGCTGATAAATCTGTGAGGAAAATAGTAGATATAGAAGAAACAGCAGCCGTGGCGGGAGGTCTGTGAGGCGCAACACTTTGTTGCATTGCATCCGGAGGAAGCTGCCAGTGGCAGGTTCTGTAGGTGGGCGTTTAGGGCAAGCTTTGAGATCCAGCACCTACGCAGACTTTCGCGAGGGTCAGCCGACCCTCGTGAATATAGTCGCAGTTAGCGGCTAGCTCAGATTTGCGTTGCCAGCGGTTGTCTGACGAGTGGAAGCCTGGGCATGGGTTCGTCCGTACGCGAAAAGATTTCGTCCGTATACCAAAAAGGTCAGATTTACAGTAAGTTAGCAATGTGCTAAAATAAAAACCAGCAAAACAAACAGAAGGGAAGATGAGAAAAATGGCTTGTACAACAATCTTAGTAGGTAAAAAAGCATCCTACGACGGATCCACAATGATCGCCCGCAACGACGACTCCGGATCCGGACATTTTACAGCGAAAAAGTTCGTGGTGGTAACACCGGAAGAACAGCCGAAAACCTATATTTCCGTTCTCTCCCATGTGAAAGTAGAACTGCCGGAACAGGCGATGCGCTATACATCCATGCCAAATGCAGAAAAAGGAGAAGGCATCTGGGCAGCAAGCGGTGTCAATGAGGCAAATGTAGCCATGACAGCCACCGAAACGATCACAACCAACCCGCGTGTACAGGGCGCCGATCCGCTGGTGGCATATCAGCCGGCAAAAGACGGTCAGGAAGAAGTACCGGGTGGTATCGGAGAGGAAGACATCGTGTGCCTGGTGCTTCCTTATATTAAGAGCGCCCGTGAGGGTGTTGCCCGACTGGGACAGCTTCTGGAAACGTATGGCACATATGAAAATAACGGAATCGCTTTCCAGGATGCTGACGAGATCTGGTGGCTGGAGACGATCGGCGGACATCACTGGATGGCAAGAAAAGTGCCGGATGATGTGTATGTCGTGATGCCAAACCAGCTTGGTATCGATACCTTTGATCTGGAAGATGCGCTGGGCGAACAGAAAGAATATATGTGCTCCCCGGACCTGAAAGAATTTATCGGGAAATACCATCTGGATCTTTCCATGGACGGCGTTCTGAATCCTCGGGATGCCTTCGGAAGCCATGACGATTCCGACCATGTATACAATACGCCGAGAGCCTGGTACATGGAACGGTATCTGAATCCGAATTCCGTAAACTGGGACGGTCCGGACGCCGATTACACATCACTGTCCGATGACATTCCGTGGTGCATGGTTCCGGAAAAGAAGATCACGCCGGAAGATGTAAAATATGTATTATCTGCACATTATCAGGGAACACCATATGATCCGTACCTGTCCTATGGAGACAAATCCATGAGCGGTGCGTACCGTTCGATCGGTATCAACCGAAATGATTTTATGTCTCTGATCCAGATGCGCCCGGAAGGAGGAGCTGCATTTGGAACGCTGGAATGGGTGGCTTACGCATCGAATGCATTTAACACGATGGTTCCGTTCTATGCGGATGTGGATGAGACACCGGAATATCTTGCCAACACGACCGGTGAAGTCTCTACCGAAAACTTCTACTGGACCAGCCGCATGATCGCAGCGATGGCAGATGCTTCTTATGGAAAATCTCTGTTCCATGTGGAGCACTATCAGGAAAATGTCTTGGCAAAAAGTCATGCACTGATCAACCAGTACGATGCACTTCTTGTTGATGAAAAAGATCCGGAAAAACAGATGGAACTGAAACGCAAAGCGAATCGGAAAGTGGCAGAAATGGTACAGAAAGAAGCTTCTGCGACATTGAAAAAAGTTCTGTATGAACTGAGTAATCAGATGAAAAACAGTTACGCCAGATCGGATGTGTAAAGATGTATAAAATTGCAGTGATCGAAGACGACACGCTGCTGGGGCAGGCATTGGTGGAGATGCTCACATCTCATGGCTATCAGGCATTTGCAGCTGAATCTGTGACAAAAGTCCGCCGGTTGCTGGAGAGACAGCCGGTGGATCTGCTTTTAATCGACCGCGGGCTTGCGGATGGAGACGGCGTGGAACTGTGCCGGCAAAGGAGCGGGCAGGAGAAATTGCCGGCTATTTTCTGACAGCGAGAGATGAAGAAGAGGATATTGTGGAGGCATTCGATGCGGGTGCGGACGATTACCTGGTAAAACCGGTGGCATTTGCGGTGCTTTTAAAACATATCGAGGCGGTGCTTCGAAGAACAGGCGGTGAGCCGAATCAGGTGTTTTATTATCAGGATTTCAGCCTGGACTATGACCGGAAAGAAGCGAGGATCCAGGGACAGCCGGTAGCGCTGACACCGAAAGAGTACGGATTCTGGAAGTACTTACGCAAAATCAGAAAAAAGTAGTAACAAAACGCATGCTTCTGGAACAGGTCTGGGATGATGGCGGGAATTTTGTGGAAGAAAATACGCTGCATGTGACGCTGAACCGCCTGAAAAAGAAGATCGAGCCGGATCCTGCACATCCTGTGTATGTGAAAAATGTGTTTGGGCTTGGCTATACGTTTGGAGAATAACATGTTTCGAAAAAGAAAAGCACAGCAGGAGATGGAAGAGATTTCCCGGATGCTGGAGCGGGTTCTGAACGGGGAATGTATCCAGCCGGGAGAAATCGGGTATGAAGATACACTTCCGGCAAAGATCCGTTATCAGATTCGCAGGATTTCTGAGAAAAATCAGGGCGTGGAAGCACGGATTACCAGAGAGCGGGATGAGACGAAAGCACTAATCGGAGAGATCGCACATCAAATGCGGAATCCTCTGGCGGGCGTGGAGAGTTACACACTGCTTTTAGAGGGCAAGATATCGGGAGAGCCGGGAAGGACATACCTGTGCGCACTGGAACAATCCGAACAGCGGCTGCATTTTCTGACAGAAAGTTTTATCAAGATGGCGCGGCTGGAACAACAGATGATCCAGATTAAAAAAACAACCGATGCTCTGGCGGATACGATATTTTCAGCGGTACTTCTGGTACAGAAAGCGGCAGAACAAAAAGCAGATAGAAGTGGAAGTAACCGGAGCGGAAGAGACAAAAGTGTGGCATGATGGGAACTGGCTTGGCGAGGCGGTCTATAATCTATTGGACAACAGCGTAAAATATGCACCGGAACACTCGAAGATCCGGGTCGTCGTGCGGCAGGATGAAATGTATACAAGAATCGTGGTATCCGACGATGGCATCGGGATTCCGGAAGGAGAAGAAAACCGGATCTTTCAGCGGTTTTACCGGGGAAGCAGAGTGACCGGAGAACCGGGATTTGGTCTGGGACTGTATATCAGCCGGGAGATCGTGACGCTCCACGGCGGATTCATGAAAGCAAAAAGAAAAGAACAGGGACTGGAAGTAGCGATTTTTCTTCCCGTGTAAGCAGTTTGTAAGTTTTGGCTGTTACAATCATAGAAAAGCAGAGAAAAAGAACAGATAACTGCGACAGGAGGAAGAAAGATGCAGATACTTGAGACAAAAGAGGTAAAAAAATATTATCAGACACCATCCGGGATCGTGCGTGCCCTGGATGGTGTCTCACTTTCTGTAACGGAAGGAACCTTCGGGGCTATCGTCGGCTCCTCGGGCAGTGGAAAAACCACACTGCTTCATATGCTGGGCGGTCTTGACGAGCCGACCGGCGGAGAAGTATGGGTGCGGGGAACCTCACTGAAGGAAATGTCAGGGGAAGAAAAGACGGTTTTTCGAAGAAGAAATATCGGATTTGTTTTTCAGAATTATAATCTTGTGTCGACACTCAGCGTCCGGGAAAATATTACGCTGCCGTTATTGCTGGACGGGATGCAGGTCGATCGGAAATTTCTGAAAGAAATTACCGAAAGCCTGAAACTGACGGAAAAACTGGATCACATGCCGCATATGTTATCCGGCGGTCAGCAGCAGAGAGTGGCGATCGCACGGGCGCTGATTACGAAACCGGCGGTGATCCTGGCAGATGAACCGACCGGAAATCTGGATTCAGTGACCGGGATGGAAGTGATCGGACTGTTAAAAATAAGCGCGGAAAGATTTTATCAGACGATTCTGGTAGTTACACATAACGAAGAGATCGCGCAGATGGCAGAACGGATCATCCGTATCGAGGATGGAAAGGTGACGGGTGATTCGGATGAAAAATAACAATCAGAAGATCCTGCGGCTTCTGGCAAAACGGGAGTATCAGGAAAATAAAAGACGAAACCGGATCCTGATCGGGACGGTAGCATTTGCTGTGTGGATGATATTTTGCGTGTTCAGTCTTGCCATCGGGAAGGTACAGGCAGATTACCTTCTGATGGTAAGAAACGGAGGAACGAAAGCCAGCACAACACTGGAGGATCCATCGGAAGAACAGTATCGGAAAATACAGGAACTGGCATATATCCGATCTGCGGGAATGGAAACGGATTTTGCTGCCACAGACGCTTTTTTGTGTACAGTGTTAGACAAGACGGCGTGGGAAAACATGCAGAAACCGGCGTATACGGATATTCATGGAGAATATCCGACGAAAGAGAATGAAATTATGCTGTCCATGCGGGCTCTGAAGCTGCTTGGGGTTAGCAAACCGAAGCTAGGGATGGTAATCCCGGTGACGATGACGAACAGTGAGGGAGAAGAACACTCCGGGGATTTCCGGTTGTCTGGATATTATACGGAATATGTAGATCCTTCGATGGGAAAAGCGTACGGCTATTTTTCAAAGACCTATCTGGATCAGCTGGATCTTTCGAAAGTGTCGAGAACGTTACTGATCGAACAGAGCGGGATTGTGGATGGTCAGACGGTGGAAGACCGGCTGTATCAGGATATTCCGATGCGGGATGACAGTCAGCAGTTTTTCGGCGGTACCGGACTGGATCTGGAGGCTGTGACCGAGATGGTCGGCGGATATGATATCGCAGCGGTGATGGCTGTCGTGATCCTACTTGCTGCGTGGCTGTTGATCTATAATGTGCTTCATATTTCCTATGGAAAAGATATCCGAAGATTCGGTCTGTTAAAAACATTGGGAACAACCGGGAAACAGATCCGAAGCATCGCGTACCGCCAGATCCGAAAAATAGCGGTTCTGGGATGCCTTTGGGGAAGTGTGGCAGGCGTTGCGGTTACCCTGACGGTGATTCCCGCATTGCTTTCGAGGATGTATCTGCATGGCCTGGGAAAAGCCTCCGCGATGATCGCGTTTCGTCCGTGGATGCTGGCAGCATCTGTCTGCTTTGGAATGTTGGTTACGTTTCTTGGAGCAGCCGGTGTTGTCCGAAAAATCGGAAAACTTTCTCCCGTGGAATCGATACAGTATATGGAAAAAGTATCTGCCGGGAGAAAAAGCCGACGACAGAGTAAAGATCCGCTGAAAGCGATGGCGTGGAGAAATCTGTTCCGTTTTCGGAAACGGTGTGTGCTGACGATCGTTTCGCTTACTCTCGGGATCTGCGTGGCACTTTCTGCCGTTGTGATCACGAAGGGGACGGATATGACCAACCAGATCGAGGCGGAGAACCACGATTTTAAGATCATGACAAATATATCCTCCGGGACGATCAGCCAGTATCCGACGGAGGAGACGTATTTTCCGGAAGATCTGATTGAAAAAATGACAGGCCTTGACGGGGTGGAAACGGTGGCGAAGGTAACGGGCGGTTATGGCAAGTTACAGCTGGATGAAAAAATCCTGGATCTTCGAAGAGAGACGCTGGAAGGGAATCAAATCCCTGAGGAGAATGCGGAAAATAGAGAAGAAACCGCTCCAAAACTTTATGAATTTGTGGCAGAACAGGTCAGTGATACCTATCTGGAAGAACTGAAAGTGTTTAATGAAGAGAAAGATCTGGGTCTGGATATTGACAGTGTGGAGGCAGGAACGGGAGCAATCATGCTCCACTATAATCTGTTCTCGAGAATCGAGGCACAAAAAGGCAGAGAGGATGTGGGAGAGACATTTTCCACTTATACGGTGCAGGGAGAAAAGACGGCGGATATGAAGTTTTGCGGCTATCTGAACTTCAAGGAAAAAGGGGCTCCGTCACTCGATACAACCTGGAACGGACCGGGGATCGTATATTTCCTGGCGGGCGAGAAGGGGATGGAGCGGATGCAGCTGCCGGTACAGACCTTTGTACTGGAGATGGACGTCAACCGATCGATGGAGCCGATGATCCGGGAATCTGTAGAAAAATCCGTGGACAGCTACAATATGTAGTTCGTGACGGGAAGCAGCCATGGAGATTATATCTCGGATTCGCGGACACTGATGCTGGTAAGCAAATCAGAACTGTTGTCCGCTGCCAGATCCTATATCGCGTCCAGTCGAATCATAATGTACGGACTCTGTCTGGTGCTGCTTTTTATGGGATCAATGAACTATTTCCATGTGATCGTAACAGGATATACGGTAAGAAAAAAAGAATTTTCCGTGATGCAAAGCATCGGCATGACAACCCGGCAGCTAAAGAACATGACGCGGATGGAAGGGATTTTCTACGGACTGATCGTCGGGGTTCTGGTACTGACGGTGGGAAGTGGCGTGCTCGGTGCGGTTGCCGTGGTGATGAAAAGCCGGGTTGGTTATTTTAAATTCGTGTACCCGTGGAGAGAACTGATCGGTGTACTGTTGATCCTCGGCGGACTCTGCGTGGCAATCCCGGAAGGGGTGTTCCGGCGGATGCGGAAGAACCGGGAAATTGAGAGGGGGTTCTGATAGAAACAGATAAGAGGGAGAAGTGTATGTAACAGATTTTGCCTTGACGAACGTGCGGAAAAACTGTTATACTTTCATCCAGAGCGGGAATGAGGTTCTCCCACGATTTTTGATCGAAACCGCCAAAAGGCTGATGACTTCTGTGCATGGCACGGGAGTATCAGCCTTTTTTGCTACAGGAACTATCAGTTATTAGTTCGGCGGTTCAACTTTGATTATGCAGGGAATGAGTCAGATTCGCGAAGCGTATTTTATCTCATTCAGGGGAGAAATAAATCAGAAGAACATGGAGGAAAGAGAAAACGAAATGAAACAGAAGAAAACAGGAATATCCGCAGAAAAACAGGAACAATGGATTCTGCAAGGGAAATACGTGATTCTTGCCGTATTAGTAGGTATCTGCGTGGGAATCGTCGACACGATTTTCGGAAGAGGGTTGCTGGCAATTTCGGATTTTCGTGAGCAATATTATCGTTATCTGCTCCCGATCCTTCCGGTGGCTGGTCTGGCAATTGTTTGGATGTATCAGCGTTTCAGCAGTCTGAGCCTGAAGGGGATGACACTGGTATTCGAAGTGGGACAGAAAAAACGGGAAGAAATACCGCTGGCACTCGTTCCGCTGGTGATGATCGGAACGTGGATCACGCATCTTTTCGGCGGCAGTGCCGGACGGGAAGGGGTGGCGGTGCAGATTGGTGCGACGCTCTCGCATGAGACGGGCAGACGGCTCCATATCAAAGAAACAAAACCGGTGATGCTGATTACCGGTATGGCAGCGGGATTTGGCGGGCTGTTCCAGACACCGCTGGCAGCAGTATTTTTTGCGATGGAAGTGGGGGTTTCCGGTTATGTGGAATATGATGCGCTGCTTCCGGCACTGATCGCGTCCTATACAGCATCCACGACATCACATCTGCTGGGACTGAAAAAATTCGCGGTGGATGTACAGGAAATCTGGAAGATTGGAAATATAAAAAATGTAGTTATTCTGGTAATTCTCGGTCTGGCGTTCGGGCTGACCGGGCGGTGTTTTTCTGTACTTTTGCAGAAGACGAAGAAACTGGCAGGAGACAAAATCAGCAATCCACTGGTACGGATCGGCTGTCTTGCGATCCCTCTTGCAATTGTATTGATGGCATTATTCAGTGCAAGATACAGTGGACTGGGAACCAACCTGATCACGGCATCCTTTACCGGCGATACCATCTACCGATACGACTGGATCCTGAAACTTTTGCTGACGATCGCAACACTCGCGATTGGATTTCAGGGTGGAGAGGTAACACCGTTATTTTCCATTGGTGCGTCATTGGGTGTGGTGCTTGGTTCTGTGTTCGGAATTTCGCCGGTCATCTGCGCGTCCCTTGGCTATGCAGCAGTATTTGGCAGTGCAACCAACACGGTAATTGCACCGATTCTGATCGGACTGGAAGTCTTTGGAAGCCAGAATGCGAGCCCTCTGGTTGTGGTCTGCCTGCTGGCATATATGGTCAATGGAAATCATTCGATCTATGGGGCACAGGTGAAGGCGCTGTGCAGTTTTGAAGAAAAATAAGAATATAACAACTAAAAGTGGTATGGTGACTGACAAACAGATGCTATACCACTTTTTTGTACTTTATTATATTTTCTTAATAATATATAGCAAGAATTCTCCTTCCTCTACAGGTGGGAGATGAATTGCAAAAAAATGAAAAAGAACACTTGTTCTATAATAAAATCCATGGTATTATAGAATCAGTTGATAAGATAATTATTCAAAAAAAGGACTGGTTTTATGGAAAATATGAATCACAATGCACATTCAGTGTATTTGATGTATTATCACTTAGTAATCCGTCAATACATCGAAATCCAGGGAGAGAAAAAGCATTGAACATAGCATACCGTTTTCGGATCTATCCAACAGAAGAACAGAAGATACTCCTTGGAAAAACATTTGGCTGCTGTCGTTTTCTGTACAACCAGATGCTTAATGATAAGATCCAGGAGTATAAAAAAACAAAGAAGATGTTAAAAAATACTCCAGCCATGTATAAAAAAGAGTATCCGTTTCTGAAAGAAATAGATTCGCTGGCTCTGGCAAATGTCCAGCTTCATCTGGAGAAAGCATATAAAAACTTTTTCCGTGACCCGAAGGTTGGATTTCCACGTTTCAAGTCAAAACATCATTCCAAAAACAGCTACACAACCAATGTGGTCAACGGAAATATTCTGGTAGAAGGTAGCCGGATCCGGCTACCAAAAGTAAAATGGATCTCCATGAAAAAACACAGGGAGCCTGCAGAAAACTGCCGCCTGAAATCAGTGACAGTCCGTATGGAGCCATCCGGAAAGTATTTTGCAAGTCTGCTGTATGAAGGATACAGCTGCGAAAACCAAGCAGCAGATAAGGATTACAGTAATGCCAAAATACTGGGGATTGATTATGCGATGCAGGGGATGGCAGTGTTTTCGGAGGAGATCGAAACAGAAGAAGCAGGATTTTTCAGAAAAAATGAAAAAAGACTGGCAAGGGAGCAGCGAAAACTGTCGAGATATGTAAAAGGAAGCCACAATTATGTGCGGCAGAAAAAGAAAGTCGCCAAGTGTCATGAAAAAATACGCAATCAGAGAAGAGATCATCTGCATAAACTGAGCCGCAGGATCACAGACCGGTATGATATAGTTGCGGTGGAAGATATTGATATGAAAGCGATGGGCCAGTGCCTGCATTTTGGGAAAAGTGTACAGGATAATGGATACGGGATGTTCCGGGATATGCTGGATTATAAGCTTGCCTGGAAAGGAAAAGAATTAGTAAAGGTAGACCGTTTTTTCCCTTCAAGCAAAAAATGCAGTAAATGCGGAAAGATAAAAAAAGAACTGAAATTATCTGAAAGAGTATACCGCTGTACGTGTGGGAATGAAATGGACCGAGATCGAAATGCAGCAATCAACATCCGTGAAGAGGCAAGAAGGATGCTGTCGGCATAAACTGTCCGTATCCGGACAATAAGAAAGAAAATACGCCCGTGTCCGGGCAAAAAAATCGCGGGGCACGCGAGGATAGCTTGTAGATACTTGGCTCAGTAGAGCCATTGAGCAAGAAGCCCCCACTTCAAAATCTATGATTTAAGTGGTGGGAGCATGTCACCATAACTACTGATAAGTAAAATATATGAAAAAATAATATAAAATATATTTTAAAACATTGCAAAATATACTTATTATATTAAAATAAGAATACGAAAACAGAAAATGACAGCAAAACATAGATGGAGAGAAAATCATGAGCAAAAAATTAATCGTATTTATAGACAGCGGAGACACTTTGGTAAATGAAGGAACCGAGTACAGAAACGAAGGTTCACCGATCGTGCAAAGCTGCGAATTGATCGACGGTGCAAAAGAGATGCTTCTTACTCTGAAAGAAAGAGGGTATACGATTGAACTGGTAGCGGATGGATATACACAGTCTTTTGATAATTCTTACGGTCAGCATGGATTGAAAAATATTTTCGATGCGAGAACGATCTCAGAGGAAGTAGGAGAAAAAAAACCGTCACAGGCGATGTTTGAGACGGCGATGAAACTGCTGCATCTGACGGACGAAGATAAAAAGCGTATTATTATGGTAGGGAATAATCTGGAGAGAGATATTGTGGGTGCCAACCGTTTTGGAATTACTTCGGTATTTATCAAGTGGAGTCCGCGGTATCCGATGGAGCCGAAAAATGAGGAAGAAGTGCCGGATTATATTATCCACAAACCACTGGAACTGCTGGATCTGGTGGAAAAACTGGAAGCGGAATTAGAAAAAACGGAGGGTACTCATGGCGAAGAAGCAGTTTCTATACGAAAATGTATATAATGATCTGAAACAGAAGATAGAGTGTGGTGATCTGAAACCGGGTGATAAACTTGCGGTGGAGGAGGATATGATTGCACATTACGGAGTGAGCGCGATCACAGTAAAAAAAGCACTGAATCTTCTGGCAGAAGAACACAGGATTCGCAGGATCAGAGGAAAAGGCAGTTTTGTCATGGAATACCCGGAAGTTGGCAGGATTGAGGTGGAAGAAAAAGCGGTATTACCGGAAAAATCAGAGATTACTCAGACAGGGGAACCTGTTCTCGGAGTGATTTTTGAACATATCAGTTCCAGCTATGGTCTGCAGATCATGTATGAACTGGAGCAGCTGGTCAGAAAGGCGGGATACCATCTGTACCCATGTTTTTCCTACGGAAACCAGGAACTGGAGACACAGGCAATCCGCTATCTGCGCGGTATCGGTGCGAAGGGAATGTTTGTAATGCCATGCCATGGCTCGTATTATAATACCGAGATTCTTCGACTGGTGATTGACGGATATCCCACTGTACTTATTGATAAAAAATTAGATGGAATTTCACTGGATTCAGTACGGACGGACAATGTGCAGAGCATGTCGCGGCTGGTTCGGTATTTTGCGGAAACCGGGAAGAAAAAAATAGGATTTATCACAGTGGAAGAAACCGGAACATCTTCACTTGGAGAACGCAATGAAGGATTTTATCAGGGCATCTCCGAATATGGTATGACTCCGGTCGGAAAGTGTAGTCTCCCGTATATTACCTATGATAATCCGGTGGAAGCCCGCGGAGAGATCTATCGAAAACAGATTGCAGAGTATATTGAGAGATACAGCAAGGAACTCGAAGGTATCGTATGTGGTGAGTATAGTGTTGCCATGGAGATAGAGGCTGTTCTGGAAGCAAAAGCGTTAAAGGGCAGAATAGAAGTGTGCTGCATGGATGAAAACCACATCGGATCCGGGCAGTACAAACTGACACATATCCGCCAGGACGAGCAGAAGATTGCGCAGTGTGCGATGGAGCGTATGTTGGATAAACTGAATGGAAATACCGGAGAGGAAAAAGACTATCTGATTCCGGGGATCTTTATGGAGAAGATCATTTCTGAAAAAGAATAAAAGTGTGAAAAGACAGACTAGAGCCGGATATCCGACCTGGTCTGTCTTTCTATAAAAAATGACATTTTGTAAGAATCAGCTTACTGGCAGAAGAAAGATACGATTATTTTATTACAGTAAAGTTGAAAATAATATGTATTAAAATTAAGTATAATAAATAAAAAATAAAGTATATTGAAATGTTTGAAAAAAGCATATAAAAATATGATATAGTATAATAAAAGAAATACGAGAACAAAAAATTATAAGGAGGAATCGCATGTTTGGTTTTTCATGTGCGGAATGGACAATTCCCAATGTTTTGATTAGAATCGTAGTTTCCATGATACTTGGATGTGTGATCGGTCTCGACAGAGGATTGAAAAAACGTGGAGCAGGAACAAAGACGAATACGATCGTATGTCTGGGAGCAACGCTGGTTATGTTGACGGCGCAGTATATGGAGGTATATTTTCCGGGGAAATCGGATCTTTCGCGTATGGCATCGCAGGTGATCAGCGGGGTAGGATTTCTTGGAGTAGGAACCATCATTGTGTCCGGGCATCAGGTGAGGGGACTGACAACTGCGGCAAGTTTATGGGCATGTGCATGCGTTGGTCTTGCAGTGGGGATCGGGTTTCTGGATGGTGGGGTTATCATTACGGTGTGTGTACTGATTTCCCTTCACGTGCTTCCACGTCTGGAAAAATATTTTTTTCGACGCAGTAAATATTTATCCGTCTATGTGGAACTGGAAACCAATGGAAGCATTTCTGAATTTTTGGAAAAACTTCAGGAGAATCAGATACAGGTAGATACTATGGATGTAATAAAGGGGAAAACGAAGAAAACACCATGCGCTCTGCTGTTGACTTTGCGGTTACCTACTGCATACAAAAGTACATATGTGGAACAATTGGAAGAGATTCCGGGTGTTAACAGCGTAGACATTATCTGATAATGTACTGGTATTGTAAGAGTAAGAACATGGGGCAGCTACGGACAAGAATGAAATGAGGTTTTAACGATATTACAGACAGTAGTATTGATTTCTCACAGCACAGAGTGGTATGGGTGTAGATGAGGCACTGGACAGTGCACAGGAAACTGTAGAATTTACCATGAGTTCGAATTAAACAGTAACAGCTAACAATAGTCTTTTCATGCTTTATCATCCTTAAAAAATATGTAGAAAACAGAACAGGACAGATGTCAGCACTTGCATTTGCCCGGTTCTTTAGATATGTTTTACAGAAGTTTAGATTCTTTTTATTTTCACCCCGCAAAATTTATGTTAGTATATAATCATCTGCGAAAATCGGCGTTGACACCGGATGATCTTGGTGTTGGCGCCGTATGTTTTATGGTGGTTTATCATGAAAACAGCGAAGCAAAAGAAAGGAAAGAAGAACATGCTTCAAATCCAACACATTCGAAAAGAATATAAAACAGGAAAACTGGTTCAGAAAGCCCTGGATGATGTCAGTCTGAATCTGAGGGATAATGAATTTGTTGCGATTCTCGGGCCCAGTGGTTCAGGAAAGACCACACTGTTAAATATTATCGGCGGGCTGGATCGTTACGGCAGCGGGGATCTGATCATCAACGGGATTTCCACGAAAAAATACAAAGACCGGGACTGGGATTCCTACCGAAATCATACGATCGGATTTGTCTTCCAGAGTTATAATCTGATTCCGCATCAGACACTGCTCGCCAATGTTGAGCTGGCGCTGACCATCTCCGGCGTGGGAAAAGCGGAGCGAAGAAGAAGAGCGAAAGAAGCCCTGGAAAAAGTAGGTCTGGGAGAACAGATTGAAAAACGACCGGGCCAGCTGTCGGGCGGACAGATGCAGCGAGTGGCAATCGCCAGAGCATTGGTCAATGATCCGGAGATTCTGCTTGCGGATGAGCCGACCGGAGCACTGGACAGTAATACCAGTGTACAGGTTATGGATCTGCTGCGGGAGGTGGCGAAAGACCGCCTGGTTGTGATGGTTACCCATAACCCGGAACTGGCGGAACTTTATGCCACAAGAATCGTCAATCTGCGGGATGGAAAGATCCGTTCGGATACAAATCCCTATGAGGTGGATGAGGAAGCACTGTCCCCGCCGGAACATAAAAATATGGGAAAATCTTCGATGTCATTTCCGACAGCTCTGGCACTGAGTTTTAATAACTTAAAGACCAAAAAGGCCAGAACCCTTCTGACTTCCTTTGCCGGATCGATCGGTATCATCGGTATCGCGCTGATCCTGGCACTGTCAAATGGTGTCAATGCTTATATCCAGTCGGTGGAAGAAGAAACGTTATCGGAATATCCACTGGAGATCCAGAGTACCGGGTTTGACCTGACTTCCATGATGACGATGAACATGGGGACAGATGATAAAGACGCGGAGAAAGAAGACGACGATCAGGTCAATGTCGTGCAGATGATCACAAATATGTTCTCCACGATGGACTCCAATGACCTGAAATCGCTGAAAAAATATCTGGATGATCATGAAAAGAAAGTCAGCAAATACGCAAAATCCGTGGAATACAGTTACAGCGCAACACCGCAGATCTTTCGACTGGACAAAGATAGAGATAAGATTCGTCAGGTTAATCCGGACAAATCCTTTGCTTCTCTGGGGCTTGGTTCTTCGTCGAGTGCAAATAGTATGATGTCCTCGATGATGAGCACAGATGTGTTTTATGAGATGCCGAGAGAGGATAATCTGTATAAAAACCAGTATGATGTAAAAGCAGGTCGCTGGCCGGAAAGTTATGACGAATGTGTGGTAGTTATGACTGCGGACGGAAGTATCAGCGATTTTCTCTTGTACACACTGGGACTCAGAGATGCTATGGAACTTGACGATATGATTGAACAGTTTATGAAGGATGAAGATGTGGATACTCCGGATAATATCGGCACATACCGTTATGAGGATATTCTGGGAACCACCTTTAAACTGGTCAATGCTTCGGATTATTACAGCTATGACAGTGAATACAAGGTCTGGAAAGACAAATCGGATAATAATAAATATATGAAAAAACTGGTGAAAAACGGGGAAGACCTGAAAGTGGTCGGTATCGTGCAACCATCGGAGGATGTCAACGGAGCCCTGCTTCGAACCGGTATCTATTATCCGGCAGAGCTGACTGATCATGTGATCGAGGAAGCGAAAAACAGTAAAATCGTAAAAGATCAGATGAAAAATGAAGATATTGATGTCTTTACCAATGAAGAATTTGGTAAAGAATCGGATAATGATTTTGATATGGGATCCCTCTTTAAGATCGATGAGGACAAATTGCAAAATGCATTTAAATTTGATGAAAATGTCATGGCAAATGCAATGGCAGGAAGCTCGGATCTCTCAGATGCATTTTCCGTCGATCCGAATACACTGGATCTTTCGGGCATGCTGGATCTGAGTGCCATTAATATTTCGCTTCCGGAAGCACCGGATCTGTCGCTCGGTAATCTGATGAGTGGAATCAAGATCCAGGCATCCAGTGAAGATGTGAGCAAACTTACTACGACTTTGTTAACTGGTTATCGTGACTATGCAAAAGAACACCCGGAAGCAGATTATTCAGGTCTGGGAGAGAACTTTATCGGTTATCTGAATACAGAAAAAGCACAGGAAATTCTGAAAAATAATATCAAAGACATCATCGAAGCGAGCGGTTCTGTCGAAGTATCAAAAGAAGAACTGCAGCAGCTGATCAAAGATATCATGACCGGATTTCAGAAGTATGCCCAGGAAAAGGGCTATACGGATATGACGAAGCTGGATGAATACCTGACGGAATATCTCCAGACAGAAGAATGCCAGCAGATCCTGACTGCCTGGGCAGAGAAAAATATTCATATTAACGGAAATGTCAATATCACAAAAGAACAGCTGGAAAAACTTTCGAAGGAGCTGCTGGAAGGATATGAAGCCTATGTACAGGAAAACGGTTACCCGGATCCGGCGAAAATGGGTGAGTACTTTATGGATTATCTGGGAACAGACAGCGCGAAGCAGGAACTTTCTGCAGGGCTTATGAAGATGATCGACACGAAGGGTGTGGAAGAACAGATATCCACGGCAATCGGAACCTATATGCAGAGTGCATTTTCTTCTTATGGAAATACTCTGTCACAGGCACTGGGAACGCAGATTTCGAAAGCGATGGGGCAGATAATGACACAGATCGCCGGAGGGATGGAACAAGTCATGACTCAGACGATGCGTCAGCTGGGAGAGAATCTGCAGAATGCATTTTCTATTGATGCGGATGCATTTACCGGGGCATTTGATATAAGCATGGATGGAGAAGAACTGACCGAACTGATGATGTCCATGGGAAATAGCGGAAGTACAACGTATGATTCGAACCTGCAGAAACTCGGGTATGCAGATAAGGCAGAACCGAGTGGTATCTCAATCTATCCGAAAAACTTCGAGAGCAAGGAACAGATCGTGCATCTGCTGGATGATTATAACAGTAAGATGGAAAGAGAAGGAAAAGACGAGCAGGTGATCAGCTACACAGATATGGTCGGAACGCTGATGTCCTCGGTGACGGATATTGTTGATATTATCAGTTATGTGCTGATTGCGTTTGTGGCGATCTCACTGGTGGTTTCTTCGATCATGATCGGAGTGATTACTTATATCAGTGTGCTGGAACGCCGGAAAGAAATCGGTATCCTGCGGGCAATAGGAGCATCTAAAGGAAATATTTCCCAGGTGTTCAATGCGGAAACCTGTATCATCGGTCTGTGTGCAGGTCTGATAGGTATCGGTCTGACACTGTTACTTCTGATCCCGGGCAATGCCCTGATTCACAAACTGGCAGATACCACTGCTGTCAGTGCATCCCTGCCGGTGATTCCGGCACTTATCCTGATCGTGCTGAGCGTATTTCTTACGTTTATCGGTGGACTGATCCCGTCGAAGAAAGCGGCAAAGAGTGATCCGGTGACGGCACTGAGAAATGACTAAGTGGATTGATGAAAACCTGAGTGTAATCAGTCAGTTCAATAGAGCCGGTATTTCTTATCAAAATATAAGAATACTGGCTCTTTTTAGATTTCATTCCGCCCCATAAGATGTTATAATGTATCTCATGAAAAATCAGATTATATGTCACAGAAAAAGGAGAAATATAAATGGAATACAAAACACTTGGAAAAACCGGATTAAAGGTTTCCCGCATGGGATTTGGCGGGATTCCGATTCAGAAGATCGATGAAGAGGGAACAAGAAAGCTGTTGCAGGATATGGTAAAGCGGGGAATCAATTATATCGACTCTGCACGGGGCTACACTGTCAGTGAACAGTATATCGGCTACGGTCTGGAAGGAATCCGGGATCAGTTCGTGCTGGCGACAAAATCCATGGCGAGAACAAAAGAAGCGATGGCATCAGATATCGAGACGAGTCTTCGGAATTTCCGCACAGGCTATATTGATCTGTATCAGGTACATAATCCGAGCATGGAACAGCTGGATCAGGTGATCGGAGAAGGTGGGGCACTGGAAGCACTGCTGGAGGCGAAAAACGCTGGAAAGATCGGACATATCGGAATCACGGCGCATTCCACGGAAGTTTTTGAGCGTGCGCTGACCCTGGACTGGGTGGAGACGATTATGTTTCCTTATAATATTGTGGAACAGCAGGGGGCTGAACTGATTCGTCGGTGTGGAGAGAAAAACATCGGATTTATTGATATGAAACCACTGGCAGGAGGTGCCATCGAAGACGGAACTCTGGCACTCCGTTATGTATGTTCCAACCCGGATGTGACGATAACTATTCCTGGTATGGCAGAGATTCGGGAACTGGAAGAGAATCAGAAAGCCTGTGAGAATCAGGAACCGCTGACGAAGGAAGAAGAGGAAAAGATTCAGGCAGTCCGTGACCAGCTGGGAACGGATTTTTGTCGTCGTTGTAATTACTGTGCACCTTGCAGCGTAGGAATCCAGATTCCAAGTGTTTTCTTGTTTGCCGGTTATCTGCAACGTTATGATCTGGAGCAGTGGGCCAGAGATCGATACAGTACCTTAAAAGTAAAAGCTTCTGCCTGCATCGGCTGTGGCAAATGCGAACCACGCTGTCCATACCACCTGCCGATCCGGGAAAAACTGAAGATCTGTGCAGCTGATTTTGGGGAATAGAGAGAGAATCAGATTACGGTGAAGGAGAAAAATTATGACACGACGGGAAAGAGAAGTAACTGATATCAATGATATATTACAGATCATCAACGAAACAAAGATCCTGCATCTGGGTTTGTCTGATGAGGGATGGCCTTATGTGGTGCCGATGAATTATGGATATGAATATGTGGACGGAAAGCTGACATTTTATCTCCATGGCGCCACCAAAGGGTACAAATTTGATGTTCTGGAGAAGAATCCAAAAGTCTCATTTGCTTTGGAGACAGATATGATTCCGTTTGAGGGAAAGGTAGCCTGCCAGTACGGGATGGCATACCGGAGCGTGATGGGACGCGGATATGGAACCCTGGTGGCGGATGTGGAAGAAAAGGAAAAAGCACTGTCCCTGTTGATGAAACAGCAGACGGGAAAGGACTTTACCTTTGATGAGAAACTGGTATCAATTGTGAATGTAATCCGTATTGATGTGAAAGAATTTACTGCAAAGGAGAGAAAACTTCCGGCAGCGATGCAGCAGGATTCCTGAAAATAATTGAATTATTGCAGGTTACAGAGAAAGATTCATTGTTACCGGGAACGGAGTGAACAGTAACACTTAATCCAAAGCACTGGTATATTATGCAGAATAGATATGGAATTCGAGTTGAAATTATGATAAACTAAACTGTAATGTTTTGTCAGTTTTTGTAGTTGTATCTATTACGGTTATGATTTGATAAAACAATCGATCTAAAAGGTCGCAGACACAGCTGTGATGGAGTAGCGGCAGTGTCAGAAAAACAGATGAGGAGTGAAGACATGATAGCACTGATTGATTACGATGCGGGAAATATGAAAAGCGTGGAAAAAGCTCTGCAGCTGATAGGAGAGGATGTGCTGGTGACCAGAGATCCGAAAGAGATTCTGGCTGCGGATAAAGTGGTGTTACCGGGTGTGGGTAGTTTTGGAGATGCGATGGAAAATCTGCACCATTTCGGGTTGGTACCCGTGATTCACCAGGTAGTTCAGGAGCAGACTCCGTTTTTGGGAATCTGTCTGGGACTGCAGCTTCTGTTTGAAAAAAGTGAGGAGAGTCCGGGCGTGGAGGGCCTTGGCATCTTAAAGGGAGAGATTCTTCGGATTCCTGCGGCAGAAGGGCTAAAGATCCCTCATATGGGCTGGAATAATATCCGATTTCCGAATAAAGGACGGTTGTTTGCGGGAGTTCCGGAAGATGCATATGTGTATTTTGTACATTCCTATTATCTGAAAGCACAGGATGAAAAAATTGTGACTGCGACAACCGAATATGGTACCCATATCCATGCTTCTGTGGAAAGCGGCAATCTGTTTGCCTGCCAGTTCCATCCGGAGAAAAGTTCCCATGTGGGCTTGCAGATTTTGAAAAATTTTGCAAAACTGGAAGGAAAAGGAGGACGATAAGATGCTGACAAAAAGAATTATTCCATGTCTGGATGTAAATAATGGAAGAGTAGTAAAGGGCGTGAACTTTGTCAATCTTCAGGATGCAGGTGATCCGGTGGCAGTAGCGAAAGCGTACGACGAGGCCGGTGCAGATGAAGTTGTTTTTCTGGATATCACAGCATCTTCGGATCATCGTAATACAGTGGTAGATATGGTGCGGAAAGTCGCGGCTAACGTATTTATTCCTTTTACCGTAGGAGGCGGTATCCGCACGGTGGATGATTTTCGGTTGCTTTTGCGGGAAGGAGCAGACAAGATTTCCATCAATTCTTCTGCGATAAACCGCCCGGAACTGATTCATGAAGCAGCCTTAAAGTTCGGAAATCAGTGCGTAGTAGTTGCTATTGATGCAAAGCAGCGGGCAGACGGCTCAGGATGGAATGTCTATAAAAACGGTGGTCGGATCGATGTGGGTCTGGATGCTGTGGAATGGGCAAAAAAAGCAGAAGCCCTGGGAGCAGGAGAGATTCTTCTCACCAGTATGGACGGAGATGGCACAAAAGCAGGATACGATCTGAAACTGACCCGTGCGATCGCAGATGCAGTATCCATTCCGGTTATTGCTTCCGGTGGTGCGGGCTCGCTGGAGCACTTTTATGACGCATTGACAGAGGGCGGTGCAGATGCTGCACTGGCAGCGTCTCTGTTCCATTACAAAGAACTGGAGATCCGGGAAGTAAAGGAATATCTTCGGGACAGAGGACTTCCGGTTCGTCTGTAAAGATATCGGAAATATAAAAAAATACGTAACTGTTCAGTATCTTCACAGCTACGAAAATACAAGTGTGCGTGGAAATCCGGTAAAATCCGGATACAGGAAGATTGCCATTACACACACAGGAGAGGAGGAGGGCGCATGCCTCCGATTTCAGGAGCATGGGCAAAAGCCCTGGAAGGTGAATTTCACAAACCCTATTATAAAAAACTATTTGAAACTGTGGGAAAAGAATATGCAACCCATCAGATTTTTCCGGCGGGAGATGATATTTTTAATGCGTTTCATTTTACACCGCTGGATCAGGTGAAAGTAGTGATTCTCGGACAGGATCCGTACCACGGAGACGGACAGGCGCACGGGCTTTGTTTTTCGGTAAAACCGGATGTGGAGATTCCGCCTTCACTGGTGAATATCTACAAAGAACTGGAAGATGATCTGGGATGTTATATCCCAAACAACGGATATCTGGAAAAATGGGCAAGACAGGGTGTTCTGATGTTAAACACAGTTCTGACCGTACGTGCTCATCAGGCAAATTCCCATCGGGGGATCGGCTGGGAAGAATTTACCGATGCGGCAATTCGGGTGTTGGCGGCGCAGGATCGCCCGATGGTTTTTATCCTCTGGGGCAAACCGGCTCAGAGTAAAAAATCCATGCTTGACCCGGACAAACATCTGATTCTGGAGGCTCCTCATCCCAGTCCGCTATCCGCTTACCGGGGATTTTTTGGAAGTAAGCCGTTCAGTAAGACAAATGCTTATCTGACAGCACATGGTCTGGAGCCGATTGACTGGCAGATCGAGAATAGGTAGTCCGGCTATAGAAGACAGATCAGGTATTTGCCGGGATTTTTCCATGAAAGCCGGAAAAACCGAAAAAGAGATAAAGCAGGAGTAAATGATGAGTGAGAAAAATGGATTAGTGAAAAACGCCTCATTTCTGATGATGGCGACTTTGATCTCCAGGGTGATCGGTCTTTTGTATCGAAGCCCTCTGGGGGTTGTGCTGGGAACGGTAGGACTTGGATATTATGGATATGCGAATAACGTGTATGTTATTTTGCTTCTGATTTCTGCCTACAGTATTCCGATGGCAGTATCGAAGGTCGTATCGGAACGTCTGGCACTGAAACAATATCGAAATGCCCAGAAAGTCTTTCATGGGGCGTTATTATATGCAATGATCGTGGGTGGAGTGGCAGCTCTGGTTGCCTTTTTCTTTGGTAATTATCTGCTTCCGGTCAATCAGCAGCAGGCACTTCTGGCTTTGCGGATGCTGGCGCCGACAATTTTCTTTTCAGCAATTCTTGGCGTTATGCGTGGATATTTTCAGGCGCACAGCACGATGATGCCAACCTCGATCTCTCAGATTCTGGAGCAGATCGCCAATGCGATCGTCAGTATTCTGGCGGCATGGCTGTTGATCAAGAAGTTTGCAGTGGACGAGGAGACGCATGCGATTTATGGTGCAGCCGGTGGTGCGATGGGTACCGGAGCCGGTGTGCTGACCGGTCTGGCATTTATGTTGATTGTCTATGCGGCAAACCGGAAATCAATCCATAAAAAGATAGCCAGAGATAAACATACACAGGAAGAGTCCATGGTGGGCGTTATGAAGATCATTTTCCTGATGGTAACGCCGATTATTTTCAATACTTTTGTATACAATGCCAGCAGTTACCTGGATTCCAAGATTTTCTCGGATATCCTGAATATGAAAGGCATCGCTGCAAAAGTAGTCAGTGGTCAGTGGGGAGAATACAGTAATTACTACATTACGCTGATCAATATTCCGCTGGCACTTTCAAGTGCCACTTCCTCTGCGATGATGCCGGAGATTGCAACGAGATTTATCAAAAATGAGTATAAAGAGGCAAATGAAAAGATCAACGAGGGAATCCAGCTGACGATGTTTTTGTGTATCCCGGCAGCAGTTGGTTTGGCTGTGCTGGCGTTTCAAATCACAAAAGTGCTGTTTCCATCCAGTGGAACACTGTCGGGACAGCTGCTTTTAGCAGGTTCCATAACGGTTATTTTCTCCGCACTGTCTACGATTACGAACGGAGTGTTGCAGGCAATCGGTAAAGCGAGAATTCCGCTTCGAAACTCTGCGATTTCTCTGGTGCTGAATGTGATCACTGTGGCGGTATGTTCTTTTGCAGCTCCACAGATGGGCGTGTTCTCTGTATTGATCGCCAGTCTGGTATTTGCAGTCGCCATGTGTGTATTAAATGCCATGTCCCTGAAAAAATATCTGGGTCACAAGAACGATTTTGTCAACGGTTACGGAAAACCACTGGCAGCGGCAGCAGGTATGGGTGTTGTGGCATGGATCGTATATTACGGACTACATCTTCTGGTGCCGATCCGTATCGTGTGTCTGGGTGTTTCTGTAATTCTGGCAGCACTGGTATATCTGATTTTGTATGTGATCGTTACGAAAACAACGGTGGAACAGATGCGGCGGTTCCCGATGGGAAATTATGTGGTGAAAGTGCTACGGATCCTGAAAGTATTCCGATAAAGACAGGAATGGGATTTCCTGAAATAAAGTAATTTGAGTATGGCTGGTAGATTCTGTACAGAACGCCAGCTTTGCTTTGTTTTCTATACAGATAATGAAGCTGCAATTGTAACTATTCAGCAGCCATTATCCCGTGAGGTGTTTTGGCATATTTATGCCAAAATCCCGAGACATACAAGCAAAAATGCCATCACCGAAGGTGATTTTAAATGCGTTTTTGCTCGTAACTGTGAAGGTACTGAATAGTTACCTGCAATTAATGAAGAATAGAACAGCAATGATTTGTGTAATGGAAGAAAGAAGGATATTACAATGGAAGAAACACAGAGACCATGTAAAAGGGTAGTGGATTCTCAGACGGAACAGACGTATCTGATGCGCCCCAATTATCTGAACTGTTATGGAAATCTGTTCGGAGGACAGCTGATGGGCTGGATTGATGAAATTGCCAGTATCGTGGCGATGCGTCACTGCGAGGCGGACATCACGACAGCGGCGATCGATAACCTGAATTTCAAAGAGGGAGCTACTGTAAATGATGTAGTAGTTCTTCGGGGAAAGATTACGTATGTGGGAAGAACTTCGATGGAAGTACGTGTGGACACATATGTAGAAAGTCGTCACGGTATCCGGAAGGTGATCAACCGTGCATATGTGGTAATGGTAGCCGTTGATGAACACCATCACCCGATTCCGGTCCCGGGACTGATCGTCGAGTCGGAAAATGACAGGGCAGAATGGGAAGGCGGAGAAAAACGATATAGGTTAAGAAAACAGCGGAGAAAAGAAGGATTTTAAAAAGAAAATGAAAATGGCTGAGGAAACGTTCTATGACGAATCCTCAGCCATTTTTATTGCAAAAAAGATCTGTAGTGTAATGATTTTCGCAGATCCATTGTTCTGCTTTTACTTCATATTCTTTACAGCCGTAGACAGCATCAGTTTGATACGGTTCAGCTGGTTTACTTCAGAAGCGCCCGGATCATAGTCGATGGCTACGATATTTGCCTCCGGATGGCTTCTGCGGATCGCTTTGATAACACCCTTGCCAACGATGTGGTTCGGCAGGCATCCGAATGGCTGCGTACACACAATATTCTGTGTACCACCGTGGATCAGTTCCATCATCTCACCGGTCAGAAACCATCCTTCACCGGTCTGGTTACCCATGGATACGATCGGTGAAGCCATGCGGGCGAGATCCGAGATATTTGCCGGCGGATCAAAGTGACGGCTCTTCTTGAACTCTTCGGTAGCAGCACTGCGCAGCCAGTTGATAGCGGCGATACCGGCATTTCCGGTGATAGCTGAAGTCTTCTTAAAGCCCAGTTTCTCATGCTTGAAGTTCTGGTTGTAGAAGCAGTAGCACATGAAGTCAGCCAGATCCGGAACGACAGCTTCGGCACCTTCCTGTTCCAGAAGCTCAGCCAGATGATTGTTGGCAGCAGGAAGGAATTTTACCAGGATCTCACCTACGATACCGACTTTCGGTTTCTTTAAGTTCTCATCGATCGGCAGACGGTCAAAATCGTGGATGATCGTACGGCAGATCTGTTTGAACCGGGTATGGCTGAGATGTTTGCCGGATACAAAATCGATACAGATTTTTTCCCATTTTCTATGTAAGCGGTCGGTGGATCCTTTTTTGATTTCATAAGGACGCATGCGGTATACACATTTCATCAGGATATCACCGAAGATACATCCGTAAGCCAGTCTGCGTGCCAGGCCGGGAGTAATCTTGAAGCCGGGGTTGCTCTCCAGACCGCTCAGGTTGATGGAGATTACCGGGATATGTCCCATATCCGCTTTATTCAATGCACGGCGGATGAATCCGATATAGTTCGAAGCACGGCATCCACCACCGGTCTGTGACATGATGATCGCTACTTTGTGCAGGTCGTATTTGCCGGATAACAGTGCCTGCATGATCTGTCCGACAACCATCAGGGACGGGTAGCAGGCATCGTTATTTACATATTTCAGTCCTACATCGACGGCCTCTTTGTTATCATTCGGAAGGACTTCCAGATGATAGCCGCTGGCATTGAAACCTGCCTCCAGAATATTAAAATGCATCGGAGACATCTGTGGGCAGAGGATAGTGTAGTCTTTTCGCATCTCTTCGGTAAATGGTACCCGCTTGATAGAAGAAGGCTGAATCTCCCGTTTCTTTTGCTGTTTCTGTCTGGTTCGAATGGCAGCCAACAGAGAGCGGACACGGATTCTGGCAGCACCTAAGTTGTTTACTTCATCAATCTTCAGGCAGGTATAGATTTTTCCGCTGTTGGAGAGAATTTCCTGTACCTCGTCGGTGGTTACGGCATCCAGACCACAGCCGAAGGAGTTTAACTGGATCAGATCCAGATCGTCACGTTCTTTGACAAAGTTTGCAGCAGCATATAATCGGGTATGATACATCCACTGGTCATTGACACGAAGCGGACGCTCCAGTGGTGCCAGATGAGACACAGAGTCTTCGGTCAGTACGGCGATTCCGTAGGAATTAATCATATCCGGGATACCATGATGGATCTCCGGATCAATGTGGTACGGACGACCTGCCAGAACGATGCCGCGTCTTCCGGTTTCTTCCATATAGCGAAGGGTTTCTTCTCCCTTTCTGCGGATATCGTTTCTCATATGTTCCAGTTCTGCCCACGCAGCATGTGCCGCTTCCAGAACTTCTTCTTTCGGAAGATCGGAGAATTCCTCCACCAGACGCTTTGTGGCTGTCTCTTCATTCGTCAGAGCCAGGAACGGGTTGCGGAAGGTGATGGATGGATCATTTAATTCATCTACATTATTTTTGATGTTTTCTGCATAAGAGGTTACAATCGGGCAGTTGTAATGGTTAATTGCTTCCGGGAACTCGGTACGTTCATATGGAATACATGGATAGAAGATAAACTTCACACCCTGACGAAGCAGCCAGGTCACGTGACCGTGTGCCAGCTTTGCCGGATAACATTCAGATTCACTTGGGATGGATTCGATACCAAGTTCGTAGATCTTACGGTTGGAAGTAGGAGAGAGTACCACCTGATATTTCAGCTTTGTAAAGAAGGTGAACCAGAACGGATAGTTCTCAAACATATTCAGGACTCTCGGGATACCTACTTTACCGCGGACAGCCTGATCGGCATCAAGCGGTGTGTAACCGAAGATTTTTTTGTATTTATAATCAAACAGGTTCGGGATATTTTCTTTATTTTTCTGTTTTCCGATACCACGCTCACAGCGGTTACCGCTGATATACTGACGACCACCGGAGAAACGGTTGATAGTCAGACGGCAGCTGTTGGTACATCCCTTACAGTTTGCCATGCTGGTGGTGTATTTCAGATCATTGATTTTGTCGATGGAGAGCATGGTTGTATCTTTGCCATCTTCGAACCGTTCTCTTGCGATCAGAGCGGCACCGAAAGCACCCATGATACCTGCAATGTCCGGGCGGATCGCTTCACAGTTGGCGATTTTTTCAAAGCTTCGCAGTACCGCATCGTTATAGAATGTACCACCCTGTACGACAATATTTTTACCAAGCTCAGAAGCATCAGAAACTTTGATTACTTTATATAACGCATTCTTGATAACAGAGTAAGCGAGACCGGCGGAGATATCTGCAACGGAAGCACCTTCTTTCTGAGCCTGTTTTACTTTGGAGTTCATGAATACGGTACATCTGGTACCGAGGTCGATCGGATTCTCTGCGAATAAAGCTGCTTTTGCAAAATCCTGTACACTGTAGTTCAGGGATTTTGCAAAGGTCTCGATGAAGGAACCGCATCCGGAGGAACAGGCTTCATTTAACTGTACGCTGTCTACGGTGTGATTCTTGATCTTGATACATTTCATATCCTGACCGCCGATATCGAGGATACAGTCGACCTTTGGATCAAAGAAAGCGGCCGCATAATAGTGAGATACAGTTTCAACCTCGCCCTCATCAAGCATCAGAGCAGCTTTGATCAGTGCTTCACCGTAACCGGTGGAGCAGGAGTAGGCGATCCGGGCAGTGTCCGGCATCTGGGAATAGATTTCCTGGACGGCACGGATGGTGGTTGCCAGTGGATTCCCGTTGTTGTTGTCATAGAACGAATACAGCAGGGAACCATCTTCACCGACCAGAGCGGCTTTTGTTGTGGTGGATCCTGCATCGATACCAAGGAAACAGTTGCCTTCATAGGAAGCCAGATCACCGGTGGCTACGTTGTACTGACTCTGGCGTTCGTTAAACGCATCATAGTCTTCCTGGGAAGCGAACAGCGGTTCCATACGTGCAACTTCAAAATCCAGTTTGATAGACTGTGCCATCCGTTCTTTCAGAGCAGACAGAGATACGGAAACCTCTTCTTTGGCATTCAGTGCGGAACCGATTGCTGCAAACAGATGAGAATTTTCCGGAACGATGGTATGCTCTTCATCAAGTTTCAGAGTACGGATAAAGGCCTGTTTTAATTCGGACAGGAAATGCAGCGGACCGCCAAGAAATGCGATATGACCGCGGATCGGTTTTCCGCAGGCCAGTCCACTGATGGTCTGGTTGACAACTGCCTGGAAAATAGAAGCAGACAGGTCTTCTTTGGTAGCACCGTCGTTGATCAGCGGCTGGATGTCCGATTTTGCAAATACGCCGCAGCGGGCTGCGATCGGATATAGAGCCTGATAGTTTTTTGCATATTCGTTCAGTCCGGTAGCATCGGTCTGTAACAGGGAAGCCATCTGGTCGATGAAGGATCCTGTACCACCGGCACAGATACCGTTCATGCGCTGTTCGATGTTGCCGCCCTCAAAGTAAATGATTTTGGCGTCCTCGCCGCCAAGCTCGATGGCTACATCTGTTTTTGGGGCAAGTTCCTGCAACGAGGAAGAAACTGCAATTACTTCCTGTACAAAAGGAACTTCCAGATGATTGGCAAGAGCCAGTCCGCCGGAACCGGTGATAACCGGATGTACGGTCATCTCTCCCAGTTTATCAATGGCTTTTGACAGAAGGGAAGCCAGAGTTTCCTGAATATTGGCAAAATGCCGTTCATAGTCAGCAAACAGAATCTGATGAGACTCATCCAGAATGGCAATTTTAACCGTTGTGGAACCGATATCGATTCCCAGGGTATAATTTGGTGTGTTGTTTGTTGTAGCAGTAATAACTGCCACCTCCTTTTCTGTATGTATATGTAACTATTCAGTAGCCACTGTCCCGCGAGGTGTTTTGACATGAATATGTCAAAATCCCGAGACATACAAGCCAAAATGCCATCACCGAAGGTGTTTTTATCGTTTAAATGCATTTTGGCTCGTAACTGTGAAGGTACTGAACAGTTACATGTATATGAGTAACCGTTCCTGAGTTTCAACAGTTACATAGGTGTCTGCGTGCATTCCGTTATTCATGGAAAGACAACAGATGGAATGCCACAAAGGGATTACTTTCTACGAATCCTACATCCTGTCAGATATGAAAACTGTCATATAAACAGTTACATATTTAAATAGGAACATGTCCGAAAATCCGGACTGACTTATTATATGACATTTATTGGAATATGGCAATGTAGAAAAAAGAGATAATCTTTAAAAAAAGAGAAAATAATTGTGAAATATTTATTGAAAAAAAAGGTGGAAACAGATATAATAAGCGGTACTGTATGAAAGAACATGGGCATTATTGAAGAAAAAAAGCAATGATGTTTTAAAATCAGAGGATCAGAAAAACTGAACATATGGACCATATACCGGAACATCCGGTAAAAGAAAAGAGAAAGGTGATAAAAATATGTATAAGCTCATAGCCAGAGATGGAAATGCAAAACGTGCAGAATTTCAGACCGTTCACGGAACCATCCAGACTCCGGTATTTATGAACGTAGGTACTGCCGCAGCCATCAAAGGAGCAGTGGCGACTACAGATTTAAAAGAAATCGGCACACAGGTAGAACTGTCCAATACCTACCATCTCCATGTGCGTCCGGGTGATAAAATTGTAAAACAGATGGGAGGCCTCCATAAATTCATGAACTGGGATCGTCCGATTCTTACGGATTCCGGCGGATTTCAGGTATTTTCCCTGGCAGGTTTAAGAAAGATCAAGGAAGAAGGCGTAACTTTCCGTTCCCACATCGATGGTCACAAGATCTTCATGGGACCGGAAGAGAGTATGCAGATCCAGTCCAACCTGGCTTCCACCATTGCGATGGCTTTCGATGAGTGCCCGTCCAGCGTGGCAGAACGAAGCTATGTGGAGGATTCCGTGGCAAGAACCACCCGTTGGCTGGCAAGATGTAAAACCGAGATGGCCAGACTGAACAGCCTGGAAGATACGATCAATAAAAATCAGCTGCTGTTCGGTATCAATCAGGGAGCTATCTTTGATGATATCCGTATCGATCACGCAAAAGCGATCAGTGAGATGAATCTGGATGGGTATGCGGTAGGTGGACTGGCTGTAGGAGAAAGCCATGAAGAAATGTACCATATCCTGGATGTGACCGTACCTCATCTGCCACTGGAAAAGCCAACGTATCTGATGGGTGTCGGAACCCCGGCCAACATTCTGGAAGCAGTAGATCGTGGTGTGGACTTTTTCGACTGTGTATACCCGAGCCGAAACGGCCGTCACGGACATGTATACACCAACCAGGGAAAGAGAAACCTGTTCAATGCCAAATATGAACTGGATCAGCGTCCGATCGAAGAAGGATGTCAGTGTCCGGCCTGCCGAAATTACAGCCGCGGCTATATCCGTCATCTGTTAAAAGCGAAAGAGATGCTGGGCATGCGTCTCTGCGTCCTGCATAATCTGTATTTCTATAACACAATGATGAGCGAGATTCGTCAGGCCATCGAAGAAGGCAGATACAAAGAATATAAAAAACAGAAGCTGGAAGGTTTCCTGGAAAACGACAAAAAGTAAAAAAACAATAAAAATATCAAAAACAGCTTGATGGAACCCCTGTTTTTGTGTATAGTAGTAATAACGTCCGTAAACGGAAAAGAAAAAGCAGGAGGAATGTGCAATGGGAGTAGTAATGACTTCAACACAGGCAGCAGGAGCAGCAAGCACTATCTATATGATCGCTATGCTGGTTATCATGTTCGCTCTGATGTATTTTTTAATGATCCGTCCGCAGAAAAAAGAACAAAAACGGGTCACAGCCATGCTGAATGATATGGAAGTAGGCGATGCAATAGTTACCACCGGTGGTTTCTACGGAGTTATCATCGATATCACCGATGAAGATGTAATCGTAGAATTCGGAAACAACAAAAACTGCCGAATCCCAATGAAAAAAGCAGCTATCGCAGAAGTAGAAAAAGCATCTGACGCAACTGAATAAAATGACATAAGCAAGATAAATAAAATGACCAATCAGGTTTTCAACAGAGAACTTGGCTGGTCGTTTTTTTCTTTTTATGTGACAAAGAAGGCAAAATCAATATTTTTATAGAATATTGAAAAGCTTTAATGATCAGGAAATAGAGTATTTGCCAATGTCAGCCGGAAAGGAGCAGGGACAGGGTGTGGTGACATTTTGCGTGCGGTTAGAGTGTTTTCAGATCCGGCTCTTAGAAGAACTTGACGGTGAGCGGCTCTCCGCGAACCGGCATTTAGTTCTTCTTAGAGACTAGCTGAAAACCGCTCTGCACGCTGCCGCCACACCCTGTCCCTGCTCCTTTCCGGCGTCCGTTCCCAATACCCCCTCAACTTTCCCTTGAAAATACCATGAAAATAGATTATGATAGTCTGTAACAGATTAAAGAGGTAAAGAAAGAAAGGATGAAACGATTATGAACTACAAAATTGCATTAATTCACGGAGACGGAATCGGTCCTGAAATTGTGAATGAAGCAAAAAAAATATTAGATAAAGTATGTCAGGTATACGGGCACACATTCACATACACCAACGTACTCCTGGGTGGTGCATCCATCGACGTACACGGTGTCCCGCTGACTGATGAAGCTGTCGCAGAAGCAAAATCCAGCGATGCTGTTCTGATGGGATCCATCGGAGGAGACGCAAAAACATCCCCGTGGTATCAGTTAGAGCCATCCAAACGCCCGGAAGCAGGGCTTCTGGCAATCCGTAAAGCTCTGAACCTGTTCGCAAACCTTCGTCCGGCATACCTGTATGATGAACTGAAAGCTGCATGCCCGTTAAAAGAAGATCGGATCGGTGACGGATTTGACATGATCATCGTCAGAGAACTGACCGGAGGTCTTTACTTCGGAGAAAGAAAGACCGAAGAACAGGATGGCGTGATGACAGCTGTGGATACCCTGTCTTATAATGAAAAAGAAATCAGAAGAATCGCTGTCAAAGCATTTGAGATCGCGATGAAGAGAAGAAAGAAAGTAACAAGCGTAGACAAAGCAAACGTACTGGATTCCTCCCGTCTGTGGAGAAAAATCGTAGAGGAAGTAGCAAAAGACTATCCGGAAGTAACCCTGGAACATATGCTTGTAGACAACTGTGCGATGCAGCTGGTACATAACCCGGGTCAGTTTGATGTCATTCTGACAGAGAATATGTTCGGAGACATCCTTTCCGATGAGGCAAGTATGGTAACCGGATCCATCGGTATGCTTTCCTCCGCAAGTCTGAACGAGACAAGCTTTGGACTGTATGAGCCAAGCCACGGTTCTGCACCGGACATCGCAGGGAAGGGAATTGCAAACCCGATCGCAACTATTCTGTCCGCAGCAATGTTACTTCGTTATTCCCTGAATCTGGACAAAGAAGCAGATGCAGTGGAAACAGCTGTTCAGGCAGTCTTAAAAGAAGGATACCGTACCGGAGATATTATGTCTGAAGGATGCACACAGGTAGGAACCGTACAGATGGGTGACCTGATCGCAGAACGGATTCACTAAAACTGAATGAGAAAACAGAAAGGAAGCGTAACGAATATGAGAAGTGATGCAGTAAAAACTGGAATGCAGCAGGCACCTCACCGGTCCCTGTTTAACGCACTGGGAATGACAAAAGAAGAGATGGAGAGACCGTTAGTCGGTATCGTAAGCTCTTATAACGAGATCGTTCCCGGTCATATGAATCTGGATAAAATCGTTAATGCAGTAAAACAGGGAGTTGCCATGGCAGGCGGTACGCCGATCATGTTTCCGGCGATTGCGGTCTGTGACGGTATCGCCATGGGACATATCGGAATGAAATATTCCCTGGTAACCCGTGATTTGATCGCTGATTCCACAGAAGCGATGGCGATGGCCCATCAGTTCGATGCACTGGTTATGGTGCCAAACTGTGATAAAAATGTACCGGGACTTCTGATGGCAGCAGCCAGACTGAACGTACCGACCGTATTTGTCAGCGGTGGTCCGATGCTTGCAGGTCATGTACACGGTCAGAAACGAAGCCTGTCCAGTATGTTCGAGGCAGTAGGATCCTACGCAGCCGGAACTATGACAGAGGACGATGTGGAAGAATTTGAAAATAAAGTATGCCCGACCTGCGGTTCCTGTTCCGGTATGTATACAGCCAACAGTATGAACTGCCTGACTGAGGTACTGGGTATGGGACTTCGTGGAAACGGAACCATCCCGGCTGTATATTCCGAACGTATCAAACTGGCAAAACATGCCGGCATGCAGGTTATGGAAATGTACAGAAAGAATATCCGTCCGAGAGATATCATGACAAAAGAAGCAGTCATGAATGCACTGACTGTAGATATGGCACTGGGATGTTCTACTAACAGTATGCTGCATCTGCCTGCAATCGCACATGAAATTGGATTTGACTTCGATATCACTCTGGCAAATGAAGTAAGTGCTAAAACACCAAACCTGTGTCATCTGGCACCGGCAGGACCGACTTACATGGAAGACCTGAACGAAGCAGGCGGTGTGTATGCTGTCATGAATGAATTATCAAAGAAAAATCTGCTGAATCTGGACTGCATGACAGTAACCGGAAAAACAGTAGGAGAAAATATTGCAAACTGCGTTAACCGGAATCCGGAAGTTATCCGTCCGTTAGACAATCCATACAGCCAGACCGGAGGACTTGCTGTTCTGACAGGTAATCTGGCACCGGACGGTGGTGTTGTAAAACGCAGTGCTGTCTGCGAAGAAATGATGGTACACGAAGGACCGGCTCGTGTATTTGAATGCGAAGAAGATGCTATTGCAGCCATCAAAGGCGGAAAAATTGTTGCGGGTGATGTTGTTGTGATCCGTTACGAAGGACCAAAAGGTGGTCCCGGCATGAGAGAAATGCTGAACCCGACTTCCGCAATCGCAGGTATGGGACTGGGATCTTCCGTAGCACTGATCACAGACGGACGATTCTCCGGAGCATCCAGAGGAGCTTCTATCGGACACGTATCACCGGAAGCAGCCGTAGGCGGACCAATCGCACTGGTAGAAGAAGGCGACATGATCCGTATTAATATTCCGGAAACCAGTCTGGAACTGCTGGTATCTGACGAGGAACTGGCAAAGAGAAAAGCAAACTGGCAGCCGCGTGAGCCGAAAGTAACGACCGGATATCTGGCACGTTATGCAGCTATGGTAACTAGTGGTAACCGTGGTGCCATTCTCGAAGTACCGAAGAAATAATTTAGGAGGAAAGACTGATGCAGCTTACAGGATCAGAAATTATTATTGAATGCCTGAAAGAACAGGGCGTAGACACCGTATTCGGATATCCGGGAGGAACGATCCTGAATGTCTATGATGCTTTATATAAACACAGTGATGAGATCCACCATGTACTTACATCTCATGAGCAGGGTGCTTCCCATGCTGCTGACGGATATGCCCGTGCTACCGGAAGAGTAGGTGTATGTATGGCAACCTCCGGTCCGGGAGCAACCAATCTGGTAACCGGTATCGCGACAGCCCATATGGATTCTATCCCGATGGTAGCGATCACAGCTAACGTGGCAACAGGGCTTCTCGGACGTGACAGCTTCCAGGAGATTGATATTGCCGGCGTTGTTATGCCAATCACCAAATATAGTATGATCGTAAAAGATATCCATGACCTTGCACCTGCGATCCGCCGTGCATTTACCATTGCACAGAGCGGAAGACCGGGTCCGGTACTTGTGGATGTGACAAAAGATGTGACAGCAGCTGTTACAGAATATACTTATCAGGAGCCGACACCGATTGCTCCGTATACTGCCGAGATGATGGAATCTGACCTAGATCAGGCAGCAAAACTGATCAGTGAGGCAGAAAAACCATTCATTTTCGTGGGCGGAGGTGCGATCACTTCCGGAGCGGCAGAAGAACTGCGCAAATTTGCACACACCATTAATTCTCCGGTAACGGATTCCCTGATGGGAAAAGGCGCATTTTCCGGAGAAGACGAACTGTATACCGGCATGCTTGGTATGCACGGAACCAAAACATCCAACCTGGGTGTGACAAAGTGTGATCTTCTGATCACTGTGGGAGCACGTTTTTCTGACCGAGTAACCGGTAACACTGCAAAATTTGCACAGAATGCAAAGATCATCCAGATCGATGTGGATGCCGCAGAGATCAACAAAAACATTAAAGTAGACTGCAGTATCATCGGCGATGTCAAAGAAGTATTAAAAGAATTAAACAAAAAGATCTATCCGAAGAATCACGATGCCTGGGTGAAAGAAGTGGAAGATATGAAAGCAAAATATCCGCTGAAATATAACCAGGAAGGTCTGACCGGACCGTATGTCATCGAAGAACTGTATCGTGTGACAAAGGGTGATGCGATCGTCGTTACCGATGTGGGACAGCACCAGATGTGGGCTGCCCAGTATTACAAATACAAAGAACCGCGTACTCTGATCACTTCCGGCGGACTGGGAACCATGGGTTATGGTCTTGGAGCAGCAATCGGTGCAAAATTCGGTCGTCCGGACAAAGTGGTAGTCAATATCGCAGGTGACGGATGCTTCCGTATGAACATGAACGAAGTTGCTACGGCAGCAAGAAATAACCTGCCGCTTATTGAGATCGTTATTAACAATCACGTACTGGGCATGGTGCGTCAGTGGCAGACTCTGTTCTACGATCACCGTTATTCAAGCACCATACTGGATGACAAAGTAGATTTTGTAAAATTTGCAGAATCCATGGGTGCAGTTGGCATCCGTGTGACCAAAAAAGAAGAAGTGGGTCCGGCGATCGAAAAAGCAATCGCACTGAACACAACTGTTGTGCTGGACTGCCAGATCGACTGTGATGACAAAGTATTCCCGATGGTTCCTGCAGGAGCTCCGATCGAGGAAGTCTTTGATGCTGAGGATCTTGCGAAGAAAGAAAAATAGGAATTAATAAATAAAGCAAACCTGATACATTAAAATATATATCTGGTTTGCTTTATTGCTATAAAAATATATTTAACAGAATTTTGATATTGACAATAATTTATCAGAGGTGTATAGTGTTTCATATGTTAGCACACTAAAGTGCTAACGGGAAAGAAGAAAAAGGACAGCTGTTTAGCTGGCATATGCGAAGGTGCTGAACAGTTATGAAAATGTGAGAAAGAGGAGGAAACTAAGGTGAGTAGAGTTTACAATTTTTCAGCAGGTCCTGCTGTACTGCCGGAAGAAGTGCTGAAAGAAGCACAGGCAGAGATGTTAGATTATAAGGATACAGGAATGTCTGTGATGGAGATGAGTCACCGTTCCAAAGCTTTTGATCAGATTATTCAGGAAGCAGAAAAAGATCTGAGAGACCTGATGCACATCCCGGATAACTATAAAGTGTTATTCCTTCAGGGCGGAGCATCTCTGCAGTTTGCCATGATCCCGATGAACCTGATGAAAAACAAGGTTGCCGATTATATCGTAACTGGTCAGTGGGCAAAGAAAGCATGGCAGGAAGCACAGAAGTACGGAAAAGCAAACAAGATTGCCACTTCCGAAGACAAGACATTCTCTTATATCCCGGACTGTTCTGATCTTCCGATCAGCGAAGATGCAGATTATGTATACATCTGTGAGAATAACACGATCTATGGAACAAAATTCAAAGAACTGCCAAATACCAAAGGAAAAGATCTGGTGGCAGATGTTTCCTCCTGTTTCCTGTCTGAACCGGTAGATGTAAGCAAATATGCAATCATCTACGGTGGTGTACAGAAAAATATCGGACCGGCCGGTATGGTCATCGCAATCGTAAGAGATGACCTGATTACAGACGATGTATTGCCGGGAACTCCGACCATGATGAAATATAAGACACATGCTGATGCAAATTCTCTTTATAATACACCAAACTGTTACTGCATCTACATCTGTGGTAAAGTATTCAAATGGCTGAAAAAACAGGGCGGTCTGGAAGCAATGAAAGAGCGCAATGAAAAGAAAGCCAAGATCCTGTATGATTATCTGGATGAAAGTAAACTGTTCAAGGGAACCGTAGAAAAAGCTTCCCGTTCTCTGATGAACGTTCCTTTCGTAACAGGAGACCCGGATCTGGATGCAAAGTTTGTAAAAGAAGCGAAAGAAGCAGGTCTGGAGAATCTGAAAGGACACAGAACTGTCGGTGGTATGCGGGCAAGTATCTACAATGCTATGCCGATTGAAGGTGTGGAAAAATTAGTGGAGTTCATGAAAAAATTTGAGAAGGAGAATCTGTAAGATGTTTCAGTATCAATGTCTGAATCCGATCTCCAAAGTGGGACTGGATGGATTTACAAATGATTACACAAAAACCGAAGAAATAGAAAAAGCCGATGCGATCCTGGTAAGAAGTGCTTCGATGCATGAGATGAAATTACCGGAAAACATTCAGGCTATTGCCCGTGCCGGAGCCGGTGTCAACAACATTCCGTTACAGGATTGTGCAGAGCAGGGTATCGTCGTATTCAATACACCGGGAGCTAACGCAAACGGTGTCAAAGAAATGGTAATCGCCGGCATGCTCCTTGCATCCCGTGATATCGTAGGCGGTGTGGAATGGGTAAAACAGGAAAAAGATAACGAAAATGTTGGAAAACTGGCAGAAAAACAGAAAAAACAGTTTGCCGGCTGCGAGATCAAAGGAAAGAAACTCGGTGTCATCGGTCTGGGAGCCATCGGAGCCATGGTTGCCAACACTGCGATTTATCTTGGTATGGAAGTATACGGATATGATCCATATATTTCTGTGGATACCGCATGGAAGCTTTCCAGAGAGATCAAACATATCGCCAACGTGGAAGATATTTTCAAAGAGTGTGATTACATTACCCTTCATGTGCCGCTTCTTGACAGCACAAAGGGCATGATCAGCAAAGACAGCATCGCAATGATGAAAGACGGTGTGGTTCTGTTAAACTTCTCCAGAGACCTTCTGGTGGATGAAACTGCTCTGATAGACGCGCTGGAAACAGGAAAAGTGAAAAAATATGTCACAGATTTTGCAAACCCCACCGTTGCAGGCGCAAAAAATACACTGGTAACACCACATCTGGGAGCATCCACAGCTGAATCCGAAGACAACTGTGCATGCATGGCAGTCAAAGAACTGAGAGATTATCTGGAAAATGGTAATATCCATAATTCTGTCAACTATCCAAACTGCGATATGGGTATCTGTGGTGTGGCCGGAAGAATCGCCATCAACCATAAAAATGTAGTAAACATGATCAGCCAGTTCGCAACAGTCCTGGGTGGAGCAGGTATGAATATCTCTGATATGACCAACAAGAGCAAAGGGGATTATGCATATACTCTGATCGATCTGGAGACGCCGGCAACACAGGAGATCATCGACAAATTAGACGAGATCGAGGGCGTTCTGAAAGTAAGGATAATAAAATAAATAGAAAATAAAACGTGCTGGAGCGTGCCTGAAAAATCATTTCCGCAATCTGCAAGCCCCACTTTGCGGTATATTTTACCCTCATTCGGTTGCCGTAGCCCGCTACGCCGCCCTCATTCGGATAAAATCTCCCACAAACTGGGTCTCGCAGCTCACGAAAAGCCTTTTTCAGACACGCTCTAGCGCAGGAAGAAGAAAGGAGAGTCGTTACATCCGAAAGGGCAAAACGGCTCTCTTTTCACGAGGAAGATTTGAATTTAAGATTCAGTGTAATATATATTTCGGTTACTTCTTCTTACGATTGTATTTCGAGTATGAAAATGGTATGATAAATATAATATATAAAAAAATTGTAACTATTCAGTAGGCAGTATGCCGGAAGGCGTTTGACCTGAATATGCCAAAATCCCGAGACATACAGTTAAAACGCATTTGGCTTGTAACTGTGAAGGTACTGAACGGTTACGAAATCGCAGGAGGTAGGGGTTTATGTCTGACAAATTATATGAATTGATGGATTGGCCGGAAATTGAGGCAGTTGTATATTCTGAAGAATATGCGCCGAGAGAGATCCTCGGACCACATGTAACCGGTGACGGAGTGCTGATACAGTGCTTTTTTCCGGGGGCGGACAAAGTAACAGTGAAAATGACAAAAGACGGCAGAGAGTATCCGATGAGTAAAGAGGACGATGCAGGATATTTTGCTGTATTACTGAGCGGGAGAAAGATTCCGGAGTATACCTATCTGGTGGAGCAGGAGGGGGAACAGATCGAATGCTATGATGCATATGCGTTTCCCTGTCAGATCACACTGGAAGAAGAACAGAAGTTTATCAATGGTATCTGCTATGATATTTACGAAAAACTGGGTGCACATCCGATGACTGTCAATGGTGTGGATGGTGTGTATTTTGCAGTCTGGGCACCGAATGCGGCCCGTGTCAGTGTGGTTGGAGATTTTAACCACTGGGATGGCAGAGTATACCAGATGCAGCGCCTTTCGGTATCGGGAATCTATGAGCTGTTTATCCCACAGATTCCGGTAGGGTCTCTGTATAAGTATGAACTAAAATTAAAAGACGGTCTGACTTACCTGAAAGCCGATCCTTATGCAAACCAGGCAGAACTTCGCCCGGCAACTGCTTCGGTGGTGGCAGATCTTACACAGTATGTCTGGAAAGATCAGACATGGATGAAGGAACGAAAAAAGATTCAGACAGAGGATGCCCCGATGTTCGTCTATGAGATGCATCTGGCATCCTGGAAAAAACCGGAAGACGGAAGAGAATTCTATAATTACCGGGAACTTGCACCGATGATCGTGGCTTATGTCAAAGAGATGGGATATACACATGTGGAACTGATGCCGGTGATGGAACATCCGTTTGATGCCTCCTGGGGCTATCAGGTGACCGGCTATTATGCACCGACCAGCCGCTACGGCTCACCGGAAGATTTTATGTATTTTGTGGATACGCTCCATCAGGCGGGTATCGGTGTGATTCTGGACTGGGTACCGGCGCATTTCCCACGGGATACCTTCGGACTTGCCAACTTTGACGGAACCTGTCTGTATGAGCATCTCGATCCGAGACAGGGGTATCATCCACACTGGGGCACACTGATCTACAATTATGGAAGACCGCAGGTGAAAAACTTCCTGATTGCCAACGCACTGTTCTGGACAGAAAAATTCCATGCAGACGGTATCCGCTTTGATGCAGTGGCTTCCATGTTGTATCTGGACTATGGAAAGAACGATGGGGAATGGGTTGCAAACATCTACGGCGGCAATGAAAATCTGGATGCTGTGGAATTGTTAAAACATCTGAATTCTATCTTTAAAAAGAAACATCCGGATGCTCTTCTGATAGCAGAAGAGTCCACAGCATGGCCGAGAGTGACAGGAAGTGTGGACACGGAAGATGGTCTGGGATTTGATTACAAATGGAATATGGGATGGATGAATGATTTCGTCGGCTATATGAGTAATGATCCGTATTTTCGTGGTGCACACCATAACGAACTGACATTCAGTATGGTTTATGCTTACAGTGAACGGTTCATGTTGAGCTTATCCCATGATGAAGTGGTACACCAGAAAGGATCGCTATTGGAGAAGATGCCTGGAATCGAGGATAAAAAGTTCGCAAATCTGCGTGCGGCGTATGGCTTTTTTATGACACATCCGGGTAAAAAACTTCTGTTTATGGGACAGGAATATGGTCAGGTACATGAATGGGCAGAAAATAAAGCTCTTGACTGGGAAGACCTGGAAAAACCGGCACACAGACAGATGCAGAACTATACGAAAGCCCTGATTCAGCTTTATAAGACGCATCCGGCACTGTGGAAACTGGACTATGATCCCGATGGATTTGAATGGATCAACTGCGTGGAATGGGAAAAGAGTATGGTGACTTTTCTTCGAAAGTCCAAAAAACAGGAAGATACACTGGTTGTTATTTGTAATTTCTCGGATGTTGCTTATGAGGAGGAACTGGTAGGTGTCCCGTATGCAGGAAAATATAAAGAAATCCTGAACAGTGATGCAAAGGAATACGGTGGAACCGGTGTGGTCAATCCACGTGTAAAGATTGCGAAGAAAGAAGAGACGGATGATCGTCCGTATACGATCAAAGTAAAAGTTGCACCGTTAAGCGTAGCAATTTACAGCTTTACAAAAACAGCAGCAAAGACATCTACCAACAGAACGGCAAAAACAGCGAAAAAGACAGCCGGAAAAGCAGAAAGAAAGATGCTGTCTGCAACTGAGAAAAAAGAAGGACTTCGTAAAGTCATCCAGCAGAAGCTGGAGACGGCTGAGAAGAAAGGTGCAGAAGAGAAAGAAAAACGCACAGCAAAAGAAGCAGAAGCTGCGAAGAAGCCAAAAGAGAAAAAGACGGTAACAGCTAAAAAGGAGACTAAGACAGAATGACGAATGCAATAAAGGCGCTGGCTCAGTGGAAGGGGAGTATTCCACAGGACGGACTTCTTGATTTCGTGCTGAAAGTCATCCTGGCGCTGATCGTTTATTTTATCGGAACAAAACTGATCGGATGGCTCTGCAAAAATCTGCGGAAACATCTGGTAAAATTCGGAAGTGATGAGGCAGCAAAAAGCTTTCTTTTATCAGGAATTAAGATTGGGCTGCATCTGATCCTGATCCTGACGATTGCCGGAAATCTTGGCGTGGACAAGACTTCGGTGGCTGCACTTGTAGGTTCTGCCGGCGTGGCGATCAGTTTGGCTTTGCAGGGTGGCTTATCCAACTTTGCAGGCGGACTGATCATCATGTTCCTGCGCCCGTTTTCCGTTGGCGATTACATCATCGAAAATGGGGAAAAGACCGAGGGAACGGTACAGAAGATCGAACTGTACTACACTACGCTGATGACCATCGACAGCCGTCGGATCGTGATCCCCAATTCTGTGCTGACAAACGACAGTATCACGAATGTAACGGCAATGGAAAAAAGAAGACTGGAGATCAAAGTGGGAATTTCCTATGAATCCGACCTGCTTTTGGCAAAACAGATTCTCCGGGAACTGATCGAAAAAGATCCGGAACTTATGGATCGGGAAGAAACTCAGATTTTTGTGGATGAACTGGGGGACAGTGCAGTGATCTTAGGGCTTCGTGCCTGGGTAAAAACAGAAGAATTCTGGAATACCAAGTGGCGTATGAATGAACAGATCAAACTGGAATTTGATAAGAGGGGCATTCGGATTCCGTATCCGCAGATGGATGTGCATATGCACCGGTGAAAGGAAAATATAAAGAGTTTACAAAGTGTAAAAAAATATTAAGAGAATTGAAATTGTATTCCTCGACAAATGGTATATAATTATCCAGAAAAAGGATATACTTGCAAAACGCAGACAGAGCGCGGTGTGTATACAGAAAGGGAGTAAAAGAATAAAGGGGAATCATGGCACAAAAGAAGGGTAAAAAAAGAAAAAAGAAGAAACAGAAAAAAGTAATCATCAGCGTGTATCTTTGCCTGATCCTGTTGCTTGGAGTGGCAGCAGCGTATATATGGAGAAGTAATTATTACAAAATCCATTTTTATAAAGATACGTGGATCAACGGACAGGACTGCAGCGATAAGACAGCTTCGGAAGTAAAGGAGCTTCTGCAGGAAAAAATCAGTGAATATACACTGAACATCACCACGAAAGAAGGGGAAACATATACTGTTACCGGACCACAGTTTCATCTGACGTATGTGGATGACAATGGTGTGGATCAGTTACTGACAGATCAGAAACCACTGGAGTGGATTCTCCATGCGTTCCGGGGAGGTAAGTATGAAGTATCGGCGAATACCACCTACGAAGAAGATGCGGTGGAACCGATTATAAAAAGCCTTCCGTTTATGAGCGAGGCAAATATGGTACAGCCCCGGGATGCGGCACTACAGGAAACTGCAGATGGGTATAGGATAGCCCCTGAGGTGGAAGGTAATGCGGTGGATGAAGAAAAAGTTATTTCTCTGGTACAGGATGCCATACAAAATGGCACGACAGAACTTTCTCTGGTGGATCAGGACTGTTATCTGAAACCGGCAGTGTATCAAAATGATGAATCTCTGAACGAACAGATGAATACGCTGAATTCGCTGACCGATGCAAAACTGACTTATACAGTGAAAGGTACCGTATCCACGATTGATCATGAGGTGTTAAAATCCTGGCTTGTACAGGACGAAAACGGCAATTATTCTATTGATGAATCGAAGGAAAAGGCGTTTATTGAGCAACTTGCGGATCAGACTGATACCTATGGAAAGTCCAGAAAATTTACAACTCACGACGGTGCACAGATCACACTGGCAACCAACAGATACGGCTGGCAGGTAGACCGGGAAAAATCCCTGGAAAACCTGAAAACGGCACTGGCTGAAGGAAAAGAGCAGGAGATGGAACTTTCTTACAGCCATAAGGCAAAAGGAACAAGTGATAACGATCTTGGCGATGTCTATGTAGAAATCAGCATCGACAGGCAGACAATGTGGTGCTACAAAAACGGACAACTTGTGGTGGAGACTCCGGTGGTTACCGGTGATATATCAAAAGAAGGAAGAGCCACTCCGAAAAACGGTTGCTGGCCAATCTTCTGGAAGACCACAGAATACACCATGAAGGGGCCAAAAGATGCGAACGGGCAACCGGAATATACGGCTTTCGTTCATTACTGGATGCCATTTAACGGTGGCGTCGGTATTCATGATCTGGCGAGTCGTGGTAATAATTTTGGTGGTGATATATATAAAACCAATGGCTCCCACGGATGTATCAATACTCCGCTGGAAGCTGCAAAAACTATCTACGAGACAGTATCGGTGGGAACACCGGTAATTGTATATTAAGCATAAGGAAAAGCAGGTTTCTGAACGATAAGAAAAAAGGATTGGAAACCTGGACAGAAAGTAAGGAGACCAACTATGATTGCACAGGAATATAAAAAGATGTTAGGAGCAAAATCCGTAATCCGTGAGATGTTTACTTACGGAACCGAACGGGCAAAAGAGATCGGAAAAGAGAATGTATTTGACTACAGTCTCGGTAATCCGTCTGTGCCGGTTCCGGAAAAATTTACAAAGAAAATGATCGAACTGCTGGAGACGGAAAGCCCGGTAGCCCTTCATGGATACAGCCCGAGCCTCGGTATCGACAGTGTGCGTGAGGCGGTAGCGGTATCTCTGGAAAAACGTTTCGGTCTGCCATATAAAAAAGAACATATTTTCATGTGCTCCGGTGCGGCAGCAGCTCTGGCACATGCATTCCGTGCAGTAACTGTTCCGGGAGATTCCATCCTTACTTTCGCACCGTTTTTTCCGGAATACAACCCGTATGTCAATCTGACAGGAGCAAAACTGAAAGTTGTTCCGCCGGATCTGAAAGGATTCCAGATTGACTTTGAAAAATTCGAGACCATGCTGACAAACGATGTTACCGCAGTTCTGATCAATACGCCGAATAATCCGTCCGGTATTGTATACACCACCGATACAGTCAGAGAACTGGCGCGGATCATGGAGAAAAAAGCAGCAGAATACGGTCATGAGATATATCTGATCTCAGATGAGCCGTACCGTGAGATTGTTTTTGAGGGTGTGGATGCACCGTTTATCGCGAAGTATTATCCGAATACCATCACCTGTTACTCCTTCAGCAAATCGCTGTCCCTTCCTGGAGAGAGAATCGGTTATGTGGCAGTGTCACCGAGCTGTAATGAGGCGGAAACCATTGTAGATATGTGCGGACAGATTTCCCGTGGTATCGGGCATAATTGCCCGGCATCCCTGATCCAGCTTGCAGTGGCTGATTGTCTGTACGATACCGCAGACCTGTCAGTATATGAGAAAAATGCAAATATTCTTTATGATGCCCTGACTGGTATGGGATTTGAGATCGTACGCCCGGGCGGAACCTTCTACATGTTCCCGAAAGCTCCGGAACCGGATGCGGTTGCATTCTGTAAGAGAGCAATGAAACAGGATCTGCTGTTAGTGCCCGGTGATACCTTCGGCTGCCCGGGATATTTCCGTATGGCTTACTGCATCGAGACGGAGAAGGTAGAACGTTCTCTGTATGCATTCCGAAAACTGTAAAAGAAATAAGAGAAGATATAGCAAAAGAAAAGGTGGTGGAACAGAGAAGTTCCATCACCTTTTCTTAAAAGTCAGTGACTGTTCAGCAGGTAGATAACGAAAAAACGCCCACCACCTGAAAATAAATGGCGAACGTTTCTGAAAAGCTGAAAATGGGACTTGAACCCACGACCCCTTCATTACGAGTGAAGTGCTCTACCAACTGAGCTATTTCAGCCTGTGAATCAATACAAAAGATATTATATATGATTTGTATGGAAAAGGCAAGACTTTTTGTGCATTTTCATGAAATTTTTTGAAAAAACAGGAAAACTTGTTAAAATCAGAAGGGAATGAGAGGATACCGGAACCGGGGTTGGACTTTGAAATATGTGAAAGAGTATGCTATAATGCCAGAGTGAAAAATAAAGAATAAGAAGGATGTCGGAACAGACAGAAATGAGGATAAAAATGAAAACCTTAGTATTGGCAGAAAAACCTTCTGTGGGAAGGGACATTGGCCGGGTGCTTCACTGTACTCCGCAGGGAAACGGTTTTTTGGAAGGAAAGGATTATATCGTTACCTGGGGACTGGGACATCTGGTAACCTTAAAAGACCCGGAAGGATACGATAAAAAATATAAAGAATGGAAGATGGAAGAACTTCCGATTATGCCGAAAAAACTGGAAACGGAAGTGATCCGACAGACGGCAAAACAGTTCCAGACAGTGAAAAAACTGGTACAGCGACAGGATGTCAAAGAAATCGTGATCGCGACGGATGCCGGAAGAGAGGGAGAACTGGTGGCACGCTGGATCTTAAAAGAAGCAAGAAACCAGAAACCGTGCCGGAGACTGTGGGTGTCTTCCGTAACAGACAAGGCGATCCGGGATGGGTTTGCCCATCTGAAAAACAGCAAAGAGTACGACCCCTTATACCGGGCGGCGGTGTCCCGTGCGGAAGCGGACTGGCTGGTCGGAATCAACGCCACCAGAGCACTGACCTGTAAATATAACGCACAGTTATCCTGTGGTCGGGTACAGACTCCTACGCTTGCGATGATCCAGGCGAGAGAAAATGAGATTCGACGGTTTGTACCGGAAAGTTATTATATGATCACAGCAAAAGCAGACGGTATTACTTTTACCTGGAAAGAAGGAAAAACAGGCAGCCTTCGTACCTATCAGAAGGAGCGTGCCCAGGAGATAAAAAAGGAATGTGAGAAGCACAGTCTGATCATCAGAAAGACAGAAAAGAAAGAGAAAAAAGTTTATCCACCGCTGCTTTATGATCTGACCGAACTGCAGAGGGATGCGAACAAACGGTTTGGATTGTCTGCAAAGGAAACTCTGAATATTATGCAGCGTCTCTATGAAAATCATAAAGTACTTACTTATCCAAGAACAGACTCCCGATATCTGACTTCGGATGTCGTCGGAACCTTATCCGAGCGTCTGGATGCCTGTGCGGTCGGTCCGTACCGGAAGATGGCACTGACAGTAAAAGCACAGCACCCGGAGACGAAAAAATGGTCTTTTGTGGACAATAAAAAAGTATCCGATCATCATGCTATCATCCCGACAGAACAGTTTGTGGATCTGACACATATGACAAATGAGGAACGAAAAATCTATGATCTTGTGGTGCGCCGCTTTTTAAGTGCGTTCTGTCCGCCGTGCAGATACGAAGAGACAGTTATTTATGCAGAGAGTGGAAGAGAACAGTTCGTTGCCAGAGGAAAAGTCATGATAGACGAAGGATTCCGTCAGGTACAGGAGATGAACTGTGAGGATGAGGATGAGTCCTCCCGTGATATGAAAGATCAGACCCTTCCGAAAATCGGTCAGGGTATGGAGTTTAAGCAGGTGCAGGTGGATATCCGGGAAGGAAAAACCACGCCGCCGCCACGATTTACTGAGGCAACACTGCTTTCGGCAATGGAAAATCCGGTAAAATACATGGAGAACAAAGACCGTGAGATGGTAAAAACCATAGGAGAAACCGGAGGGCTGGGAACGGTTGCCACGAGAGCGGATATTATTGAAAAATTGTTTCACACCTTTTTGCTGGAAAAGAAAGGAAATGAGATTCATATTACATCTAAGGCAAAACAGCTTCTGGAGTTAGTGCCGGAGGATCTGAAAAAGCCGGAACTGACTGCAGAGTGGGAGATGAAGCTTTCAAAAATCGCAAAAGGAGAGCTGGATGACCGTGTATTTATGAATGAGATCTGCGGCTATACAAAAGAGCTGCTGCAGGAGATCCGCAGGGAAGAGGGAACCTTCCGCCATGAAAACATGACAAATAAAAAATGTCCGAACTGCGGGAAACGATTACTTGCCGTCAATGGAAAGAATGCGAAACTTCTGGTGTGCCAGGATCGTGCCTGCGGATACCGGGAAACTGTATCCCGGACAACGAACGCCAGATGCCCGATCTGCCACAAACGGATGGAAATGATCGGAAAAGGGGACGACAGTATGTTTGTCTGCTCCTGCGGACACAAAGAACGCCTTTCCAAATTCCAGGAGCGACGGAAAAAAGAGGGCGGAGGTGTATCCAAACGGGATGTGCATGCGTATATGAAGAAACAGCAGAAAGAGGCAAAAGAACCGGTGAATTCCGCATTTGCCGATGCACTGAAGAATATCCGGCTGAACTAGGAGGGAAAGATGCAAAAAGAAGATATTCGGTTACGACAGGTGATCATACATATTATGGATTCTACGATGGGGATGCCGGTTCTGTCTGATCAGGTGATTGATTTTGGATCAGATTTCGGGGATTTTCTGCGGGCGCATATTTTCCGGCTGTTAGAGAGCGATGATATGAAAAAATGTTCTTTTGATGAAGATTCTAAGGTACAGGCAGAACTGGAAGCGTACAACGAAGAAAACTTTATCCCGGTCAGTCAGAAACTGGGGGAACTGCTTTACGGTGTTATGAATAAAAATATTGACATTCCGCCGGCGGATCTTCTGGTGGTAGAATATGAGGTGGAACAGCAGCATTTTCTGGCCCTGTTAAAGATGAACTATAAAACGTATTATACCCACATGACGGACTCGGATCCATGGGGAAACAGCAATTCTGTCATCAAACAGAAGGCGATCCTGCCGGGAGAAAATCAGAAACTGGCAGAGGCGGCACTGATTGATATGACAGATAAAAATCTGAAGATCATCGAGAAAAAATATGATGTCAACGGAGTAAAAACAAATTATTTTTCTCAGCTGTTTTTACAGTGCCACGGTTCTTTGTCACCAAAATCCAAACTGGCGATCGTGGCAAAAGCAGTGGACGATGTGCAGAAAAAGTTTTATCATGAGTCCGAGCAGTTTGAGGTGCAGATGGAGACAAAAAGTATCATCAATCAGGCACTGGAAGAAGATGGGGGCTTTGCCGTGCCGGTACTGATCGATAAGATTTTCAAAGAACAGGAAGAGATGAAGGAACAGGTGATTGAAAAGCTGGAAAAATACCATCTGACGGAGACGGAAGTGGAACCACAGAATCCGGCGACGACCAGAAAATACGGAAAACAGAATCTGATCACCGATACCGGTATCGAGATCCGTATCCCGATGGAACAGTATCAGAATAAAGATAAAGTTGATTTTATCACGAATCCGGACGGAACAATCTCGGTATTAATAAAAAATGTAGGAAGTATTATCAGTAAATAAATGTAACTATTCAGTAGTCACTGTCCCGCGAAATGTTTTGGCATGAATATGCCAAAACACTGAGACATGCAAGCCAAAATGCCATCACTGAAGGTGATTTTCAATGCATTTTGGCTCGTAACTGTGAAGGTACTGAACAGTTACAATAAAATAATAAATAAGAGACAAAGAGGGTTATGAGTGTGAAGAAAAAAACAGTGTTGCTGGCGCTTATGCTGGCGGGAGTCATGGGACTGTCCGGCTGCAAAACCTGGGATGTGGTCTGTGATATACTGGCTGTCGGAACGACAAAAGTGGAGAAGGATGACGGACCGAAAGTAGATCTTGAGGGAGAGACACCGGAGGTAAAAGATGATGACAGTACGGATCTGGAAACGGCAGACAGTAAAATAACTTCCGGAAATGACGAAAAAGAGAAAGACACAAAAAAGAATACCACAAAAGGCAGTGATAGGACGGATAAAAAGAGAGTGACGATGCCTTCCGGGACACCGGAACCAAGTCATACAACGACGACGACACCAACACCGACACCGTCCGGAATAGAAAAGAAAGAGAAAAGCGGTCATATGATCACCTGCACCTCTCCGGTCAACGTCCGTGATGCGGCAAGCAGTCAGAGCCGTGTGATCGGTGAACTTGCCAAGGGAGATCAGGTAGAAAAACTTGGTGAGGACGGCGGCTGGGTAAAGATCCGCTATCAGGGTCAGGAAGCTTGGGTATACGAAGATTATATGTCAGAGAAGAACAGCAGGAAAGAAGAAACAAAGACAGAAAAATCGAAACAGACAGATCATTCTGCCGATAAAAAATCAGAAACCTACAGTTTTGAAAGTGATGAGAAGGTACAGACGGATTGACAGGTTTATCATAAGAATTTACGGAGGGCATGCTTTTTGGCATGGAAAAGACTATGGCGAAAAAGAGAATGACAAAAAAGGAAAGAATGCGTCAGAGAAGACGGAGACAGAGAATGATGTTTGGCGGTGGATTACTGCTTGTGGCGGTTGTGTTTACTGTGATCCTGCTTCTGCTCGGTTCTAAAGGATGCGGAACATCAAAAGCAGAGGGAGATGAGGTTGAAGCCGTACCGTCTGCGGAGGCCACTGAGGCGCCGACGGCCGAACCGACACCGACGCCAGAGCCGGTACCATCGGTCGACATCAGCGATATCAACAGCCGGTCCGGGATTCTGGTAAGACTTTCTGACGGTAAAGTGGTGGCAGAAAAAGATGCAGATGCAAAGATTTATCCGGCATCCATGACGAAGATCATGACAGCAGTTGTCGGTCTGGAAAATCTGTCGGATCAGAATGAGACGATCACGATCGACAGGGATACTTATGACCGGTTGTATACCGAAGGAGCTTCTCTGGCAGGCTTCGGAGCTGGAGATGAGGTAAAGGCAATCGATATCCTTTATGGTGTGATGCTTCCTTCCGGCGCGGAGTGCTGTGTGGGACTGGCTCAGCATCTGTTTGGATCTGAGGAAAACTTTGTGGCAAAGATGAATGAAAAAGCGGCAGAACTTGGCATGGACAGTACACATTTTGTAACCTGTACCGGACTGCATGATGAAAATCATTATACAACAGTGCGTGATCTGACCAAGCTGTTAAGTTACGCACTGCAGAATGATACATTCCGACAGATCTACTGCACCTCAGAATATACGACAAGTGCTACAGCATCCGCACCGGAAGGTCTGCATTTTCTGAGTACGATGTTCAAGAAGATGGATTCTCCGGAGGTAAATGGCGGAGAGATCGAAGGCGGTAAGACCGGATATACCGGCGAAGCAGGACAGTGTCTGGCAAGTCTTGCCAAAGTAGATGATGTAGAATACATCCTGGTGACTGCAGGAGCCCCGGGAGGACCTTCCACCGAGCCATACCATATCGAGGATGCAAAAGCTGTCTATAATCGTATACAGGCAGGAGAACAGGGATCTGCAGCAGATACGGCCGCTGATTCACAGGATGACCAGGCAATGACAGAGACGGACGGAGCTGCCTGAGAGATTTTAAGGAAAAGTTAAGAAAAAAGAAGAAAGATTCGTCAGAAGTGTATGGTATGATAAGATCATCAAAAGAGATCTTACTATACTAACAGGTTTGAATAGACAGAAGCGTTTTCCGTGCGGCCGCATGGAAAACGCTTCTTTTGTGTATACTTTTTGTGTACAGACAAAAAAAGACCCGAAAGCGTCAGCCTCCAGGTCTTTTTCTCAAGTTAAGGGATGCAAATATTATGCTCTTTCAACTTTGCCGGATCTCAGGCAAGAAGTACAAACGTACATTTTCTTAGCTCCACCGTCTACCTTAACCTTTACAGATTTTACATTGGATTTCCACATTTTGCTAGATCTTCTATGGGAATGGCTCACGTTGTTTCCGAAATGAGCACCTTTTTCACAGATCGCACACTTTGCCATGACTGCACCTCCTTAACACTATTTATCGTAATCGTTCGTAATCATAGATTCGCAACACTAGATATTCTAACAGAAGAATTATCATTTTGCAAGCAAAAATATAAATTTTTCAAAAATTATATTTCTTTTTCTACAAAAACAGGTTATAATACATACAGTATAATTCATCAGCGAGGGAATTTCCACCCCAAAATGAGTTATAAAGTTGTTGAGAACGGAGTGAACAGCAGCGCTATAAAATGAGAAAAGAGCAGGTTATTGTAAACAAATAAAATACGTCAGCACAGCAATACCGGGAGGAACCGGGGAATGAAGAAGACGGACAGAACAATAACCGGGAATGGAGGTTGACCTATGAAAGGGCGTATGAACACGGGAATGGGAGAAATTACCATCAACACAGATGTGATCGCCACTTATGCAGGCAGTGTGGCTGTGGAGTGTTTTGGTATTGTAGGTATGGCTGCAGTAAATATGAAAGACGGTCTGGTAAAACTCTTGAAGAAAGACAGTCTGAAACATGGAATCAATGTTACATTAAATGAAAATAAGATTTCCCTGGATTTCCATGTCATTGTAGCTTACGGAGTAAGTATCCGTGCGGTTTCTGACAACCTGATTGCCAATGTAAAATATAAAGTGGAAGCGTTTACCGGTATTGAAGTGGAAAACATCAATATTCTGGTAGAAGGCGTTCGCGTAATTGATTAATGAAGGAGGAGCTTTAGAAAGCGATGAATACAATAGATGCCAAACTGCTTGCCAGGATGTTTCTGGCAGGAGCTAAGAATCTGGAAGTGAAAAAAGAGTGGATCAATGAGTTAAACGTGTTTCCGGTACCGGATGGTGATACTGGAACCAACATGACTCTGACGATCATGTCAGCGGTAAAAGAAGTCAATAATCTGGAAGATGTACAGATGACATCCCTGGCAAAGGCTATTTCCTCAGGATCTTTACGTGGTGCAAGAGGAAACTCCGGTGTTATTCTTTCTCAGCTTCTTCGTGGATTTACCAAAGGAATCCGTGATCTGGAGGAACTGGATGCTGTAGCACTGGCACGTGCCGTAGATAAAGGCGTGGAGACTGCATACAAGGCAGTTATGAAACCCAAAGAAGGAACAATCCTTACTGTAGCAAGAGGTGTTGCAGACAAGGCACTGGAACTGGCTGAGGATGCGGAAGATCTGCAGACATTCCTGGAAGATGTACTGGAAGAAGGACGCAGAGTTCTTGCGAAAACTCCGGATATGCTGCCGGTACTGAAAGAAGCAGGTGTTGTGGATTCCGGCGGACAGGGTCTGATGGTTGTCCTGGAAGGTGCCTTTGACGCGTTTATGGGAAAAGAAGTGGATCTGACTTTTGACGGAGGAGAAAGTGCAAAAGTTGTAAAAATTACTCCGCAGGCAGAAGCAGATATCAAGTTTGGATACTGTACGGAATTTATCATTGTATTAAATAAAGAATTTACTGCAGAAGATGAGGTGGACTTTAAGGCATATCTCAGCTCTCTGGGTGATTCTATCGTGTGCGTGGCTGACGATGAAGTGGTTAAGATTCACGTACATACCAATGATCCGGGACTGGCGATCCAGCGTGCTCTTACCTATGGTTCTCTGTCCAGAATCAAGATCGATAACATGCGTGAAGAACATCAGGAAAAACTGATTAAAGATGCGGAAAAAATTGCTGCACAGCAGGCAGAAGAGGCAGCAAAAGCACCGAAGAAAGAAGTAGGATTTATTTCTGTGTCCATTGGCGAAGGTTTCGGACAGATTTTCCGCGATCTTGGTGTGGATTACCTGATCGAGGGTGGACAGACGATGAATCCGAGTACGGAAGACATGCTGAATGCGATCAGTAAAGTGAATGCAGAGCATATCTTTATCCTGCCAAATAATAAAAATATTATTCTGGCAGCAAATCAGGCAAAAGCACTGACGAAAGACAAAGATATCATTGTTATTCCTACCAAGACTGTACCACAGGGTATTACAGCAGTGATCAATTATGTACCGGAAAAATCTGTGGAAGACAATGAAAAAGATATGACAGAAGAAATTACCCGCGTAAAGACCGGTCAGATCACATATGCGGTAAGAGATACTCATATTGATGATAAAGAGATCCATGAAGGTGATATCATGGGTATCGGAGATCATGGTATGCTGGCTGTCGGAAAAGAAGTGGCAGCAGTAGCAAAAGAAACTGTAGAACAGATGGTGGATGATGAGACGGAACTGATCAGCATCTATTACGGAGAAGGTTTTACAGAAGAAGAGGCAGAGAAACTGGCAGGAGAACTGGAAGAACAGTATGATTACTGTGATGTGGAAGTAAATTGCGGAGGTCAGCCAATCTACTACTGTATTATTTCTGTAGAATAAAAACTGTACGGTTTTATGGAACGTTTGAAAAGGATGTCTGTTTAAAGTTCTGACGGTGAGACAGGGTGAAAATAGAAAAAGATGCTGGACAGTATTAAGAGTTCAGCATCTTTTTCTGTCAGCAGAGAAAGAAAAGAAAAATCTGATCGGGAAGAAAACAGGAATATTGGATCTGCGGAGAGGTGAGAGGGAAGGATGAAAGAAAAGGAATCTATCCGAACACTGAAAGGTGTGGGAGAAAAGACAGAGAAATTATTTCAGAAAGTGGGGATTTCTACGGTGGGGCAACTTCTCCGGTATTATCCAAGAGATTATGATATTTACCGGGAGCCGGTGACCGTGGAGAGCCTGAATGATCAGGAGACTGGTGCAGTGCTAGCAACACTGACATCATCGCTGGATATGAAAAAAGTGCGGAATCTGACTGTAATCTCCGGAACCATTGCCGATGCAACCGGGCGATGCAGGGTGACTTGGTTTAATCAGCCCTATCTTCGTAATCAGCTGCGGCGGGGCATGACTTTTGTTTTTCGCGGAAAAATCAGTAAAAAGGGAAATCTGTCTGTGATGGAACAACCTGAGGTCTGCACACCGGCGGCGTATGAAGAAAAACTGAACAGTATGCAACCCAAATATGCACTTACCGCAGGTCTCAGCAACAATATGGTAACAAAAATGGTAAGGGCTGCTCTGGAACAGCTGGATCTGTCACAGGATTATCTGCCGGAGGAGATTCGTCTGGAGTATGAACTGGCAGAATATAATTTTGCGGCGGTACAGATTCATTTTCCATCCGGTCAGGAACAGTATCTGGAAGCGAGAAAACGACTGGCATTTGATGAGTTTTTACTTTTTATTATGGGTCTGAAACAGCTAAAGGAACAGAACGCAGCGGATAAAAACCATTACCGGATGAAAGAAGTCTGGAAGACGGAGGAAGTGATGGAAAATCTGCCATATCAGCTGACCGGGGCACAGAAGAATGTCTGGTATGAGATTGAACAGGATCTGCGGGGGGAAAAACTGATGACCCGTCTGGTACAGGGAGACGTGGGCAGCGGTAAGACTATCGTGGCATTCCTTGCGATGATCATGACAGCAGAAAATGGCTATCAGAGCGCCATCATGGTCCCCACAGAAGTGCTCGCCAGACAGCATTATGAAGCTCTGACAAAGCTTCTGGAAGAAAATGAGCTGCTGGAACAATATCGGCCGGTGCTTCTGACAGGATCCAATACAGCAAAAGAAAAGCGTCAGATCTATGAAGCAATCGCATCCGGAGCGACAAGGATGATTGTAGGAACACATGCGTTGATTCAGGAAAAGGTCACATATGAAAGTCTGGGTCTGGTTATCACGGATGAACAGCATCGATTTGGTGTACGTCAGAGAGAAGAATTTTCATCCAAAGGACATAAACCGAATATTCTGGTTATGAGTGCTACTCCGATTCCACGAACTCTCGGCATTATTCTTTATGGAGATCTGGATATCTCAATCATCGATGAACTGCCTGCGCAGAGACTGCCAATAAAAAATTGTGTTGTGGACACGAATTATCGGAACAAGGCTTACCGCTTTATCGAAAAACAGGTGCAGGAAGGTCATCAGGTTTATGTGATCTGTCCGATGGTGGAAGAGAGTGAGGGAATGGACGGAGAAAACGTCATCGATTATGCCGAACGGCTGCGCCATGAACTTTCATCTTCTGTCACTGTTGGGATTCTTCACGGAAAGATGAAACCGAAAGAAAAGAATGAGATCATGGAAGCGTTCAGTGAGAACAGGATCCAGGTGCTGGTTTCCACGACCGTTGTGGAAGTTGGTGTCAATGTGCCCAATGCCACGGTGATGATGGTAGAAAATGCCGAACGGTTTGGTCTTGCACAGTTGCATCAGCTGCGCGGCCGTGTAGGGCGTGGACAGTGGCAGTCGTATTGTATTTTTATTCATGGCAAAAATCAGGCGGAAAAATCAAAGAGGCTTCAGATCCTGAATAAGTCAAATGATGGTTTCTATATTGCGCAGGAAGATCTGAAACTGCGGGGGCCGGGTGATCTGTTTGGTGTACGTCAGAGCGGAGATTTAAACTTTGAGATCGCTGATATCTTCCGGGATGCATCGATCCTGAAAAAAGCCAGTGATGCAGCCGGATATATCCTGTCACTGGATGGTACACTGGAACTTCCACAGCATCGTCTGCTGAAAGAAAAACTGGAAGAATATGCCGGAAGACAGATAGAAGATCCGGGCCTGTAAGCTGTGTTTTTGAAGAAAAACTTGCAAAATGTGGAAAGATGGGGTAAACTAACTGCTGTAGTTGGCTATTACTTACAGAAGATATTCTGTGAAGCAGATGGCCGGTAACGAAGGAAACGGTAACGTTAACTTGAGTGTGATTTTGAGGAGGATTATGAATATGGCAGTTAAGAAAACAGTTACGAAAGCAGCAAAACCGGCAGTTGAAACAAAGGAAGTAAAAGCTGAAGAGACAAAAACAGTGAAAGCGGAGACAGCAAAAGTCGAAGTGAAAGCTGAAGAAGCAAAAGCAGCTAAAACTACCGCGAAAGCAGCAGAAGCAAAGACAACTGAAACTGCAAAGAAAGCACCTGCGAAGAAGACAACCGCAAGAAAAACACCGGCAAAGAGAACGACAACAAAGAAAGCGGCTGTAGTGACAGAAGAAGTATATCTGCAGTATGCGGGAAAAGAATTCTCATCCGCAGATCTGACCGCAAAAGTAAAAGAGATCTGGAAAGAGATGGGTAAAAAAGCAGCAGACTTAAAGGACATCAAAGTATATGTAAAACCGGAAGAGAATGCAGCTTATTATGTGATCAACAATGAAGAGACTGGAAGTTTTGGCTTATAATAGAGACTGAAAAACAATGCAACGAAAAATCTCCCGGGGAGAGCGTTTTCCCGGGAGATTTTGTGCGTTCAGGAAGTCAGCAGTCGATTACTGCATGCTTCCGCCTGTATAACCGGATCCCTGGCTCATCTGTTTTTCCTGAGCTTCGATCATTTTCTTGACCATATAGCCACCGACAGATCCGTTCTGCTTTGAGGTCAGGTTTCCGTTATACCCGTCAGAAAGGGGTACACCCAGTTCGTTTGCTACTTCAAATTTGAAACGGTCTAACGCACCTTTTGCTTCTGGTACTGCTGCTGTGTTAGTAGAAGTTTTGGACATGATTGGTTTCCTCCTTGACTTGTTTTTTGGTAACTGTGATAGTATGAAACAGTTACGTGTGTGTAACTTGTTGTTACGCTGTTAGTATGTGACAGGAGAAAAAAATAACACTAGAAGTTTTTGCAAATACTGGATAACCTTAGATTTTTTGGTACAAACTTACAAAAACAATTGCAGATAACCAGGTGATTTGATATAATAAAACTATATTTGGATGAGAGGGCGGGTTAGAGGATGAACATTGGCATTATTGCGCATAACAGCAAAAAAACATTGATTGAAGATTTTTGTATTGCGTATAAAGGGATTTTGGGAAAACATGAAATATACGCAACGGGCACTACCGGCCGGCGAATTGAGGAAGTTACTAATCTGAGAGTGCATAAGTTCCTGGCAGGGTCTGTGGGCGGAGATAAGCAGTTTATGGCGATGATCGAGAGAAACGCTATGGATCTGGTGATTTTATTTCACAATCCGAACATGACAAGTCCGAAGGAACCGAACGTGTACCAGATTGCAAGCTGTTGTGATCAGTACAATATCCCGGTAGCAACCAATATTGCAACGGCAGAGTCACTGATTCTGGGACTTGACAGAGGCGACCTTGACTGGAGAAACCAGATATAAGGTAACGATTCGGCAGGTAGTATCCCGCGAGGGCGCTGAACAGTCACAAGATAAGAAGAGATAAGAAAGAAAATAAAAGATATGAGAGTAATTGCGGGAAAAGCACGTAGTCTGCGTCTTAAAACCATAGAGGGTATGGACACCAGACCGACTACCGATCGAATTAAAGAGACATTATTTAATATGATTCAGCCATCCATAGCAGACAGCAGATTTCTGGATTTGTTTGCGGGAAGCGGTGGCATTGGTATCGAGGCGTTAAGCCGCGGTGCCTCCTGGTGTGTGTTTGTGGAGCAACAGAGGAAAGCAGCAGAGTGTATCCGGGAGAATCTGGCATTTACCAGATTGAAAGAGGATGCTACTCTGTTGGTGACGGACGCGGTGTCTGCGGTGAACAAGCTGGATGGAGAGGATGCCTTTTCCTGGATCTTTATGGATCCGCCATATGGAAAAGGACTGGAATTTCAGGTTCTGGAAGCGTTACAGGGAACTACTCTTGTTGATGAAGATACACAGATCATCATCGAGGAGTCACTGGATGTTACCTGGGAGCGGGCGGAGGAACTTGGTTATGAAATCATAAAAGTGAAGAAATACAAGACAAATCAGCACGTATTTCTGAAAAAAAGAGGAGAATTATGACAACTGCTGTTTATCCTGGTTCGTTTGATCCGGTTACAAATGGACATTTAGATGTAATATCACGGGGCGCAGAGCTTTTTGATAAAGTGATTGTGGGCGTTTTACACAATTCTACAAAAAGTCCGTTGTTTTCTGTGGAAGAACGTGTTAGAATATTAAACGAGGCGACCAAAGATCTGACAAATGTGGAGATCGTCGCATTTAGTGGACTGTCTGTGGATTTTGCCAGACAGTGTAAAGCGAAAGTGATTATCCGTGGCCTTCGGGCAATCACAGATTTTGAATATGAACTGCAGATGGCGCAGACCAACCGCGTGCTGGCACCGGATGTGGATACAATGTTTCTGACAACCAGTCTGGAATATGCTTATCTCAGTTCAACAACAGTAAAGGAAGTGGCAGCGTTCGGCGGTGATATTTCCAAATTTGTACCTGGATTTGTGATGGATGAGGTACATAAAAAATTAAAAAAATAGTAAAGCAGGAACTTATCGATAAGGAGAGAAGAAAGATGAGCAGCAGAATTGAACAGATTATTGAAGAAATCGAAGAATTTGTAGAAAGCTGTAAATATCAGCCATTATCTACAACAAAGATTGTTGTCAATAAAGAAGAACTGGAAGAACTGTTAAGAGAACTTCGTCTGAAAACACCGGATGAGATCAAAAGATATCAGAAGATCATCAGCAATAAAGATGCGATACTGGCTGATGCACAGGCAAAAGCAGACAGCCTGATCGCAGAAGCACAGGCTAAGACCAAAGAGATGGTCAGCCAGCATGAAGTAATGCAGCAGGCATATGCACAGGCAAATGAGACTATTGCCAATGCAAACAAACAGGCACAGCAGATTCTGGATGAAGCAACAATGGATGCAAATAATATTCGTCTGAGTGCTATTTCATATACCGATGATATGATGGCAAACATGGAACAGATTCTTGCTACTGCAATCAATGAATCAGGAGAAAAGTACAAAAATTATCTTACATCCATTCAGAGTTGCTATGATGTAGTAAGACAGAACAGATCCGAACTGGCACCACAGGTATCCGGTGCGGAGACAACAGAAACAGAAGAAACTGCAGAAGCAGATGCTTCACTGGAAGGTCTGGATGAAGAGTAAGAGCCAGCCAACCAGCAGGGTACAGATTCCATGAACTGTTTTTCCTGCAATATAAGTACGAATCGAGAGGGGAGTGCCGCAGAGCATTCCCCTTGTTTGTGCTATACAGGACAATCCACCAAAAGAGGCAAAAGTCAGGGAAAGAAGGTAACGGAGGGGCAAGTGCATAGAAGAAGCACCAACAAGGGCGATTCCGGTAGTCATTTCCGTGAATCCGGTGAGAAATAACGATAGTACAGGCACGGGAGCAGTGAGATGCACCACCAGAGATGCCAGAATAGAAAACAGGATGATATAGCCTCCCAGTTTGGTGACAGATTCAAATGCGTGCATGATGGAAGCATCGACCATATGGCTGAGAGAATGGCGGAGTGTCTGTGCCGACGGAGAATCCGAGGGGACAGTGACATCACGACAGTCCGGCCGGAGGATCAGACGGAAAATCAGCGAAGTAAGATATAAAGAAAGATACAAAATAAAAAAGGTATATCCGGAAGCGTGAGAAAGATGGAGGGTGTCTGTGAGAATATAGGAGCTGATAAACACAGGTCCCGGATTATTACAGAATGTCAGCAGGTACTGCGCTTCACTTTTGGTGATTTTTCCCTCACGGAACAGATCAGCAGTCAGTTTTGCGCCCATAGGATACCCACAGATAAGGCCAAGCAGGAGTGCATAGGAGCCGTACATAGAAAGCCCGAATAAAAAGCGGAAGACAGTTTTGATCTTTCGAAGCAATACCGAGACCAGACCGGTATGAATGAAAAAGTCCGAGAAAATCATAAAGGGAAGCAGAGAAGGAAGCACATGAAAAAACCAGAGTGTTACTCCGGAGGCAGAGGACTGAAAAGCTTCCTGGGGAAAACACAGCAGATAAATAAAAACGAAAAAGAGAAGGATACACAGAATTACAGAACGCATGGACATCTCCTTACAGTTGATATTACAGTGACGGCTCATTGGGTAAAGCGTGTTACCGGGAACAGAGCGAACAGTGACTCTCAATGGGGCTGGTTATATATATGCCTTGATTTTTGAATGTATTTATTCTAAAATAAATGTATTGCGGCCGGAGGGTAAGGTATGCGGCTCAAAAACTGACGATGCGAACGGAGTACGTCAGATTACAGGAGGTTATAGCAAATGACAGCATTAGAAGGATTAAAACCGGAAAAAGTATTTTATTTTTTTGAAAAATTGTGTGAGATTCCACATGGCTCCACCAACATGAAAGAAATCAGTGATTATCTTGTTTCCTTTGCGAAAGAAAGAAATCTGAAATATTATCAGGATGAGGCGTACAATGTAGTGATCTATAAAGAGGCATCTGCCGGTTATGAAGATGCTCCGATTACTATTTTACAGGGACATTGTGATATGGTTGCAGAAAAGACACCGGATTCAGATCATGATTTTACAAAAGATGGTCTGAAACTGAAAGTGGAAGGAGACTATCTGACAGCAGAGGGAACAACCCTTGGCGGTGATGACGGAATCGCTGTTGCCTATATGCTGGCAATTCTGGATGATGATACATTAAAACATCCGGCACTTGAGTGTGTGATTACCACAGACGAAGAAATCGGACTTCTGGGAGCAAAGGCACTGGATACTTCCGTACTGAAAGGAACACATATGATCAACATGGATTCTGAGGAAGAAGGATATCTGTGGATCAGCTGTGCCGGAGGATTAAGCGGAACCAGCCGGATCCCTGTAGAATATCAGGAAATGGAAGGAGTAGTAACTGAAGTTCTGATCGATGGTCTTAATGGTGGACATTCCGGAGCAGAAATCGATAAAAATCGTGCAAATGCCAATAAACTGATGGGTCTTTTCCTGTATGAGCTGGGACAGAAGACTGCATACAGCATCAAAGATCTGTCCGGCGGAACGAAAGATAATGCAATTACAAGAAGTTGTAAGGCAACACTGGTTCTTGGTGAGGAAGACCTGGCGGAAGCGAAAATCACAGCTGAAAAACTGCAGAAAGATCTTCGCACTGAGTATGCAGGAAGTGATGAAGGAATCACTATTTCCGTAACAACGGGAAAAGAAGAAACTGTGCAGGCACTTTCTATGGTCAGTAAAGAAAAAGTTGTATTTTATCTTGTACATGTACCGTTTGGCATTGAGAAGATGAGCGGAGAAATCGAAGGACTGGTAGAAACCTCCAGTAATCTTGGCATCCTGAAACTGGGAAAAGATGCGTTATATTCCACCAGCAGTGTGAGAAGTTCTGTGGGAAGCGCAAAAGAGCATCTGTCTGCAAAATTACAGTATCTGACAGAATTCCTGGGAGGATCTTATGAAGAACAGGGTGATTATCCGGCATGGGAGTACAGGAAAGATTCCAGGATGAGAGATCTGATGGCAGATGTATATGAAGAACTTTTTGGTGAGAAACCGGTAGTGAAAGCGATTCATGCAGGCCTGGAATGTGGTCTGTTTTATGACAAAATCCCAGGTCTGGACTGTGTATCTTTCGGACCGACCATGATTGATATTCATACAACGGAAGAAAAACTGTCCATTCCGTCAACGGAAAAAATGTGGAAGTATCTGGTACGCACTCTGGAGAAAATGAATACGATCAGATAAATGAAAATTAGTAACTATTCAGTAGCCACTGTCCCGCGGGGTGTTTTGACATGAATATGTCAAAATCCCGAGACATACAAGCCAAAATGCCATCACCGAAGGTGATTTACGCGAGCAACGAGTCAAAGTCCGTGCTTGCACGGAACCTTGAGGAGTGCCGCGATAACGATAAAAACTCGCAAAGCGTGATTTTATTGTTTAAATGCATTCTGGCTCGTAACTGTGAAGGTACTGAACAGTTACGAAAATTACAGAAAAAGTGAAAAAGAGGGCTGTCGCGGCGCGGCAGCCTTTTTCTCTGGAAAACATTAAAATTGAAGTTCTGAAAAGGCAGGGAAAAGCATAGGATATATAGGATGAGGAAAGTTACTGACCAGCGAAGTGTTTTCCTGACTGGCAAAGTATGTTATAATGTACGAAAGAGACTAGATTATGACGACAGAATAAGGAGAGGTTAACATGGAAATACAATTATGGCGTGAAATACTCAGTCCCTACGAGCAGGCTGTTACAGAACTGGTAGAAAAGTTCCAACATCTGAGCCTGGAACACAGGGAACGGGGATTGTATTCTCCCATCGAACAGGTCACAGGACGTGTAAAAAGCATTACCAGTATTCTGGAAAAAATGAAACGAAAGAACATTCCGTTTGAGGAAATGGAAGAACAGGTAGAAGATATTGCAGGCATCAGGATCATCTGTCAGTTTGTGGAAGATATTCAAAGGGTGTCGGATCTGATCGCCGGGCGTTCCGATATGGAAATCAAATGTATCAAAGATTATATTGCACATCAGAAAGAGAGTGGTTACCGAAGCTATCATCTGGTTATTTATTATCATGTAGAGACATTAAATGGTCCGAAAAAGATCCAGGCAGAGATTCAGATACGAACGATGGCAATGAATTTCTGGGCAACCATCGAGCATTCTCTGCAGTATAAATATAAGACAAATATTCCACCATATGTCAAAGAACGGCTTGCGAATGCGGCGCAGGCGATTATTGCACTGGACGGTGAAATGTCTTCGGTGCGAAATGAAATTATGAATGCACAGAATTCTTCTCTGATGCAGCGTAATCTGGTGATGGATATTTTACAGAACATTGAGAATTTGTATCAGAAGTCCAATCGCAGAGAGGTGGAGAAGATACAGGATGAGTTTTACCGGATCTATGCATCCAACGATCTGCAGCAACTCAAGCGGTTTCATCAACAACTTGATATTATTGCGGAAGGGTATTGTGCCCAGGCGGTGACGAGCGAGGGATGGGATCAGAACCTGTAAAACAGAGAAATTGTTTTATGACATTTACTATGAGAAAAAGGAAGAATACAGATGCACTTACCTGAGAAATTCCAGAAGGAGATGGAAATCCTTCTGGGGGATGAATATCAAGCATTTAAAGAAAGCTATGACAGACAGCCGGAAAACGGTCTGCGTCTGAACCGAAGAAAGGTGACGGGAGAGGAGTTCCTGACCCGTACACCTTTCTTGTTGAAAAAAATACCCTGGATCGACAACGGATATACGTACGGGACCGGTACACCGGCGAAAGATCCGTATTATTATGCGGGATTGTATTATCTGCAGGAACCGAGTGCAATGACACCTGCCAACCGTCTGTCGCCGGAACCGGGTGATTATGTGCTGGATCTGTGCGCGGCACCGGGAGGAAAAGCGACCGAGCTTGGTGCAAAACTGAACGGGGAAGGACTGCTTCTTGCTAATGATATCAGTAACAGCAGGGCAAAAGCGCTGTTGAAGAATCTGGAACTGATGGGAATTCCCAATATTTATGTAACCAGTGAAACATCGGAGAAACTGGCGAAGATACTGCCGGAGTTTTTTGATAAGATTCTGGTAGACGCACCGTGTTCCGGGGAAGGAATGTTTCGCAAGGAGCCGCGGATGATGGCAGACTGGGAACAGCAGGGACCGGAATATTATAGTAAGCTTCAGAGAGAGATTATTCTGGATGCGGCAGATATGCTGCGGCCGGGAGGAAAACTTCTCTATTCCACCTGTACGTTCAGTGAGTTGGAAAATGAGGGAACGATCCAGTATCTTCTGGAACAGCGGCCGGATATGAAACTGATCCCCTGTGCACCATATGAGGGATTTGAAAAAGGCCGCAGAGGTCTGGAAGCCTGTGTGAGGATCTTTCCGCATCGTATGAACGGGGAAGGTCATTTTCTGGCGTTGCTGGAAAAACAGGGTGAGCCGCGGAACCGAAAAAAAGCCACAGGAAAAAACTCAGTGATCCCCACAGAAGCAAAAGAATTCCTGGAGAACTGGGGCATGTATAAGAGGGAATGGCAGTATTATCTGCGGGACGAACGGCTGTATGCCCTTGGGAAAAAGGATGGTATGCCGGAAAATCTGCGATATCTTCGTACGGGGCTGTATCTTGGTGAGTGTAAGAAAAAACGGTTTGAGCCGTCTCAGGCACTGGCGATGGTGCTTGACGGAGAGGGAGAGAACCGGATTCATCTGAACCGGGGAGATCCCCGGGTGATCCGTTATCTGAAAGGGGAAACGCTGGATGTATCGGATCTTGATCTGAAAAAGAGAAAAGGCTGGCAGTTAGTCTGTGTAGATGAATATCCGCTTGGCTGGGGAAAACTTGCCGGCGGAAGTCTAAAGAATAAATATTATGCAGGCTGGCGCTGGCAGTGATAAGGAGATGGAGATGAGCGAAATCATTCGTTTGGATAAATATCTGGCAGATATGGGCTGTGGGACCCGAAGTCAGGTGAAGCAGATGATCCGCAAAGGGCAGGTGGAGATCAACGGAGAAAAGATAAAAAAACCGGAACAGAAGATCACTACTGCTCAGGATCGTGTATGCGTGGCAGGAAAAGAAATCCGTTATGAAAAATATCGTTATTATCTGCTTCATAAACCGGCCGGTTATGTGTCGGCAACCACAGATAACCGGGATAAAACAGTACTGGAACTGTTGCCTGAGAACATTCGCAGGGAGCTGTTTCCGGTGGGACGACTGGATAAAGATACAGAGGGACTGCTGCTGTTAACGAATGACGGTGAACTTGCCCACCGGCTGTTATCCCCGAAGAAACATGTGGACAAGACCTATTATGCAAGAATCGACGGAAAGGTAGACGAAGAGGATCAGAGAGCTTTTTTGCAGGGGGTAGATATCGGGGATGAGACAAAGACAGCTCCGGCAAAACTTGAGATCTTAAAGAGTGCGGATATTTCCGAGATTTTGCTGACGATACAGGAAGGGCGTTTCCATCAGGTGAAACGGATGTTTCAGGCAAGGGACAAACAGGTGATCTATCTGAAACGGATGACTATGGGTCCACTTGTGCTCGGTGATGATCTGCCGAAAGGCAATTACCGGGAGTTGTGTGAAGAGGAGCGGAAAGCTCTAGAGCGTGTCTGAAAAAGCTTTTCGTAAGCTGCGAGTCCCAGTTTGTGGGAGATTTTATCCGAAAAGTGGGGCTTGCAGATTGCGGAAATGATTTTCAGACACGCTCTAGGAACAGATACAGAAAGATAAAGGATAAATATATATGTTAGAAAATATCAAAGCAGTGTTGTTTGATCTGGATGGTACTCTGGTGGATTCCATGTGGATGTGGGAAGACATCGATATCGAATATCTGGGACGGTACGGATATGAACTGCCGCCCGAACTGCAAAAAGACATCGAGGGTATGAGCCTCTCGGAGACAGCTGTGTACTTTAAAGAACGGTTTTCTATCCCGGAGAGTCTGGAAGAAATTAAGAGTACCTGGATGGATATGGCAAGGGATAAATATACCAACAAGGTGCCGCTGAAGCCCGGAGCGAGAGAGTTTCTGGTATGGCTGAGACAGCAGGGAATCCGGACGGGGATTGCAAGCTCTAACGGGATTGAACTGGTAGAGACGGTTTTAAAGGCACAGGGAATCCAGGAATACCTGGAATCCGTACATACCTGCTGTGAAGTTCCGAAAGGAAAACCTGCCCCGGATATTTATCTTCTGGTGGCAGAGACACTGGGGGTAAAACCGGAGGAATGTCTGGTTTTTGAGGATGTTCCTATGGGAATTCTGGCAGGAAAAAATGCCGGTATGCGAGTCTGTGCGGTGGAAGATACGTTCAGTGCCATCCAGAGAGAAGAAAAAAAAGAGCTTGCAGATTACTACATAGAAAGTTATGATGAGATACCAAGAGAAAGGATGCAGCCATGAGCGGAGAGTTTTTGCCGGTGACAATGGAAGAGTGCCGGGAGAGAGGAATAGAACAGCCGGATTTTGTCTATGTATGTGGAGATGCGTATGTGGATCATTCTTCTTTCGGGGCGGCGATCATCTGCCGTCTCCTGGAAAGCAGGGGCTATTCGGTGGGAATGATAGCTCAGCCGGACTGGAAAGATCCGGAAAGCATCCAGGTGTTTGGTGAACCGCGTCTGGGCTTTCTGATATCTGCCGGAAATATGGATTCTATGGTTAATCATTATACAGTGTCTAAAAAACACAGGCAGAAAGATGCCTATTCTCCCGGTGGAGAGATGGGACATCGACCGGACCGGGCGGTGATCGTCTATGGAAATCTGATTCGAAGAACGTATAAAAAAACACCAATCATCCTGGGAGGTATCGAGGCAAGTCTTCGGAGAATGGGACATTACGATTACTGGTCCGATCAGGTGAAACGAAGTGTACTTCTTGACTCCGGGGCAGATATGATCTCATATGGAATGGGAGAACATTCCATCGTTGAGATTGCAGATGCGCTGGCTTCCGGGCTGGATGTAAAAGATATTACCTTTATCCGGGGAACGGTATACCGCTGTAAAAGTGTGGAACATATACTGGAACCGCTGTATCTTCCTTCTTTCGAAGAGATAAAAGAGAAGAAAGAACAGTATGCAAGAAGCTTCGGGATCCAGCATCAGAATACGGATCCATATCAGGCGAAGGTTCTGATAGAAGATTATGGCAATCAGGGCTATGTGGTGCAGAATCCACCGGCATATCCACTGACAGAGCAGGAGATGGATGATGTGTATCATCTTCCGTTTATGCGGACCTATCATCCGATGTATGAGAAGAAAGGTGGCATTCCGGCGATTGAGGAGATCAGATTCAGTCTTACCAGTAATCGCGGATGTTTTGGCGGCTGTAATTTCTGTGCGCTGACCTTTCATCAGGGACGGATCGTACAGGTCCGCAGCCATGAATCATTGTTAGAAGAAGCTGTTGAGATGACGAAAGATCCTGATTTTAAAGGATACATTCATGATGTGGGTGGTCCTACGGCAGATTTTCGACAGCCGGCCTGTAAAAAGCAGCTGACAAAGGGTGCATGTACCAACCGGCAGTGCCTGTTCCCGACACCCTGCAAAAATCTGATCGCGGATCATTCGGATTATCTTGCACTGCTTCGAAAACTCCGTAAGATTCCGAAAGTAAAGAAAGTATTTATTCGTTCGGGCATCCGCTTTGATTATGTGCTGGAAGATACGAAGAGCCGTTTTTTACAGGAACTGGCAGATTACCATGTGAGCGGACAGTTGAGGGTAGCTCCAGAGCATGTGGCCGATAAAGTTCTGGAAAAGATGGGAAAACCGTCCCATAAGGTTTACCTGGAATTTTTAAAACAATATTATGCCTGCTGTAAAAAAAGTGGCAAAGAACAGTATGCAGTGCCTTATTTTATGTCTTCTCATCCGGGATGTGGACTGAAAGAGGCAGTGGAACTGGCAGAATATATCCGGGATATGGGATTTATGCCGGAACAGGTACAGGATTTTTATCCGACACCGTCGACAATATCTACCTGTATGTATTATACGGGACTGGATCCGCGGACGATGGAAAAAGTGTATGTACCGGTCAATCCCCACGAGAAAAATATGCAGAGAGCCCTGATTCAGTATCGAAGGCCAGAGAACCGGAAACTGGTGGAAGAAGCACTGGTCAGAGCAGGAAGACAGGATCTTATCGGATTTGGCCCGAAGTGTCTGATTCGTCCGTATGACGGCAGAAGGACACAGAAGGCAGAAAATCTGAAAACGCAGAATGGACATATCGGAAATAACGGAAAAAATGGAAGAGGAAATCAGAATCAACAATCGAACGGCCGTCAGCAAAAACAGCATATGGGTAAGAAAAAGACTATCCGTAACGTGCATAAAAAACGGTAACAGAAAGGATACAGCATGAAAAAAGTAAATAAAGGTGATTATGGATACATTCGATATGAGAAGAAAAAACGACTGCTGATTACAGTTGCACTGTTTCTGATTCCTCTGGCAGCATTTCTGGCAGCGTTTCTGATTACAGGTACCAAGAAAAATATTATTACGGTAATTGCTATGGTCGGCTGCCTTCCGGCGTGCCGTGCCCTGGTAAATATGATCATGATGTGGATGCAGAAACCGATGGATAAGAAAGTATACAAAAAGATCCGGGAACACGAGGGCAATCTGGAAGTAACTTATGAAACGTATCTGACTACCTATGAAAAAAGTGTATTTGTGGAAAGCTTTGCAATCTGCGGAAATAAGGTGATCGGTTATACCAGCCATATGGACGGATCCACACAGTTTATCGAAGATCATGTGCGGGGGATCCTGAAACAGAACGGTTATAAAGTAGAAGTAAAAGTCTTCAAAGAACTGAAGACCTATCTGGAACGGATGGATTATCTGAATGCACACAAACAGGAACTGGAGCAGAATATTTCTTTTAAGCCGGATGAACGATATCCGGATCTGTCCAGAGATCAGCTGATCAAACATACGATCCTGGCGATTTCTTTGTAAGGTAAAAGGGAAAAACATGAGAGATCTGACAATCGGAAAAAATGAAGCTGGCCAGCGGATGGATAAGTATCTGAAAAAGTACTTTCCGGAAGCCGGATCCGGATTCTTATATAAAATGCTTCGAAAGAAGAATATTCTGTTAAACGAAAAAAAAGCAGACGGAAAGGAAATGTTGAAGCCGGGAGACTGCATCCGGCTGTATCTGGCGGAGGAGACGATTGAAAAGTTCCGTGGGGAACAGATGAAACCGGCAGTTTCCGGCAGGAAAACGTCTGACATAAAACTGGATGTGATCTATGAAGATGACCATGTGGCAATAGTCAATAAACCGGCAGGCATGCTGTCACAGAAAGCAAAACCGTCGGATCTGTCGCTGGTGGAGTATTTTCAGCAATATCTGCTGGAGACGGGAGCAATCAGCGAACAGGAGTTAGAGACTTTTCATCCGGCACCCTGTAACCGGTTGGACCGCAATACCAGTGGTCTGGTGCTGTGCGGAAAGAGTCTGGCAGGGCTGCAGGCACTGTCGGAAGCACTGAAACTGCGAACGCTGAAAAAATATTATCTGGCACTGGTGCTTGGAAAAGCAGACAGGCCGGGACATCAGAAAGCCTGGCTGAGCAAAGATACAAAAACCAATCAGGTAAAAGTGAGCACTGGTCAGGTGCCTGAAAGTTCTCCGATCGAGACCGCCTGGGAGCCGGTCTGGAGCAATGGAGAGGAAACGCTTTTAAAGGTGGAACTGATCACCGGAAAATCTCATCAGATCCGCTGTCATCTGGCTAGTCTGGGATATCCGCTGGCAGGAGATCCGAAGTACGGGAATGCCCACTGGAATAGGAGGCTGAAACAGGAATATGGTCTGAAACGTCAGTTTCTGCATGCATGGCAGGTGGAATTCCCACGAATGTCCGGTGCGCTGGAAGCTTTGTCGGGAAAATGTTTTACCGCACCGCTTCCGGATGAACTGGAACGGATTACAGAGGGTGAGAGAAAGAAGGGTAAATTATGACAGAAGAGAGAATAGACGGAGAAGAAACGAAAGAGAAGAAGAAACCGAAAAAGAGTCTGAAAAGGGAGCTTATGGAAGATGTAATCATGATCGTGTTTGTTCTGGTAACGGTCTGGGTGATGAAAAATTATGTACTGATCAATGCAGTTATTCCTTCGGCATCGATGGAAGATACGATCATGACGGGCGACCGGATCTTTGGAAGCAGGCTGTCATATGAATTCGGCGAGCCGCAGAGAGGGGACATTGCCATCTTTAAGTTCCCGGATGATGAGAGTCAGTTGTATATCAAGCGAGTAATCGGACTTCCGGGAGATAAAGTGCAGATTATTGACGGAAAGGTTTATATTAACGATTCTGAAACACCGTTAGATGAGCCTTACCTGCCGGAACCACCGGAAGGCGATTATGGACCGTATTATGTGCCGGAAGACAGCTACTTTATGCTGGGAGATAACCGAAACTGGTCGAAGGACTCCAGGTTCTGGACAAATACTTATGTGAAAAAAGAAAAAGTTCTCGCAAAAGCGATCTTCCGTTATTACCCGTTTAACAAGATCGGTGTGATCGAAAAGGACTGATGGGAGGAAAATATGGCAACCTGGAATTCAAGAGGACTCAGGGGTTCTACACTGGAAGAACTGATCAACCGGAGCAATGAACAGTACCGTGAAAAGGGGCTGGCACTGATTCAGAAAGTGCCGACACCGATCACGCCGGTTAGGATCGCCAAGGATACCAGACAGATCACCCTGGCGTATTTTGAACAGAAAAGTACGGTGGATTATATCGGGGCAGTGCAGGGGATTCCTGTATGCTTCGATGCGAAAGAGTGCAAAGAAACAGTCTTTCCCCTTGCCAATATCCATGAGCATCAGGTGCGGTTTATGAGAGAGTTTGAACAGCAGGAGGGGATTTCTTTCCTGCTGATTTACTTTTCGGGAAGAAATGAATTCTATTATCTGACATTTCGAGATCTGTGGTGGTTCTGGGAACGGGCGCAGAATGGTGGAAGAAAAAGTTTTCTTTACGAAGAACTGAATCCTTCTTATTTTCTTACGAACCACGGTGGGATTCTGGTGCCGTATCTGGACGGAATCCAGAAAGATTTGCAGGACAGGGATTGACAAGTGTGCTGTCTTCACATATAATGTATTAGCATAGTAACACATTAACACACTAAAGTGAATGAAGATTAACTGTAAAGCTACTGCACAGTTACGAAGTTACATAACAAGATTAAAGAAGAGGATAGAACCATGAGACAATTATTTCATACCCCGGAAGGAGTCCGGGATGTTTACGGAACCGAATGTGCAAAAAAACTGTATCTTCAGAGAAAAATGGAGAAAATCTTTCATGCATACGGTTATCAGAGCATAGAGACACCGACCTTCGAATTCTTTGATGTGTTTGGAAAGCAGGTGGGAACCACACCATCCAGAGAACTTTACAAGTTCTTTGACCGGGAAGGTAATACTCTGGTACTTCGTCCGGACTTTACACCTTCCATCGCGAGAGCAGCTTCTATGTATTATCATCAGGAAGATATGCCGATTCGTCTCTGCTACAGTGGAAACACCTTTGTGAACCGCTCCAGCTATCAGGGACGACTGAAAGAATCCACCCAGATGGGTGTGGAGCTTTTGGGCGATGCATCGGTGGACGGAGACGGTGAGATCATTGCCATGACTGTAGAACTCTTAAAGGCAGCAGGATTGAAAGAATTCCAGATAAGTATCGGTCAGGTGGATTTTTTCAAAGCACTGGTTGATGACTCCGGTATGTCGGAAGAGACTATTCAGGAACTGCGCCAGCTGATCTCCAACAAGAATTATTTTGGTGTGGAAGAACTTCTGGAGAGTCAGAGACTGTCCAAAGAACAGGTAGAAGCACTGACAGAACTGCCACAACTTTTTGGTGGCCCGGAAGTACTGAAAAAAGCAGAAAGTCTTACTGGCAACCCCAAGGCACTGGCAGCGATCCGCAGGTTACGGGAACTGTATCAGGTGGCCTCCTGCTATGGCTGTGAAGAATATATTTCTTTCGACCTTGGCATGCTCAGTAAATATCAGTATTATACAGGCATTATCTTCCAGGGATTTACCTATGGCACCGGTGAGCCGTTAGTAACCGGTGGACGGTACAACAGGCTGCTGGAACATTTTGGAAGACCTGCCCCTGCAATCGGTTTCTGTCTGGTAATGGAACAGGTGTTGAATGCACTGAACCGTCAGAATATTCAGGTGCCGGTGATGGAAGGAAAACGACTGGTCTTATATAATGAAAGAAATCGTGAAGCAGCGATCCGGATTGCCGGTATGCAGAGAACACATGGTATGCAGATCCAGTGTATGCGGATGGAAGAAGGTCTGAAAGCGGAAGACTATATTGCATATGGAAAGGGTCATCAGTTTACGGATATTGTATCTCCGGTGGGAGAAGATCAGATACAGGTGATCAATCTGTTTACCGATGAAGTACAGATGACCAATCAGAAAAGTTTTCAGTAGGAGGAAAGACCCATGAGATATTTAACCATCGCACTGACGAAAGGCCGTCTGGCAGAGAAAACACTGGAGATGCTGGAAGCTGTAGGCATTACCTGTGAAGAGATGAAAGATAAAAAGACAAGAAAACTGATTTTTGTCAATGAAGATCTGAAACTTCGGTTCTTCCTGGCCAAAGGACCGGATGTCCCGACTTATGTGGAATATGGAGCGGCAGATCTGGGTGTCGTAGGTCGCGACACGATTCTGGAAGAAGGAAGAAAATTATATGAAGTGATGGATCTTGGCTTTGGAAAATGCAGAATGTGTATCTGCGGACCGGAATCTGCCCGGGAACTGCTGGATGGTAATCAGCAGATCCGTGTAGCCACCAAATACCCGAATATCGCCAAAGATTATTTTTATAATAAGAAAAACCAGACCGTGGAAATCATCAAATTAAACGGTTCCATCGAGCTGGCACCAATCGTAGGACTTTCCGAAGTCATCTGCGATATCGTAGAGACCGGTTCCACTCTGCGGGAAAATGGTCTGCATATTCTTGAAGAAGTATGCCCTCTGTCCGCAAGAGTGGTTGTGAATCAGGTAAGCATGAAAATGGAAAGCGAACGGATCTCAGAGCTTTTAGGAAAGTTAAAAAAGGTCATCAAGGAGGCAGACAGATGAGAATCGTAAAATTAACAAAAGAAACTACAAAAAATATTCTGGAAAATATGTTAAAAAGAAGTCCGAGCCAGTACGGAGAGTATGAAAGCCGGGTGCAGGCTATTATTCAGAATATCAAAGGAAACGGAGATGAGGCTCTGTTTTCCTATACCAAACAGTTTGATAAAGCAGATATCAATGCTTCCAATGTAAAAGTAACAGACGGAGAATTCGAAGAAGCATATAAAGCAGTGGATCCGGCGCTTCTGGATGTGATCCGCAAGGCGCTGGTTAATATCGAGAGTTACCATGAACTGCAGAAACAGAACAGCTGGTTCAAGAGCACCCCACAGGGAACGATGCTTGGACAGAAAATAACACCACTGGAAAAGGTAGGCGTCTATGTACCGGGAGGAAAAGCAGTATATCCGTCGTCTGTTCTGATGAACATTATGCCGGCAAAAGTAGCAGGTGTAGATAAGATCATTATGACCACCCCATGTAATGCAGAAGGAAAGGTGAATCCGGCTGTTCTGGTCGCTGCAAAAGAAGCAGGAGCAGATGAAGTCTATAAAGCAGGTGGTGCACAGGCAATCGCTGCCCTTGCTTTTGGAACAGAAAGTATTCCGAAAGTAGACAAGATCGTAGGACCTGGAAATATCTATGTAGCGTTAGCAAAAAAAGCAGTATACGGTCATGTAAGCATCGATTCCATCGCGGGACCGAGCGAGATCCTGGTACTGGCAGACGAGACAGCCAATCCACGGTATGTGGCAGCTGATCTGTTATCCCAGGCAGAACACGACGAGCTGGCATCTGCAATCCTGATCACGACAAGTGAAGATTTTGCAAAGAAAGTCAGCGAAGAAGTTGAGGGATTTGTACAGATTCTTGAAAGAAAAGCGATTATTCAGAAATCTTTGGATAATTTTGGATATATTTTGGTGGCAGAGGATATGGACGAAGCAATTGATACCGCCAACGAGATTGCTTCCGAACATTTGGAGATCGTTACCGCCAACCCGTTTGAGGTTATGACAAAGATTCGGAATGCGGGTGCAATCTTTATCGGGGAATACAGCTGTGAACCGCTGGGTGATTATTTTGCAGGACCTAACCACATCCTGCCGACCAACGGAACCGCAAAATTCTTCTCCCCACTGTCTGTTGATGATTTTGTGAAGAAATCAAGTATCATCTACTACTCCAGAGAAGCGCTGCAACCGATCCACAAAGATATCGAGCAGTTTGCAAAATGTGAACAACTGACCGCACATGCGAACTCGATCGCAGTGCGTTTTGAAGGGGAGGAATAAGGTATGGAGATCCGCAGACTGGAAGAACAGGGTATGACCCGTAATGTACTGGTACAGCGAAATACCAAAGAAACGAAGATCACGATGAGTCTGAATCTGGACGGAACCGGAAAAGCCAGCCTGAATACCGGCATCGGATTTTTTGACCATATGCTGGATGGATTTGCACGTCATGGATTCTTTGATCTGGATCTTGCCGTAGACGGCGATCTGAATGTGGACAGCCATCACACGATCGAAGATACCGGAATCGTACTGGGGACGGCTATTAAAGAAGCACTGGGCGATAAAGCAGGGATTCGCCGTTATGGAAGCATGATTCTTCCCATGGACGAGACACTGGTACTTTGCGGCATCGATCTGTCCGGTCGCCCGTATCTGAACTTTGACGGTGAATTTACCGCAGAACGTCTTGGAGATATGGATACAGAGATGGCCAGAGAGTTTTTCTATGCGGTCAGCTATGCAGCCGGCATGAACCTGCACATCAAGGTACTGGACGGAACAAACAATCACCATATCATGGAAGCGATGTTCAAAGCGTTTGCCAAAGCACTGGATCAGGCAACGCAGATGGATGAGCGGATTCAGGGAGTTTTGTCTACAAAGGGCAGTCTGTAAAAGGGCTGAGCTGCAGACACAAGGGAACTCCAGGGATATATTTATACAAAAACAGAGGGTAACTGTTCAGTACTTTCACAGTGGTTGCTGAATAGTTACAACAGAGGAATCGATGAGCATGAAAGAAAAAAAAGAAACACCGTTAAAAGCTGCATTTACATGGGATGAGTTGAAACTGAACAGTGACGGGATGGTCTGTGTGGTGGTACAGGACGATAAAAATAAAGATGTTCTGATGGTTGCCTATATGAACCGACAAGCTTATGAAAAGACGCTGGAGACCGGTGTGATGACTTACTGGAGCCGCAGCAGAAACGAACTGTGGGTGAAAGGACTTACCAGCGGACATTTTCAGTATGTCCGGTCACTGTATCTGGATTGTGATAACGATACGATCCTGGCAAGGGTGGATCAGGTCGGTGCAGCCTGCCATACCGGAAGCCGCAGCTGCTTTTTTAAAGAAATTATGAAAAGCGATAATGTAGCGGAAAATAGTTGAAGATTGTCTTGATAAGACAGACAAAACAGGTGAAATGCATAAAAAATCAACATGGTTTTCAGTTAATTGTTAGACAGAATATGTCTTGAGTATTTTAGTATTGATGCTATAATAGGATATGATTTTATTTTATTATTCTATCCTGTTATAGCATTTTTTGTGCTGTTGATGAAAGCGGAAATACTGTTAGTAAGAAAATGATACATCACAGCAGCAGCGTAACTGATATCTGGAGGAACTATGAAGATTATAATTATCGGATGTGGAAAAGTAGGTTCTGCCCTGGCAGAAGAGCTGACCATGGAAAATCATGAAGTGGCGATTGTAGATATATCCGCTCAGAAATTACAGGAGGTAGGAGAGGATCTGGATGCCTTGCAGATTCAGGGAAACGGATCCAGCATCAACGTTCTGATGGATGCCGGTGTGATATCTGCAGATCTTGTGATCGCAGTGACCGGATCGGATGAACTGAATCTGCTGTGTTGTCTTGTGGCAAAAAATCTGGGAAAATGTCATACAGTTGCCCGGGTAAGAAATCCGATTTACAACAAGGAAATCAATCTGATGAAAGAGAGTCTTGGCATTTCCATGATCATCAACCCGGAGATGGCAACTGCTGCAGAGATCGCACGGCTGCTTCGCTTTCCTTCGGCCATTAAAATTGATCCTTTTGCCAAGGGAAAAGTGGAACTGTTAAAGTTCCGTCTGAAACCGGAATTCCGTCTGGACGGTAAGTCTATCGTTGAGATCAACATGAAAGGGAAACATAATATTCTGGTTGCGGGTGTAGAACGTGGCGAGCAGGTATTCATCCCGAACGGTGATTTTGTACTGCAAAACAGTGATCTGGTATCGATTCTGGCATCTCCGAAGAATGCTTCCGCATTTTTCAAGTCTATTGGTTTAAAGACCAATCAGGTGAGAAACTGTATGATCGTGGGTGGCGGAACCATCGCTATCTTCCTTGCAAGAATGTTGCTGGAGATGAAAATGCGCGTTGTGATCATCGAGCAGTCCAAAGAGCGATGTGAGCTGCTGGCAGATCTGCTGCCGGATGCAACGGTGGTCAACGGGGATGGTACAAGCAAGAACCTGCTGTTTGAAGAAAATCTGGAAAACGCTGAAGCGTTTGTGGCACTGACCAATATGGATGAGGAAAATATTCTGCTTGGCATGTTTGCGGAGCGGATGTCCCATGCAAAAGTAGTCACAAAGGTCAATCGTGTGGCGTTTGATGATATTACAGACGAACTGGAACTCGGAAGTCTGATCCATCCGAAATATATCACGACGGATCGGATTCTTCAATATACGAGGGCAACTCAGAACTCCATCGGAAGTAATGTGGAGACACTGTATCATATTCTGGACGGCAAGGCAGAGGCTCTGGAGTTCGTGATCCGGGAAAATTCTTCGGTAGTTGGCGTGGAACTGAAAGATCTGCGGTTGAAGAATAACCTGTTGGTGGGTTGTATCAACCGGAGCGGTAAGGTATTGATTCCACGTGGCGATGACTGTCTGATGGTGGGTGATACGGTAGTTGTGGTAACCAGTCAGAAATGCCTGCGGGACATTGAAGATATTCTGGAAAAATAGGAGAGATACGTATGAATTATCGAATTATTACCTATGTGATCGGCTGGGTACTGAATCTGGAAGCCATCTGCATGACACTTCCGGCAGTTACCGGGCTGATCTATGGAGAAAAAACATGGACCTCCTTTTTGATCACAGGACTGATCAGTGCGCTGGCAGGAACGCTCCTTGTAGTGCGTCGACCGGAAAAACCGCACTTTTTTATGAAAGAGGGATGTGTATCGGTAGCTCTTTCCTGGATAGCACTCAGTCTGATTGGCTCGTTACCTTTTATGATCAGTGGGACGATTCCGCATTTTGTGGATGCTCTTTTTGAGACGGTCTCAGGTTTTACAACAACGGGAGCCAGCATTATGGCATCTGTGGAAGATGCACCTCGTTGTATCCTGATGTGGAGAAGTTTTACCCATTGGATCGGTGGTATGGGTGTTCTGGTATTATTACTTTCTATTATTAAGATGAGTGGTGGTTCACAGATGAATCTGATGAAAGCGGAGAGTCCGGGTCCCTCAGTCAGCCGTCTGGCACCTACCGTACGTTCTACGGCAAAGATTCTGTATACGATCTATCTTCTGATGACGGTGCTGGAGACTGTGATTCTGCTGTTATGTGGAATGCCGGTATTTGATGCGCTGACAACTGCTTTTGGTACAGCCGGTACCGGAGGGTTCGGAATCAAGAATGACAGTATGGGTGGCTATAGCGTAACGATTCAGATCGTTGTTACTGTATTCATGATTCTGTTTGGTATTAATTTCAACGTTTATTTTCTGTTGCTATCCAAAAAATGGAAACAGGCACTGAAAAATGAGGAGGTACGCTGGTATCTGGCCATCATTCTGGGCGCGGTTCTTCTGATTGGATGGAATATCCGGGGAGTCTATGGAAGTATGGGAAAGGCAATCCAACAGGCTGCTTTCCAGGTTGCATCGATCATTACTACTACCGGATTTGCGACGGTCGATTTTAATATCTGGCCGGAGGTTTCCCGGACGATTCTCGTGCTTCTGATGTTTGTCGGTGCATGTGCAGGCAGTACCGGTGGAGGTATTAAAGTTTCGCGTTTTATTATCCTATTAAAAGCGATGAAGAAAGAGATCAAGCAGTATCTGCATCCCCGTCAGATCCGGAAAATCCGGGTGGATGGAAGAGTTGTGGAACATGAAGTGGTAAGAAATGTCAATGTGTTTATGGTTGTGTATATCATGATTTTTGCGACTTCTGTGTTTATTCTGGCATTTGATAATCTGGATCTGATCACGAATTTTACGGCGGTTGCGGCAACTTTTAATAATATTGGTCCCGGACTGGAGCTGGTTGGACCGACGGCGAACTTTAATGTGTTTTCGGATGTTGGTAAGTATGTGTTGATTTTTGATATGCTGGCGGGACGGTTGGAGATTTTTCCATTGCTGCTGGTGTTCTTTCCGGATACGTGGAGGAAGTTCTAAAAAAGGGTGTGCCAAGACGAACGCCAGAAAGAGAATTGGCGGGCTGTTTACTGGCTGTAATTGTGGTGGGCGGAAAGTAAACAGTCCCCCTTGTCAAGGACATTTTGAATTAGTGTAGTGCCTATTTTTTAGACACCTACACAAAGATAATAACCCTGAATTGGGGCATTCCATTGTTGGGGTATCCGTAGAAGTGGATACATGACAGTGTTGGCAATTGGAGAAGAGAAGTGGTGTAGTAACTGGGAGATGTTGGTAATGAAACATGAAAATTGATGTTTGGAAGGTATAATTAGAATATGTTGATGGATTATGAAGGTGAAAAGACTGGAAACAAAAAGAGCCGACAGGTGTATCTGCGTGATGCGAGATACAATACCTGTCGGCTTTAATATTTTGAGGATGGCAGCATAGTGTTTTGGGTGCTACTCATCCCAGCCTTCGTAGAATCGAATGTTTACGGAGATGATGCGGACGATGTCTTCCGGGGTCAGGTCGAGGTCGGAGGGGTCGGAGATGCTGGGAAGGTTTGGTTCTTCTTCGTCCAGTTCTACGGTGATCCAGTTGTAGGCGGCTTCGTTGGCATTCTCGATGGCTTCGTCCAGAGTATCTCCGGTGGAGGTGCAGCATTCGAGATCCGGAAAGTAGCCGTTGTATGTTCCGTCTTCATTTTTGCGGAAGACAGCAGGGTACATAAATTTCATGGGTAAGACTCCTTTGTTTTTGATTCTGTGATTTAGAGCGTGTCTGAAAAAGCGTTTAATAGTTTGCTCCAAACTTTTTTTAGTATACAACATCTTTTAATGATTGGCAAATAAATGCGGAAAATATAAATAAGAAAATCAAGTCCTTTTCAGAAAACAACAGTTGAGATGAAGGAAAATCAGAGATATAATAAAAGAACAGAGTCTGTCAGAAAAGAGTACAAAAAGCAGGAGGGTTTTAACATGAGGAAAAATTTAGGAGCAAAAGCATATACATATCCACAGCCGGTATTTATCCTGGCAGCTTACGGAGAGGACGGAACACCGAATGCAATGAATGCAGCTTGGGGCGGGATCAGTGATGAAAAAGAACTGACCATGTGTATCAGTGCCGGCCATAAGACAACGGAAGATATTCTGGCGAAAAAAGCATTTACCGTAAGTATGGCAGATGCTGCTCATGTGGAAGCATGTGATTATGTGGGAATCGTTTCCGGAACCAAAGAGCCGGACAAATTCGCAAATGCAGGATTTCACGCAGTAAAATCAGAGTTTATAGATGCACCACTGATCGAAGAACTCCCGATTGCCGTAGAATGCAGACTGAAAAGCTACGACCCGGAAAGTTGCCGGATGGTGGGAGAAATCGTAAACATCAGTGTGGATGAGCGTGTACTGGACGAGAACGGTAAAGTGGATGTGGCAAAAACTCAGCCAATTACGTTTGATCCGTTTAACAATACCTATGTGGTACTGGGGAAAACCGTTGGAAGAGCATTTCATGATGGAATGAATCTGAAAAAATAATGTAACTGTTCAGTAACTTCACAGTTAAGATTCGATGAAGAGTTATTGAATAAAAACATCTGAACAGATGGGGGAGATACACCATGACAGTACGGATTCTGAATCACGGATTGAGTAGTTTTGGGAGCTATTGCGGACTGAACTATGCATATGCTTACATTAAAAATATTGTCACCTATACGGCGGCAGATTTTATGCATGACAATCTGGGATCCATAGCCGGTGCAATTGGTGTGATTCTTTTTGTACTGGTAATTGTATTTGCCAGGCATGATCAGGATATGCGAAAGATCGCACGAAAGGAAGCAAAACAGAAGAAAGAGCTGGAAGAAGCCCTTGAAGCGGCCAGAGAAGCCGGCATGGCGAGAACGGTATTTCTGCGGAATATGTCTCATGATATCCGTACACCGCTGAATGCGGTTCTCGGATTTACCGATCTTGCGTTGAAAGAAGGAACGGATGTATCAAAGATCCAGGAATATCTGGAGAAAATCCGGGTATCCGGCAATCATCTGCTGGCAATCGTCAACGAGGTCCTTGAGATCAGCAGGATCGAGAGCGGACAGACGGAACTCTACGAGGAACCGGCAGATATGGATGTGATCGTGGAAGAAGTTGCGGTGATCATCCGGGAACAGACACAGGAGAATAATCAGCAGTTTGTGATTGACTTGTCCGGTGTTCAAAATCACGAGATTCTGTGTGATAAACTGCGGATCAAAGAGATCCTGCTGAATCTTCTGGGAAATGCTGTGAAGTTTACGCCGCAGGAAGGATTGATCACACTTCAGATTGTACAAATACCTCCATATGAGAAAGAAATCGGACATTATGAGATTCATGTAAAAGACACCGGATGCGGAATGAGTCCTTCTTTTATGGAAAAAATGTTTGATCCTTTTGAACGGGAGAAGAACTCTACGCTCAGCGGTGTCCAGGGAACCGGACTTGGCCTTCCGATCGTTAAGCGGTTTGTAGAACTGATGGAAGGAACAATCGAAGCAATCTCCACTGAGGGTGTCGGAACAGAATTTATTATAAAAACAGACTTTCTGCTGGTGAGCAGGGCACTTTTGGAAACAACGAACAGACCATCAACAGTATCCGTGAAACAGCAGATCATGGAAAAACGGATTCTTCTTGTGGAAGATAATGAACTGAACCGGGAAATTGCTGCCACATTGTTGCAGGATGTCGGTTTTGAGGTGACAGAAGCAGGAGATGGCGCACAGGCAGTAGAACTGATAAAGCACGCAGAACCAGATACCTATGCGGCCATTCTCATGGACATCCAGATGCCTGTCATGGACGGCTACACCGCCACCCGCCAGATCCGTCAACTGGAAGATCCGTCACTGGCAAACATACCAATCATTGCGGTTTCCGCAAACGCCTTTGAAGAAGACAAAGTAGCCTCCCGCGCTGCCGGCATGAACGGTCATCTGGCAAAACCAATGAATACGGAGGCAGTGCTTGCGATGATGGAGGAAGTGCTGGGAAGGAAAGAATCATAGAAGGAGATCATGCATGCTAAATCAGAACACCAGGAAAACGTATCGGCGGATGTATCAGATTTATACCGAAGAAAAACGACTGCCGGTAAAACCGGGGAAAATGGAACGAGAGTTATCTTCATGACAGAAATAAGAAGATGATTCTGGAAAGTATAAAGGAAATAAAATTTTAAGTGAAAGACTCGATGCTGAGAATAAAAGCAGGCATCGAATTTTCACATACAAAGGCTGGAGTTACCATATGAAAGAAGACAAAACCGAACAGCGCTGGGACAAGCTGCTTCATATCCGCACCAGTGGAAGGGATGATTCTCACTCGGATCAGTACCGATATCCCTATGAGCCAACACCATATACTGTATTGCAACGCCTTGCGGATTCCGGGTATATCCGAAAGCACAATCTGTTGTTGGATTATGGCTGCGGAAAAGGGCGGGTGGATTTCTTTTTGTCCTGGCAGACCAGATGTCAGTCTGTCGGGATTGAATATGATGAGCGGATCTATGAAAATGCACAGAAAAATAAAGAGACAGCAGTTTCTTCCGGACGGGTATCTTTTGAAAAAGTAGATGCGACAGAATTCGTTGTCCCGGATCAGGCGGACAGGATGTATTTTTTTAATCCGTTTTCTGTAGAAATTTTGCAGCATGTGATAGCGAGAATACTGGAGTCCTATTACCGGAATATGAGACCGATTCAACTGTTCTTTTATTATCCTTCGGATGACTACATAGCGTGTCTGATGAATGCGGAAGGGTTACAGTTTGCAGATGAAATTGATTGCAAAGATCTTTTTCCAGGAGAGAATCAGCGGGAAAGAATCGTAATATTCGAACTGGGAGAAATCGCGGGTTGAAATATTGAAAGTTAAAGAACGTGAAGGAGAAGAACATTATGGGAGATCATGAAAGAGGAAAGCTGGATGACAGTGGATTCCACTATGACGGCTGTGCAGGCGGTCCCTGTGGATGCGATGGAGGAAGCGGAGGTTCACCGAGAAGAGGTGGTGGTGGAGATGGTCTGTGGATAATTGTGGGTCTGATCGTGGTTTTTGGAGGGGTAATCGGACTGGCAGAACTGACAGGAATACCGCTGGAAAACTGGTCGACAGGGATAATACTTTTAGTGATGTTTCTTCTGTTTCTGTTGTTTGGAGTGATTATTCTTTTGTTTTATTAAGAATAGAAAGAATATTCAGCATAAAAACATCACAAAAAAGAAAAAAAAGATTGACATTCAAGTATACTTGAATGTTATCATAAAAGTAAACAAAAAAGAAAGAAGGGTTTTTACAATGAGTGTTGATGTAACAAAAATGCCGAAACTCGGTTTCGGGCTGATGAGACTGCCGGAGAAGGACGGGGAACTGGATCTGGAGCAGCTTTGTAAGATGGTGGATGCGTATATGGCATCCGGAATGAACTATTTTGATACCGCATATATGTACTGCGGAGGAAAATCCGAGAGTATTATCAAAAAAGCGCTTGTAGAGCGTTATCCGCGTGACAGCTTTACACTGACAACGAAATTGCCACAATGGATGATGGATGAAGGAATCGATGGAAGAGACCGGATCTTTAATGAGCAGCTGGCACGTACCGGTGCGGGATATTTTGATTATTATCTGTTACATAGCGTAGAAGACGGAGCAAACTACGAAGGTTACGTCAAATACGACTGCTTCAACTGGGCGATGAAGAAAAAAGAAGAAGGACTGATCCGTCATTTCGGTTTCTCTTTCCATGGAACACCGGAACTGCTGGATAAAATTCTCTCCGAGCATCCGGAAGTAGAGATCGTACAGATCCAGATGAATTATGCAGACTGGGAGAATCCGCTGGTACAGTCCGGTCGACTGTATGAGGTTCTTCGCAAATACAACATGCCTTTCTTGGTTATGGAGCCTGTCAAAGGCGGTTCTCTTGCCAGTGCGTCTCCGGAAGTAGAGGCAGAGATGAAAAAGATCAAACCGGACGCTTCCGTAGCATCCTGGGCACTGCGCTTTGCGGCATCTCTTCCGGGCGTTGCCACAGTATTGTCCGGCATGTCCAACGAAGAGCAGATGAATGACAACCTGAAGACATTTACCAACTTCGAACCACTGTCGGAGGAAGAGCGGAAAGTAATCGAAAAAGCACAGGATGAACTGAAGAAAAATCCAACCGTTCCATGTACTTCCTGCCGATACTGCTGCGATGGATGTCCACAGCAGATTTCCATCCCGGATGTCTTCCGTGCGTTAAATACCATCCGTCTGTATGGAGAAAAAGATCGTGCACAGTCTTATTATGAAAAACTGACACAGACTTCCGGAAAAGCAGGTGACTGTATCCAGTGTGGCCAGTGTGAGAGTGTCTGTCCGCAGCACTTGTCCATCATTTCATTACTGGAAGAAGCATCGGAAAAACTTGACAAATAATAAAAAACGGTTCATCCATGCCCGAAAAGCGTGATAGATGCGTTAAATATGTTTTCTGTATTGCTTTTTGTTGGGGAAAATGTTAATATATTAGCAAATGAACACGAAACAAAGAATACCTGCAGAGGTGGGAAGACGCGCTGCAGGTATTCTTCTGCAACAGAAAGGAACAACATATGAAGACAACACTGATTATCATGGCAGCAGGGATTGGTTCACGGTTCGGAACAGGAATCAAACAGCTGGCAAAGATGTCGGACAACGGAGAGATCATCATGGATTACTCGATCTATGATGCAAAAGAAGCAGGATTTGACAAAGTGGTTTTTGTAATCCGTAAAGATATTGAAGAAGAGTTCAAAGCGGTGATCGGAAACCGTATTGGTTCTCAGATCGAAGTGGAATATGTATATCAGGAACTCACTGATCTGCCGGAAGGCTTTACTGTTCCGGAAGGACGTAAAAAACCATGGGGAACAGGTCAGGCAGTACTGGCGTGCAAGGACGTAGTAGAAGAGCCGTTTGTGATCATCAACGCAGACGATTACTACGGAAAAGAGGCTTTCGTAAAACTGCATGATTTTCTGGTAAATGGGAAGCAGGAAGGCGAAGTCCTGAATATGGCAATGGCAGGATTTGTCCTGAAAAATACTGTCAGCGAGAACGGAGCAGTTACCCGTGGTATCTGTACCGTGGATGACGATGATATGCTGACTGATGTTCTGGAAACATCCGGTATCGCAATCGAAGCAGACGGAACGGTAGTCTGTGACAGAGAAGAAGTAAAGTCCTGGATCACACCGGATGTTCACGTGTCCATGAATATGTGGGCTGCTTATCCGGAATTTCTGGACAAGCTGGAGAGCGGATTTGCAGAATTCCTGAAAGACGAATCCGGAGATCCGTTAAAGAAAGAATATCTGATTCCGATCATCGTGGATGGTCTGTTAAAACAGAACAAAGCGACAGTGAAGGTGCTGGAGACACAGGACAAATGGATCGGAATTACTTATAAAGAAGATACAGAGCTGGCACAGGAAGGCTTCCGTGAAATGATTCGTTCCGGTAAATATCCGGCAAAGCTGTGGGATTAATTTTGAGAAAATAAAAGAGAAATGACAAAGCATCAGGGTGAAAATCGGAGATATGGGAAGTCTCAGAATCTGATTTTAACCTGGTGCTTTTTAAGTTACGTGGATAACTGGGCAAAATCCGTTTGGTTTCTGAGCTCTTTCATAATTTTACAAAAGTTCAGGAATCCGTATGGCTGTAAAAGTGAGACAAAAAAGGCAGAAAAAGAAAAGGGATGACATTTTGGCAGAGTTTGTATATAATAGAGGAAGTGTCAGCGAGATGAAAACGGAAAAAACGAAGGAAACAGGAGAACAGAAAATGAAAGCATATGATTATGTTGTAATAGGATCCGGTCTGTACGGCGCCGTATTTGCCCGGGAAGCGGTGAAAAAAGGGAAAAAGGTGCTGGTGATCGACAAACGCCCAAACATCGCGGGAAATGTATATACGGAGCAGATGGAAGGGATTCATGTACATAAATACGGTGCCCATATTTTTCATACAAACAATAAAAAAGTGTGGGACTATGTGGCATCTTTTGCGGAATTTAACCGTTTTACGAACTCCCCGGTGGCAAATTACAAGGGTGAGCTGTACAGCCTGCCGTTTAATATGTATACCTTCAATAAGATGTGGGGTGTGGTGACACCGGAAGAGGCAGCAGCCAAGATCGAAGAACAGAGACAGGCAGCAGGTATCACCGAGCCGAAGAATCTGGAAGAGCAGGCGATCTCTCTGGTTGGAACAGATATTTATGAGAAACTGATCAAGGGTTACACACAGAAACAGTGGGGACGTCCGTGTACAGAGCTTCCGTCATTTATCATCCGCCGTCTGCCGGTGCGCCTGACTTTTGATAACAACTACTTCAATGCGTTGTATCAGGGAATCCCGGTAGGTGGTTACACAAAGATGGTTGCCAATATGCTTGAAGGTATCGAGGTAGAACTTGGTGTGGATTATCTTGAGAAGAAAGAGTATTATGACAGTCTGGGAGAAAAAATCGTATATACCGGACCGATCGATGCATATTTTGCATATGAACTGGGTACACTGGAATACCGTTCGGTACGATTCGAGACAGAGGTACTGGACAAACCGAATTTCCAGGGAAATGCAGCTGTGAACTACACAGATGCAGAGACTCCATGGACACGAATCATCGAACATAAATGGTTTGAGTTCGGAAAAGATGAGAATGGTCAGGAACTTCCGAAGACAGTCATCAGCCGGGAATACAGCTCCGAGTGGAAACCGGGCGATGAACCTTATTATCCGGTCAATGATGAAAAGAACGGAAAACTCTATGAAGAATATAAGAAACTTGCTGAGAAAGAAAAGGATGTGATTTTCGGCGGCAGACTGGGTGAATATAAGTATTATGATATGGATGCGGTGATCGCAGCGGCACTGGATATGAGTGAGAGAGAGCTGGGATAATTGCATTCTGGTTATGACAGACATTTATGTATAAATATCTGAGGAAAACTAAAAACAGTGTAGTACAATGTTTGATTTCAAACCGTACTACACTGTTTTTAGCTAAACAATATATCATTTGCGTCGATAATCAGACACACTCTAGAACTCAATCTCCTTCAGATACCGTGCCACAGCATCCTGCCAGGTAGGAAGCGGCTCGAATCCGTTTTCTACGAGTTTGGATTTGTCCAGGCGGCTGTTGAACGGGCGTTTTGCTTTGGATACGCCGTATTCAGCAGTGGAAACCGGAGTGACGGACACGCGGTCTTCGGAATACTCCTCACGTCCCATTGCGACAGCCTGACGGAAGATTTCTTTTGTGAAATCATACCAGCTGATATAGCCGCCCTCGTTGGTTGCGTGATAATAACCGTATTTCTCTGTCTCGATCATGTCGACCAGCAGTCGTGCCAGATCGTAGGTATAGGTAGGAGTACCGATCTGATCGGAAACAACGGTCAGCTTGTCGTGTGTCTTTGCTACGTTCAGCATGGTTTTGATAAAGTTTTTTCCGTTCTTACCGAATACCCATGCGATACGCACGATAAAATATTTATCCAGAGTGGAAGATACCGCAAGTTCTCCGTCCAGTTTGGTCTGTCCGTATACATTTAACGGTTTGTAATCCTTGCAGTCCGGCTGCCACGGTTCGGTTCCCTGTCCGTCAAATACATAGTCGGTGGAAATGTAAACCATTTTTGCATCCAGTTTTTTGCAGACAGAAGCGATATTAGCAGTTCCATCTACGTTAATGGCCTTTACTTTTGCCTGTTTGTCTTCATCCTCTGCCAGATCAACAGCAGTCCATGCAGCGCAGTGAACGACAACATCCGGGTTGATCTCGGTAAGGGTTTTACAAACAGCTTCTTTGTCTGTGATATCCATGGCAACGTAAGGCATGGTTGTGACCGGGCTTTCGTCCTGTACACCGCTGTAGGAAGGAGCGATATCACTTCCGATTCCTTCATAACCTCTTTTTGCCAGTTCATTCATCACATCGTGTCCCAGCTGTCCGGCAACACCTGTTACAAATACTTTCATATTGTTCTCTCCATAATCTATCTGCCGTAGCTGCGAAGCAAGAGTATATGCCTGGCAGAACGGCAGATTTTAAATGATTTATTAGTTCAATGTCACGGTACGCACCGGCAGGAATTAGCGGTTTGCGTACATTTTCTCATAGTAGTTCTGGTATTCACCGGAGATGATGGTTTCCCACCATTCTTTGTTATCCAGATACCACTGAATGGTTTTTTTGATACCGTCTGCGAATTTGGTTTCCGGCAGCCAGCCCAGTTCGTTGTGGATCTTGGTCGGATCGATGGCATAACGCATGTCATGACCTTTTCTGTCAGATACATAGGTGATCAGGCTTTCCGGTTTACCCAGTTCTTTACAGATGATTTTTACGATATCGATGTTTTTCATCTCATTGTGACCACCGATGTTATATACTTCGCCGACACGACCGTTGTGGATGATCAGGTCGATCGCTTTGCAGTGATCTTCTACATACAGCCAGTCACGGACATTTTCACCTTTTCCGTATACAGGAAGTGGTTTGTCATTCAGTGCATTGGCGATCATCAGCGGAATCAGTTTTTCCGGGAAATGATACGGTCCATAGTTGTTGGAGCAGCGGCTGATGGTAACAGGCAGACCATAAGTACGATGGTAAGCCAGAACCAGAAGGTCAGCACCTGCTTTGGAGGAGCTGTACGGGCTGCTGGTGTGGATCGGAGTCTCTTCGGTAAAGAACAGGTCCGGGCGATCCAGAGGCAGATCTCCGTATACTTCATCGGTAGATACCTGATGATATCTCTTGATACCGTATTTTCTGCAGGCATCCATCAGGACAGCAGTACCTTTGATGTTGGTATCCAGGAATACTTCCGGGTTCTCGATGGAACGGTCTACGTGGCTTTCTGCTGCGAAGTTTACAACCATATCCGGATGTTCTTCTTCGAACAGTTTGTATACAGCTTCACGGTCTGTGATGCTTTCTTTTACAAAACGGAAGTTCGGGTTGTCCATAACAGGAGCCAGAGTGGACAGGTTACCTGCATAAGTCAGGCAGTCCAGGCATACGATCCGATAATCCGGGTATTTTTTCAGCATATGGAAAATAAAGTTGCTTCCGATAAATCCGGCACCGCCGGTAACAATAATATTCATAACATTTCTCCTTTTGGGTGTCAGGCACCATTAAAAATTTAATAACAAATCCGGGAACGCAGCGGTATTAGCGGCGTGCATCCAGATATTTGCCGTTCAGAACGTCCATCAGATACTGACCGTACTGATTTTTTTTCAGCAGTTCGTATACTTTCAGAACTTCTTCTTTTGAGATCCAGCCGTTTAAGTAAGCGATTTCTTCCAGACACGCGATTTTTCTGTGCTGGTGAGTTTCCATGGTTTTTACGAAGTTGGTAGCATCTACCAGACTTTCATGTGTACCGGTATCCAGCCAGGTAAATCCCTGTCCCAGAAGTTCTACATTTAACTGTCCTTCTTCCAGATAGATGCGGTTCAGATCGGTAATTTCCAGTTCGCCACGTGCACTTGGTTTTAGATTCTTAGCGTATTCCACTACTTTATTGTCGTAGAAATACAGACCGGTCACACAGTAATTGCTCTTCGGATGTTCCGGTTTCTCTTCGATGGAGATAGCTTTTCCTTCACTGTCGAATTCTACGATACCGAAACGCTCCGGATCGTCCACGTAATAACCGAAGACAGTAGCACCTTTTCCGGTTTTTGCATTTTCTACCGCTGCGTGCAGACGTTTGGTCAGTCCGTGACCGGCGAAAATGTTGTCACCCAGAACCATAGCTACAGAGTCATCACCGATGAATTCTTCTCCGATGATGAATGCCTGTGCCAGTCCGTCCGGACTTTCCTGTACAGCATAGGACAGATTCACACCGAACTGATGACCGTCGCCTAACAGCTCCTTGAAACGCGGGGTATCCTGCGGGGTGGAGATGATCAGGATATCACGGATGCCTGCGTTCATCAGAACAGACATCGGATAGTAGATCATCGGTTTGTCATAGATGGGAAGTAACTGTTTGGAAGTTACCATGGTCAGAGGATAAAGGCGTGTGCCGGATCCTCCTGCTAAAATGATTCCTTTCATGAGTATTCTCCTTTCAGATCATTTGTTATAACTATTCAGTAGGTAGTATCCCGCGAGATGTTTTGGCATGAATATGTCAAAATCCCGAGACATACAAGTCAAAATGCCATCACCGAAGGTTTAAATGCATTTTGACTCGTAACTGTGAAGGTACTGAACAGTTACCATTTGTTTTTTCAGTTCCGTATCCTAAGATGATACCATTATAAAAGGTGACCTTAGGTCACCTTCAAGCATTTTTTAAAAATTTTGGTAAAATTGTTGGTTTTTACTTATAGGACAGAGAAAAACAGAAGGAAAATTTAGTAATTGCAAATAAAAATCCCGGCATCTTTTGTGATATGCAATCCTTTTTCTGTTTTTTTCTTTACAAAGGAACGAAATTCTTTGTAGTGGTCAAGCAGGTACTGATTCTGATTGCCGTGGCAGGAGAGGATATAGGAGATCAGAGGCTCCGGGTCGGACACCAGAAGACCGTCTTCATAAGAGATCCATTCCACACGGGAAAACCACGGTTCGAGCACCTGTGCGCCGTTTTCGCGACCGAATTTCTCATATAATTTGTTGGCGGAGAGCACGATCCGCTCATCAAACCGGCTGACCAGCTGACTGATTTCTTTCATATGAGAGTTGCCATAGGTACTGCATAAGAACCGCCCACCCGGTTTCAGTACCCGCCGGACTTCTTTACACACATTTTCCAGATTGTCACAGTAGAACAGCACGTGGTTGGCGATCACGAGATCATAGCTTTCAGAAGCTGCCGGAATCTTTTCACAGTCAAAAGCAGCGAAAGAAAACCGGGAATCTCTGGCTCCCAGTGCACGTCTTGCATCGCGCAGCATCCCGTCGGAGATGTCGGAGAGGGTAAGGTGGATGTTCTGAGGAAGCAGAGAGATGTTTTGTTTCCATAAAGCGCCGTCCCCACATCCCAGTTCCAGAACGTTCATGCCGGACTGCAGATGACACTGTGAATAGATCCACGGAAACCATCCTTCTTTATTTATAGAGTATAAACTGTGCAGCTTGATTCGGGCTGCAATGTTAGTTGCGTTCTGATACTGATTCTTCATACTCTTTTCCATACCGGTCAGATGGATCAGATCAAGCATCTGGTTCCAGTCGATGGTGTGCTGGGTCTGGATCGCATCGGAAGTATCCTGAATCGCCTTCTCCACCAGCTGTAATTGTTCAATCCGGTCGCGCACCAGTTTCAGCTGTACATCCAGAGAATCCCGCATAAAATGATAGTCCGTATCATTGATCGTCATATCCCGGATATCATCCAGCGAAAATCCCAGAAACTTCAACAACAGGATCTGCTGCAGCCGCGCCAGATCCTCATCCGTGTAAAACCGTGCACCTGCGTCACTTACATAGGAAGGTTTTAAAATATTCTGTTTATCATAATAACGGATCGTCCGAAGCGTCACATGCGCCATACGGGCAAATTCCCCGGAAGAGTAGTAGCCCTCTTTTTTCATAGATTATACGCCTTTCTGTGTATGAAAAAAATAATTACGAAAATAGATAAAAACAGTATAGCAGACGGGGGGAGAGAAAGCAAATTGGTCTTTTTCGATAAAAACGAAAAACCCCGTGTGATAAAAAACAAAAATAGTAGGAAATAAGGAGAAATATTCGTGACAAAACAACAGACTGATGGTAGAATATCCCAGATAAGGGGTGTCATGGGGCATGCCTGATTTTTGATTTACGCGAGCAACGAGCCAAAGTCCGTGCTTGCACGAGACCTTGGCGACTGCCGCGATAACGAGCGCCAGCGAGTGTACGCGAGCAACGAGCCAAAGTCTGTGCATGCACGAGACCGGGGCGACTGTCGCGATAACTTGAGAAACTCGCGTAGCGTTTTTCTCATAGTTTATTTGAGCTACAAGTCAGAATCTGACCTCGTATGAAACCATGATGATCGTCACGACAACGAGTAAAATTTTCGGAGTGTATTTTATCTCGTTTCAGAGAAGGTTTTATGGAGATAGGGCATCAGGAAGCATTGTGGCCGGGATGCATGGCACATTCTTATAAAAGTATATTTAAAGACAGAATAAACAGGACAGAAGGGGGATTTATGCTGGGAAACGTAAGGAAAAAATTTATTGGAAACAAGCAGTTTTATAAGATGGTACTTGCCATCGCCATACCGATCATGATCCAGAACGGAATCACAAACTTTGTAAGCCTGCTGGACAACATCATGGTTGGTCAGATCGGAACGGAGCAGATGTCGGGGGTTGCGATTGTCAATCAGCTGATCTTTGTATACAATCTGTGTATCTTCGGCGGGGTGTCCGGTGCGGGAATCTTTACCGCGCAGTATTTTGGACAGAAAGATGATGAAGGTATCCGTCATACCTTCCGGTTCAAATTATGGGTATCCGCGATTCTGACTGCGCTGGTTATTGTGATTTTTATCATCGGTGGAGAAAGTCTCATCCAGATCTATCTGAACGGCAGTAGCGATGGCGGTGATCTGGCGGCTGCACTTCGCTATGGAAGACAGTACATGCTGGTGATGTTATGCGGACTGCCGGCCTTTATGATGGTACAGACATATGCGAGTACACTTCGTGAGTGCGGAGAGACGATGGTGCCGATGAAAGCCGGTGTGACAGCGGTTCTGGTGAATCTGGTATTTAACTATCTGCTGATCTACGGAAAATTCGGTTTTCCAAAACTGGGCGTTGTCGGTGCTGCAATTGCAACGGTACTTTCCAGATATGTGGAGATGGCGATCGTTTTGGTCTGGACACACAAGCATAAGGAAATCAATACCTATATCGTCGGGCTTTATAAGACGATGAAGATTCCCGGATATCTGATAAAGAAATTTATCATCAAAGGCTCTCCGCTGCTTTTCAACGAAACACTGTGGGCGGCCGCGCAGGCTACACTGATGCAGTGTTATTCGATGCGCGGGCTGAGCGTAGTAGCGGCGTTCAATATTGCGAATACGATTGCAAACTTATTTAATGTAGTATTTATCGCCCTGGGTGATTCGGTAGCCATAGTGGTAGGACAGAGGCTGGGTGCCGGCAAGATGGATGAGGCAAGGGATCTGGACAACAAGATGATCGCCTTTTCCGTGATGTGCTGTACCGGTGTTGCGATTGTGATGTTCCTGATCGCGCCGCTGTTTCCACAGCTGTATAACACTGACAGTACGACAAGACATCTGGCAGAATACCTGATCATGACACAGGCAGTCTTTATGCCGCAGAATGCATTCCTGCATGCGACATATTTTACCCTGCGTTCCGGTGGCAAGACAGTGGTCACGTTCTTTTTCGACAGCGTCTTCGTGTGGATCGTCAGCGTGCCGATCGCCTTTGTGCTGAGCCGGTTTACCGGTTTGTTTGTAGTAGTGATTTTCGCATGCGTCAATATTGCAGACTGGATCAAATGCGTGATCGGCTTTGTACTGGTTAAGAAAGGTGTCTGGTTGCAGAATATTGTGTCGCAGAAAGAATGATAAACAGTGTCGGGCATGGTGAACAATAAAAAGAAAAATAGCAGAAAAATAAGACTTGCAATTTAAAATATGGTAGTGTATAATATTTGACGTATGAATAAACGAGATGGTCCTCTGTTACAAAAGGTATTAAGAACATCCAGGAACAAAAGGAGAAAAAAGATGAACGAAATTATTAAAAACATCGAAGCTGCTCAGCTGAAAGCAGAAGCACCGGCATTCAACGTTGGTGACACCGTAAAAGTTTATGGTAAAATCAAAGAAGGAAACCGCGAAAGAATTCAGATCTTCGAAGGTATCGTAATTAAAAAACAGGGCGGAAGCTGCCGTGAAACTTTCACAGTAAGAAAGAACTCTAACGGTATCGGCGTAGAAAAGACATGGCCGCTGCATTCTCCGAACGTAGAGAGAGTAGAAGTAGTAAGACGTGGTAAAGTAAGACGTGCAAAACTGAACTACTTAAGAGACCGTGTTGGTAAAGCAGCTAAGGTAAAAGAACTGGTAAAATAATTCACAGGTAGAGGAGCAGGGGCAAATACATCATGTACTTGCCCCTGTTTCCGTTTACGCGGGCAATGAGTCAAAGTCCGTGCTTGCACGAGGTCTTGACGACTGCCACGATAATGAGTAAATTTTGCGAAGAGTATGTTATCTCGTTATCGCGTTACTGTGGGAAAACTCTGAGGCAAATGAATATGGGATTTTTTAAAGCAAGGTATGTAAGAGACTATGTGGCAGCTGCCAAGTTAAAAGCAGCTGTTATCTGGGCGGCAGAGATCGCAGCGGTGCTTATCCTCGGCATTGTACTGGCGGTTGGTTATGGAAAAATCACCGTTATGCAGGAAGGTTCTATGGATCCTACGTTAAATGCAGGAGATGTACTTCTGGTCGATCGCATGGCATACAGATTCAGTACGCCGAAGAGGGGAGATATCATCGTATATAAAACAGGCGATGATAAAAAAGCAAGTACACATATCAAACGGATCATCGGACTTCCGGGAGAGACGATACAGATCAAGGACGGACAGATCCTGATAGACGGGGAGACCTATCAGGAAAACGGCGAATTTCCAGGGATTGAAAATGCAGGGGTTGCTGAGACGAAGGTGGTACTGGACAGCGGAGAGTATTTTGTGCTGGGTGATAACCGGAACAACAGCGAAGACAGCAGATACGCCGATATGGGAAATGTCAAGAAAAGAAATATCATCGGTAAGGTCTGGTTTATTGCGTCACCGTGGAGCAGGTTCGGATTCGTATAGAATGAGGTAAGCAGATGAATTTACAATGGTATCCAGGTCATATGACCAAGGCAAAACGGCAGATGCAGGAAGATCTGAAACTGATTGATCTGATCATCGAACTGGTGGACGCCCGCATCCCGTTAAGCAGCAGAAACCCGGATATTGATGAACTGGGTAAAAATAAGGCAAGATTGATCCTGTTAAACAAATCAGATCTTGCAGATGAAAGATATAACGAGCAGTGGTCCGCGTATTTTCAGAAAAAAGGATTTTACGTGGTAAAAGTGAATGCTAAATCAGGCGCGGGACTCAAGTCTATCCAGGGCGTGATCCAGGAAGCTTGTAAGGCAAAGATCGAGAGAGACAGAAGAAGAGGAATCAAGAACCGTCCGATTCGTGCAATGGTTGTAGGTATTCCAAATGTAGGTAAGTCCACATTTATCAACTCCTACGCAGGAAAAGCCTGTGCAAAGACCGGAAACAAACCGGGTGTGACAAAGGGAAAGCAGTGGATCCGTCTGAATAAGACACTGGAACTTCTGGACACACCTGGTATCCTCTGGCCGAAATTTGAGGATCAGGAAGTGGGAAAACGACTGGCGTTTATCGGATCTATCAAGGACGAGATCCTGAATCTGGAGGAACTGTCTCTGGAACTGCTGGATTATATCCGCACGAATTATCCGGGCCTGTTAAATACCCGTTACGGTATCAAGGAAGAGGGCACACCGGTATCTCTTCTGGAAGCAGTAGCGGATAAGAGAAAATGTCTGATCCGCGGGCAGGAGATCGACTATGCGAAAGCGGCAGGAATCGTGATGGAAGAATTCCGTAACGGTAAAATCGGAAGAATCACACTGGAATTTCCACCGGTTGAGGAGGAAACTGCACATGAAGACCATCCGGGAGATTAAAGAAGAATTACAGGCGGCGTCGGGAACAGAGAGAGAAAAACTTCTGGAACTGTACCGGGAGGATACCCGAAGCGGCGTAGTCGGTCTGGTGAAAAAATACGACCGGGAAAAAGAACTGCTGGAGAAAGAAAAACAGCGGATTGAAGATATGAAAGTCTATGAGAACACCTACAGTCACGTGGGCTGGATCTGTGGCATCGATGAAGCAGGACGTGGCCCGCTGGCGGGACCTGTTGTGGCAGGTGCGGTGATTTTACCGGAAGACAGCAAGATCCTCTGGCTGAACGACTCCAAGCAGCTGTCAGCAAAGAAAAGAGAAGAACTCTATGATGTGATCATGGAAGAAGCGATCAGCGTTGGTGTTGGGTATGCAAGTCCGGCACGAATCGATGAGATCAATATTTTACAGGCAACCTATGAAGCGATGCGTGAAGCCATCTCAAAACTGGCTGTCAAGCCACAGATTCTGTTAAATGATGCGGTGACGATCCCTCAGGTCGAGATTCCGCAGGTGCCGATCATCAAAGGGGACGCCAAAAGCGTTTCAATCGCAGCTGCAAGTATCATCGCGAAGGTCACCAGGGATCGGTTAATGGCAGAATATGATAAGATCATTCCGGAATATGGATTTGCATCTCATAAGGGATACGGATCGAAAAGTCATATCGAAGCGATTCGGCAATACGGTCCGTCACCGATCCACAGAGCAACATTTATCAAGAACTTTCTGTAATCCGGGATGGATGAAGCTACTGATTTTGGATGAAAATGTCTGAAAACAAAACAGATCACGTAATTCAGTTTTCTGCAAAATAAGAGGAAACTATATTTGAATAAAAGAAAAACAGGACAGGAGCAGGAGGTGAAAGCCGCCTGCTTCTTGAAAACACAGGGATACCAGATACTGGAACGAAATTACCGCTGCAAAAAAGGAGAGATCGACCTGATCGCCCGGGAGGGGCAGTATCTGGTATTTGTGGAAGTGAAATACAGATCAACAAACGAAAGCGGTCTGCCGGAAGAAGCCGTAGATCTGCGGAAACAGCGACAGATCTCCCGGGTGGCAGCCTGGTATCTGACAGAGAACGGTCTGGATATCTATACACCGTGCAGATTCGATGTGGTGGCGATTGAGGGAGAAGAGATCCGGCTTTACCGGGATGCATTTTTCTACCAGGGTTAAAAGAAGAAATCTGGGAGACAGAAACATCTGCAAATATGGAAAAACGGATAGAAAGTCTTTCAAAAAAGATGAAATACAGAAAACAAACAGCCAGTATCAGAAAATAAAACAGTACAGCAGGAGAGCAGATTATGGACATTCATTGGAAACAGGAATATACAGGAGATATGGAAGTCAGAAAACGTGATGGTGTAACTTACCTTTCTTATCCAAGACTGGAACGGGAATCCGCCATTGTACACGGTTTCAGCACCCGTCTGGGCGGTGTGAGTGAGGGCTGTCTCGGAAGCATGAATCTCAGCTTTTCCAGAGGTGACAACCCGGAAAATGTACTGGAAAACTACCGGAGAATCAGCAGAGCCATCGGATTTCCGGTAGAAAGCATCGTTACTTCTGATCAGACTCATACGACAAATGTGCGCCAGGTAGGAAAAGAAGACTGCGGATGCGGCGTTCTGACGCCACGGACCTTTCACGACATCGACGGTCTGATCACCAACGAGCCGGCTGTAACTCTTGCTACGTTTTACGCCGATTGCGTCCCCTTATATTTCTATGATCCAACCCACAAAGCCATCGGTCTGTCCCATTCCGGCTGGCGGGGAACCGTAGGAAACATCGCAAAAGCAACCGTAGAAGCCATGCAGAAAGCCTATCACACCGACCCGGCAGACCTCATCGCAGCCATCGGTCCCTCCATCTGCCAGGACTGCTACGAAGTAAGCGAAGACGTCATCGAAGAATTCCGCCAGGCTTATCCGGAAACCCTCCACAAAAAACTCTTCTACCGTAAACCCAACGGAAAGTACCAGCTAAACCTCTGGGAAGCCTGCCACCAAAATTTCCTCACCAGCGGCATACGTGAAGAAAATATCCTCACCCCCAACCTCTGCACCTGCTGCAACCCCGATTTCCTCTACTCCCACCGCGCCTCCCACGGCAAACGAGGGAACCTTGCAGCCTTCCTGGGACTACGATAAAGAAAGAACCATATACATAGAAAAACACTGTGTACGCTCAAATAACCATTATTATAATGGGAAATTGAGTTGTTACACAGTGTTTTTATGTACAAATATAATGTGATTATATGCAGAAAATTACTATCGATATATGCATTTAAAGACAACTATCTAAAAACATCAAACACCTTCCGAAAAGTAATCGAGTTTCCGCCAACATCAGTAAACGATCCCCCGGATCGTTTACGTACGCCTTAAAAAAACTTTTCTAAAAAACTCTATTTTTTCTCTTCTCTGTTCTTAGCAAGCAATTTCGTAATCTTAGAAGTCGTAGACCGAACCTTCTCAACCGAAACATCATGATTCAGAGTATCCATAATACTTGCCAGATATTTACCCATAGCAGCAGGCTCATAATAAGGACGATCCAACAACTCCGGTGTATGATAATTCAGGTCCGTAGTAATCACTTTATGGATATAACCCTTTTCATAATACTCATCAAACTTCTCCAGTCCATCTGTAAACAGGCCAAACGTAGTACAAACAAATACACGATTTGCATTCCGATCTTTCAGCTGTTTTGCCACATCCAGCATGCTCTCGCCGGAAGAAATCATATCATCAATAACGATCACATCCTTGCCGGCTACAGAGTCGCCCAGGAACTCATGAGCAACGATTGGATTTTTACCATTTACAACGGTAGAATAATCACGACGTTTGTAGAACATACCCATATCAACACCAAGAATATTGGAGAAATATACGGCTCTTGCCATAGCACCTTCATCCGGGCTGATGATCATCAGATGTTCGTTGTCGATCTGCAGATCCGGTACGGAACGAAGCAACGCTTTCAGGAACTGATAAGTAGGCATGAAATTATCAAAACCGGACAGCGGAATCGCATTCTGTACACGAGGATCATGAGCGTCGAAAGTGATAATATTGGAAACACCCATACTAACCAGCTCCTGCAGAGCCATTGCACAGTCCAGAGATTCACGTTTGCTGCGTTTATGCTGTCTTCCTTCATACAGGAACGGCATAACAACGTTGATACGGTGAGCTTTTCCTGTAGCAGCAGCGATGATACGTTTAAGATCCTGGAAATGATCATCCGGAGACATATGATTTTCATAACCATTTACTTTATAAGTGATACTGTAGTTGGTGATATCGCAAAGAATGAAAAGATCCACTCCACGGATAGATTCGTTGATGACACCTTTTGCTTCACCGGTACCGAAACGAGGGCAGTCACAGTCAATAAGGAAAGATTCCTCTGCATATCCTGACCATGCGATGCCGTTAGTCCGGTGCTCCATAAGCTCTTTACGGAACTGAACCAGATAATCATTGACGGTTTTTCCCAATTCTTCACAGCCTTTCAGCGCTGCGATTTTAATAGGTGCGACTGGAATGGATTTTTCCAATAAGTCTAAGTTTGCCATAATAACCTCCAAATAAAGTGATTTAACCTGTTGTATTTTACACGATTTTTACAGACATAATAGTTATACCATTAGAAACTAAAGCCCGTCAAGAATATGTAGAATTCTTGTGAAAAATAACGGGAAAAACAGTATTTTTCGGCTTTTCCTTGACAATTCTGGGCGGTTTCTATATAGTAAGGTAGCGGAAAGAACCTGAAAATGTTCGTAAGTGTTCAATACTTGTAACTGTTCAGTACCCTCACGGTTACGAGTCAAAATACCTCGCGGAATATTTCCGGTTGAATAGTTATAATTGTTCTTACCAGGAGAACGGAGAAAGTTGAATGAAAAAAAACAAACATATTATAAAGATGGTTCAGCCCGGGAGTATAGCCGAAGAACTGGAGATCGAACCGGGAGATGAACTGATTTCCATCAATGACCAGAAGATCGAAGATGTTTTCGATTATCATTATCTGGTAAACGATGATTATCTGACAGTACTGATCCGTAAGACCAACGGGGAAGAATGGGAACTGGAGATTGAAAAAGATTATGAGGAAGATCTGGGGATCGAGTTCGATAATGGACTGATGGATGAATATCGTTCCTGCAGAAACAACTGTATTTTCTGTTTTATCGATCAGATGCCGCCGGGGATGCGGGAAACTTTGTATTTTAAAGACGATGATTCCCGCCTTTCTTTTTTGCAGGGTAATTATGTAACACTTACAAATATGAGTGATCATGACATCGACCGTATCATAAAGTACCATCTGGGGCCAATCAATATTTCTTTCCAGACAACCAATCCCCAGCTTCGCTGTAAGATGCTCCATAACCGGTTCGCCGGGGATATTTTTCCAAAGGTGCAACGGTTATACGAAGCCGGAATTGAAATGAATGGTCAGATTGTTCTGTGTAAAGGCGTGAATGACGGAGAGGAACTGGAACGGAGTATCCGGGATCTCAGCCGGTATCTGCCGCATCTTCGAAGCGTCTCGATCGTTCCTGTTGGACTGAGTAAATACAGGGATGGTCTGTACCCACTGGAGCCATTTACAAAAGAAGATGCTCAAAATGTACTGGAATGCGTTCACAGATGGCAAAAAATGCTGTATGCTGAATATGGCCTGCATTTTATTCATTGCAGTGACGAATGGTATATCCTGGCAGAGCAGTCCATGCCGCCGGAAGAACAGTACGATGGATATCTGCAGCTGGAAAATGGCGTAGGTATGCTGCGGCTTTTGGATACTGAGATACAGGAGACGGTGCAGGGTCTGGAGGGAAATGACACGCTTCGACATTTTTCGGTAGCGACCGGAAAACTGGCAGCGCCTTATATAGAAAAGAATATTTCGTATGTTCAGGAAAAGTTTCCGAATATTCATGGGACGGTCTATGCGATCCGAAACGACTTCTTTGGTCCGATGATCACCGTATCCGGTCTGATCACAGGACAGGATCTGATCGCACAGCTGAAAGATCAGGATCTTGGGGAACGACTTCTGATCCCGTGCAATATGCTTCGTGCGGGAGAAAATGTGTTCCTGGACGATATTACCGTAGAAGAAGCAGAAGAAGCGTTACAGATAAAAATCACTGTGGTAAATGAAGATGGTGCATCTTTTGTACACGCAGTGGTAGATGATACAATATTGGAAAATCATAAAAGGAGGCAGATCTATGAGCAAGCCGATTGTAGCAATTGTGGGACGACCTAATGTGGGTAAATCCACATTATTCAATGCCCTGGCAGGAGAGACTATTTCCATTGTAAAAGATACACCGGGTGTAACAAGAGACCGTATCTATGCGGATGCAACCTGGTTAAACTACAGTTTTACACTGATCGATACCGGCGGTATTGAGCCGGAGAGCAAGGATGTCATCCTGGCGCAGATGAGAGATCAGGCACAGATCGCGATTGATACCGCAGATGTTATTATTTTTATCACCGATGTGCGCCAGGGACTGGTAGATGCCGATTCCAAAGTGGCTGATATGCTGAGAAGAAGTGGCAAACCGGTACTTCTGGTGGTGAATAAAGTAGACAGTTTTGCAAAATTCATGCCGGATGTATACGAATTCTATAATCTTGGCATCGGCGATCCGATTCCGATCTCCGCATCCAGCAAGCTGGGTATGGGTGATATGCTTGACGAAGTGGTAAAATATTTCCCGACCGAAGAAGAGGAAGAGGAGGAAAATGAGATTCCTCATATCGCTATCGTAGGAAAACCAAACGTAGGAAAATCCTCTATTGTCAATAAATTACTGGGACAGAACCGTGTGATCGTATCAAATGTTGCTGGAACCACCCGTGATGCCATCGATACCAACGTGATGTGGAACGGAAAAGAATATGTATTTATCGATACCGCAGGTCTTCGAAGAAAAAATAAGATCAAAGAAGAACTGGAACGTTACAGTATTATCCGTACCGTAACGGCTGTAGAACGTGCCGATGTGGTCATCGTGGTCATCGATGCGGTAGAAGGGATCACGGAACAGGATGCGAAGATCGCCGGTATTGCTCATGAACGTGGAAAAGGTGTTATCATTGCAGTGAACAAATGGGACGCGGTCGAGAAAGATGATAAAACCATTTACAAATATACAAATAAGGTTCGTGAAGTCCTGGCGTACATGCCGTATGCGGAAATCCTGTTTATATCCGCTCAGACCGGACAGCGTCTTCCAAAACTGTTCGAGACGATCGATATGGTACTGGAAAATCAGACACTGCGTATCCAGACCGGTGTACTCAACGAGATCATGACGGAAGCGATCGCGATGCAACAGCCACCGTCAGACAAAGGAAAACGTCTGAAACTGTACTATATGACACAGGTATCCATCAAACCGCCGACATTTGTTATCTTTGTCAATGATAAAGAACTGATGCATTTTTCTTATACCCGTTATCTTGAAAACAAGATCCGTGAAGCATTCGGTTTCAGGGGAACTTCTCTGAAGTTTATCATTCGGGAAAGAAATGGTGAAAAATAAGAATTATTAGATCCGGGGAGGGATATTTATGGAACGGATTCTCTGTGTTCTGATCGGATATATCTGTGGACTTTTCCAGACCTCTTATCTGTATGGAAAAGTACACGGTATCGATATCCGTAATTACGGAAGCGGAAATGCCGGAACGACCAATGCACTGCGTACACTGGGCGCAAAGGCAGGAGCAATCACACTGCTTGGAGACTGTTTTAAATGTGTGATCGCGGTTGTGATCGTACATCTGATTTTTGGAAAAAGCCATCCGGAGATGATCCGGCTGCTGGGAATGTATGCGGCAGCGGGAACGATCCTCGGACATAATTTTCCGTTTTACCTGAACTTTAAAGGAGGAAAAGGAATTGCTGCCACAGCAGGTCTACTGTTATCGTTTGATCTGCGGCTGACACTGGTTGCAGCTATTGTGTTCCTTGCAGTATTTTTCCTTACCCACTATGTATCACTGGGATCTCTGCTGGTTTATGTGGTATTTGTGGCAGGTATCATTATCATGGGACAGAACGGACAATTTACGGGAATGAGTCAGGCAAATATTTATGAAATGTATGTGCTTGCCATCTTGCTTGCCATCCTTGCATATTACAAACACTGGCCGAATATTCTGCGTCTGATCCATGGAAATGAAAATAAAACATATCTGAAAAAGAAAAAAGCATAATGGAGGTGTCGTATGAAGAAAATCGGCGTACTGGGAGCCGGAAGTTGGGGAACTGCCCTCACGTGGCTTCTGACAAATAACGGACATGAAGTAACTTTGTGGTCTATCATGGAAGCTGAAGTGGAGATGCTTCGCACAAAAAGAGAACATACTTCCAAACTTCCGGGTGTAAAACTGCAGGAAAGTATTCAGTTGACAAGCAATCTGGAAGAAGCAATGGCAGACAAGGATGTACTGGTACTGGCAGTACCTTCTCCATATACCAGAAGCACCGCACAGAAGATGGCACCATATCTGAAAAAAGGCCAGATTGTTGTCAACGTGGCGAAAGGTGTGGAAGAGCATACGCTGATGACTTTAAGTCAGATCATCGAAGAAGAACTGCCGGAAGCAAATGTTGCCGTATTATCCGGTCCGAGCCATGCAGAAGAGGTTGGAAAAGGTCTTCCGACAACCTGTGTGGTGGGAGCGAGAACGAGACAGATAGCAGAATATCTGCAGGAAATCTTCATGAGTCCGGTTTTCCGTGTTTACACAAGTCCGGATGTTCTTGGTATCGAACTGGGAGCGGCCTTGAAAAATGTCATCGCGCTGGCCGCAGGTGTAGCAGATGGTCTTGGCTACGGAGACAACACAAAAGCAGCTCTGATCACCAGAGGAATCGCAGAGATCTCCCGCCTTGGTATCGCAATGGGTGCACATGCGAGAACCTTTTATGGACTGTCCGGTATCGGTGATCTGATCGTTACCTGCGCAAGCGTACACAGCCGTAACCGTAAAGCAGGTTATCTGATGGGCAAGGGATATACCATGCAAGAAGCCATGGATGAAGTCAAGATGGTGGTAGAAGGGGTATATTCTGCGAAGGCAGCACTGGGACTGGCTGAAAAATATGGGGTGGAAATGCCGATTATTGCGGAAGTCAATAAAGTGTTGTTTGAAGATAAGAACGCTGCGGATGCGGTGAATGAGCTGATGCAGAGAATGAAAAAGGATGAGCTTGGAGTTGAACTCTGGGATGATGAGAAATAGAAGAGTGATGTAAAACGGACGACCGCCCGGGAATGATTCCCGGGCGGGCTGCATTTTATATACCTTAATCCTTTAGATCACGAAACCCTGCATATCCTCCGGTATCCCTGCACTTCTGAATTTCTCATCCAGGGCATCGATCGTCTTCATTTCCATGTCGGTCAGTTCGAAATCAAAAATATCTGCATTTTCCGCAATCCTCTCAGGATTTACCGACTTCGGAATAGCAGAGATTCCTTTCTGTACCAGCCACCGCAGACCTATCTGTGCCGGCGATTTTCCGTAAGTTTCTCCTATATGAATCATTGTATCTTTTTTGAGATAAGCCCCACGGGCAAGCGGTGCATAAGCCTGTACGGCAATGCCTCGTTCCTTACAATACTCGTACAGGTCTGACTGATTCCACAGTGGATGATACTCTATCTGATTCACTGCCGGAACGATTCCGGAAGTCTGAAACAGTGCTTCCAGATGGGAAATCTCAAAATTACTTACGCCAATCGCTTTTGCCTGACCGGATTCCCGGATACGCTCCAGCGCCTGCCAGGAATTGATAAAACAACCGGGTACCGGCCAGTGGATCAGATAAAGATCCACATAATCAAGTCCGAGTCGATCCAGACTTCGTTGAAAGGCCCCGTCAATATCTCCGATTCGCTGTGCGGTATTCCATAATTTTGTTGTGATAAAAAGTTCTTTCCGTGGAACAGAAGAAGAACGGATCCCCCGCCCTACCCCCTCTTCGTTTTTATAAGCAGAAGCTGTGTCAATTAACCGATAGCCAAGATCCAGAGCGGTGGAGATAGCGCCTTCCACTTCACCGGGTGCGGTAGCTTTATATACGCCAAGCCCCAGAAGCGGCATGCTGGCATTTGTGTTCAAAGTCAATGATGGGATGTTTGACATGATGTAAACCTCCTCTCGTAACATCCGGCATTTCCGAAAAGCACAAAAATGACCGAAAATCCCAATTTCCGTCCATTATACCATGGAAATGTGAAATAATTAGGGCAAAAATATTACGAAGCTGTGACATGAAGGCGATACGGAAGATCAAAGACCCTATCCCCGGGATAGGATAAACCATCAACGATACATGTTAACGAATTAACAAAGCAAAGCGTGAAAATCGGAGACTGCGTCATTTCTTACAAAAATCCCCTGTTGTATATAAAAAAGTACAGCTGAATTTATAAATATTTTGCATAGATTCTATTGAATACCATAGGGAAAAGGAGTATAATAAAACATAATTGACAAAAGATTGTCATATCCCCCATTGGGGGAAAAGCAGAGAAAGGAGTAGGACATGCACTTATTAAAAGATGAGAACGGAAATGTAATTCCACATGGTGATGGCCCTGCCCATAAACATGAGCATGACCATGGCTGTGAAGAACATGCATGCGACGGATGCAGTGGCGGTTCTGACAAATGTAAGAACGAATCTGTAGCACTGTTAAACTATATGGTGGATCATAACGAACATCATGCAGCAGAACTCGATCAGATGGCTGACAACCTGGCAAAACTGGGTATGGATACAGCTGCAAAGCAGATCAAAGAAGCAGTAGCTGATTTCCAGAAAGGCAATCTCAGATTGCGTCTGGCACTCACAACAGTAAAAGAAGAGCTGAAAGAGTTTTAATCAGTGTTTTACAGACTGCATATGACATCTTGGTAAAAGGAGGAATAGCAAATGTGTCTGGCTACTGTATATAAAGAAAGCGATGATACTGTCATCTGCCGGAATGTAAGCAAGATTCTGGTAGAGGGTGAAAAAGTTATTATCCGCGATATCATGGGAGAAGAGACCAGCATTGAAGGAAAGATTCTGATGGTCGATCTCGCAAACAGCATTGTAAAATTACAGTGCGATTAATGATAAGGTCATAAGATGTAATAATCTTATAAGATAGATTCTGACTATTCAGTAGATAGTAACTGTGAAGAAACTGAGCAGTTACGATAGATTCTACACTGATAAGGCAGAACTTAATAACAAGAAACTATCAGAAAGGATAAGAAAATGTCACATGTAATTGCAGTCGCAGGAAAAGGTGGAGTTGGAAAAACCACACTGTGTGGACTTCTGATTCAGTACCTCTGCGAACAGAAAAAGGGACCGATTCTGGCAGTGGATGCAGATGCGAATTCTAATCTGAATGAAGTACTCGGCGTAGAGGTAGAAGCTACACTGGGTGATATCAGAGAAGAAATTGCCAGAGCGGAAACGGCAAAAGAAAATCCGATTCCTGCGGGAGTGAGCAAGGCTGATTATGCTGAGTTCAAATTTAATTCCGCGCTGATCGAGGATGATGACTTCGATATGCTGGTGATGGGACGTACCCAGGGAAAAGGATGCTACTGCTTTGTAAACGGACTGTTACAGGCACAGCTTGCCAAACTGCAAAACAATTATCCGTATATGGTTGTGGATAATGAAGCAGGAATGGAACACATCAGCCGCGGAGTTCTTCCGAATATGCAGACTGCTATTTTAGTCAGCGACTGTTCCAGAAGAGGAATCCAGGCAGTGGGACGAATCAAAAAACTGATCGAGGAATGCGATATGCATCCACAGCAGATCGGGCTGATCGTAAACCGTGCGCCGAACGGTGTTCTTAATGAAGGAACCAAAGAGGAGATCGAGATCCAGGGCCTGAACCTTCTGGGTGTGGTTCCTCAGGATGAACTGGTATATGAATATGACTGCGAAGGAAGACCAACCGTTGAACTTCCGGAAGATTCACCGGTTCGAAAAGCGATGAGTGAAATCGTCAAAAAACTGAATTTATAATTCATTATCAATGCGGATATTACCGGAGAGATAATCTCCGGAGTGTCTTCGCCCGGAAGATACACAAAACCACACTTCCGGGTGAAAGAATATATAATAGCCATAAAAGCGGAGAAAAGCGGAGGAATGGCTATAAAACAAAAGGAGGAAAAAAATGAGCGAATTTAAGATGACTACCGTTGAAGAGATGGAAGCAGCCACCAACCGTCTGTTGGAAACGGGAGCAAAAGTAGGAGCTGACGCATGGCAGTTCCGTGTAAAAAACCAGACACCACACTGTAAATTTGGTGAACAGGGTGTCTGTTGTAGAATCTGTGCAATGGGACCTTGCCGTATTACCCCGAAGGCTCCGAGAGGAATCTGCGGATGTGATGCTCACGGTATCGTAGGACGTAACTTCCTGAAATTCACAGCAGGTGGAGCAGCTACTCACTCTGACCATGGTCGTGAGATCTGCCACACACTGTATTGTGCAGCAGAAGACGGAAACTACAAAGTAAAAGATCCTGAGAAACTGCTTCGTATCGCAAAAGAATGGGGCGTAGAGACAGAAGGAAAAGATATCTATGATCTGGCTCATGAGATGGCTGAGATCGGTCTGATGGAATATGGTAAACCATTCGGATATCAGAGATTCCTGGACAGAATGCCGGAAGGACAGAAAGAAAAACTGATCGAGAACGAGATTGCACCGCGTGCGATCGACCGTGAAGTTTCCACTTCATTACATATGGCTCATATGGGATGCTCTTCTCTGCCGGAAGCACTGGTAAAACAGTCTCTGCGTGCCGGAATGGCAGATGGATGGGGCGGTTCCATGATGGGAACAGAGTTCTCTGATGTCCTGTTCGGAACTCCGAAGCCAATTGATACAGAAGCAAACCTGGGTGTTATGGTTGCCGAGAATGTAAACATCGTTGTACACGGACATGATCCGAGCCTTTCCGAGATGATCTGCGAATATGCTGACAGCCCGGAAATGATCGCATACGCAAAAGAAATGGGAGCAAAAGGAATCACTGTATCCGGCGTATGCTGTACTTCCAATGAAGTAGCTATGCGTCGCGGTATTCCGATGGCAGGTAACTTCCTGCAGCAGGAAAACGTTGTTCTGACAGGTGCATGTGAAGCAATCGTTGTAGACGTACAGTGTATCTTCCCGGCGTTAGGACCTCTGAGCAAATGTTTCCATACAAAATTCGTGACAACTTCTCCGATCGCTCAGATGCCAGATTCTGAATTTATCCGTTTCAACGCTGAGACAGCAGGAGAAAATGCAAAAGCAATCGTAAAGATGGCAATCGAAAACTTCAAGAACAGAAAACCGGAACTGGTACATATCCCGGATATGAAAGCAAAAGCAACCGTTGGTTATTCTGTAGAAGCAATCGTAAAAACTCTGGATGGAGTTACCAACAGCCAGGTTGACGAAACCGGAACAACAAAACCACTTCTGGAATGTATTACTTCCGGTGTTATCCGTGGTGCCGTTGCTATGGTTGGATGTAACAATCCGAAGATCCGTCCTGACTATGCACATATCGAGCTGATGAAGAAACTGATCGCAAACGATATCGTTGTTATCGCTTCCGGATGTTCCGCACAGGCAGCAGCAAAAGCCGGTCTGATGGACAAATCCGCAAAAGATATCTGTGGTGCAGGTCTGAAACGTGTATGTGAACTGGCTGATATCCCGCCGGTACTGCATATGGGATCCTGTGTAGATATCTCCCGTATGATGATCCTGGCAGCTGAACTTGCTAAAGATTCCGGTCTGCAGATCAATCAGCTTCCTGTAGTTGGATGTGCTCCTGAATGGATGTCCGAAAAGGCAGTATCCATCGGTAACTACGTAGTAGGAACCGGTATCGATACCTTCCTGGGTGTTGATCCTTATGTATCCGGTTCCAGTGAAATGTGTGAACTGCTGACAGAAGGAACCAGAAAATGGACAGGTGCTGCTTACACAGTAGAAACAGATATCGAAAAACTGACCGATCTGATGATAGAAAGAATCGAAGAGAAGAGAACTGCTCTTGGTATTTAATCGATAAGATCGCTCATCTGTATGATGCCGGGATCTGGAATTTCCAAACCCGGCATCGGATACAAATATAATGATAAGGTGGATGACTAATTATGAAGATTGCAGTTACCGGTAAAGGCGGCGTGGGAAAGACAACGTTTGCGGCTACTCTGGCGCGTCTGTATGCGGAAGAGGGGCGGCATGTACTGGCAGCCGATGTGGATCCGGATGCGAATCTGGGACTGGCTCTTGGATTTTCAGAAGAAGAGCTGGATACGATCGTTCCGATCAGCAAGATGAGAAAACTTGTAGAGGAACGTACCGGTGCTGGACCGGATAATCAGTATTACAAGATTAATCCGAAGGTAGACGATATTCCGGATGCATACGGAAAAGTGTGCAACGGAGTAAAACTCCTGGTTCTTGGAACAGTGGAGACTGGCGGTGCCGGATGTGTCTGCCCGGAACATGTGATGCTCAGAAGAATTATTAACAACCTGGTACTTCACAGAGGTGATGTAGTGGTGCTGGATATGGAAGCCGGTCTGGAACATATGGGTCGGGGAACCACAGAAGGTATGGATCAGTTCATCGTAGTGATCGAACCTGGATCAAGAAGTGTACAGACTTACAAGAATGTAAAACGTCTGGCAAAAGATCTCGGTGTGAAACAGGTACACGTGGTTGCCAATAAGATCCGGGATGAAAAAGATGAAGAATTTGTAAAAACACATATTCCGGCAGAAGATCTGCTGGGATTCATTCACTACAACACGGAGATTATGGATGCGGACCGTCAGGGCTGTTCTCCATACGACTACAGCAAATCGGCAGTAGATGAGATCCGTAAAATCAAAACGACCATCGATAAAATCGATGATTGCGATAAATAATCGTTTAGGAGGAAAAAACATTGACATTATTTGAAAGAGTATTCAATGGAAATGATGCTGTATACGGTCTGACTGAACAGGCAATTGATGCAGCAATTGCGCAGCATGGTGAAGAGAAAGCAGTCAGCTTTCCAAACACTGCTTACTGCCTGCCTTGCTATTACGCTGTAACAGGTGTAAAGGTTACTAATCTGAAAGAATTAAAGGAAGCACTGGGAGTTGTTAAAACTCTTATGACAAGAGAGCCACGTCTGAATGACGCTTTTATGTCTGGCGTTGCTACAGCACTGTGTGCGGAATTTATCGAAGCTTTAAAATATATTGACGGTGCTACTCCATACGAAGAGCCATTATACGGACATCTGGCAGATGCAGTGATCCGTGAACTGGGTGTACCGCTTGTAACAGGTGATATCCCTGGTGTAGCTGTTATCCTGGGATCCGCTCCTACAGTAGAAGAAGGTGTTGCACTGGTAAAATCTTATCAGGCACAGGGTATTCTGGTAACACTGGTAGGCGGTATCTGTGATCAGGTAGCAGAAGCAGGTATGGCTACCGGCGCAAACGTACGTGTTATCCCGCTGGGTAAAGATGTAACAGCAGTTATCCATGTAGTATCCGTAGCTCTGAGAGCAGCTCTGATCTTCGGTAACGTAACACCTGGTGATGCTAAGACTCTGATGGAATACACCATGCAGCGTGTACCGGCATTTGTTAACGCATTCGCTCCTCTGGATGACGTAATCGTAGCATGTGGTGCTGGTGCTATCGCACTGGGATTCCCGGTAATCACCAACGAAACAGAAAACATCGCACGTGTTCCGAAGAGCCTGATTGTTCAGGAAGATGTAAGCAAATTCAATGCAACATCTCTGGAAGCTCGTGATATCAAGATCAAGATCACAAACATCGATATCCCGGTAGCATTTGCATCCGCATTCGAAGGTGAGATCATTCGTCGTGGTGACATGCAGGTTGAATTCGATGGTTCCCGTGTTGACTGTGCTGAGCTGGTTCATACTGTTGATGCCAGTGAGATCGAAGATCATAAGATCACAGTTGTAGGACCGGAAGTAGATGACATGGAACTGGGAAGTAAAAACAGCATTGCATATGTTGTTAAAGTTGCCGGTAAAAACATGCAGCCTGACTTTGAACCGGTTATCGAGCGTAAATTCCATAACTACATCAACTGTATCGAAGGTGTATACCATACCGGACAGAGAGATATGCAGCGTATCCGTATCAGCAAAAACGCATTTGCTGCAGGATTCCGTCTGAAACATATTGGTGAAGTTCTGTATGCATCCGTTAAAAATGAATTTGAAGCAGTTGTTGACAAATGTGAAGTTATTATTTACACAGATCCTGCAGAGTGTACAAGAATCCGTCACGAAGTTGCTATCCCGACATTCAACAAACGTGATGACCGTCTGAACAACCTGACAGATGAGTCTGTAGATGTATATTACAGCTGTATCCTGTGCCAGGCATTCTCCCCGAGCCACGTATGTGTGGTTACACCGGAACGTCTGGGACTGTGTGGTGCCGTTTCATGGCTGGATGCAAAAGCTACCAACGAGCTGGATCCGAACGGACCTTGCCAGGTAATTACAAAAGAGCGTCCGATCGATGAAAGAATCGGTGAATATGAAGACGTTAACGAAGCTGTTAAGAGACTGTCTCAGGGTGCTCTGGAAGATGTATCCCTGTATTCTATCATGGAAAAACCAATGACATCCTGTGGATGTTTCGAGTGTATCTGTGGTATCGAGCCATTCTCCAACGGTGTATGTATCGCCAACCGTGAGTACGCTGGTATGACTCCTCTGGGAATGACCTTCCCTGAACTGGCATCTATGACCGGTGGTGGAGTTCAGACTCCTGGATTCATGGGACATGGTAAACACTTCATCGCTTCCAAGAAGTTCATGAAAGCAGAAGGCGGTATCGAACGTATCGTATGGATGCCAAAAGAACTGAAAGAATTCGTAGCAGACAGACTGAACCAGACAGCAAAAGAACTGTATGGTATTGATAATTTCACAGATATGATCGGTGATGAGACTGTAGCTACAGATCCGGAAACTCTGGTAGAATTTTTAACAGAAAAAGGTCATCCGGCACTTGGAATGGACCCGATGATGTAATATAATTAGTAATGGAAGAAAGTGGCTGACAAATGCCTGGCATTTTTCTATGCCAAATGTCAGAGGATTGTCAGCCATAAATAAATATTAAGGAGGCTAATGAGAATGCCGTTTAATCGTAAACCACAGAAATTTAATGCATCTATCAAAGAAGTAACAATTGGATGCGGTGAAAAAGCAGTCACATTAGGAGGGGAAAATGTTTATCCTTTCTACTCATTTGATGGAGAAATCACCAATGCACCAAAAGTAGCCGTTGAAATTTCCGATATGGGAGTTCCGGAAGTAGCAGGTCTGAAAGCTTACTATGAAGGATGTTCTACCATGGCTGAAATCGCAAAACGCGCTTCTGAAATGGAAGGTGCTGATTTTGTTTGCCTGCGTCTGGAAGGCGGAGATCCGAACGGAGCAAACAAATCCGTAGACGAACTGATTGCAGTTGTAAAAGAAGTTGCAGATGCAATCGACGTACCGTTAGCTGTAGAAGGCTGCAAAAACGTAGAAAAAGATGGAGAACTTCTTCCAAAAGTTGCAGAAGCACTGCAGGGCAAAAACGCTCTGATCCTTTCTGCAAGAGAAGAAGATTATAAATCTGTTGGAGCAGCAGCAGGTCTTGCTTACGATCAGAAAGTAGGAGCTGAATCTGCAGTAGATATCAACCTGGCAAAACAGCTGAATGTAGTTACTACTCAGCTGGGTGTTAAACCGGAAAGCATCGTTATGAATGTTGGTTCTGCAGCCGTTGGATATGGTTATGAATATGTAGTATCTACTATGGACCGTATCAAAGCAGCAGCACTGTCTCAGAGTGATGCCATGCTCCAGATGCCTATCATTACACCAGTATCTTCCGAAACATGGAATGTAAAAGAATCCATGGCTTCCGAGGAAGATATGCCGGAATGGGGACCAGTAGAAGAACGTGCAATTTCTATGGAAATCATGACCGCAGCAGCCGATCTGGCCTGTGGATCTGATGCCGTAATTTTAATGCATCCTCAGTCTGTAGCAACCATTTCTAAAATGATTAAAGAATTAGTTTAAGTGTAAGCGATAGAACAGGAGGATAAAAACTATGGCATTATCAGGTATTCAGATTTTTAAAATGTTACCAAAGAAAAACTGTAAAGAATGTGGATGCCCTACTTGTATGGCATTCTCTATGAAAGTAGCACAGGGCGCACTGAAAATCGAACAGTGTCCACACGTTTCTTCGGAAGCTCTGGAAGCTCTGTCTGAAGCTACTGCACCGCCAATGAAGACCATCAAAGTCGGAACAGGCGAAGGAGAGTACACACTGGGTGGAGAAACCGTTCTGTACAGACATGAGAAAACATACGTAAACAAAACAAGATACGCAGTATCTCTGTGCAGCTGCATGGACGATGCTACTATCGATGCTAAGATCGCAGCTATCCCGGCAGTAGATTACGAACGTATCGGTGAGCGCATGCATGTTGAGATGATCTATGTCAACTATGGCGCTGAAGCCGGTGCAGACAAATATCTGGAACTGGTGAAAAAAGCTGTTGCTACCGGAAAAACTCTGGTACTGGGTTGTGACGACGTTGAAGTTGCAAAAGCAGCTCTGGAAATCGCAAAAGCCGTAAAACCGATTCTGAATGGTGCAAATGCTTCCAACTACGAAGCAATGAATGCTCTTGCAAAAGAAGCAGATGTTGTTTTAGGTGTAAGCGGTGCAAATCTGGATGAAATCTATGACACTGTTGCAGCTCTGGAAAAAGCAGGAAACAAAAACCTGGTAATCGATGCAACAGGAGCTTCTATCAAAGAGACTTATGCAAACGCAGTACAGATTCGTCGCGCAGCACTGAAAGATCAGGACAGAACTTTCGGTTACCCGACTATCGTAAATACATCCAAACTGGCTGTAAAAGACAAATATATGCAGGAAGCACTGGTTTCCCTGTTCACAATGAAATACGGTTCTATCGTAGTTGTTGACGAACTGGGATATGCAGAAGCTCTGCCTCTGTTTGGTCTGCGTCAGAACGTATTTACCGATCCTCAGAAACCAATGAAAGTAGAACCGGGTCTGTATCCACTGAACGGTGCAGATGAGAATTCTATCTGTCTGACAACTGTAGACTTCGCACTTACATATTTCATCGTATCCGGCGAGCTGGAAAGATCAGGAGTACCTGTAAACCTGATCATCAACGATGCAGGTGGACTTTCCGTACTGACATCCTGGGCAGCAGGTAAGTTCTCCGGTACATCCATCTCTACTTTCGTAAAAGAAAACATCGAAGGTAAAGTAAAATCCAGAAAACTGATCATTCCTGGTAAAGTTGCCGTTCTGAAAGGTGATCTGGAAGCAAAACTTCCTGGATGGGAGATTATCGTAGCTCCTCTGGAAGCAGTACAGCTGGTTAAATTCCTGAAAGATATGAAAGAAGCAGGCGAACTGTAAGATTTCTGGTTCCTCAGGAATACCGGACATGTGAAGAAAGACCGGAATCCTCTTCGCGGGGATTCCGGCAAATAAATATAATTAAAGGAGACACACACTATGGCAAAATTTGTAACAATTGGTGAGAGACTTTCCACCACAGCTCCGGCAGTAAACAAAGCATTTATGGAAAGAGATCCTGAACCGATCCTGAAAAGAGCAAAACAGCAGCTGGATGCTGGTGCTGTATATCTGGATGTAAACATCGGACCTGCTGACGGATACGGCGAAGATCTGATGAAATGGGCAGTACAGTTACTGCAGAGCGAATTCGATAACGTTCCGCTGGCACTGGATACTTCCAACAAAGCAGCTATCGAAGCTGGTATCTCTGTATACAACCGTTCCAAAGGAAAACCAATCGTAAACTCTGCAGATGCAGCTGGAAGAATCGAGAACATCGACCTGGCAGCAGCAAATGATGCCATTGTTATCGCTCTGTGTAACGGTGAAGGAATCGCTGCAGATAATGACGAACGTATGGGTTATCTGACAATGCTTCTGGAAAGAGGTCTGGAGCATGGTATGGCAGAAACAGATATGTGGTTCGATCCTCTGTTCCTGGTAGTAAAAGGAATGCAGGACAAACAGATGGAAGTCCTGGAATTCATCAAAATGATCTCCGACATGGGACTGAACTCCACAGGTGGTCTGTCTAATAACTCCAATGGTATGCCGAAGAATATCCGCCCGATCATGGACTCTGCACTGGTTGCTATGGCTATGATGAATGGTCTGACATCCGCAATCGTTAACCCTAACGACCTGCGTCTGATGGAAACCATCAAATCCTGTGATGTTTTCAAAGGCAATACTCTGTACGCAGATTCTTATCTGGAACTGTAAGATGCGCACAGCGGCGTACAAAGCAGATGTCGCAAGCGACCGCTACTGGCGCGAGAATGTGTCTTGACACATTCTATTACAGAAAAGTAAGTAACTATTCAGTAGCCACTGTCCCGCGAGGTGTTTTGACATGAATATGTCAAAGTCCTGAGACATACAAGCCAAAATGTCATCACCGAAGGTGATTTTTTATGCATTTTGGCTCGTAACTGTGAAGGTACTGAACAGTTACAAAAATAATTATAATACTGCTGATAATGAGGCCGTCGCCACTAGTCTTTTCAGGCTGAGGTGACAGCCTCCTTTCACAAATTCGAAAAAGAGAGGCTTAAATCATGTTTAAAGTAACTTTTCGTTTTGAAAACGGTGAGACCGTAGAGGGTTTTGCGGCAGCCGAAGAGAATCTTCTGGAGGTTGCAAGAAAAACGAATGTAGCAATTGATGCCCCTTGTTCCGGTAACGGTTCCTGCGGAAAATGTCGTGTGAAACTGTTAAAAGGAACTCTGAATTCGCCAAGAACCAGACATATTACAGAGGAAGAATATGCAGAGGGGTGGAGATTGTCCTGTGCGAGTAAAGTGGAAGATGATATCGAGGTGGAAGTACCGGATATCGCGTCTGCCTATCGCAGCAGAATGAAGGTTGCGGATTTAAGTTCCCCGGAAGAAGTAGCTATTTTTGACAATGCCAAAGCAGATGTTGAGGCGGCGGGAATCGTTCTGAAAAACGATATGGAAGTGGTAGATGTTACCATGGATGCTCCGTCTCTGGAAGACACCATGCCGGATAATGAACGGCTGATGCGTGCACTGAAAAAACAGATGCAGGCAGAACATGTGATTCTTCCATATACTGTAATCTGCAAGATGGCAGATGTGCTGCGGGAAACTAATTTTTCTGTTCGCTGTGTGATCGGAAGAACAGGAAGCCAAGGCAATGTTTTCGTCTATGATATTTTTCCGAAAGATGCTGAAGTAGTGATCGGCGGACTTGCTATTGATATCGGTACTACAACAGTATCCGCATTGCTGATCGATATGATAAGTGGTGATATCCTTGGAAAAGCATCCTCAGGAAATGGTCAGATCCGTTATGGAGCAGATGTTATCAACCGAATCATCGAATCTGCAAAACCTGGCGGAAGACGCCGCCTGCAGAAAGCGATTATTGATGAAACAATCAATCCGCTGATTCAGCAGATGTGTCGTGCGGCAAAATTCCCGAATAAACAGATCTACCGTATGTGTGTTGCCGGTAATACAACTATGAATCATTTGTTTGCCGGAGTGAATGCAGATCCGGTTCGTATGGAACCGTATATACCGACATTCTATAAGACAAATTCGCTGTATGCATCTGACCTTGGTCTGACAGTGAATCCGGATGCACACATAATTATAGCTCCGAATATCGGAAGTTATGTGGGTGGAGATATCACTGCAGGTACACTGGTCAGCATGCTGTGGAATAAACCGGAATTTTCCCTGTTTATCGACCTTGGAACCAATGGTGAACTGGTATTTGGTAACTCTGATTTCATGATGAGTTGTGCATGTTCGGCTGGTCCTGCCTTCGAGGGTGGAGATATCAGCTGTGGTATGCGTGCAACAGATGGGGCAATCGAGGCATGTACTATCGATAAAGAAACTATGGAACCGTCCTTTACGGTCGTAGGAGATCCGGGACAAAAACCGATTGGTCTGTGTGGCTCAGGAATCATTGATGTGATTAGTGAACTGTTTTCCGCAGGAATTATCAATCCGAAAGGAAAATTCGTGCGGGAAGGCGAGCGTATCCACCGGGATAAATACGGTATGGGAAGCTATGTTCTGGCATTCCAGAAGGATGCAGGTGCAGAGAAAGATGTTGAGATTACAGAAGTGGATATTGACAACTTTATCCGTGCCAAAGGTGCAATTTTTTCAGCCATCCGTACGATGCTGAATTCTCTGGAATTCGATGTGTCGATGATTGAAGAAGTGTATGTAGCCGGTGGTATCGGAAGCGGCATCAATATGAAGAATGCGGTCAATATTGGAATGTTCCCGGATATTCCTCTGGAAAAATTCCATTATATTGGTAACTCTTCTCTGTCCGGTGCCTATACCATGCTTCTTTCCAAAGAGGCAGAACGCAAAACCTACCAGGTTGCATCCAATATGACGTATCTGGAACTGAGTACTGTACCGACTTATATGGATGAATTTGTTGCGGCATGCTTTATTCCGCATACTGATACCAGTATGTTCCCGTCCGTTTCTCAGCAGTAAAGACAGACATGCAGGAGAGAACAAAGATGGAATTACAGTATGAAAAAGACAGTAAGGAAAGAATTCCTTATGAGCACTATATGGAACTGTTTCAGAAAGCAGATCCGGCAGAAATCAGTGCAAGAACAGGGATTCCTTACGACAAACAATCACAGACCTTTAATCTTCATCTGTTGGGTGTTGCTTATCAGGTACATTTTCCGGATTATGTGGTAACACACGATCCGGAAAGCACGGTAGGATATTATCCTCTGGAAGCAGCAATCAATGCCCGGATTCTGGTACTTCGTTACCTGGTGGAAGGACACAGCGCTCCGTCTACCGGAAAATATCTGACGTATCGGGAAACACCGTGGGGAACTGTATATCTGAAACAGTTTCAGGGCAGATGTCTGATGCGTCTTGCTTATGGATTTGGCAACAAACAGGAGGCGTTCCGGTCTGCAATGGAAAAGATTGGTGCGACACCTCTCGAGCACGGCGATATCGCTTATGAATTCGAAGTGATTGATGGGTTCCGTGTACAGATGATCTTATGGGCAGGTGATGACGAATTTCCACCGTCATCCCAGATTTTATTCTCTGACAATTTTCCCATTGCTTTTCAGGCAGAGGATATGGCTGTAGTGGGCGATATATCAATCACTATGATAAAAGCACTGGCATAATAAAATCAGAATTTTACGGATGTATTATTTGTAGAAAAGTAACGATTCAGGAGATATGGAACCGTTACGGGAAAGATAGAAAATGGGGAATGACTTTCATTCCCGACAGTAGGAGAATGTAAATGAATAAGGATAGTAGAGTAAACATTGCGCGTAAAGTGCTTCAGGATGGGAAGTTGCCTGTTGACGAAGGAAACCGCGAAATATTTCCACGATGTAATGTTGCGTCCGCTACTGCATTAAAGATAGATTCAGTCGCTGTGTTATCTGCCTTTGGTGTAGTATACTGCTATACCTGAGAAAGGAAAACGTATGAAAAAACTGAATGTTAAAACTATCGTTTTTGCAGCTGTTTTAGTGGCAATGAATCTGGTGTTGAGCCGGGTGCTGGCAATTAATATTGGCTCCACCCTTCGAATTACAGTAAGTGCAACACCGATTTATCTGGCAAGTCTCTGGTTTGGACCGCTGGTAGGGGGAATCTGCGGTGGTCTGGGAGATCTGCTGGGATGTCTGATCCAGGGATATGCACCGAATCCATTGATTCTGGTGTCTTCTGTGCTGGCAGGTGTGATTCCTGCAGTATTTAAGAAATATGTCTTCAGGGATAAAGTGAATACTTGGAAAATAGCAGTTATGCTGATTGTTCATGGAATCGTAGGCTCTCTGGGATTTACCGTCGTAGGATTGCATGTATACTATGCGACCCCATGGAGTGTGCTGTATGCCACAAGAGTCATACAGACGATTGCACTGACAATTGCAAATACAATTCTGGTTTCTGTTTTATATCAGAGTGCACTGACTACTTATGTGAATCAGGTATTTGCTCTGCAGAGAACCAGAGAAGTATAAAAGATAACTGTAAAATAAGAAAACAGTTATCATAAAAGGAGGTAAATGATATGGGATACAAAACAGACATTGAGATCGCACAGGAATGCGAAATGAAACCGATCACCGAGATCGCAGCAAAAGCAGGTATTGATGACAAATATCTGGAACAGTACGGAAAGTACAAAGCAAAGATCGACTACAATCTGCTGAAAGAATCTGACAAAAAAGATGGTAAACTGATTCTGGTTACC
>NZ_VUMS01000001.1 GCF_009696065.1 Oliverpabstia intestinalis | reverse complement strand
AAAATCCCGAGACATACAAGCCAAAATGCCATCACCGAAGGTGATTTACGCGAGCAACGAGTCAAAGTCCGTGCTTGCACGGAACCTTGAGGAGTGCCGCGATAACGATAAAAACTCGCAAAGCGTGTTTTTATCGTTTAAATGCATTTTGGCTCGTAACTGTGAAGGTACTGAACAGTTACAAACAAAAAACTGACGAAAGGCTGAAAAGCGACAGCATGGGAAAAAACGATGCAAAACAAATCGATTTTACCCGGAAGCATGAAGAAGATTTGCGGCGTCTCAGGGGACTGAGATTGCTGGATGATGATCTCATGCAAAAGGTATTCGAAGACAAGGCATGTACAGAACTTTTGCTTCAGATTATTTTGAAGCGAGCAGACCTGAAAGTGCTGCATGTAAAAGGACAGCAGGATATCAAGAATCTGCAGGGGCGTTCCTGTTTTTCTATTATTTTATCTTTCTGCGACTAAAATAAAAATCTTCATTTCCATGAAACTGTTTTATTTTTAACAACATTTTCTGACTTTTGTCGCATTTTTTCGGATGGAGTCTGAAAGGGCGCAAAAAACTGCCGCCGGAACACTTTGATACTGTGTTCCGACAGCAGTCTACATTGTTTATGCCTGTTTTGCGTCTCGTTCTTTGTCTAATTTTACATTTCTAAAGTAAAGAATTATGTCGATCGTAATTTCAGCTATATTTAGAAAATAGAAGAACCATGCAAGATAAAACAGCCAACTGGTCTCTACGCCCATGCCGAGTTGCATGAATTTGCGAGCGATACCGAATACATAACCGATCCAGATAAAGCACTCAAAGAAAAGGCTCTTTCCTTTCGCAGTTCTGGAAACCCATGATTTCCAGATGGAAATCGGCCAGGACAGTCCGAAGCAAAGAATCATCACGGCTTCCATCAGGTCAGTAATCATTTCCATATCCATCGTAGTATTTCTCCATTTCTTTTCAGTTATTTATTTTTTTCTTTTAAATATTCCGCTCTTCCCTCTTCATACAGGTTGTTTCCTTCACTGTCGATGATAACAACCAGCGGCATATCTTCCACATACAGTTTACGCAGTGCTTCTGCTCCCAGATCTTCATAAGCAATCAGTTCTGCTTTTTTGATACATTTTGCCAGAAGAGCACCCGCTCCTCCGATGGCACCAAAGTATACTCCACTGTATTTTTTCATTGCGTCTACTACTTCCGGCAGACGGGCACCTTTACCGATCATTCCACGGGCACCAACAGACATCATAGTCGGTGCATAAGCATCCATACGGCCACTGGTTGTAGGTCCGGCAGATCCGATAACCTGACCTGGTTTTGCAGGTGTCGGTCCTACATAGTAGATGGTAGCATCTGTGGGATCAAAAGGAATCTTCTCTCCTTTTGCCAGTGCTTCACACATTCTCTTGTGTCCTGCATCACGGGAGGTATAGATTGTACCTGTTAACAGTACCTGATCTCCTGCGTGAAGTGTTTTTGCCAGTTCCTCTGTAAGAGGCAGTGTTATCTTCTTAGCCATATTAGATCACCTCCGTTTTGTGACGGGTTACATGACAGTTGATATTGATGGCACATGGCATACCTGCGATATGGGTAGGCATGGTCTCGATATTCAGTCCGATTGCTGTTGTCTTTCCGCCAAATCCCTGTGGTCCGATACCCAGTTCATTGATTTTCTCCAGCATTTCTTTTTCCAGATCTGCATAGAACGGATCCGGATTGGAGGAATCCAGTGGTCTCATCAGAGCTTTCTTGGCCAGAAGGGCTGCTTTATCAAAAGTTCCACCGATACCAACACCGACTACCATCGGCGGGCATGGGTTAGGACCTGCTGTTTCAACTGTCTCAATGATAAAATCCTTGATTCCCTGCAGACCGTGAGAAGGTTTGAACATACGGATCGCACTCATGTTTTCGCTTCCGAATCCTTTCGGTCCTACGGTAATCTTGATATTTTCTCCCGGAACGATCTCTGTATAGATCATAGCCGGTGTATTGTCACCGGTGTTTCCACGGCGTACCGGATCTTTGACAACGGATTTTCTCAGGTATCCTTTGTCATATCCGCGGCGAACTCCTTCATTGATAGCATCTGCCAGATCTCCGCCTACCATATGTACGTCCTGACCGATTTCCAGGAATACACATGCCATACCGGTATCCTGACAGATCGGTACACATTCATTGTCTGCGATCTCAAAGTTCTCGATGATATTGTCCAGAACTCCTTTTGCAATCTCACCGTCTTCACAGGCACGACAGTTTTTAATCGCGCATTTTACATCTTCCGGAAGATGCTCATTTGCTTCGATACAAAGCTTTTCCACTACATCAGTGATCTGCTTTACGTCTATCTCTCGCATTCCACTCCACTCCTTTTTATTCTTCTGAACCAGAGATAATAGTCTGATCAGCAAAATCTTCTATTTCTCTGAAATGTCCTGTATCGGTAACCAGACGAGAGTTTCCCCTCGTCTGGTATGCCTTCTTACCTGTCTGCTTCTTATCTTTCGTGTCTTGCATAATGTGGAAGCAGTAACGGAGAAACGTGATCTGTTTCAACACCGGCTGCTTTCAGTTCCTCATCATACGCTTTTACATGATCCAGGTTCATCTCACCCAGTTCAACATCTTTGCATTTTGCAGCTGCTTTCTTACCTGCGTTTCTACCGAATACGATAACATCCAGAAGGGAGTTACCCATCAGTCTGTTTCTTCCGTGGATTCCGCCTGCAGCTTCTCCGGCAACCAGAAGGTTCGGGATTTCTTTTGTGAATCCGTCTCCTGTGATTTCCAGACCACCGTTCTGATAATGCAGTGTCGGGTAGATCAGGATCGGAACTTTTCTCATATCGATACCGTAGTTCATGTACATACGGAACATAGCCGGAATTCTCTTCTCAATGGTGCCTTCACCACCAAGGATCTCGATCATAGGAGTATCCAGCCATACACCTTTTGCTCCGCCCGGAACATCTACGCCACGGCCTTCTTCACACTCGCGGATAACACCGGATGCATTGACATCACGAGTCTCCAGCGGATGGATATAAGCTTCACCGTTTGCATTAACCAGCTGTGCACCAACGGAACGAACTTTTTCAGTTACCAGTGCACCAAGGATCTGTGACGGGTAGATTGCTCCTGTCGGATGATACTGGATAGAATCCTGATATAACAGGGCAGCACCTGCTCTGTATCCCAGAACCAGACCATCGGCAGTTGCACCGTAATGGTTGGATGTCGGGAATCCCTGATAATGCATTCTTCCTGCACCACCGGTTGCGATAACTACTGTTTTTGCTCTTGCAACAGAGTAGTCACCTGTTTCCATGTTCAGAAGAACAGCTCCTGCAACTTGACCTTTTTCATCTTTGATCAGTTCTACTGCTGATGTAAATTCAACAACCGGGATTGCACGGTTGATCACTTCATCACGCAGAGTACGCATGATCTCTGCTCCGGAGTAGTCCTTTGCAGCATGCATTCTCTTTCTGGAAGTTCCGCCACCATGGGTAGTTACCATAGTTCCGTCTGCCTGTTTGTCAAATTCAACACCCAGCTCGTTCAGCCATTTGATAGCATCCGGAGCTTCCATAACCAGTCTTTTTACCAGTTCTGGTTTTGCAGCAAAATGTCCGCCACCGAAACAGTCCAGATAATGCTGTACCGGTGAGTCATTTTCTTTGTCTGCTGCCTGGATTCCGCCTTCAGCCATCATGGTGTTGGCATCACCAATACGCAGTTTTGTAACGATCATTACGTTTGCACCTGCTTTGTGTGCTTCGATAGCACAGGAAGAACCTGCTCCACCACCACCGATAACAAGTACATCTACATCGTAGTCTACTTTTGTAAGATCTACATTGTCAGTCATCAGGCGGCTTGTGGAATGAAGCATATCAGCCAGCTCCAGAGGAGCTTTCTGACCTTTGTTCGGTCCAACTTTGATCTCAGCAAATGCGTCTGGGTTATAATCTGGATGGAATTTTTTCAAAAGAGCGTCTTTTTCGTCTGCTGTCAGACGTCTTGGCTCTGTTGCCATACGCTGTGCTCTTGTAGCCTCTACCTTTTTGATAGATTCCATCATATTTTCCGGATATGGTGCATACATATTTTACGCCCTCCTATTTCTCAATATCTCTGTTGTTGTAAAGTTCTTCCATTTCTGTGATCGGTTTCTGCATGATCTTCTCGATCAGGTCATCGTAAGCACCTTCGTGGATCTCTTCCACTCTCTTTGTCAGATGTTTTGCTTCCGGTGCAATATATTTTCCTGTGAGACGTCTTGCCAGAAGACCTACCATCGGATGAGAAATACCAGCCGGGCATCTTACAGAACAGCATCCGCAGCTTACACAGTCAAAGGATTCTTCTGCACATTTCTCCAGTTCACCTCTCTGTGCATATGCGATATACTGCATAACATTCAGATCCTGTGTACATGCTTTTGTACATGCGTTACATCCGATACAGCTGTAGATTTCCGGATACAGTTCCATCATGATCTGAGCATTCGGTTTGATCTCTTCGATATCGTATGTTCTCTTATCGGTCGGGAAGAATGGGATACTTGCCACATACATGCCTTCCTGAACCTGTGTCTGACAGGCCAGACAGGTTTTCAGCTCATTGTCACCCTTGATTCTGTAGATTGTTGCGCAGGCTCCGCAGAAACCATGACGGCATCCACATCCTCTTTTCAGAGTGTAACCGGCATACTCCATAGCTGTCATAATTGTCAGTTCTGCAGGCACACTATATTTTTTACCGAAAAAATATACATTTACCATTTTTTCCATTTGTCGGTACCAGTCCTTTCTTAATACTCGTTAGGTAATTCGTCGATTTCATCAAATCGGAATACCGGGCCGTCTTTACATACGTACTTGGATCCGATATTGCAACGTCCGCATTTACCAACACCACATTTCATACGAAGCTCCAGGGTTGTGTACACCTGTTCTTTGGTGAATCCCATTTCCTGAAGACCAGCCAGAACAAATTTGATCATGATTGGCGGTCCGCAGACCAGAGCTACTTTGTCAGTGTCGAATCCGATCTCTTTCAGATAAGTCGGAACAAATCCTACATGACCGTCCCAGCCTTCCTGTTCACGGTCGATGGTCAGATATACGTTTACGCCTTCTGCTTTCATCCACACTTCCTGGATCTCTTTTAACTGAACCAGATCGTCAGCGGAACGGGATCCGTAAAGGATATCTACAGTTCCGTAGTTCTCACGGTTATCCAGTACGTAGTTGATTACAGAACGAAGTGGTGCCAGACCGATACCGCCGGCAATAAACAGCAGGTTTTTACCCTTTAATTCGGTTTCTACCGGAAAATGGTTTCCGTACGGTCCGCGGACTGTGATCTCATCACCTACCTGCAGGCTGTGCAGGTAGTCGGTAAGCATACCACATTTCTTAATACTGAATTCCTGGTACTCTTTATTGGTCGGTGAAGAAGTAATGGAAAACATACCTTCACTTACACCCGGTGCACATACCATGGCACACTGACCCGGCATATGTTCAAATAATTTTCCTCCTTCCGGAGCGTTGACACGGAATGTTTTTACATCCGGTGTCTCCTGACGGATATCTGTGATGATACCAACCTGAGGGATCAGGGTATCCAGCGTGTAATTTTTATGACAGGTACATTCGCTCATTATTTGTCACCTCCCTGTTTTTCAAATGCTTTGATTACTTTTACAATATTTAAGGATGCCGGACATTTTTCCACGCAGCGGCCACATCCCACACAGGAGTACATGCCGTTGTTGTTTGCAGGGTAATATACCAGTTTGTGCATGAATCTCTGACGGAATCTCTGCAGCTGGCTGGTACGGTTATTTCCATGCGCCATCATGGTGAAATCGGAGTACATACAGGAATCCCAGCAGCGGTATCTCTTTACACCATGTCCGGTGTCATAATCTTTGATATCGTAGCACTGGCAGGTCGGACATACGAAGGTACAGGTACCACATGCCAGACATGGTTTATACAGTTCTTCCCATACAGGGGAGTTGAACTTTTCTGTCAGTGCATCTCCGTTCCATCCTTCCAGAGACAGATCGGAATATGGCAGTTTTTCTACGATCGCACGAATAGCAGTTTTTTCTGTTTCCAGTTTTTCTGCATCTGTGCCGTCAGCTTCTGTCAGGAGGCTTTCTACTGCTTTGGTCAGTGCCTCCCCCTTGTCAGTCAGGGCTTTCCAGTACAGTTCGCCGTCTACCATCCAGGTAGCCACATCTGCTGCAGGTTCTGCACAGTCGATGCCGAATACTTTACAGAAGCAGGATTCTTCCGGCTCATGACATGCCATGGCAACGATGGTTCCGTGTTCTCTTCTTGCAGCGTAGAAGCTGTCGACAGGATCACTTAAGAATACGTTATCCAGAACTTTCACACCCTGGATATCACAGGCTTTCATACCAAATACTACAAACTTCTGCTCTTTCAGCGCTTCCGGCTGGATGCTCAGTTTCTTTCCGTCTCTCTGTACAGTATACAGATTTTCACTCTGTGGGAAGAATGCATCTTTGGGAGATTTTACTGTTTTCAGGGTCTCCAGGGATACTTTTGCATCCGGAGTCCATGCTTTATAGTTCACCTGTCCGCTTACTTCTACCGGCAGATATAATTCCTGATTCTCGGCAATACTCTGGAATAATGCCGACAGATTTTCTTTTGCTATCTTATACATACATTATCCCCTTTCTGTTACGATACTCGGTTCCGCATCGTCAAATGTGAAGTTTGTCAGCGGTCCTTTGGAATCGGTATCTTCACCGGCCTGATATTCTCCATACAGTTCATCGATATCTTTGATAAATTTGCGGTTGAACAGGTGAAGCGGGATACCCTGTGGACATACTCTGCTGCACTCACCACAGTCTGTACATCTTCCGGCTACATGGAAAGCACGGATGATATGGAACATCTTCTCTTCAAAAGAGTCCACATTTGCTTTCTGGGAACTGTCAAATTTATTGCTGTCAAAAACACATTTTCTGCAGCTGCATGCCGGACATACATTTCTGCAGGCGTTACAACGGATACATTTGCTCAGCTCGCTCTGGAAGAAAGCAAATTTTTCTTCCGGTCTCATAGCTTCGATTCTTCTTACTTCATCAAAACGATCTGCATCTTTGGTGTCCTTGGACTCGCCGATGATCTCGTCATAGATCTGATGTTCTTTGCCTTTACATACATGACATCTTTCCAGCATACCGTCTTTGTAAGCACATGTCTTCTCACCGTAGATAGTCTGGATTGTCAGTGTCTCGGCATCGTCTGTGATCTCGGCACCCTGAATGGACTGAATACCTTTGATTCCCTGTTTTTTGATCTTTTCGATATCCAGTTTTCCTTTACATCCCACACCAACGATGTAGGCTTTGTCTCTGTCTACTCTGTGCTCTTTGATCAGCTGGTTGAAGCTGTAAGTATCACAGGGTTTCAGACATACCATGGTCTTTCCTTCCAGTTTGGAAGCTTCGATCATATATTTACTTAAGTTAGCTCCGCAGAATCCGTTATATACGAAATCTTTCAGAGATTCTTCTGTCTCAAAGTACGCAGGTTCCGGATTGTAAGGCAGGTCTCCGGCTTTCCAGCCAAGAACCCGGGCTACTGTTCCGTCTGCCAGCAGTTCTTTCGCACGGTTGATTAATTCCTGCATCTTATATCCTCCAATCTTACGTTCTTACCAAGAGAGTAGATTTTTTCTACGAACTCATTCATTGTTGTAGAGAATTTTACACCCTCTGCTGCAGATACCCATTCTACACGAGTACGTCCGTTTTCCACACCGATATAATCCAGCATGGAGAACAGCAGTGTCATACGTCTTCTTGCGTAATAGTTACCGGTGCTGTAATGGCAGTCACCCGGGTGGCATCCACACATGATCACGCCGTCTGCACCTTTTTCAAAAGCACGCAGGATGAACATTGGATTGACACGGCAGGAACAAGGTACACGAATGATTTTTACATCTGCCGGGTAGCTCAGACGGCTGCTTCCGGCCAGATCGGCTCCTGCATAACTGCACCAGTTACAGCAGAACGCTACAATTTTCGGTCTGAATTCTTCTTTTGCTTCTATCGACATATTGCATCTACCTCCGCTATAATCTGTCTGTTAGAGAATCCCTGCAGATCCATCGCTCCGGATGGGCAGGCTACGGTACAAGCACCACAACCCTGGCACAGTGCGCTATTAACCTGAGCTACGCGGCGGGTCTCACGGATACCGTGGTCAAAAATTTCTTTATCTTCGTATGTGATTGCTCCGTAAGGACACACATTTGCACAGGTAGAACATCCGTTACACAGAGTTTCATCCGGTTTTGCGGTACACGGATTGGTCATCAGTTTGTCTTTTGCCAACAGTCCGATGGCTTTTACAGCAGCTGCGCCGGCCTGTGCTACAGTTTCCGGAATATCTTTCGGTCCCTGGCATACACCGGACAGGAAGATACCTGCTGTCGGTGATTCTACCGGACGGAGTTTTGCATGAGCTTCTGTCAGGAAGTTGTTGGTATCGATACTTGCTGTCAGCATAGTTGCAATCTTACGAACATCAGGGTTCGGTTCGATGGCTGCTGCCAGAACAACCATATCTGCTTCTTTCAGGATCTGTTTGTTATCTAACAGGTCAGATCCCTGTACCAGCAGTTTTCCGTCTGGCTGAGGAATCACTTTTCCTACCTGACCTTTGATATAATTTACTCCATACTGTTCTACGGCTCTTCTGTAGAACTCATCGAAGTTCTTACCAGGAGTACGTACATCAATATAGAAGACAGTTACATTTACATCCGGATATTTATCACGGATCAGCATTGCATGTTTTGCTGTATACATACAACAGATCTTGGAGCAGTAGCTCTTTCCTCTGTCATCAGAGCAACGGCTTCCCACACACTGGATGAACACGATTTCCTTCGGAGCTTTTCCGTCAGAAAGACGTTCCAGATGTCCGCTTGTAGGACCTGCTGCATTCATGATACGTTCCAGTTCCAGAGATGTGATAACATCCTTACTCTGGCTGTAAGCATATTCGTCGTAGTTATCCAGTTTGATGATGTCAAATCCGGTTGCAACTACGATTGCACCGTATTTTTCTGTTACAATCTCGTCTTTCTGATCGTAGTCGATGGCACCTGCCTGACATACTTTAGAACATACACCACATTTTCCGGTTTTGAACTTGATACAGTGTTCACGGTCGATTACCGGTACATTCGGGATTGCCTGAGCAAATGGTGTGTAGATCGCACTTCTGTTATTCAGACCGCGGTTGAATTCGCTTGGTGCTTTCTTGGAAGGACATTTTTCCTGACATACGCCACATCCGGTACATTTGTCCATATCAACGCTTCTTGCTTTTTTACGGATATCAACCGTAAAGTCGCCTACAAAACCGGATACTTTTTCTACTTCACTGTATGTATAAATATTAATTTTTTCGTGAGCTGCAGCTTCCACCATCTTTGGTGTCAGGATACATGCAGAACAGTCCAGAGTCGGGAAGGTTTTGTCCAGCTGGGACATTCTTCCGCCGATACTTGGCTCTTTCTCAACGATATCTACTTCATAACCTGCATCTGCAATATCCAGAGCTGTCTGGATACCTGCGATACCGCCACCGATAACCAGTGCACGTTTTGTTACAAGGCTTTCGCCCGGCTGCAGCGGTGTGTTCAGGTTTACTTTTGCTACTGCTGCTCTCATCAGGATCACAGCTTTTTTTGTTGCCTCTTCCATATCTTTATGGATCCAGGAACAATGTTCACGGATGTTGGCAATTTCTACCATGTATGGGTTCAGTCCGGCTCTCTCAGCTGCTTTCCGGAATGTTGCCTCATGCATACGTGGGGAACAGGAACAGATTACCAGTCCTGTCAGCTGTTTTTCTTCGATCGCTTTTGCGATCAGGGCCTGTCCGGCTTCGGAACACATATACTGATAGTCTTCTGCATGAACAACACCCGGCTCCATAAGAGCCATCTCTGCTACTCTTTTCACGTCTACCGTTGCTGCGATATTACTTCCGCAATGACAGACAAATACTCCTATTCTCTGCACCAGGGTTACCTCCTATATCTTCTGAATGCACTGACTAACAACTGCTGCGGCAGTTCCGGATCCAGTAACTCCGGAATCTCATCCGGTGTCAGATAATTCTGACCTTTCTGGCGGACTACCAGCTGTCTTGCTGCGTCGATCAGTTTACCCGGTTTTACATCTCTCGGACAACGCTCTACACAGGCAAAGCAGGAGAGACATTTCCACAGTGATTTAGAATTGACCAGTTCTTCGATGTTCTCATTGGCTACATAAGATACGAACTGATGTGGTTTGATATCCATCTCGTTAAAAGACGGGCAGGAAGCAGAACATTTACCGCATTTCATGCACTTCAGGGGATTCACACCACTGATCTCTTTGATCAGTTCTGCCTGTTTTTTCTCGGTACTCATTATTCAGCCACCTCCTTGTCGGATGTCAGTGTCTGCAGAGCTTCCTCTTTTACTCCGAGAGCTTCTGCCAGAAGTTCTGTGAAGTAGTGAACCGGCAGTTTGCCGTTTCCGCTCTTGTTCAGGTTGTACAGACACAGTGGACAGGCGGTGATCAGCATCTCTGCACCAAATCCTGCTGCGCTGTCCATGATATTGTTGCACATGTTTTTGGACATGTCCTTTTCTTTCAGAGAAATGTATCCTCCGCAGCATTCGTTCCGGTATGGATACACAACCGGTTCAGCACCGATGGCACGGATGAAATCTTCGATAATGGTTGGATTCTCCGGATTATCAAATGCCATGATCTTGCCCGGACGAAGAAGCAGGCAGCCATAGTAAGCGCCGATTTTCTTTCCGGTTAACGGATTCACTACTTTTTTCTTTAATTCATCAAACCCGATACGGTCACGGAGCACTTCCAGAAAATGGAGCACTTCAGTCTCGCCTTCATATGGCTCTGCCAGTTTCATGTAGTTGTTTGCTCTGGTACGGATATCTTCTACATTCTTCATATCATCATTGACACGTTTGATCACGTGATGACAGGCAGAACAAAGAGTTACCAGATCCTGACCTTTTTCTTTGGCCTCATTCAGAGCACGGACGGAAGAAAGTTTTGTGGCAATCTCATCAGAACCAAGTGGATATACACCACCGCAGCACTGCCAGTTGTCGATTTCTTCCAGTTCAAATCCCAGTGCCCTTGCAGATACTCTGGCATATGCATCCAGATCTCTTGCTTTTGTTCTCAGGGTACAACCCGGAAAATAACTGTACTTCATAGTTCCTGTATCCTTTCTTTATGTAAGTTTCCTGCCTGTCGGTCACCGGTTGCAGCCAACAGACATTCGTTACTGTCTGCTTAATCCAGATCGATCTGTGCGATGACTGCTTTCAGCGCATCGGCACTCTTATGTAACTGTTCGATCTCTTTTTTGTTCATACGCATCGGCACTTTACCCTGAATACCGTTTGGTCCAACCAGTGTCAGTGTGCTTAAGCATACATCGTCAATTCCGTATTCTCCATGCATCATGGAAGATACGGTTGTGATGGAATCAGAAGAAGCTGACAGGATAGAGCAGAGTTTGCATACGGAAGCAGATACTGCGTAGAAAGTAGCTCCTTTTCTTTTGATAATCTGTCCGCCGGATTTCTGTACGTATTCGAGCATCGCATCTTTGTCCACTTCTTTTACTTCTTTTCCCATGCTCTTTGCAATATCGTAATATTCATCCAGGCTTACACCGGATACATATGCACCGGTCCACGGAATAAAGGATGTATCTCCATGCTCACCAAATACATAGGCATGAATGTTGTTCTGTGCTACATTGAGATGTTCGGAAAGTCCGCAACGAAGACGAGCAGAATCCAGAATAGTTCCGGATCCGATGATCTGATTTTCCGGAAGTCCGGAAATCTTGGTAAATATATATGTCATGATATCTACAGGATTACTTACAATGATATATAAAGCATGCGGAGCCACTTTTACAATCTCCGGTGTGATAGATTTCAGGATATTTACATTGGTCTGTGTCAGTTCGATTCTTGTCTGACCAGGTTTACGTGCGATACCGGAGGTGATAATTACGATGTCAGAGTCTTTCGCATCTTCGTATTCACCGGCAATGATGGAGATCGGGTCTCTGAAGCAGGTTCCCTGTGCGATATCCATGACTTCGCCTTCTACTTTTTCTTTGTTAATGTCGATCAGGACGATCTCTGATGCAACATTCTGATTAGATAAGGTATACGCAATTGTGGAACCAACACTTCCGGCTCCTATAACTGTAATTTTGCTGCTCATAGTGTCTCCTTCTTCCTTTCTATTTGTCTATTTTTTAACAATTGTGGCAAAAAAATATGAAATCTTCGCTTTCTATCGATTAGCTTTTTTGGATTTTCTCATAAAAATATAAGAGTTCACACTTCTCCCTCCGCTAAGATAAGTATCAGCTCGATTCCATTTGGATATATTATAACGCATTGATAAGATTTTAACAAGTGTTTTTGCAAAATTTTATCAATTTTGTTTATGGATTCGGAAAGGAGCTGTCAGTGGCAGCTCCTTTCGGTGAGGCGTGCAGATTGCAGGAATGATTTTTCAAACACGCTCTAAAACGCATATTCATCTACCGGCAGGTTCATCAGTTTCCATTCGTTTCCTTCTTTGCAATAACTTGCGGCGAAATAGATTTCATTATCCTCTTCTTCGATTTCGTCCCAATAATTGATGTAGGTTTCTTTTCTTTGTGCTGTTCCTCGCAGGTCTATCTCGGTGCCTGTGGGGGATGCATCCAGCGCTGTGTTGATGTTACTGATGACGAGTCCTGTGATTTTTCCGGAGCCGTTGCCCTTTATCTTGTTCGTCAGATTTTCATAGTAGTTCTTAATATAATCATCTTCCAGAGCGCCGGAAAAAAATACGTCCTGTACTTCTTTAAACGGCTTTCCCTGCAGTGCGCTCTCCACAAGAAATTTGATATCTTCCCCCGCCTGTTCACCAAGTGCCTGCAGGGTTTCGTCTGTTGGCATCAGATCTATTCTTTCTTCTTCACTTCCATAAGAAGTTATGACTGTGTTTTCACAGTAAGGTTTCATTCCCTCTTCTGTTACCTGCATCTGATAATCGCCGGTAAACATATATGGAATCGTTATGCTTTTCCAGCCATCCTGCTCTGTCGCCGCACTGTCATCAACCTTCTCACCATTCAACTGTAATACGGCATTTTCCGGTATTGTATATGTAACATCGCTGACCCAGCTTTCTGTATCTGCAACCTTCCATTCGTCCCAGAAAAGATATTTTTTCTTTCCTGTTTTTGTCATCGTGATGTATTCTGCTGATTTGCTGTCTGCGCCTTTTTCTATATACTCCACACAGTACACTTTCAGATCCTGATCCTCAAGTTCGTCTTCCAGATTCTCCATATAATCGTCATAATCATCGCTCTCTGCTCCAAATATCGAAGCAAGATCTCCCAGCTTGCTTACCGCATCACCGGTAAGTTGTTTTACGTCTGTGATATTGACAGATTTGTATTCCAACGGTTCCGCATTGTTTGCATTGGCTTCTACAAACATTTTCTTCGTCAGCAGATCGCTGTTTGGAAAATCGCAAAAGTCATATGCCTGAGACCATTCCCGATCCGCTTTGATTTCCCAGTAATCCATAGCAGCTTTTTCCGGTGAAAAACGATTGGACATAATTTTGTAGGCACCTGCGAACAGTGCCACTGCCGCTACCGCTTCAATCCCGGCAATAACTGCAAGCCTGGAAACTGGTTTTTTCATTGTCATTCCCGGATATCCCGTTTTTTTCAGATTCTGCGGTCCATTATTACCCAGATATGGCTGTCCCTGATAAGCAGGGCCACCGGGATTTCCATAATTTCCCCTGTAATCCTTTTGTCTTCCTGGATTGTTCTCCAGTCGGTTATTCGATAAATTCTGATTTTGGTTTATGTTATTTTGTCTCATCTGCATATCGGAATCCGGCATCGTTCTTCCTGCAGGCTGTATCGGTACAGCCGTTTCGTTCAGATTCTGCTCCGGCACGGAATCTTCTTTCAATCTGGTTCCACACTCCATACAAAACAGAGACTCTTCCTCATTTTTTGTTCCGCAATTCGGACAATACATTTGTTGCACCCCCTTCTTAATCCCAGTTTTTCGAATCTTCATATGCCTGAAGAGCTTCTACATTTTTCTTCTCTACCGAAGAAAATTCAGCTGCCACAACATTCATATCCGTCTCTTTTGGCATATTCCGGTACCAGTCGTACTGATTAAAATAATCCGTATTTTCCTGTTTGGAAAACTGATATCCGTGGCGTGCATAGATTTCGTTGACCGCCCGGCGGCAAAGACTTCGGGTGGTCAGTGTCGCCTTCATTTCAGCCTTTGAAATAATAACGGTATCACTGTTCGGGAAGACGAATCCCGCATATGGATCTTCGTCTGTGTCGATGGTATTATCCTCAGCATCCGTTTCTGTGTCCGACGCATCTTCTGTATCCTGAATGCCTCCAGCGATTGCATTTCCTCCATATGACACCGTCGCAGCAGAAGGATAATCTGCCGTCATATCCATATCATAATATTCCTGATCATTTTCCCGAAAGTCCGCAGGAAGTTCTGCTTTTACAGTTTCTCCTTTCGCCGGAGAAATCAGAACACCCGCAAGCAGCACGGCAAGCGCCGCCATATCCAAAATACCTAACATTACAACCGCAATGATAAGCCCCGTTGATTGTTTTTTCTTCTTTGTCATATTTTTACTCCTATTGTTTTATCGGCAGCGGATTGATCACTTTTCACAGTACATCCGCTGCCGATACAGTCTGTAAGCTGTGCATCCACCGACAGCTTACAGCACATCAAAGATATCGCCCAGACTGTTGATCAGTCCACCTGCCATACTGTTCAGTGTACTTCGCACCAGCAGATATACAACCAGTCCCGCAATAATCGTGAAGCATAATTTTGCAGCAAAGTATGCATACGGTTTTTTGTCTTCATCAATATCTGCCACTGCACGATATTGCGCAAACTGAATATAGGTTACCAAAGGTGCCAGAATACCGAAAAATACCAGTGCAATTTCCGGTGCGATTCCGATCAGAATTCCTTCTATAATAATGATAAATGTGGCGAACATATCTGTAGCACCAACAACATCGATATATGCCTGAAAGCGTGCTTTTGCCCCAAACAGAGCCGTAATCACTTTCAAAAATACCGCATCGATCACATCAATACCTGCAGTCGCCAGAATCACACACAGGATACTCTTGAAATATGGAATTTTAATATTCAGGTAGGAACTGTAACCTGATACTGCTCCTCTTATCTTCAATAGTACGATCAACAAAAAGATAAGGCAAACCACCATTTTCGTTGCGATAAATTCAATGCCGACTGCCGGATTATTGCTGTCTGCAATTGCTTTTACTCTGGTTACCGGTGCTTTCAGAATCGGCAGGATCTCAGAAAACATATTTTTCGTTCCGGCTACCAGCTGATCTTTCTTGTTATACAGCCATTCTGCCTCTTTGGTTCTCTGCTGATAATACTGTCCCTGCTTGTTGTATGGGTTCTGCTGATTTTGGTTGTAATACTGCCCCTGCTGCTGGCTTTGATTATAGTACTGATTCTGCTGGTTTGGGTCGTAATACTGCCCCTGCTGCTGGCCCTGATTATAGTACTGATTCTGCTGGTTTGGGTCGTAATACTGCCCCTGCTGCTGGCCCTGATTATAGTATTGGTTCTGCTGGTTTGGGTCGTAATACTGCCCCTGCTGCTGGCCCTGATTATAGTATTGGTTCTGCTGGTTTGGGTCGTAATACTGCCCCTGCTGCTGGTCCTGATTATAGTACTGCTTTTGCTGCTGTCCGTCAGTTCCTCCGGTCAAAGATCCATATTCCTCCGTTTGTGGCTGCTGTGTATAGATCTGCTGTGATGCTTCCCGGTTTGCCGATGTGCAGGTACAAACTTCGCCTTCCTCTAATTTTCTTCCGCACTTGGTACAAAATTTTGCCATACGCTTTCCCTCCCTGTTTCTTCTTTGCAAAATTCTTCTTTTTCTTACCTTGCATTTATTAAATTTTTATAAACTAAGAATTTAATTTTAGTATATGGACTGGCTTACTTCCTGTCAATCAAATTTGCTCTGTTAAAGGCAATTTTTCCTGTACACAGATCAAACCACAGGGAACATACCGCGCAAAAAAGTCATCTGCGCAGGCTGCTGCACAGATGACTTTTTCCATCTTTTCTTATCTTTACATAAACGATCTCCAATATCCAATCCGACGTTCATTGATTTCTTTGATCACTTCCGGCTCCACTTTGAAGTTCCGGTCAATATCCATCAGGCCATTGATCTCCTGCTGTACATCGCTGACCTGCGTATAGCAGAAGCCGCAGCAATATGGAATCTTCTTCACTGCTGTTGTGATATCATCAAAACGTCTGATGAAATCTTCTTTGGTATTTACCTTATTTCCATATCCCCATCCGGAATCATCGTTATTGAACGCAATTCCGCCGTATTCACTGATGATCATTGGCTGTCCTTTATACTCATATCCGTTTGCAAAGGCCGATTTTGCACTGCTGTGATATACTTCTGTAGTCATGATCTGATCTTTGTATTCGGTATAACGTTTGTACAAGGTATCTCCCACTTCTTCATAATCATGAAGTGTGATGATATCTGAAATAGTATGTTCCCATCCATCATTGACAATAACAGGCCGCATCATATCGAAGCTCTTCGTCAAATGGTAAACTGCTTCTGTAAAGTGCTGCTCTACTCTTCTGGTTTCCACCTGGCTTACACCCCAGGATTCATTGATCGGTGTCCAGGTAATGATACATGGATGATTGTAGTTCTGACGAACGATCTCCATCCATTCTTTGGCAAATTCTTCTACTGCATAATCCGAATACTGATAAGCAGCTGCCATCTCACTCCATACCAACATTCCTTTCACATCACACCAGTATAAGAATCTTTCATCCTCAATTTTCTGATGTTTACGAAGACCATTGTATCCCAGTGCATGGATCTTATCGATATCCTCGATCAGTGCTTCTTCACTTGGCGCAGTCAGATGCGAATCTCTCCAGTATCCCTGATCCAGGATCAGTCTCTGGTACAACGGATGACCATTTAACAGGATGTTTGGTCCGTCAATGCGGATCTCACGCATAGCAAAATAAGAACCGATCTCATCCACAGCTTCTCCTTTATATATAACTGTAAAATCAATATCATACAGATCCGGCTGGGACGGTGTCCAAGTGCAAACGCCCCATTCCAGTCCAATACTTCCATAATAGGATACGTTCATTGTTGTTCCCACATGTTTCTGGTTTGCCATTACAGACTGTTTTGCAACCGGAACACCTTTGAAGCTTACAGATGCGGTGACAATCAGATCTTCACCCAGAACTTCCTCCGCTGCATCTACTTCATATTCCAGTTTTAATGCCGCATTCTGCAGATCCGGTGTCATCTTGACAGATGCAAGGCCGATCTTCGGTACATACTCGCTCCATACAGTCTTCCAGATACCGGTAGTCTGAATATACCAGCAGCCAAAATTCTCTTTGATCCAGCGCTGTTTTCCTCTTGGCTGCTGCGGATCATAAGAATCTTCCACTTTGACAGTCAATTCATTTTCTCCGTCATGCACCAGATTGGTAACGTCAAAAGAGCATCTTGCATAGCCGCCTCTGTGGCTTCCTGCATAGGCACCGTTTACCCATACTTTTGTAATAAAATCACTGCCCTCAAAATGCAGGATATAGCGATTGTTCTCCAGTTTTTCGCCATCCACGCTGATCGTCCGATGGTACCAGATAAAATCATGGCGGGTTTCATCCTGAATGCCGCTTAACTTTGTCTCATAGGTAAATGGAACATTGATCTTTTTATCACCTTTGAATTCCTGATACCATTTCTCTTTTTCTCCGGCATTTTCATCGTCAAAGTCAAAATCCCAGGATCCGTTCAGGTTCTCCCAGTCAGCCCGTACAAACTGTGGTCTTGGATAGTCTTTGATGTAACATTTCATTTTTGCTTTCCTCCATTTTTCACATTATTTATATTTTTGAGATATCCCATAAGCAATAAGATCACAATAAAAAATGTATATGCATACCCTTCACTGCGAAAACTGAAACCAGATCCCGCAAGTGCAAATATGAACAGATTGCTTAAAAGAAGCCAATACAACGATACCTTTCCGGTTTCTTCCAGATAATGAGCAATTCTTTCTATAATAAACAAATTTCTTTTTCTCTCTATTCCTATGGATATCAGATAATATCCATATACCACTGCCATTCCCCCGCTTACAAACCCCAATGACGGCGGAAACCGCTCCGGCAGCATGCCTGTTTCCAGAATGGTACGCAGGCATGGGATTCCGGCAAATATCACTACCAGAAAGATCCATACATTCCATCTAATCTCTTTCTTACAGAATAGCACACCTGCTGCAAAGAATACAGCATATTGCAGCACCGGAAAGGTAATATAATCTCTCGATCCTGCCAGCAATGCAAGCCAGGAGTTATGTACCCTGTCATAAGGAATATAACACGCCATACAGCTTATACAAGCTACCCCCACAAACATTATCGTGTTCATACGTCTCATGAGCGGATAAATAAAAATTCCCACAAGCAAAACCGCTGCAAAAGAAGCCAGAAATTCTGACCATCCCGGATACTTTTTAAGCAGCAACACTTCTGTAACAAATTTCCAACGAAAGATTTTCCCTTCCACAAATGCTACATACGCAATGCCTGAAATATAAAATGCAATCAAAATCCGAAATACATTTCTCAACATTTTTACACTGCTGCTTTTCCAGCTTTTTTCATAGTATGCTACCTGATTAGTGTAACCAAAACAGAACATAAATCCCGAAAACGTAGATAAATTGATCAGATTGACCAGAATTTTTTGCAGTCCGTACTCTTCTTTTCCAAAAAACTGAATACAGTGACACAAGATCATTCCTATTGTCAGTATTCCCTTCTGAATATCAATTTCTCTTTTTCTCGTATTCATGATCAACCCTTAACTGCACCGGAAGTAATTCCGGCAACAATCTGTTTTTCGAATATAATATAAATGATAATCATCGGCAGTGATGCCACCATACTTGCTGTCAGCGGCTGTACATAGTCCACTGTATACGTTCCCGCAAAGGTTGGAATACCAACCGGAAGTGTAAACAGTTCACTGCTCATAGCGCAAAGCAACGGCCAGAGATAATTGTTCCAGCTACCAACAAAAGAGAAGATACATACTGTTGCCAGAATTGTTTTTGACAGCGGCAACACGATCTTGAAGAACAATGTTAATTCTCCTCCACCATCAATACGTACCGCCTCCAGTAACTCATTCGGTAAACCTTTAAAGAAGGTAACCATAATGATCATATTCATGGAACCTGCGATAGATGGCAGAATCAGACCTGCATACGTATCAATCAGGTTCATATTATTTACCGTGATAAATAACGGAACAATTGTAGCTTCCCCAGGAACCATTAATCCAATCAGAAAATACGTAAACAGCAGTTTATTCCCTTTAAAATTCATTTTTGCAATCGCATATGCAGCCATTGCAGATACAATAACTGTCAGCACCGTACAGATTACCGCGATCACCAAGCTGTTAATCAACCACGTTGGAACCTGGGAATTAAAAATAATTTTCGGATAGTTTACCAATGTATATGGTGGTGTGAACCAGTCTATTACCGATTTGATCTGTTTTCCTTCATGTTGAAATGATACAGCCAATGCCCAGACAATGGGACCAAGGAACAGCACGGCCAGAAAAACAGATACAATATTTAATACCCAGTATCCTGGTTTTTTTGTCTTCTTCATGCTATTCTTCCCCCTTTCTCTGAAGAATCTGTTGCGCAAGTGAAAGAATCAGCAAGATTCCAAACAGAACATAGGACATTGCCGCCGCATAGCCCATATTGCTCTTTCCAAATGCATTTTCATAAATATACTGAATCAGAGGTCTTGTAGATGATGCAGGACCACCTCCTGTAATCATGTAAATCTGACCAAACACCTTGAAGCAGGCAATCATCTGAAGCAGAAATACCAGCCATGTTGTTGGTTTCAACAATGGAAGAACAATGCGAAACATCTGTTGTGTACTGGATGCTCCATCGATAGAAGCAGCTTCGTAAACATCTGGCGAAATATCCTGCAACGCAGATAAGTACAGTAACATGCTGAAACCAATCGTCCACCATACTGTCATAACAGAAATCGTAATCCACACAAGATTCGGATCCTGTAACCACTGTAATTCTTTAGATTTCGGCAAAAGACCCAGCGCATGCAGAGTACCATTAATCAATCCTGTATAAGGAGTAAATGTATATTTTGCAATTAATGATGCAATAGATACTGACAGTACACTTGGAAGATAGAAAATAACACGCAATGATTTTTTCAGTTTTGTTGCTCTGTTCGCCAGTAGTGCCAGCACAAGCGCGGTAATTACCAGCATCGGTGTGGTAATCAGTGTGAAAAATGCTGTATTTTTTAATGCACCCCAGAAATTTTTATCTTTTAAAAACTTTGTATAATTGTCAAAACCAACGTATTTTAGTTTACCCATCAGTCCCCATTTATGTAAACTCACATAAAAGCCCTGTATAACCGGCCATATCGTAAACACGGTATACAGCACAAAAAACGGGAGTATAAAAGCCATAGCCACTAAAAATGTTTTTCTTTTTCTCGCTTTACTCATCGTTTACTCTTCTTCCTTTCATCCGTGACTCTTTTACAAAAACAGGGGAAGCCTTTCGGCTCCCCCCTTATAGCCCAAAATGTTTATTATTCCAGATTAGATTCCAATTCTCCATATAAAGAGTCAATAGCCCCACTTGCATCCGTTGCATCGGACCACAGAGTATTCAGACTGTCGATCATACCAGCTTTCATGGCATAGAAATGAGGATTCTTTGAAGGAAGCACTGCAGTATCCAGAGCTGCTTTATAGCTACTTCTGTATGGCATATCTTTGTATTCCTGGCTTTCCAGAACTTCTTTGTTGGCCGGGATCTGACCGGAACCTGCCCATGTAGTTCCACCATCTTTTGATACTGCTACCATGAATTCTACTGCTGCTTTTGTTTCTTCTTCTGTTCTGTCTGGATTTACCGGAAGAATCAGAGTGTGAGAGTCAGCCCAGCAAGAATCATTGTCAAACAGCTGTGGAAATGGCTGAGCAGCAAAATTCAGACCGTCTGTCTGTTCCAGTGCACCGGTACCCCATGTTCCACCAATATAGAATGCTGCTTTTCCACTCTGGAAGAATTTCTGGTGATCATCAATACCTTCTGCAACATATCCTTCATCATACAGAGATTTCACAAATTCTGCTGCTTTTACAGCAATATCTTTATCCATGGTAACTTCTGTTCCATCATCATTTACCAGTGGAGTTCCACCCATCTGGAAGTAAGTTGCCCACCATACACGGTACGGATCATCTCCATTATTTGTCAGAGAAATAACAGATTCTCCATCTCCTATAACAGTTTTGCATTTGTCCAGGATGGCAAAGAAATCATCTTTGCTGTTGATATCCAACTGTCCATCTGCATTCAGTTCTACACCGGCTTTTTCCAGAATATCTGTATTATAGTAAAGAATTTCTGCATGAGTATCTAACGGAATCGCATAGATATCGCCATCAAAAGTTACAGAATCAATGGAATTGTCCGCATACATAGAAGAAAGGTCAACTCCCATTTCATCCAGATAATCATTCAGCGGTTCTACAACTCCCTGATCTACCAGCTCCGGTAATTTGGAAGCATGTGAAATTCCGATATCTGGTCCTTTTCCTGCTGCTACAGCTGTCTGCAATTTAGTATAATAATCGCCCCATACCAGCATAATGGACTGTACCTGTTTATCCGGATCCGTAGCATTATAATCGGAAATGATCTTGTCCATGTACTCTCCGTCACCACCACTGAACAATGACCAGAATACCAGTTTATTCTCATCTACTTTTACAGCTTCCGGATTATTTACAGTTCCGTCTTCGTTCACATCTGCATCTTCACCTGATGCGGCATCATCTGTACCCGCCTCTGCTGTTTCTTCCTGTTTTGTATCATCTGTTGTTGCACTGTCATCGGCAGAACTTCCACTGCCACAACCAGTTAACATTCCTGCAACCATCGTTGCTGCCATCAGAGAAGCAATTAATTTTCTTTTCATTTTACATCCTCCCATTTTTTCATTATATAGTTTCCGTTTTCTATCTGGCCATGATAGTTCCAACAGCTCTGCTGTTTGTTTTATTTCAGTATCCGGTTTTCTTTGTTGTTTTCACAGCATTTCTGTTTGTTTATCTATGATTATAGTCTATTTTTTCAGTTTGTCAACTGTTTTTTATACACTTTTACTGTTTTATTATTTTATTTAAACAGAAATACTGTTTGTTTTATCTTTTTTCAAAGAAATAAAATAATAATTTCTGTGAGATATTGTATTTTTATACAAATACCACTTTTCGGTTTTGTGCAAAACACCTTATCATTATTTCGCAAGCAAAAAAGAGCAGCACTGAACTTTTCCAGTACTGCTCTTTTCGTTTTAATATTCCATAGCCAGAATAATATCTTGATCATAATCTCCAAAGTGTTTTCCAAAGAGATTGAATCCTCCAACATATCTGGCATCTTCTTTATTTCCAATTCTAACCTTTACATACGGTTTTTCCATAACATTTAACATATCAATAGAAACATCGCTGATGTATTCACCATTCAGATACGTACCATCCTTACGCACTTCCCATGTTTTCAGCATACCATACTGTGTACTTCCTATCGGCCAGTCTGATGGCATAAGCCTTCCCCTTCTGGCTCCAAAATCTCCCGGACACGTCCAGGTTCCACAATCTATCCCATTGATCCACACCGTAATATCTGATTTCCAGTCTTCCCGGTATCCTGGAGCTTCCGAACACAGTTCCATTGAAATCGACAAACGATCAACCTTGCATTCACTGGGAACACCATTAGCAAACTTATATTCTACATATCCGGAAGAAGTCCATAAAAATCCTGCTCTTATTCTTTCTGGAAGATAAAAGGAAAATTCTCTATCATCTATTCCTATGCTTCCTTCTTCGCTATAAAGACCACAGGTTGGACTCACCTCACAGCTACTATATGCACCAACTGGCATCTCAGCACTAAAAACCTCTTTCACATCCAAATTTCTTTTTGTTGTATGTATAGTCAAAGCATCTACTTTACGTGTACATAGTTTTGTACTTCCACGGGTACCCGGCTGCTCTTCCATACGAACCAATCCTGCCTGTTCTAATATTTTCAAATGAAATGCCGTACTGGATGCCGGAATATCCAATTTTTTTGCTATCTCTCCGATAATCAAGCTGTCTCTATACAAAAGTTGAAGTATCTCTAAACGTACCGGAGAAGATAGTGCTTTTCCAAGATTGCACACCGCATCAACCTCGTCAATACGATACTCTTTAATTTTCGCCATCTTTCCCTCATTTTTCTTTTTCTATCTTCCTAACACCTTCGCCAGTTTCCGAATATATTCCGGGGTGGTTCCGCAACAGCCGCCTACGATTCCGGCACCGACTTCTACCAGGTGTTTGGTGTGTCTTGCAAAATCATCTGCATTCATATCGTAATGAGCTTCGCCTTTGTCATCGATAAACGGCATGCCTGCGTTTGGTTTCGCGATGATCGGAACAGTTGCCACTTCTTTCATGCTGGCAACTACTGCTTCCAGCTGATCCGGACCTACGGAACAGTTCAGTCCTACGGCAGCCGCTCCCATCTCCTGTAAAGTCAGAACTGCTTCCACGGCATTACCTCCGTACATTGCGCTCCCGTCTGCTTCCAGAGAAAGCGTACAGATCATCGGAAGATCGCAGACTGCCTGTGCTGCATCCAGTGCAACCACCGTCTCATCCACGCTCAACATGGTCTCTGCAACAAACAGATCCACTCCTGCATCCACCAGGGCTTTCATCTGTTCCTGATATGCCTCATACAGTTCATTATAAGTCAGGGTTCCTCTCGGCTCCATCAGCTGTCCGGTGGTGGTGATATCTCCCGCTACCAGAGCCCGGTTGCCGATTCCGTCTTTACAGATCTTTACCAGCTTTGTGTTCAGTTCGGCTACCCGATCCTGGAGATTAAAGTTTCTCAGGCTGATAGGATTGGCTGCGAATGTAGGAGCATAAACGATCTGGCTTCCGGCATCCACATAGGCACGCTGCAGTTCCTGTAAAACTGAAGGATTTTCAAGTACCCACTGCTCAGAAGATATGCCTACCGGCATACCTGCTTTTCTCAGGTTGGAACCGGTGGCTCCGTCCAGAATTACTACCCCTTTTGCTGTCAGTTCATCAAATTGCTGTCTTGTCATTGTTTTCTCCTTCCTCTGTATATCCAAAACACTATTTCAGTATTATCAGCTTTTTTATCTTCCCACGGACTTACAGAGGGAGCGTCCCATTACTGTTTCCGTTCACAGAACTCGATCCGTTCTTTATTCGGTCCTTCGATAATAAAGAAAGCCACACCCTTTTCCCAAAATGGAAGTTCTTCAATTCCATTCGACAACACTTTATATCCCTGCTCACAGATCCATGCATAAGCAGCCTGAATATCTGTGCAGTTTAAAGCGAAGTGATTGATTGCGCCTTCAATGCCGTTGCCACCTTCGGCGTAGGTCTCGATCATCAGGTTCCCCAGCTGCAAAAAAGTAACTTTTGCCTGGTTGGCAGGTACCTGATTCGTGTGCATGGTCTGAAATCCCAGACCTTCATAGAACCGGATCGTTGTTTCTATGTCTGATGTAGGAATTCCGATATGCTGGATTCCTGTTGTCCACTGTGTTACACTCATCCTCTGTATCCTCCGCTTTTTTCTCTGTACTATTATGATGATACCAGGGTTCCAAGTTCAGAAATCTTCCTGCAAGCAAGCTTGCGTCAGATTTCCAAACTTGGAACCTGACAAAAACATGAGTAAGCAGCCATTTTTCGAAGAAAAATGAGCGGATTACGAATGTTTTTGAGGATTGTGAGAGTACGAAGTACAGAACAATCCGGTATCAAAGGGGTCAAAATACTTTTTGACCCCAACATCATATTACTCAGCGCTGTCCTCTGCTGCTGTGTCTTCTGTTGTAGTGTCTTCACTGTTATCCTGTGAAGAGGTATCTTCTGTACTGTCCTGTGCGTCACTGGATTCTGTATCATCGCTGCTGTCGGCACTCTTGTATACAAAAGATACACTGTCAGTGACTGTGATCTGATCCCATACTTTATCTTTGACTTTAATCTTTTCTTCTTTTACCCAGTCTTCCAGTGTGCTGTCATACAGATCAGATTTTCTTTCTGAAATAACCGTCTTCTCTTTGTTTTCTGTCGCATCTTCGTCCAGCATCTTATCCAGACGTACCACATAATAACCGTCGTCGCCTTCGATCACACTGTCAGCAACTTCTCCGTCTTTCAGTTCCAGAGCTGCATCCTGTACCGCCTCATCCAGTGTATCATCGGTACTTCCCGCTGTGGTAAATGCCGGTGCTGTCGCACTTAAACTGTCATCTACCTCTTTTGCCAGTGCATCCATATCTGCGTTTGCCACGTCATCGGATGCTTTTACTTTATCAAGTACCTGCTGTGCCAGGTCTTTTTTCTGTGCTTTTTCTTCATCGGTCAGATCAATGGTATTACCGTCATCATCTTTTTCTGTTCCTTCTGTAGAAACTTTTACGATAGTGACTCTTGTCTGATCTTTTTCATTGGCGCTGACCTCGGTATCTACATCTACAGTCATCGGATCATGCATCTTGCTGCGGATCGTTACCAGTTCCAGATACGTAACGATGTCGTCTTCAGATACTGCCAGTTTTTTCAGGATCTTTTCATCGTTATCTTTGATAAATTCCGCTGCTGCTTCTTTGATCGCTTTTTCTTCATCATCCGTAATCGTAACGTCATAATCTGCCGCATGTGCTTTTAGTACATACAACTGATTAATTGTCGTCATGACGCCGTCTTTGGAGCTTTCCCCGACAGTTTTCCCGTCGTCTCCTTTCTGATCCCACACATTAGATGCAGAGCCGCTGACACCATACTGTGACATCAGCATATTATAATAACTCATGGTCTGCGCCTGCTGGTCTCTTATCATATAGCTTGCCAGACCCAATGTTACTTTTTCATCTCCTACAGTTGCTACGGTTTTTGTTCCATCAATTGCTTTTGAGCATCCGGACAGTGTACCTGCTGCAAGAGCAGCTGCCAGAATCCCACATGCTGCGGTTTTATTTAACTTTCTCATGTTTTCCTCCGTTACCCTTTTATGTACTCCGGGAGTACATTTATTCACTAATAGCATTTATTATAGACTATTTCCTCCTATGGGGCAACTTTTTTCCTTTTATTTCAATCTTTTTTCACAAGTGCTCATCTCTTGTTTTCCTGTTCTCAGGAATTTGCCTGCACTTATACCAGACACTGCATGACCGTCAGTAATTCAGTCGCCTTCTCCTGCATCGTCACTGCTTCCTTTGCCTTTCGGTTCCTCGGACGATACAGAAAATACGGATTTGTTTCGACTTTAAACTGCAGTTCTTCCGGATACTGATTCAGTATCTCCGGTATCTTCGCTGTGTCAATCTTCGCCCGCTCATACATGGTAAGTTTCAGGCTGTCATCAAGCTGCTTAACTTCGGTCAGATAGATCCGGTGAGCCATGGCTTTCAGGCTTGCCACTGCGAGGAGGTTCTGCACCATCTTCGGCGGTTCTCCAAAACGGTCCAGCAGTTCTTCCATCATATCCTCATACTCTTCCCGGTTCTCGATCGCCGCGATCCGTTTGTAAATATCCAGCTTCTGGTATTCATTCGGAATATATTTTTCCGGAATGTACGCATTGATCTGCAGGTCGATCGTCGTCTCGAAGTCTTCCTGTACTTCGATTCCTTTTGCTTCCTGTACGGCTTCATTCAGCATCTTACAGTAGAGATCGTATCCTACCGCTTCCATGTGACCGTGCTGTTCCGCTCCCAGAAGATTGCCCGCACCACGCAGTTCCAGATCACGCATGGCAATCTTGATCCCGCTTCCCAGTTCAGTGAATTCGCGGATCGCATGGAGGCGTTTTTCTGCGATTTCTTTTAACATCTTATTTCTCCGGTACATCAGAAAAGCGTATGCGGTCCGGTTGGATCGTCCTACCCTTCCTCTCAGCTGATACAACTGAGAAAGTCCCATCTGATCCGCATCATGGATGATCATGGTATTGGCATTCGAGATATCCAGCCCCGTCTCGATGATTGTTGTGGAGACCAGAACATCGATCTCTCCGTTAATAAATCCATACATGATCTTTTCCAGTTCACGCTCGCTCATCTGTCCGTGGGCAAATGCCACGCTCGCCTCCGGAACCAGTTTTCGGATCTGATTGGTGATCTCTTCAATGTTGTTGACACGATTGTATACATAATACACCTGACCACCGCGTGCCAGTTCCCGGCTGATCGCCTCCCGTACCATCTCATCGTTATATTCCATCACATAGGTCTGGATCGGTGTACGGTCCTGTGGAGCTTCTTCCAGAACACTCATATCCCGGATTCCGATCAGACTCATGTGAAGAGTTCGCGGAATCGGCGTCGCTGTCAGGGTCAGGACATCGATATTCTGTTTCATCTGCTTAATCTTTTCTTTGTGGGTAACACCAAAGCGCTGTTCCTCATCGATGATCAGCAGTCCCAGATCTTTAAACTGCACATCTTTGGACAACACCCGATGGGTGCCGATCAGAATATCCACCAGACCTTTTTTCAGATCCCCGATCGTCTTTTTTTGCTGGCTGGCGGTACGGAACCGGCACAGAAGGTCCACGCGCACCGGAAAATCCTTCATCCGCTGTACAAATGTATTGTAATGCTGCTGTGCAAGGATCGTGGTCGGAACCAGATAAACCACCTGTTTTCCCTCCTGGATCGCCTTAAATGCCACACGGATCGCAATCTCCGTCTTCCCGTAGCCCACATCTCCGCAGATCAGCCGATCCATGATCTTCGGGCTCTCCATATCCTGCTTTGCCGCCTCGATCGCCTGCAGCTGATCCTCCGTCTCTTCAAATGGAAACATCTCTTCAAATTCCCGCTGCCATACCGTATCCGGTCCATAGCGGAAACCGGCTTCCTGCTGTCTGGCTGCATACAGTGCCACCAGATCTTTTGCGATATTCTTTACAGCTCCGCGGACCTTCGTCTTGGTCTTCTTCCATTCCTGTCCGCCGAGTTTGTTTAACTTCGGTGTCTTTGCCGCATCAGAATCGGCATATTTTTGCAGGACATCCAGCTGGGTGGCGAGAATATACAGGTTACTTTTTCCTGCATACTCGATCTTGATATAGTCTTTCACCACACCATCCACTTCCATCTTCTCGATGCCGCGGTACACGCCCAGCCCGTGGTTTTCATGAACCACAAAGTCTCCTACGGAAAGCTCCGAAAAGCTCTGGATCTTCTTTCCGCTGTACTGGGATTTTTTCCGTTTTTTCTTCTTTTCTTTGCCGAAAATATCCGTCTCCGAGATCACCACGTATTTGACCATCGGATACTCGAAGCCACGGCTTACCCGTCCCCAGGTGACCTTGATCTGTCCCGGCTGGATCAGTTCTTCCGGATCCTCACTGTAAAAAGCTGACAGTTCCTGATCCTGCAGATCTTTTGCCAGTCTGGCCGCCCTTGTTCGTGAAGGAGATAACAACAGCATCCGGTAACCGGATTTTTTCCAACGCAACAGATCTTTTACCAGCATCTCAAAACTGTTGTTGTACGGGTTGACCGATTTTACAGTCAGCTGCATCTCCATAGTGAAGTTCCACCCGGTTCCCCGTGGCTCCATCGTGGACAATGACAGTGTATGCATCTGATGAAACCGATGCACTACTTCCTGATGGTTTCCGATCACTTCCATCTGTCCGGGCAGAAGATACCCCTTTTCCAAACGGTGAATCATACTCTCCCGAAATTCTTCTTCTGTTGTCTTTGCATGTTCTGTCAACCGGTTCGGCTCGTCGATCACAACCAGCGTGTTCTCCGGCAGATATTCCAATAACGATTCTGTTTTCTTATAAAAATACCGGACAAAACTTTCTGCTCCGGCAATATGCTCCATCTCTTCTAACTGGTCTTTTAATTCAGCGGCGATCTGGCGGACTCTCGCCCCTTCCTCTGTCTTCATCTCGTCCCGGAACTTCTTCTGACTCTTTTGCGCCTCTTTTTCAATGGCTTTGATGCCTTGTCGGATCGTCTCCTTATCCAGCACCACTTCCGTCGCCGGATAGATCGTAATCTCCTCCAGATTCTCGATCGAGCGCTGGCTTTCCGCATCAAAACTGCGGATGGAATCCACCTCATCTCCCCACAGTTCGATACGCCACGGATTATCCTCGGTCAGAGAAAATACATCCATGATTCCACCACGGATAGAAAACTGTCCCGGAACCTCTACCTGCGCCGCCCATTCATACCCGAGTTCCAACAGATGTCTTTTCATCCGATCCAGGTCAATCTCGCTGTCATTGCGAATCTTTATTACTTTTTCCTTCCACACGGCAAGCGGCACCAGACAGTCCAGGCAGCTGTCGATCGAAGTAACGATCGTCACTTCTTCCCGCTCCAGCAGTGCGCGAAGCACCTGGATCCGTTGTCTGGTAAGAAGATTACCATGGATATCTGCCTGATAAAAGATCAGATCCCTCGCCGGATAATACAGTACTTCCGGGTCATACAGACGAAAATCCTCATAAAATGCCTTGGCTTTCAGATCATTTTCCGCAACGATCAGTCGAAAAGGAAACTCCCGGAGAAGCCCATTGGTAAAATGAGCTTTCTGGGAGTCCAGGCATCCGGAAACCTGTACGATTCCCGGTTTCTTCAGTTGTCTTATGATCGCATCAAAATCGGCCAGTTCATATAATGGTTGTACGAATGCATCCATCGTTTTCCCTTTCTAGTTAAACTGATTCATCGCCTGATCCACTTCTCCCTGCACCATCAGTTCCACGGCGCCTGCCACGCGTTTCAGCGCGTCATCCACCAGTCCCCGGTCTTCTTTGGAAAAGTGTCCCAGCACATAATCCGCCAGATCCCAGCCCTTCGGCTTTTCTCCGACTCCAACTTTGACTCTCTGGAAGTTCTGGGTGCCCAGCTGTGCGATAATATTTTTGATCCCGTTATGGCCGCCCGCACTTCCTTTTTTCCGTATCCGGATCTTTCCCGGTTCCAGACTGATATCGTCATAGATCACGATCAGTTCTTCTTCCGGATCGATCTTATAATAGTCTACCAGGGCTCTCACTGATTCCCCGCTCAGGTTCATGTAGGTCAGCGGTTTCGCCAGGATCACTTTCTGACCCGCGATCACGCCCTTTCCGTACATTGCCTTATGTTGTTTTCCCGAAGAGGGTACGCGATACTCATCCACCAGAAGATCAACCGCGTCAAATCCCACGTTATGGCGGGTATTTTCATACTGTTTTCCCGGATTGCCCAGGCCTACGATCAGATACATAATGATAACTCCTTCATCAGCCGAAGTATACCAGCTCCTGCTCCGGTTTTTCTGCCGCTTCAATCTCTGTTGCGTACAATACCGGACCTCTGCCGTTGTATACTTCCATAAATTCGTCTTTAACTTTTGCAGTTACCGTTACCCAGCTGCCGATCCGCAGTCTCTTGGCTGCCGGATTCTTACAGATATAGCCGATAAACTGGGTATCATCCGCACAGCAGGTCATCGCCATACGTCCAGGCACGAAAAATCCTGCGTTCAGCTCACGACTTTTCAACACCTGTCCTTTAAACCGAACCGTCTTATCCACATATTTTTTCAGATTATCCATCATATCCACATACCAGATACCGTAATCGATATCTTCAATATCAATGATATCCGCGTTCATATCATACGGCATCTCATCCTGAAAAATATCGTCGATCTCGCCCTCTTCATTTTCAAATACCACTTCCGCTCTGGAATTGACAACTTTGACGCTGCGGCGGAAGTTTGCCAGCGGATGTTCATCCTGACAGCGGTTGAAAATTACCAGATCCGCGTTTCGGATCATCTCCATGAACAAGGATTTCATATTGTTCATATAGATCTGGAAGGTACTGGCATCCACGGTTACGATGTGCTGTGCCAGATCCCAGTAACGTGGCATATCGGTCTGATAGAACTTATCTACAGACCACAGCGGATTGTACTCTACCAGAACTCTTCCCGGATGATGTTTTTTATTCAACATCTGCAGGGTATCCGCGTTAAAGTCTTCCGGATCTTCGATGATCTCGATCACCGTATTCATTTTTTTCAGGCTTTCCTCATCGTACTCCTCTTCTCCCTCTTCGCAGAGAATCAGAAGCGTTTTGTCCGGAATCTGAAAATAACTCTGATGAATGGTAAAATCCAGAAACTGGGTTTTACCACTCTCTAAAAATCCTGTAATTAAATATACGGGAACATCTCTCTTCATCATTACTCATTCACTCCAAAAATTTCAGCAATTTTGTCTTCTGCCATCTTGGAACCGATCACACAGATCTTACCTGTGATCTGTGGAGTACCGGTGCGTACCTCATACTCTTCCGGAACCATATCAAAGTAGATCCACTGTCCGTCTTTTCCGTCCACCATACCTTTAGCACGAAGGATCACACCAAGATCTTCTGCTTCTGACAGTTTCTTCAGTGCAGCTTCGATCTCTTCTTTTGTATATTTCTTAGCAGTCTCACGACCCCAGCTTGTAAATACTTCATCCGCATGGTGATGGTGGTGGTCATGTCCACATCCGCACTCGCCGTCATGATGATGTTCATGGTCATGATCATGTCCGCATCCGCACTCGCCGTCATGATGATGTTCATGGTCATGATCATGTCCGCATCCGCACTCGCCGTCATGGTGATGATCATGATCGTGGTGTCCACCGCATACCGGGCAGAAATCTTCGTCTTCTTCTCTGCCCTGCTCCATAGCTTCCAGAATCTGTGCACCGTCCAGTTTTTCGATTGGAGTGGTGATGATCACTGCATCCTTGTTCACTTCGCGGATCAGAGCGACTGCTTTGGCTACTTTCTCTTCGGTAGCCTTCGGTGTATCGGTACGGCTCAGAATAATCGTTCTTGCATACTGTAACTGGTTCTCGAAGAACTCACCGAAGTTTCTCATATACATTTTACATTTGTTTACATCTGCTACCGTTGTATAGCTGTTCAGGCTGATCTCACAGTCCACATCCACACCTTTTACCGCTTTGATGACATCAGACAGTTTGCCCACACCTGACGGCTCGATGATGATACGATCCGGATGATACGTTGTAATCACTTCTTTCAGAGAAGTTCCGAAATCACCTACCAGAGAACAGCAGATACATCCGGAGTTCATCTCACGGATCTCGATACCGGAGTCTTTTAAAAATCCTCCGTCAATACCGATCTCTCCAAATTCATTTTCAATCAGCACTACCTGCTCGCCTTTTAAAGCTTCAGAAAGCAGTTTTTTAATCAGTGTTGTTTTTCCGGCTCCTAAAAATCCTGAAATAATGTCAATCTTTGTCATGTTTTTTACCTCCTGAAAAACGCCCAAAAAGGGCTGTTTTAGAGAAAACAGCCCTGAATTTTTGTCTGCATATCCCGGACTTTCGACAGTTCCCTGCCCTAGAGCGTGTCTGAAAAATCATTTCCGCAATCTGCAAGCCCCACTTTGCGGGAGATTTTACCCTCATTCGGTTGCCGTAGCCCGCTACGCCGCCCTCATTCGGATAAAATCTCCCACAAACTGGGACTTGCAGTTCACGAAAAGCCTTTTTCAAACACGCTCTAGAAACTCACAGGATATTTTTACCGAATAGTTACTCCTCTATACTTTTATCACGTTTTGTAAAAAAAGTAAAGCCCCCTTTGCCTTTGCGGTTTTATATAACTAACCGTTTTTTCATGCAAAAAGAGCTTTTTTGGTAACTATTCAGTAAGTAATATCCCGCGAGGTGTTTTGGCATGAATATGCCAAAATCCCGAGACATACAAGTCAAAATGCCATCACCGAAGGTGATTTTAAATGCATTTTGACTCGTAACTGTGAAGGTACTGAACAGTTACCTTTTTTGTATGTATTATCCGTGGATCATCAGATGCACGATCTCCCGGTCTGTCTCAAGCATACCTTCAGATGCCAGTTTACCAACACAGCGGATCGTATTTTCCACTCCTTTTTTTACGATACCGTCACCGCCGATAAACTGCTGTCCGTTCTTATACATAAAGTAACCAAGGATTCCCGCGTCTACAGAGGATGCGATCTTCGCTGCGCAGGATGCTTTCGCTCCGTCGCAGATCATACCTGATACAATGGCAAGACCGTTGACAATGGCATGCTCGCCCTCCTTCTTGCCGTCTCCGTACAGGTAGGCGATCCCTGCGCCACAGCCACATCCGGCTCCTACTGCACCGCAGTATGCGGAAAGTCTGCCGATTCCTTCTTTGATATGGATCGTTGCCAAATTTGAGATCACCAGAGCCCGGTACATCGTCTCTTCCGATACCTGCAGTTCTTTTGCAAAAACCACGATCGGGACAGAAGCTGTGATTCCCTGGTTGCCGCTTCCGGAATTGATCACTACCGGAAGTTCACAGCCGTTCATTCTTGCATCGGAACCGGCAGCCGCCATGGCTTTGGCGCGCACCTTGACATCCTGATCGCCGTAAGTGGCCAACAGGACCTTTCCGATATTGGCTCCATAATTACCACAGAGCCCTTCCTCGGCGATCGCCATGTTGTAACGAACCTGACGTTCCAGTACTTCACGGACATCTGCAAGGTCCACTTCCTTTGCAAATGCAAAGATTTTTTCTATGGTAAGCGTCGATTTGTCTGCCAGTGCGGATTCTTCTTTTCCGGTAATCTCTTTTGCCAGAAGAATCTCCCCGTTTCTGGACACATGCACCAGATTCGTGTGGAAATCGGTGATCCGTACACTCGCTCTATCTTCTCCGTGATATAAAGTAATCTGAATATCAAAGATCAGATCAGAGGATGCCTCACAGACACTGCACGGAACTTCCTTCAGGAAGGTTCCCATTACTTCGATGTCTTCCTGTTCCACATGGGAGATGACCTCCAGTTCCTTCGCAGCATCTCCTGCCACGATTCCGGCAGCTGCGGCGGCTTCGATTCCACGCAGTCCACCGGTATGTGGAACAACCACGCTTTTTACATTTTTTATAATATTTCGGCTGACCGCAACCTCCACCCGCTCTGGAAGGGCTCCCAGTGTCTTTCTGGCAACAGCTCCCGCATAAGCGATGGCGATAGGCTCGGTACATCCCATCGCCGGCACCAGTTCATCTTTCAGGATCTGGACATAAGTTCGGTAATATTCTTTTGAAAGCATATTTCTATCTGTTCCTCACTCTTTTTATTTTTTCCAGCATGCCACCATATGGCCCGGTGTTCTCTCTTCCAGTTCCGGTTCCTGCTGTCTGCACTGATCGGTCGCGTAAGGACAGCGTGTATGGAAACGACAGCCGGACGGAACATGCAACGGACTCGGAAGATCTCCCTCGATGCCGCAGTGTTCCAGACTGAGTGCCCGCTTGGGATCTGCGATCGGAATGGAGGCCAGCAATGCCCGGGTGTATGGGTGGCATGGATTGTCATACACTTCATCGCTTTCTCCGCTCTCCACAATCTTACCAAGGTACATCACACCAATCCTGTCGGAGATATGGCGCACCATGGACAGATCATGTGCCACAAACAGGTAAGTCAGTCCCAGTTCCTGCTGCAGATCTTCCAGCACGTTGACAACCTGTGCCTGGATCGATACGTCCAGTGCGGAGATCGGCTCATCGCAGAGCAGGAATTCCGGATTGACGGATAAGGCTCTTGCGATACCGATACGCTGACGCTGTCCGCCGGAAAACTCATAGGCATATTTTTCCATATCGTCTGCCTTCATACCTACTTTTTCAAGAAGGCTTACAATCCGCTCATCCATCTCTTTTTCCGGAAGTTTTTCAAAGACAGATATCGGTTCAGCCATGATTTCTCTTACATTCTGATGGGGATCCAACGCAGAATAAGGATCCTGAAAAATAATCTGCATTCTCTTATGATATGCAAGGAGTTCTTTACCTTTTGTCTTTGTGATGTCGTAACCGTCGTAGGTTAAGATTCCATCGGTCGGCTCATACATACGGATCAGAGTACGTCCCAGTGTGGACTTTCCACAACCGGACTCTCCCACCAGACCGAAGGTTTCTCCTTTTTTAATAGAAAGGTTCACGCGGTCCACCGCCCGTACTTCCTGTACCAGTTTTCCGAAGAAATTTTTGACCGGGAAATACTTGGACAGATTCTTCGCTTCCAGAAGATATTGTTCTTTTGTTTCCATATTATTTCTCCTCTTCTTTCTTCTCTTTCTCGTCCAGTTCTTCTTTTGTGAAGATACATCTGGAGGACTGGGTATCGGAATATGCCCGCATGGACGGGATCCCTTTCTTACATTCCTCACATGCAAACCGGCAGCGGGTCACAAATGGACATCCCGCCGGCGGATTCGCCAGAGACGGTGCCATACCCGGGATCGGTTCGAGGCGTTCCCGACATCCGCTCTCACATTTTGGAATCGCATGAAGCAGTGCTCTCGTGTACGGATGGGTCGGATGTTCGAAGATCTCTTCTGTGGTTCCCTCTTCCATGATCAGACCCCCGTACATCACTTCGATCCGTTTCGCCAGAGAAGCTACCACCCCGAGATCGTGGGTGATCAGAATAATATTCATCTGCTCATTTTCATTTAACTGTTTGAGAAGCTGCAGAATCTGCGCCTGGATGGTTACATCCAGTGCGGTTGTCGGTTCATCGGCGATCAGCAGCCGCGGCTGGCAACACAGTGCCATTGCGATCATGACACGCTGTCTCATACCACCGGAAAATTCATGGGGATACTGATCCATCCGGCTTTCTGCCGACGGGATTCCTACCTTTCCCAGCATATCGATGGCTACTTTTCTTGCTTCTGCCTTGCTCAGGTTCTGATGACGTCGGAGTACCTCGATCATATGATACCCGATCTTTTTCAGCGGATTCAGGGCAGTCATCGGATCCTGAAAGATCATTGCCATATCTTTTCCACGCATTTTCCGTTTTTCTTTTTCAGACATGGACAGCAGATCCTTCTGCAGCAGTTCCAGATGATCTGCCTGCACATCTGCATTTTCTCCGAGAAGTCCCATGACCGACTTCATAGTTACACTTTTCCCACTTCCGGACTCTCCTACAATAGCCAGAATATCTCCTTCATCCACATGGAGGGAGACACCGCGCACCGCCTGAATCTTCTGTTTGTGACTCTCAAACGTAGTGGTCAGATTGTCTATGGTTAATACTCTGTTTTCTTTCATCTCCACTCCTCCTATTTGCCTGCGTCCATGACACGGGGATCTACATAGATCCGAAGCAGATTGCCCAGTTTGTTGAACGCAAAGATGGTCAGCATGATCAAAAGACCGGGGATGATCGCCATGTAAACGGCATTCTGCAGGTTACTCTGCGCACTCTGCAGTAATTTTCCCCAGGAAGACAGCGGTTCCTGAATACCTATCCCTAAGAAACTCAGGGATGACTCTGTCATGATCGCATTGGAGATACTGGTGGTCGCTGCGATGATGATCGTCGGCAGTACCGAAGGAATCAGATGACGGAGTACCATTTTAAATAACGGCACGCCGGCAAAGTCCGCATAGAGGACGTACTCCCTCTCTTTGACGGACATAACCTCCGCACGCACCAGGCGGGCAATTTCCATCCAGGAGAAGAATCCGATCACGATAATAATGGACACCAGTCCCTGTTTGAAGAAAATACTGATAACTGTAACCAGAATCAGCCACGGAATGGACTGCAGAATGTCAACGATCCGCATCAGGATACCATCTATGATACCGCCGAGATAACCGGCAAGGATCCCAACAGTGACACCGATGGTCACACTCATCAGCATGGCAAGCACGCCGACCAGCAGGGACACACGTCCTCCGTAGATAACACGTGCCAGATAATCACGACCCACTTCATCGGTTCCGAAAATATGGGCACTGCTTGGTGCCTCTAACATATGAGCGACATCGGTTTTATTCGGTTCCAGCGGGAGTACCGGAGCCAGTAAGGATAATATCAGGATCAGTGCAAGGAAGATAATAGAAAATATTGCGATTTTGTCGTGTTTTAATGCCTCCCAGACATTTTCCAGACGTTTTTTTTGAGAATGATTCATTGCCATACGATTACCCCATCTTTCTGATACGCGGATCTGTCACGCAGTATAAAATATCGGACAGCAGGTTTCCCAGGACTACCAGTGTGGAAGACAATATCAAAACGATCATAACAATCGGATAGTCCATACCCTGTACCGCCTTGATAAAATACGGTCCGATACCCGGCCAGCTGAATACGGTTTCCGTGATAACCGCACCTGTTACCAGCGTTGGCAATGCCATACCCAGTTTTGTGATAACCGGAAGCAGTACGTTCTTACAGACATGTTTGAACATGATCTCTGCTTTGGAAGCGCCAAATGCCTTCTGTACCATAACATAATCCTCGGAGTACTGTGTGATCGTGGAAGAACGCACATAACGCACATTGTCCGGGATAAATGCCAGTGTCAGCACCATATACGGTGTGATAAAATGCAGCAGGAAATCAGACAAAGTATTCACGCCTACCGTATGCATCCCAAGGATCGGAAAGATCCGCAGTTTATAGCCGAACAGATAGATAAAGAGCATCGCTACCCAGAAAGTCGGCATCGCGATCCACAGGGAACAGATCCCGTCGATCAGTTTGTCCAGCCATTTGTTTTTGTGAGAACCGGCCACCAGGCCCAGCACGATTGAGATCACATAGGCAGTCAGATAAGACGGCAGCACCAGCTTGATCGTGTTCGGGATTCTTGTCGCCAGCTCATCGAAAATATTCGTTTTTGTCACGATAGAATAGCCGAAGTTTCCATTCAGGATTCCTTCCAGCCAGCGGATATACTGCACATAGACCGGCTGATCATAGCCGTATTTTTCACGGATCATCTGTACCATCTCCGGAGACATCTTTGGAGTTGTCATGGCATCAATTGCATCATACGGTGCCAGATGAATCAGAGAAAAACACAGGATCGTGATCACGATGATCAGTGGGATCGCAGTAAGAATACGTTTGAAAATATACTTTGCCATACCTTTTTCTCCTTTTGTTTTTTATTCTTAAGCCCAAAAAGCGGAACTCTTCGCCTGTTTCAGAAGAATTCCGCCCTCATTATAAATAGTGTCTAATCTTTGATGATTACTTATTCAGAAATTTTCAGACTGGAAGTATCCTCGAAGGTATATACCGGAACAAGTCCTGCATCTTCCACACCCTGGATTCTGTTGTTTACAACCAAGATCTTGTTGTTGGAAATGATCGGATAGAAAGCACCTGTATCCTGGACAGCTGCCTGCAGTTTTGCATAGGTTTCCTTTCTTGCAGACTCATCCAATTCAGAACGACCTTCCTCAAACAGCTGATCGATGGTATCGTATCCACTGTAGTGCATGTAGTTGTAAGCACCATCATTTTCAAACAGGCTGGAGAAGGTATCCGGGTCAATACCCATGATATAACCGCCCAGATACATATCGTACTCGTTATCCGGATCCTTCATTGCGTTTGCAATGGCTGTTCCGTCTCCGCCGGCAAGTTCTACCGTCACACCAACTTCCTGCAGCTGTTCCTGAATCAGCAGTGCCTGTGCGGATTGTACGGTATCACTGGAGATGTAACCCAGTTTCAGTTTCAGACCACTCACACCGGCTTCCTCTAACATACTCTTTGCTTTGTCTATATCCTGCTCGTATTTTTCCACACCGTCTTCTGTGTAGAACTGGCTGTTGGTTGGCAGGAAGGTATACGGAATGCTGTAGTATTCGTCAGATTCGAAGGCTGCATCATCCATTGCTTTTCTGTCCATGGCAAACAGCAGGGCTTTACGAACGTTTTCGTCTGTTACACGGTTGCAGTTGATCTGCAGGTAACCGACACGACCCTCTGTGTAAGAATAAGCAGTCAGGTTGCTTGCATCCAGATCCAGTTTTTTCACCTGCTGTGGTGTCATCTGATAAGCATCCACTTCACCGTTCTGCAGAGCCAGGATCGCGGTATCTGCATTTTCGATGATCTGGAATACTATATTTTTAACAGACGGTTCACCTTTGTAGTAGTTTTCGTTTGCTTCAAACTTCAGATATGAGCCTGACTGATACTCTACCAGTTTGTAAGGACCGGTTCCTACGGAGTTCATGTTGTAATCGTTATGCTCAAAATCTGTGACATCTTTGTAGATGTGCTCCGGCATGATGAAAATCTGACTTAACATCTCGATAGCCGTAGGTGTTACGAACGGGAATGTGAAAGATACGGTGTAGTCATCCACTTTTTCCACTTTTACCGTTCCCTGATCGTAAACCAGCTGAGAATAAGCCCAGCCAAGGTTATCCTCCTGTTCCATGGCTTCGTATGTGAATACCACGTCATCTGCGGTAAATGGTTCACCGTCAGACCATTTCACATCATCTCTCAGTTTAAATGTATAGGTCAGATTGTCATCGGATACGCTATAATCTGTAGCCAGGAACCAGTTAATTCCATCGGCATTATTCATATACAGTGGGGAGTAGATCATCTTTACAGTAGATAATCCCCAACGGTCAGATGTTGTAATAACATTGACAGTCTCTGTAGGGTCCCCGGAGATGGCATAGGTAAATGTGCTGTCACCAGAAGTCTCTGTGGTAACTGTACTGCTGTCGGCAGTGGTTGTGCCTGCTGTGCTGTCATCTTCTGCAACCGGATCTTTTCCGCCACAGGCTGTCAGACTTGCTGCAAGCATCGCTGTCAGAGTAAGTACAGATACAAGTTTTTTGAATCTTTTCATTTTACTCTTTCTCCTCCTTATTTGGCCTGATTTTTTAACAATCATACTGTATCATGTTAGCTTTGTCAATTCATTTTCGCCATAAACATAGTTTTTTGGTATGTTCCTGATCCGTTCACTGATAATATCCCGCGAGGTGTTTTTGTATTGTTCTCACAAATCGAAAAAAGCCCGGAAATAACCGGTGATTTTTCCGGTTTCCGGACTTTTCTCAGGTCATCAGCTTCTTTTTTCACAGCTTCTGACTTCACATGCCATCTTCACATTTCTTGTTGTTATATTTTTTACGCCCTGTCCCAGAAGCTCCCGGAACCGTTCCTCATCATTGACGGTCCAGACGGACAGATCAATATCATTTTCACCGGTCACACGGATAAATTCTTCTGTGGCAATCTTTTCATTTACATTCACGGTATGTATTCCGTATTTTCTGCAGGCTCTGCTGATTTTGTATGCCGCCTGTTCAAAAAGAAGATCCTCTTTTTGTTCCTTATAAATATCCGGAAGATATTCCTCGATGTTCCAGAACACTTCCACATCTCTCCAGATACAGGATTCTGTCACCGGAACCGGGCGGACACTTCCGGAATAAAGGATCTGCTCTGTCTTCAGTCCGGATATCAGGGCCAGCTGACGAACCGCCACTTCCAGCCCACACTCTTTCAAATCGCAGTTGATCCGCATCCCCGGATATTTTCCCATCATACGGAATACATCGGCAAGACGTACCGCATCTTCATCTGTCTTATCGTGGGACAGAATCAGAATTCCGTTTTCTCCCATCCGCACATCTACTTCCAGTGCATCGGCTCCTGTCTGCATCGCATACGCTACGAATTCCAGACTGTTTTCTTTCGTTCCGTCCGCTCCGGAATGGGCGGTTATCATAGTCTCTCCCATTATTTTTCCCAGTCCTTTTCTTTCAGATTTGTGTAGATATAAACTGCTGCAGACACTGAACAGATCAGGAACATGATCACAGAAAGTGCTGCGGAACGATTGTAGGACAGATATTTGTTAAACTGATCGTACAGAGCGATACCGAGCATCTTCGGTGAGTTGCCGCCCATCAGGTACGGAGTGGTAAAGGAACCCACATTGGACATAAATACAAACGTGGATGCCACCACCACATCTTTCATGGACAGTGGCAGGATCATGCTGGTGAAGGTTTTCCATCTTCCCGCACCGCTGTCTCTCGATGCCTCAATGATCGAATCCGGGATCGCTCCCAGCCCTGCGGCGATCATCATGGTTGCAAACGGGATGTTAAACCACATATTCATCACGATGATACCACTTGCATGATACATCAGCCCCAGCTTGATGTCCAGTCCGAACAGCAGACCGATCCGGTTGATCAGTCCCGAATCACGGATGATCGTGATCATCGCATACACGGCACACATGGTCGGTACAAATCGCGGAAGCAGGTACAGCATGCCGATGGCTCTCGAGATCCCGGATTTGACAAACCGCAGATACAGTGCCAGAAGATATGCCAGCACAATGGCGATCACAACCGTCACGATGACGACAAACAGGGTGTACAGCAGGTTGTTTCTCTGTGCGGTTTCGGTAAAAAAGTAGGTATAGTTTGCTGTGGTAAATGCGCCGGTATCCTCATCCTGAAAACTCTGGATCACTGCGGATACGATCGGATAAGCGACCGTCAGCATTACCACCAGGAATGCCGGCAGCACCATTCCGTACGCTGCCAGCAGTCCTTTTGTCTTATTCTTCATATTTGCTCCTTTGGATCTGACTCTAGTTCAGAGTTCCGATCTCGTTATCCCATTTTTCGTTGAAGTCTGTAGACAGATCTCCGATAGACATGATACGGAAGTTGCTGACATCCAGGCTTTCCACATCTTCATAACCGGTCATATCCAGCTGTGCGGTATCGATCAGCGGAATTGCTGCCATCTGTTTTACCAGAATCTCCTGTGCAGCTGTGGTAAGGATGTAGTTCATGAATGCGTAAGCGCCTTCTTCGTTGGAACCGAAGGTCGGGATTGCCAGAGACTGGAGAGAACCGGTCAGAGACGGATCGATCTGTGTGATCTTAATGGTGTCTTTTAAGGTTCCTTCCGCTCTCTGGGACAGTACCATATCTGCCCAGTTCGGACACATATCGATCTCACCCTGGTTCAGCAGGTCCAGCGTACCCTGATTCTTGCTCGGATAAACCACAGAACCGCCGGACTGATACATATATGGATGAATGGATTTCAGAAAATCAAATCCTTCGGTCCACTGGTCTTCCCAGGACGGATCATCTGAAGTAATGGCCTCTTCCGGCATATAGTTGTATACAGATGTCCGTACGAAAGAATCTCCGGCGCCACCGGTTCCCGGTGCATTGTAGGCGAATCTTCCCGGGTTATCCTTCATCCACTGTACCAGCTCATCCATAGTCTTCGGCGGTGTCGGTACTTTTTCGGAATCGTAAGCCAGAATAACGGTAGTTCCACGATAAGGCTGTACATAATCCGTTGCCAGAGCGCTTTTTGCTTCTACATTTTCAGAATTCGGGATTTTGTTCTTATCCAGTTTTACAAAAGCTTCCTCTCCGATCTGGGAAATCACTTTGGACAGATCATCACCACCCAGATCTACCAGATCATAATCTGTATCCGTCTGTTTTGCTTTGTAAGCGGCTGCCAGCATATCTGTCATGGACTGTGTTCCGGTACCACTCAGCATAAACTGCAGTTCTGCCTGATATTTGTCTGCATATTCGGAATTATTATTAAAATCATCGATCAGTGTCTCAAAAACCTGACGTACATTATCAGAACCACTGGCCCAGATCGTCAGTGTTGATTTTCCATCTGTACTTTCCTGTGTCTGTGCACTGTCTGTACCTGCACTGTCAGAACCTCCCTGTGCACCTGTTCCACATCCTGCCATAGATACCAGCATCATTCCGGCAAGCATCGCTGCCATTACTTTTTTCATTTTCATTTTTTCATTTCTCCTCATTTGCTTTTGTTATAGATTCTTCTATATGATGATGTCAGAAGCAGACATTAGCTGCCCCCGGCTTATTGTCTCACTGTCTTACGCAGCCCGGGAAAATACCGTGTGTTTTCCGATCGTGAGATTTACCAGATCTCCCTCGCGAAGCTGATCACTCAGTTCCCGGTCGACATAACATTTGATGATCTCATTTCCACGCTGTACTGTCAGAACCACATAATGACCGAGCATCATGATCGTGCGGACAACTGCTTCCATCGGACCGTGTCCCTTGTTGACTACGATATCCTCCGGACGGACTGCAATCGTGCTGCCGCCATTCCGGATAAAGTTCATCTCCCCGATGAAGGATGCCACATGAAGGGTTGCCGGGCTGTCGTAGATTTCTCCCGGTGTTCCTACCTGATCAAATTTTCCTTTGTTCATAACCACGATCCGGTGGGACAGTGCCATCGCCTCCTCCTGGTCATGGGTTACGAAAATAACCGTGATACCGAGGTCGCTCTGGATCTTTTTCAGCTCCTCACGCATCTGCTGGCGGATCTTCGCATCCAGCGCGGAAAATGGCTCGTCCAACAGTAACAGAGATGGTTTTAACAACAGGGAGCGGGCAATCGCGATTCGTTGCTGCTGACCACCGGAGAGCTGTCCCGGATATTTTTTCTCAAAACCGCTCATGGAAACCAGTTCCAGCATCTTTTTAATCTCTGCATCTATCTCCTTTTTCGGAACCTTCCGCAGTTTTAAGCCGAATGCCAGATTTTCATAGATGGTCATATGCGGCCAGAGATTATAACTCTGAAACACCATAGCGGTCGGTCTTTTTTCCGGTGGCAGATTCACAATGGACTGTCCGTCCACCAGAATATCCCCGTCAGTCACATCCATGAACCCACCGATGGTTCTTAAGATCGTGGATTTTCCACATCCGGAAGGTCCGAGGAAGGTTACGATTTCTCCTTCGTACACTTTCAGATTAATGTGTTCCACACCGTCTCCGTTATCGTATTTTTTTGCCATATCTTTTAATTCCAGTTTTACTTTTCGTTCTTCCATACTAACTTCTTTCTATCCTCCTGGATATTCTTTCACTTTTTATTTCATCTTGAAACCACCGGCAATTGCTTCCGGTCCGATATATTTTCTCATCACAAAGATCAGCAGTGCCGACGGAATGATCAGCAGAATGGCAAATACCGCACCGATCTGGATCGCGGAGCTGTCAAGCACGATTCCGTACATGGCTACCGGCATGGTCTGGATTCTCGCAAGACCTACCAGCATCGTTCCCTGTGCCTCTTCCATGGAACCAAGGAAGGTGTACAGGGTAGCAACTGCGATTCCCGGCATCGCCATCGGCAGTGTCACCTTGAAGAAGGTACGGACCGGACTTGCACCAGCATCCCTCGCAGCTTCCTCCTGCTGCCGGTGTACGTTGCGGAACGCACTCGAGGGCAGCCATACCATAAACATCATGGAGTTGATCATGTGAATGATAATTACTCCGGCATATGTTCCCATCAGTCCGTATTTGTAAAATAAAACGGCGATGGAAGTGTAGATTCCCAGCTTCGGAAATGCATTGGTCAGCAGGAAGGACAGCATAAATACTTTTCTTCCCGGATACTGAAATCTCGCCAGTGAGTACGCCGCCGGAATACAGAAGATCATCGAGATCACAGTCGTCGCAATCGCGATGATAAAGGACTGGATCATCGAAGACACCAGACTCTTCTGTCCGAACACATACCCCCACCACTTAAAGCCCCACTCCTTTGGAAGTACTGACGGCACATTATATTCATTTGCAAACGCTAACATCAGCATATTCAACAGCGGTTCATAAAAGAATAAGATAAATACGGCCAGCAGGATAAATTCCAGAAACTTCTTCTTTCCAACGGCATGATAAAACCGTCTCGGATTTAACATCTTAAACATCTTTTTCGTTCTCCTTTCCGAAAGACAGAGTATCATGCCCGGGCGGGGTGCTTCTATCGTGGTTTTGTAAAGTTGTGTTAATTTTTTGTAATTCACATACAATTTACAGAACTTTTATTTGGGCATTGCGGACGAACCAAATACGCTCCGCACGCTTTGCTCATTATCACAGCATTCGCTCGCCATGGAACTTGCAGGCAATTATTGATATGCAATGCAAAAAAAGAACCTGCCAGCAGTTCATAATTCTCTGCTGACAGGTTCTGTCATTCTTTTTTATCTTTATTCTTTTTCCTTAATTAAATGCAAACACTGCAACTTCATACGGAGCCAGCGGATATGCCACATGGTATGGCTGTCCGTCACATTCTCCCTTGACCGGTTTGAATACCGGATTGTCCACATGATGCTGTCCGCCGTAAGCCGGGTCTGCACTGCTCAGGATTAATTTACACTGTTTCTTCTGCGGTACACCTACCCAGTAGTCTTTCCGTTCTACCGGAGTAAAGTTGCAGACAAACAGCAGGTTGTTTCTTTTCGTCGGTGACCAGCGGATGAAACTGTAGATGCTTCTGTCTGCATCATCGACATTGATCCACTGAAAACCATCATAGCCATTGGCATCCGCATACAGTGCCGGATATTTTTTATACATCATCTGCAAATCTCTTACATAATCCTGTAACTGCTGATGTCTTGCCTCACGGAGCAGATACCAGTCAAGCTCTCTCGCCTCACTCCACTCCTGAAACTGTCCGAACTCCTGTCCCATAAAAAGCAGCTTCTTACCCGGGTGACCCATCATGAAGGAATATCCGGCTTTCAGATTCTCAAATTTGTCATCGTACTCTCCGGGCATCTTGTTGATCATGGAGCATTTCAGATGGACAACTTCATCATGAGACAGTACCAGAATATACTCCTCGCTGAAGGCATACGTCATGGAGAAGGTCATCTTATTATGGTTGAATTTTCTGAAATACGGATCCAGTTTCATATACTCCAGGAAATCGTGCATCCATCCCATGTTCCACTTAAACGTGAATCCGAGACCGTTCTCTTTTTCCACATCTCCGGTTACTTTCGGCCATGCAGTAGACTCTTCAGCGATCATCATGGTTCCTTTGTTTCTTCCAAGAATCAGAGTATTCAGATGCTTGAAAAATTCAATAGCCTCCAGGTTCTCGTTACCGCCATATTTGTTCGCGATCCACTGTCCGTCTTTCTTTCCATAATCCAGATACAGCATGGACGCCACTGCATCCACACGCAGACCGTCTACATGGAACTCTTCGATCCAGTACAGTGCGTTCGCGATCAGGAAATTCTTGACTTCGTTTTTTCCATAATTAAAGATCTTGGTACCCCAGTCCGGATGCTCTCCCTGACGTGGATCAGAATGCTCGTAGATACAGGTTCCGTCAAACTCTGCCAGTCCGTGAGCATCTTTCGGAAAATGTGCCGGTACCCAGTCGAGGATGACACCGATCTTATTTTTATGTAAATAATTGACCAGATATTTGAATTCTTTCGGAGATCCGAAACGGGCGGTCGGTGCATAGTAACCGGTAACCTGATAACCCCAGGAGCCGTCAAACGGATGCTCCGCGATGCCCATCAGTTCCACATGAGTATAACCCATACGTTTTACATAATCTGCCAGCTCATGTGCCAGTTCCCGATAGCTGTAGAAGCCGTCCGGATCTCCATCGGAAGCCGGATGCTTTTTCCAGGAACCCGGATGTACTTCATAGATGGAAAGAGCAGCTCTTCTCGGATCCGTCTCTTTTCTCTTTTTCAACCATGCGGCATCGCCCCATTTGAAGCCTGTGATATCCGCGATACGTGATGCATTGCCCGGACGCATCTCAGACCAGTTTGCATAAGGATCTGCTTTGTACAGCAGTCTTCCGTCCATGGCACGGATACAGAATTTATACAGATCTCCCACTTTGGCTCCTGCAACAAAAGTCTCCCAGACACCGATCGGTCCTGTCTTTTTCATCGGATGGCGCTCCGGATCCCAGTCATTAAACTCACCGACAACAGAAACATCCTCTGCGTTCGGTGCCCATACTGCAAAATACGTGCCGCTTTTTCCATTCTGTGTTACCGGATGCGCTCCCAGTTTCTTATAAATATCATAATGCGTTGCCTGACCAAACAAATATTGATCCAGTTCCCCAAACTCCATCTTTGCCATATCCCCGTCTCCTTTTTCTTTTATCTTAACTGTCTTTCCAGTTATTTTTCACACTCATACATGCAACTGTTCCATACTTTCGCAGTTATGAATAAATACCGTACAGGAACTGCCGGACGATCTCATACGTTCTCTGATCCGTCATCACCAGTCCGTGTTCTTCATCCTGCTCTCTTCCCAGCATCATCATATGGGAATCCAGAATCCCCATGAAGCTGACCGCGAACTGCTCCTGACGGCCGCCCATATTTCCCAGACGATCTGCAGAATCCTCAAAGATCCGCACCACAAGCTGGTAATACTTCTGGATCAGCGGATACACCGTACGGAATCCTTCCGATTTTTTTCCGGAATAAAACTGACTCATCATAAACAGATAAAACTGCCAGTGGCTTCCCGCAAAATCAAAATATGCTCTCGCCACACGATATAACACCTGCGGGACATCCCCCGGTTCTTCCACTGCTTTTTCCAGCATCTCTTCCAGAATACGACTGTTCTCCTCAAGGATCGTTTCCATCAGTCCCTGCTTGCTTCCAAAATAATAATACAACGTCGGTTTTGTAATTCCGGACTGTTCTGCAATCTCCTGCACCCCAACCGCATCATATCCACGGGCACAAAACAGTTCCAGCGCTTTTTCCATGATCAGCTGCCGATTATCCATCTGTCTCAGCCCCTTTCCTTATATTTATCAGCTGTTGATCCGTAATTTTCCAGGGTAATCCCCTGTCTTTTTATATTATACCAATCGGTATATAAGGTGTCAACGCAATCTTCTCTTTCTGATTCTTGCTTTTTTACCAAAAAAAGTAATTATTTTTCATTAATTTTCACAAAATCTTCAGATATGTTTTCCTGTATTTGTGGTACAATAAAATCTGAAATTCTAACAAGGGGGAGTGAACTATGAAATGTCCATCCTGTGGTGCTGAAGTCACCGGTCGTTTTTGCAGCTACTGCGGTGCACCGCTTCCGGCCGCTTCCAATGACAATACTTCAGTCACAAAAAATACAGATACCGATCGTCTGGTGGATGACTGGCAGTCCTTCGATGATTATGTAAATCGCAACTTATCAAAACCAGTCGCTGATAATGGCAACGGTACCGGTAGTCCTGCTTCCGGTAAAAATGAGACTCCCGCTGCCAGACGTCGGGAAGAGAACAAAAAAAATCCAAACTCCGGTTCCGGCAGATCCAGAAATACTGCCACAAACCAGCATACGATTCATAAAACTACCACGCAGAAAACCAAAACCAAGCGAAAAAAGAAGAAAAAAGGAGGCGGACTCCTATCTGCAGCCACTTCTTTAACCACTGGAAGCGTAAAACTGGGAGGCACCCTGTTTTATCTTGTGATCCAGTGGATCTGCGTAGTCCTGATGGCTTTGTCCACCCTTCGTATGGCACAGAACTTCTGGGCCAACCGGGTGACCCTTGGCTCCATCGCCGGAGTAGTCCATGAAAAGAATTATGCCCAGGGAATCTATCTGATTGGGGCACTGATCTGTGTGGGCTTTGGTTGTATCCAGGCACTGTGGATCGCCAGCAGAAAACGGATGCCGGATCACGGCAAGATCCGCCAGGTAGATATGGGACGGGGGCTGTTCGGTTTCGTTGTTCTGGTTCTTCTGGCATTTGTATCCACTTATGCCTATCCCGTCCTTCCCGCTAGCCCGGCTCCGCTGGAAGGAGCCAAATTGTTCTTCCATATCGTGGATGATCTGGGCAAATCCTTTTTGTTCATGAATGTGATCGGAGCAGTTTTGTGTGTGGTGCGTAAGATGGGGACACGATAACAAAAAAAACAGAGCGAATCGTTGCTTTTCGATTTGCTCTGTTTTTTGCTATCTCTGATTCTTTTGCATTTCTTCCATTTTCTCACAAAATTCATCCTGAGATATTTGATTCATCACATATTGTTGAAATAATATGCCGGTCTTAGAGATATCCTTCATTGGATCGGAAGAAAACGGACGTTCCTTCAATTCAACATGATTCACATAATCCTGCAAAACCTGAAATCCCGGAATATCCAGTTTTTCTTCGCGAATCACATCAAGTCTGGCCGGAAGACATTTCATGCATTCTGCATAGGCAATATTTCCTTCTCTGCTTGCGGCATATTTCAGGAATTTTATTGCCGCTTTCTCATGCTCAGATGCCTTGTTTAACACATACTGCCATGTAGCGATGTTGGTAGCATTCTTTCGAAATCCCGGTAATGGTGCCACCTGGATTTTTTCCATTCTGTAAGCTCCGGCACATTCAAAAGTGTTTATGGCTCCGCTGTACATAAAAATACTGCCGTATTTACCATCCAAAAATTTCTGTTCCATTTGTTCATACCGATCTACCACTTGCGAAACAGGAACTTCTCCTTTTGTTGCCAGATCATGAAGAAAGCTGAGTGCTTCTCTCGTGTTTTTATTCTCCCAGTCGTAATAGTCGCCTCCGAAGAGATTTACAAATTCCGAAAGTTCATTGTACGCATAGGACTGATCCCATGCTCCTCCATATCCGTAGACATCATTGCCCAGGTTTTCTTTCAAAAGAGCAACAAAATCTTCCTGCGTCCGGATCTCCCGATCTCCTGTGACTTCCCGGTTTACCCAGAATACCATAATATCCATAAGGTACGGAACAGAATAAACCTCCCCATCTTTCATCGGTATATTCTGCATATAACTTTCCGGATAACTGAATAACAGTTCTTCCGTCATCACCGTATCGCTCAGTGGTTTCAGATAATCTTTGTATTTAAATTCACTGATCATCTCATCATTGACAGAGAAGATATCGACGGAAGAATCTCCGGCTTCCAGAATCGTGGAGATTTTAGCCTGCCGCACATCTGCATCTGCAGGGCAGGCTATCGTCTCTATCTCAAGATCCAGTTCCTTTTCTGCATTTTCGATAAATTTCCTGAATCTGGGAGATTCTGCATCCACGTGCATGATAGTTAATTTTTCTTTCTGCGAATCTGTATCCTCTGTATGGACTCCATCCTGTTGATCCCCACATCCGGACATCAGCAACAAAAATCCAATAAAAACACCCAATACATACTTCTTCAAGTTCTGCTCCTATCTAGGCCAGCGATCTTCTTTTCCAGGAAGTTCCGGGAAGCTGTTATGTGGTTCTGCCTGATACCAGTATGCCACACTTGCCACGTCATCCTGTCTCTCAAATAATCCTCTGTAACCCACACCGATCTGCTGGATCGTCACTTTCAGATCCTCATCAAAACAGATTGGATCCTGGATATGCCAGCGGTAAAAACCTCTCATCGGCATAACATCGTTATTGTGATAAAAATTGTGAATCAGCTCATCATGGGAAGAATAATATGGATATCCCAGATAAGGTGTGCAATAATTCTGTTCCACGGTCTTACCGTCTACCTGCTTAGCAAAGCTCCAGGAACCACCGAAATAATCTTCTGTTCCTGTTCCGCAGATAGTAGGATATTCTTCATCTCCGTCGATATAGAACTTAACCTCACCTTCACCCCACCAGTAACGCTCCAGTGTTGTCAGTGCCATATAAGTACCTACATAGTGACCTTTTCCTTTGACATTATCAAGGATTACATAATCTTTCTGCAGCTGGGTGATCTTTTCTCTTCTCCACTGTGCATGGAAGTAAGCGATATCCTCCGGCAGTCCCTCATCATACAGGCAATAATCCACCTGGTAGAAGAATGCTGGAATTGAATTGACATGCTGGTTTTCCAGAGTGATTCTTGCTTTTTTTCTGAAAGGCATCTGGAAATAACAGTTCAATCCTCTGCTTGGCACTACTGCGATCGGCATAGAATTTACATTGCATTCTCTACCAAAACCACAGCAGAAAAAGTCTCCCAGCGGACTTTCTACAGACGGTTCCTCTTCATCATCCCAGTACATACGAAGAACCAGATCTCTCAGTACAAAGCAATCTGCGTCTGTGGTTTTTGCATCCACTGTAATCCAGATATGGTTGATTGCACCAGGTCCTTCAATCTCTGCCAGTGTCACTGTCTGACCACTTGCAATATCTCTAAGACACGGGCTTCCCTTTCTGGATGGTCCAAGATCACTGGCTGCCATACCGCCTTTTCCTTTTTCTCCTCTTGGATTTTCCGCATTGATCGCGCGGCTTTTTCTATGTTTCGCTAATGCTAAATTACTTAAAGTCCCACCAAATTCGTTATACATTGTTACATCCTCCTTCTGGTTTGCAAATAATATCAGGTTTAGTACTACTGTTCACTTCATTCACAAGAACTCGTTTCACAGGTTAATGCTCCTATGAACAATTACCAATTATGCTTTTACTCCTCCTGCCATTATACCATCCATAATCTGTTTTTCAAAGACTGCTACGAAAATAATAATCGGTAACAGGATGATCCAACCCATGGCACTTACCAGATCCCACGGAACACCATACATGTTATCTCTAAGTGGCAGCTGTACAATTGCAACAGACAGCACCTGGATATCATTGGAGTAATACAACGGAGTAAAGAAGTTATTCAGACAGGTGATAAAGTTAATGATACAAACTGTAGCAATTGCAGGTTTCATCAGCGGTAAGATCACTTTGAATAATCTCTGAATAAAATTCGCTCCGTCAATGGCTGCTGCTTCTTCCAGGGAAACCGGGATCTCCGATGCAAAGTTCTTTAAGACCAATACAGTAAATGGAACGACTGCGCTGATATAAAGAATGATCAGACCCGGATAAGTGTCATACAGTCCTACTGCTCTCATGAATTCATACAACGGTCTTGCTGTTACAACTTCCGGAATCAACATTGTTGCAACAATGAATGCGAAGGCAATGCTGATCCCCTTTGTTCTGAATCTTGAAAATCCATATGCCGCCATGGCACAAAGAACAGTACTTACCACAATTGTGATACCTACGATCAGAACTGTGTTTCCGATTTTATCAAAAAGCCCTACGTTCTCTATCAGGAATTTGTAGCTTTCCAGTGTCGGGTGATCCGGAATATAGTCGATTGGCATCTTGAACAATTCACCCGGCGGTGTGATCGATGATACGAAAATCCACAGAACCGGAAATAAGATCAAAAAGGAAACGATTGCAAATAACAGCCATCTGCCTACTGCAGTAAGGGCTTTATATACTGTATATTTATTAGTATCCTGCATGTCAATACCTCCTAATCTGCCAGTTTATTCATGAATTTGATGTTGATAAAGCTAAAGACCGCCATTACAAGGAACAACATAACTGCCAGTGTAGATGCATAACCCACATTTAGATTGGTAAATGCTTCTGTGGTAATTCTGTATGCGATCAGGGATGTATCCTCACCAGGACCACCGGAAGTCATAGCATATACCAGGTCGAAAGTTGTCAGTCTCCAAAGTGTAAACGGAATACATAAAGTAATAACATTTTTCAGGATCAACGGTAATGTGATACGGAAGAAGCTCTGCACTCCGTTTGCCCCATCCACCTTTGCAGCTTCGTAGATATCCCCGGAAATAAACTGAAGTCCGGACAATACCAGGATTGCAAAGAACGGAAGGTCTTTCCACAGGTCCATGGCGATAACCGCTGCTCTGGCGGAACTGGTGTTGATCAGCCAGTTATACTGAAAATCTGATACAAAACGTCTTATAAAATCGTTCACCAGACCGTAATCGTTGTTGAATCCCCATTTTGCTGCCATACCGATAACAACGGCCGGCATAGCCCACGGGATCAGTACGATGGTTCTTAAGAATCTTCTGCCCTTAAATTTCATATTCAGGATCAAAGCCAGGATCACACCTAAAACCACATGGAATACCATGGAAACAACCACAAATATCACGGTAAAGGATATGGATGTCTGCACTTTGGGATCTTTAAATACATTAACGTAGTTTGCCAGTCCGACAAATTCGTTGACTCCTGATAAAACCTTTATGTCAAATAAACTATTTTTCAAAGTTACTATAATCGGATATAAAGTAGTAAAACCACGGATAATCACAACCGGAAGAATTAAGATCCATGGAATCCATTTCATCGATTTTTTACTGATTGTCACTCTTTTCTCCTCCTGTCATCTTAAGAAAACGCACCGTAAATTGTGTTTGCTACGGTGCGTTTCCTTTTACCAAGCAGATATTTTCAATCCGCATTCATTGCCTGTTGCCAACTGTTTTGTTATTCACCAGTTATTTCAATCATTGTTCAGCTATATTACTCGCTGTATTTTTCAACCAGACCCTGAGCTTTCTCACAGAACTCATCTACAGAGATCTCATCTTTCATACAGGACTGGAAAATAGTTCCCATATCTGTGATAAATTCCATTGTCTGAGGAAGCATCGGACGTCCGGAAACGTTGCACTCAGAAGCATAGCGGGAATACATTTCTTTTGCAGGATCTGTATCCGGAACAACTTTTTCTGCTACATCTGCTCTTGCTGGATATCTGTCAAATGCTTTGTAGGATGCTTCCATTCCGCCTTCGTCTGCCATGTACTGAAGGAATTTGATGGCTGCTTCTTTGTTCTTGGAAGCGGAATTCAGAACATAACTCCAGGAATCTGTAAAGATTGCTCTCTCTCCTTTACCGCTGAAGTCAGGAACCATAGCCATATGGATCTTGTCCTCTCCCAGCATACCTGCTTTCTCGTAATCAGTTCCAAGTCCCCACATGAAAAAGCTTCCATATTTTCCATCATTGGCCTTCGGGTTCATCTGCTCGTATTTGTCTGCGATCTGATCGATCGGTGTCTGGTTATTATCCACCATATCTTTCAGGAACTGAATGGCTTCTTTGTTTTCAGCCTTTGTCCAGTCAAAATAATCTCCACCGAACATATTTACAAACTGTGCGATCTCATTGAATACATAGGTTTTTTCCCAGGATCCGCCGTATCCATATCTTCCGTCGCCAGAAGCTGCTTCCATATATTTCATGAAGTCTTCTTTTGTATCGATCTCTGTAATTCCGACTTCATCCATGATTTCCTGATTTACCCAGAAAGCCAAGTATCCGGAATATCCCGGAACACCGACAATGTTGCCGTCTTTATCTGTGATCATATCCTCCAGATAACCCTGTGCAAACTGACTACGGACATCTTCTGTCATAACTGTATCGTTCAGACCTTCCAGCCAGCCTGAGTTTTTGAATGCCGCACTCATCTCATCATTGATTTCGATAATATCAACAGAATCATCTCCTGTAGATAAGATTGTCGTAACTTTCTGCTGACGGGTATCGGAATCTGTCGGAGCTGCGATCACATTGATGTTCAGTCCTGTGGCATCCTCTACATTTTTCAGCCAGTCATCAAAATCAGGATCTGTTGTATTGATGCTGTACAAAGTCAGATCATAATCTTCAGATTTTCCTGTACTTTCTTCCCCTTCACTTCCTTTGGAGCTTCCGCATCCTGCCAGCATTCCCACTGCCATAACGCCTGCCAGTAACACGCTCACTAATTTCTTTTTCATTTCATTACCTCCCGTTTGTTTGTGGCCTCACGCCCATTTCTTTGATGAGTTAAGGATATCAAAAAGTCTGTTTTCTCAAAATACAATATTTTTCGATTCGTTTATATTATTTTTATCTTTGTTGAAAGCATTTTTTTTATCTTTTATAATAAGAACAGAAATTGATCATATATAATAGTGTTCTGGCATGAGCATGCCGAAATCCAAACGATTACATGCAAGATTTCATTGACGAAAACGTTTTTGATAGATTTTGCCCGGATACAATACAAGGAGATTTTATGAAACATTCAAAAAAAGGTTCCAGAGGTCCACGATTATACTTTTCCCATTTTCAAAACAGGCTTTTATGTGCGTTTTTGCTGTGCACATTGATTCCTATTTTCATCATAGGTGGAATTTCCTATGCTGTTTCCTATAACATTGCTGAAGATAAGATTCTGAATGCATCTATTTCCGCTGATGCACAGCTGCATACACAATTTGATAACCGCTTGCAGCAAGTGGAAAATATAGCCGATACGCTTCAATATAATATGTACAACCTGATGCAGACAGATGCACCCATGGACACTCTGGCTACACTTTCTGAGATTCGGAGCAATCTGTCCATGTTTAAGACATCCTTTGATCTATCCTATATCAATATATTTCTTCCGGACGAGCATATGGCATCCAGCGAAAACTTATACTTTTTTCCTGTGTCCAAACTTTCTGACTTTCAGATTCCAAAAGAAGCTCTGGAAAATCCGGGAACATCCTCTGTCTGGTTTTATCAGGATCTTCTGTCTGTTCCGTTTCTTATGAATAACAGCTACCGTATGACGAATTCGGTTTCCTGTTGCAGAGTTTTAAAACATCCGGGTACAGACAGCATAAAGTATGCTTATATAATTCATCTGGACGCATCTGAATTTTCCTCCATTTTGCAGGAAAGTTTCCAGAATAATCAGATCACCAGCTATATTCTTACAGACAACGGAAAAATCGTTGCCAGCAACAATCCTTCTTTGCTTTCCGCCTCTCTTGACGAAGAAAAACTGGATTTCTTATATCACAAGGAAGATTCTCTAAAAAAGAGATCTCACACTAATTATCACACTACTACTTTACGAAACGGCTGGCTTCAGGTGACAGAGATACCGGATTCTTATATCATGCAAAACACGCATATACTGATCAAAAGTATTCTCCTGACAATCCTGATCTCTCTTCCGTTGACGATTCTGGTTGTGGTTCTGATCTCGAAGAATCTTACCAGACGAATCGAGACACTATCCAGGGCTATGGAAACACTACAATTAGATGCATCCGACACCAATATGAAGGCACTGGTACCACAGGATCGCGCACCTGAAACCTTCGATGAAATTGATAAACTGGGGGTAACCTTTGAAAAAATGCAACATTCCCTGAATGACAATCTCCAGTCTATCCTGGAACTGTCACTGGCAGAAGAACGGTTAAAATACCAGCTTCTCCAATCCCAGATCAACCCGCATTTTCTTTATAATATTCTGGGATCCATCCAGACCTGTCAGTCCCTTGGAAAGCTGGATATTGCCAATCAGATGCTGACGAATCTTACACGTTTTTACCGCATGACACTCAGAAAGTCGAAAGACCTGATCTCCATCCGGGACGAACTGACCATCGCACAGCTTTATCTGGAAATGGAAAAATTATGCCATAATGATAATCTTACCTGGGAGATCAATATGAAAGACGGCATTGATAATTTCCTGATCTGCAAATTCACCCTGCAGCCATTTCTGGAAAACAGTATTTTGCATGGTCTCTCTCAGAAAACGCCGGAGGTTCATATCTCCATCGATCTTTCCTACGGAGACGATACGGTTATTATTGTGATCACGGATAACGGAATCGGAATGGCAAAAGAACAGCTTTTAGAATTGCAGAAAACATTGGATGAAAAAATTGTTAATTATGAAAAACACTTTGGCATTGGAAATGTAAACAAACGAATCTCCAATCCTTATTTTGGAAATGGTAGGATATCTGTAGAAAGTTATCTGTATGAAGGCACTTCCATTACCATTGAATTTGATCAGATGGAGGAATATGATGAAGAATGTAATGATTGTAGATGACAACTCCCTCACCGCAGAAGGCATCGAAAAAAATATTGACTGGAGTGCTCTGGATGCCACTGTGATCGCCGTAGAATATAACAGTCTTTCCGCTCTGGACATCCTGAAAGGCACCCATGTGGATCTGATCATCTCGGATATTGAGATGCCGGATATGGATGGGATCTCCATGAGTCAGAAAGCTCTGGAGATCCAGCCTTTCATAAAAGTTATTCTTGTAAGTGCCTATGACAAGTTCGAATATGCCAAACGGGCGATCCGCCTTGGTGTATATGACTATATCGAGAAACCCTTGGATTATCATTATCTTACGGAAAAAATCAAAAATGCTTTTACGGATATCGACCGTACACAAAAAAATACGGAGCTGGTAAAAGCAAGCCGGCCTGTTATGACAGAAAAATTCTTTCATGATCTGCTCCATTATCCCGGTGAGGATCCGGCCACTCATCTGAGCCAGTATCTGAAATATCTGGATCTGAGATCAGACTATGACTTTTTTCACGTATTGATCCTGGAAACAGAACCCGATCCTGCCAAGTCCGAACTGGACTTTACCCAATACCAGATCCAGCTTCTGAATATCCTGGATCTGGTAAAAGAAGAAATGAAGATTTTTGACCATGTTTTTTATTTAAAAGAATTCAGCGGGATCGTCTGCATCATCGGCCAGAACACAAAACATCCCCAGCATTTTCTCCAATCCATACACAAAGTAGCCTCCACTATTGTCGAGTTCTGCAAAAACAATGTACTTTCTCTGAACATCGGAATCGGAAGTCTTGCTGACAGCATCTGGAAGCTCCCGGTGTCCTTTGCCAGTGCTTCCCACTCGCTGAAATACCGATTTTTCTTCCCACACAAAAATATTTTCGATGCGAGAGAAGCACTTGGTAAAGAATTCAGTCTTTTGTCCTTTTCCGAAAATACCGACGAAGAACTGATACGTCTTATCTGTTCCAAAGACATGACTGCTATCGAAGAATGGCTTACCTGCTATTTTCAGAATCTGTTAGGACAGGTTCAGGACAAAAATCTGGTTTTCATCCGAATCTACTCCCTTTTGGGACGAATTCTGAAATTCTTATACGAGATGAACCTGGATACCGGAGATCTGGAGAGGGAAATCATCCAGGTCTATACCCGGTTTGATTCCTTCCGCACCTACGAACAATTTGTAAAATGGCTGACGCAGTTATGTGCCTCCGTATGCGAAAAGATGGATTCGTCCTTACAGAACTATCACAATCAGATATATACCATGGCTCTTGGATATATCCGGGAAAACTTTGAAACCAACACCCTGTGCCTGAATGATATCGCACGACATGCCAACATCAGCCCTGCATACCTGAGTTCTCTGTTCAAAAAGGTATCCGGACAAAGCATCAGTGATACCATCACTGCGCTTCGCATCGAAAGTGCCTGTCATTATCTGGAATCCACCAGTCTTTCGTTAAAAGAGATCAGCACAAAGTGTGGTTATACGAATCAATATTATTTCAGCAACAGTTTTAAGAAGAAACTGGGGATGTCCCCTTCTGCTTATCGGGAAGCGAGAGGCACGCAGGGGCAGTGATTTCGTGCAAACACGGACTTTGGCTCCTTGCTCGCCGTAGACTCGCTATCTCTCGTTATCGCGGCACTCGCCAAGGTCTCGTGCAAGCACGGACTTTGGCTCCTTGCTCGCGTAAAATACAATAGTCGGACAGCTCCTGCCCGACTATATTTTCTTACTTTATACAATCCTACCGGAAAATCATCTGCGCAAAGTCCGTAAAGCACGGTCTCCACACATTCCAGTCATGTCCGCCCGGATAGATTTTCCTGATTTCATGGACACCTTTCTCCTGGATGATTGCATCCTCTTCCAAAAATCTGGAAAGGAAACAGTCATTATCTCCGATACATCGGAAAAAGGTATGAAAATAGTTATTAAAGTCCGGATCGTCCATCGCCTTCAGATGGGTCTGCTCATAAGGTTTTCTTCCGACCGCATCCCGGTCCGGATTGCCTTCGATGTTATCTCTTATAAAACCTGAGAAGATGCCGACTTCGCTGAACAGGTCAGGATGGTCGCATATCGTCCGGGTTGTCTGTACAGATCCCATGGACAAGCCTGCCATACCTCTCTTTTCCTTACAACCGCCAAACTGATATTTTTTCTCTGCCATCGGAATAATTTCCTCTACCAGCATCCGTTCCAGCAAAACATGGTTTAATCGTTCTTCTGAGCCGACCTTTTCCTGTACCATGCCGTCACTCATCACAAGTGCAAAAGGTTTTATTTTTCCCATTTCGATCAGGTTATCCAGTATGATATTGGCTTTTCCGGTTGTTGTCCAGGAAATCTCACTCTCACCGAATCCATGCTGCAGATATAGAACCGGAAGACCTGCGGATGGTACGCATGGTGGAAGGTAAACGATGAATCGTTCCCAGTTATTGGAAATCTCAGACTTATAGAATTCATGTGTCAGCGTTCCATGCGGGATGTCACGAATCTCAGCCAGCTTCTTTTCATCCGGCAGTTCAATATAATTGTATAAACGGCCATATCCATGTCCGATCGGCAGCTCAGGAAGCAAAACCTCCTGTCCGTCCACACAGATCTGCACATAATTCACAGCTGTGGAAAACGGAAGTTCCAGAATCCACTTTTCTCCGTCTTTTACAAATGAATAGGTCTTATCATCCCACTTTAAAGAAAGCTCTTTTGCATTTTCACAGTCCAGCTGCAAAAAATTCTTTCCGTCTTTCCGGAAAAGTATGCTATTTTGTTCCATAAGTGCCTCCTTACTCTCCATTTTTCTTTACATCATCAGAATTTCATCTGTTTGCATGTCCTGACGCCATTGACGTAGATATCGTTTGCCAGTTCTGTGACAAGCCGCATATCCTGCCAGGTTTCACACTTTTCTCCCATAAAGGTAATGTTATCAAAGTGAATATCATGGACACGTACTTCTTCTGTCGGTGTCTGGAATCCACGGATCGTGGAAACAGGGATATCTCCGTTTAATACCTGAATGTTGTCAAAATAGATATCATGGATCTCTCCTTTTGCCATCTGCTCTGTATATCTGCAAAGCAGAACCTTGATATCAAACAGTTTCTGTTCCGCCTGTTCTACTCTGATATTTTTATAGTGGATATCATGAATGTGACCTCCATCTGCCTGGTGGATAGAAAGTGCGGCACCGCCCATATTTCCTTCGTACTGGCAGTGGATGATATCACAGTCTTCGAATACCAGATCATGAATCTCACTCTGGAGAGCATAACCAAGCTCTATGGCATTACCAGGTTCTGCATTCCAGATTACGTTATTGTGAACGCGCACTTTTGTCACATCCCTTACTGTTGAAGGATCCTTGAACAGCCCCTGGGATTTGATGCAGATACTGTCATCTGTGGAACGGACAAAGCAGTTTTTCACCTCCACATCCTGGCTGCTGGTGATATCAATTCCGTCTCCTGTTACGATTCTTGACATAATATTCATATCATCAATGACAACATGATCACAGGCTGCCGGAACCACATGCCAGGATGGTCCGTCTACTGCAGTAAATCCTTTTAAGAGAACATTCTTGCACCATTTGATATAAATAAAGAAACGATGTGCATTGCTGTCCGGCAGATGCCAGCAGGCTCCGTTGACAATTCCGTTTCCCACAATGGAAATATTTTCGCTGTGTTCTGCATAGATACATCCGGAAACAACAGCACCTTCCTCGATATAGACCGTATCATTTGATTTCAGGGTAAGAACTCCTACATTGTATGCCTTACCTTTTTCAAAACAGATGGTGGTATTTTCCGGTTTTTCGATTCTGCGAGAACAGAATACAAACAGGGCGTCATGAAGACCACCGTCTGTCTCTACTGTGAATTTTCTCGGTTCATCGAGATGAATATGAACGGTCTCTCCTTTTACGGAAGGCTCTATTCCGAAACTGGTGGGCCGGATGGCCAGTTTTTCAAATGGTGTATGGATAGAAATTTCCAGATCATATGCCTCATTGTCTACTACTACTACATAATCGAATGAGTCTGTATGGTATACCACACGTTCTGTTCCGTTGCAGATTACACTGTATTTTTCTGATTTCTCCAGTTCATCTACAGAATTTAAGACAAATCTCGGTTCCTCAATCGGATCCGGATTGGGATAATAAATCAAATCCTTTTCAAAGTCTTTCATCGGTCTCTTCCTTCTCCTTATACTTAAATATATATCTCACTGCTTCCCCATTCATGGTCGCTGCTGTTTCCTACACTGATCCGAAGCTTCATTCCGCAGCTGACGATTTTCATATATTAACCTTTTTATCCTATTTAAAGAATATAGAACTTTTTTCCGAAAGTCAACTGTTTACAAACTATCATTCTCATCGAAAAATCAAAGAGTTACTGTTCACTCCGTGCCCAGCAACACGCTGCGCGATGCACAGAATTTATGCTGATCGCATAAATTCGCGCGATATGTCTCGAGTTTTCTGTGACCTTCGCTCACAAAAACACCTCGCGGGATATTACCAGTAAACAATAACATCAAAGAACAGCAAAAAATCCGTGGAGATAATTTTCTTTTAGAATTGAACAACTACATGTAATTCCGAAAAACATCTCCACGGATATTTTCAATTAAGATTATGACAATTTATGTAACTGTTCAGTACCTTCACAGTTACGAACCCCAATGCCTTGCGGGACAATGACTGCTGAATAATTACAATCACTCCTTATAATAACCCGGTCAGAAATCATAATCATCCGGATCCAGCCCTGCATCCTCAATCATCTCTCTTCTTTCATCCGGATCCATGTATTCCAGTTCATCATAATCCAGTCCTGCATCCTCAAGTTCAGCCCTCACTTCATCTTCTCCGAACGGATCCACATCATCGTCTTCGTCATCCTCATCCTCATCTTCGTCGTCATCCTCATCTTCATCATCATCCTCATCCTCGAATTCATCCCACTCGTCTTCATCCGGATCTTCAAATGGATCCTGTTCGTCATCATCCTCGAACTCATCCTCTTCATCTTCCGGATCTTCGAATAAGTTCAGCCCTTCATCATCCTCAAAGAAGCGGTTCTTGTCTCTGTTCGCTGTATTATCCATGAACTGATACATTTCCATCCGTTCTACAGAATCCAGTTCTCCATCTCCGTCAAAATCAAACAGATCATCCAATTTATACATATTCCAACCTCCCGATTCTTTTTCATTATCCATTCAATTCAGTTAGTTATCTTCTATTATTCTCTTTTTATAATACCATTCTATAGCAAATGAATATACAAAAATCACAATATTTAACCAACTTTTTTGCAGCATGATGGCAACTATTCAGCAACCACCGGGCGGAGGCTGAGCAGCTGCCAATTTTGTATATAAATGCAAACATAACCGTTTTATGTTATTTTTCCCTTTTTTCTATGCTATACTAGAGCGTGTCTGAAAAAGGCTTTTCGTGAGCTGCGAGTCCCAGTTTGTGGGAGATTTTATCCGAATGAGGGCGGCGTAGCGGGCTACGGCAACCGAATGAGGGTAAAATATACCGCAAAGTGGGGCTTGCAGATTGCGGAAATGATTTTTCAGACACGCTCTGGATCAGCAAAATTAATATGAAAGGTCTTATACTTCTATGAATTCTCTAAAACCAATGCTGTTAACCTGTCTGAAGTCCTATGACAAGTCACAGTTTATCAAAGATGTGACTGCAGGTATCATCGTCGCGATCATCGCACTCCCCTTATCTATTGCACTTGCGCTCGCTTCCGGAGTTGGCCCTGAAGCCGGTATCTTTACTGCCATTGTAGCCGGTTTTGTGATTTCAGCTCTTGGCGGAAGTTGCGTACAGATTGCCGGACCGACTGCTGCATTTGCAACCATCGTTGCCGGTATCGTAGCACGTGACGGAATGGATGGACTTATCATCGCCACTATAATGGCGGGTATATTTCTTATTCTGATGGGACTGTTCCACTTCGGCAGTCTGATTAAATTTATTCCATATACCATTACGACCGGTTTTACTTCCGGAATCGCTGTGACCATCGTGATCGGCCAGTTGAAAGATTTTTTCGGAGTTACTTATCCGGATGGTGTAAAACCAATCGAGACAGCGGAGAAAATAAAAGCCTTTGTCCCGAATATTTCTTCCGCAAATACCGATGCCCTGATCGTTGGCATTATAAGTCTTGCGATTTTGATCCTTGCTCCTTATATTTTTAAGAAAGTTCCCGGTTCTCTGATTGCAGTCATCGTCGGAATCCTGATGGTTCAGTTTCTTCCGCTGAAGGTATCCACGATCGGAAATCTGTATACGATCAGTAACTCTCTTCCAAGTTTTCATATGCCGGCGATCAGATTCAGCACCATCAGTGCTTCCGTCTCAAATGCATTTACGATTGCAGTGCTTGCCGCAATCGAGTCTCTGCTATCCTGTGTAGTTGCCGATGGAATGATCAACAGCAAACATCGTTCAGATATGGAACTGGTTGCCCAAGGCGCAGGAAATATCGCTTCCGCACTCTTTGGAGGTATCCCCGCAACAGGTGCCATCGCCAGAACCGCTGCCAATATCAAAAATGGCGGACGGACTCCCATCGCCGGAATGGTACACTCCGTCACACTCATCATCGTGCTGGTCGTTCTGATGCCTTACGCCGGAATGATTCCTATGCCGACCATTGCTGCGATTCTTTTTATCGTTGCCTATAATATGTGTCAGTGGCGAACCTTCCGCGACCTGGTCAGGACAGCTCCTAAGAGTGATATTCTTGTACTGATAGTAACATTCGTACTGACAGTTATCTTTGATCTGGTCGTTGCTATCGAGATCGGTATGGTGCTTGCCTGTCTGCTTTTCATCAAACGTATGAGCGAAGAAACCCATGCAGACAGCTGGGTGTACACAGACGATGACACTCCGGATATCGATGAACATCTGCAGAAATTACCGCTGCAGATCCGTGTTTACGAGATCACCGGACCACTGTTCTTTGGTGCCGCCGATGCCATTGAACATATTGTTGTCAAAGACTTTACCAGATGTCTGGTTCTTCGTATGAGAGGCGTCCCTGCACTTGACAGCACCGCCATGAATGCACTTCAGAACCTGGTAAAAACCTGCGAGAGTAAAGGAATTACACTTGTATTCTCCCACGTCAATGAACAGCCCATGCACGTCATGGAAAAAGCCGGTTTTGTGGAACTTGTCGGAAAAGAAAACTTTCAGTCAAATATATCCGCTGCATTAAAAAGAGCTGAAGAGGTCATCTGACCTTTTCAGCTCTTTTTTAAACTCATTTGCAAAATCTGCTGATTGACGAATCCTCTATTGACTTTATATAATAAATATATTAACGACGTATTAACCACTCAAAGGAGTAGTGTAACTGTTCTATACTTTTACAGTTTACAGGTGAACCAACGACATGGAAAAAACATTTTTTACGAAAGACCCTTCTTTTTACCGTTCCTTTTTCAAATTAATGACAGTAATCGCGCTGCAAAACCTGGTGGCCTACAGCGTGAATATGCTGGACAATATCATGCTGGGAAGTTATAGCCAGAATGCACTTTCCGGCGCTGCGACGGTAAACCAGATTTATTTTATCGTAAATCAGATTGCACTGGCGATCGGCAATGCATTAATTGCAATCAGTTCCCAATACTGGGGAAGCCATCAGACAAAACCTATCCGAAAGGTAACAAAAGCCGCACTGTTATTCAGCCTGGCAATTTCTGCCGGAATTATCACTTTATGTATTCGTATTCCGAATACACTGATTGGTCTTTTTACGACCTCACCGGATATCATAAGAGAAGGTACTATTTACCTTCATATCATACAATGGACTTTTTTATTTTTCATGATCAGCAACCTTTTACTGGCCATGCTCCGCAGCGTGGAGACCGTAAAAATCGCATTCCTTATATCCGTCATATCCCTGTTGGTGAACGGCGGAATCAATTATATCCTGATTTTCGGAAGATTCGGTGCACCGGAAATGGGAATCCAAGGTGCTGCCATCGGAACTTTTGCAGCACGCATACTGGAACTGGGAATCGTTCTTTTCTATGTATGGAAAAAAGATACAAAAGTCAAATTGTTTGATGAAAAATTCCGGGATGGTATTATCGGAAAAGGCAGTGGTACTGTCTGGAAAACCTTTTTTAAAGTGTGTATTCCCATCCTGACTTCCGGTTTGTTGTGGGCAGTTTCCCTTCCTATGCAGACAGCGATATTGGGGCATCTTTCTTCGGATGCGATTGCAGCCAATTCCGTATCAAGCACCTTTTTTCAGTATCTGAAGGTAATCGTCATTGCGATAGCCGGTGCTTCTGCTGTCGTGATCGGAAAAGATATCGGAAGCAATGACGAAGAAAAAGTACGCTGCAACGGGCGTACCCTTTCCGTACTCTATCTGGCTATCGGGCTCTTGCTTGGAACTGTATTATTCTTACTTCGAAGTCCACTGTTATCCATGTACCGATTGACCCCTCAGGCTACTTTATATGCAGACCACTTCATGATTATTATGAGTGTAATCATGGTTGGAATGTCGTATCAGATGCCGGTCGGAGTCGGTATCATCCAGGGTGGCGGAGATACCAAATTTTCGATGTATCTGAACCTGATTTCCGTCTGGTGCATTGTAATGCCATTGTCCTTCCTGGCCGCATTCTACTGGAAGCTGCCGGTAGAACTTGTAGTGATCGCCGTGCAATCCGATCAGATCTTTAAATGTCTGCCTATATTCCTGCGCTTCAAAAGCTACAAATGGATCCATAAGCTGACGGCAATCGACTGATGCAATAACTCGTTTTGGTGAGCCAAAAGAAGATGGCTCATTCGAATTTTGTAAAACGCACACAGCACCGGTTATCATTGGGAACAATGTATGGATTGGTGGCGGTGCTATTATTTTACCGGGCATTACGATCAGAGATAATGTTGTAATCGGATCCGGCAGTATTGTAACTAAAGATATTCCCGACAATGTGATCGCAGCTGGTAATCCCTGTAGGGTAATTCGTGCGAATCGGTAAAATTTCCTGATGTAAAACAGGCCACTATTACAAATTTATAATGATAAACCTGTATTATCCACAGCTTTTTTCGTGAATAATACAGGTTTATTTACACACATGCTATCATACTATCTGTCACTGCATCCTAATTCAGCATATTCCTGTTTTAATTCTTCCGCAAGATATGCATCGCTCATACAGTGCATATCTGAAACACCATCTCGAATCAGCTGATATACCTGGGAATGGTAAAAGAAATCCAATGCAGCGTCCAATGAAATTTCCTGCTGTCTGGCAAAACACTCTATGACACGACTATATTTTTTCTGAAGTAAAATCGGATTGGCTGTCATAACATCTCACTCCCTTCGAAATGTAACAGAGACAATGCTTTCTCTGTGCGGAAACACATCTGTATATTCGGCTTTTCATACCGCAGACGGTTAATAACTTCTGTTTTATCCATGAATTTATTATATACCAGGGCAACGTGGAAATGATTAGTTACTGTTCCCAGATTATTCCCTACACATAAATATAATCACTCATCACCGGCTGCAAATTGTTAGAAAGCAGTGCATTATAGACTTCTTCTACATTTCTTCCATCTGAGATCTCGAACTGATCGTCGCCCTTATCCTCGATGTCATCCACATGGCTTCCGATTCCGGTGCTGACTCCGGCGGAGATTTTGGTTGCCGCGATACCTACAAGGTTGTCACGTACCCGCGCGCACTCTCTCGTTGACACTGTGATACTTGCAAATGGCATGAATAACCGATATGCGCACACAACCTGCAAAAGCTGTTTCTCGTGAACATCCATAGGATTGATGCGATCGTTATTGATGATCGGGCGCAGACGCGGACAGGAAAATGCGATTTCTGCATGCGGATATTTTCTCTGCAGAAGATATGCATGGTATCCGGTCGCAAATGCATCCTTTCTGAAATCATCCAGACCCAGCAGTGCACCAAATCCTACTCCGCGCATGCCTCCTCTTATGGCACGCTCCTGGGCGTTGACACGATACGGATAGATACGTTTGTGGCCTGCCAGATGAAGTGTTTCATATTTATCGGAATTATAGGTCTCCTGGAAGACAGTTACATAATCAGCGCCACATGCATGCAGATACGCATACTCATCAGAGTTCACCGGATAGATTTCAAGTCCGATCACTTTGAAATATTTTCTTGCGATCTTGCAGGCATTTCCGATATATTCCACTGTGGATTTGTTCCTGCTTTCTCCGGTCAGGATCAGAATCTCCTGCAAGCCTGTCGCAGCGATCGCCTGCATTTCTTTTTCAATCTCGCTTTCATTTAACTGGGCACGTTTGATCTTATTATGACAGTTGAATCCACAGTAAATGCAATAATTTTCACAGTAATTCGCAATATAGATCGGTGTGAACATATAGACGCTGTTTCCAAAATGTTTTCTTGTCTCAATCTGTGCTGCCTGGGCAATCTCTTCGATGAAAGGCAGTGCTGCCGGTGATAAAAGTGCCGCAAAATCTTCCGGTGTTCTGGAACTGTGTACGATGGCCTGTTTTACATCAGCCGCTGTGTATTTGTCATAATCATACGCATGCATGGCATCTACGACCTGATCCAGGATCTCAGACCCGATATCTTCCATACCCGGCATATATTTCATATGATCGATTCTGTTTTTCTTCTGATCTTCCAGAATCTCTTCGCTTAAGATACTTTCATTGATATGCTGATTTTCCATGGTCTAGTCCTCCAGAAATCCGGTCAGCGGTGATGATGCACTTGCTCCTCTTTCGATCTGTCTTCCCAGACCGGAAAGGTAGGCGCTTCGTCCTGCTTCGATTGCCTTTTTAAATGCCTCTGCCATAACCGGCACGTCTCCGGCTGTCGCGATTGCTGTATTTGCCATAACGGCAGCCGCTCCCATTTCCATAGCCTCACATGCCTGAGACGGGCGGCCGATTCCTGCGTCAACGATGATCGGCAGATCCATCTCATCGATTAGGATCTGGATAAACTCCTTTGTCGCCAGACCTTTGTTTGATCCGATGGGTGCTCCCAGTGGCATGATGCAGGCTGCTCCGGCATCTTTCAGAGCTCTTGCCGCATTCAGATCCGGATACATATAAGGCATAACTACAAATCCTTCCTTTGCAAGGATTTCTGTTGCTTTGATCGTCTCATAGTTATCCGGTAATAAATATTTGGAATCGTGTACAACTTCGATCTTTACAAAATCCCCACATCCCACTTCTCTTGATAATCTGGCGATTCGCACTGCCTCCTGGGCATTTCTCGCTCCGGATGTATTCGGAAGCAGGGTTACATTCTCCGGAATGTAATCCAAAATATTGGCAAGCCCCCCTTCGTTTGCACGGCGAAGTGCCAGTGTGATGATCTGTGCGTCTGCTTTTTCAATACAGGCTTTCACAAGATCCAAAGAAAATTTTCCTGATCCTAAGATAAATCTTGATGTGAATTCATGTCCTCCAAGGCTCCATGTATCTTTTGTACTCATAGGTTTATTTCTCCTTCTTCGTAACTGTTCATTGTCTACTTAATATCTGCTGAATAGTTACCTGTATTCTTTATACTTCGTAATGGTTCACTGTTTTCACAATGTCTGCTGAATAGCTGCTATATTTCTTCTTCTCCAAGCAGCAAACGGGTGATCATATTGGCTTCATGGGCTGCGCAGATCGCAACCCTCGGAGCCATCAATCCATGTCCATAAGTCGGTTCCGTAACCTGATCCCCGCAAAGATAGAAGTTTTTCATCAATCGCCGGGTACGAATTGTATTGCTGCTTCCATACCCGGCCATTCCGGATGCGGACACCAGTTTTTTCTCCGGAAAATGCTCCAAAATTCCATTTACAAGCATGGCTTTTGCCTCCGGATTGTCAAATGCTTCACATATAATTCCTGCATTCTCAAAAAGTGAAATCAGATTCTCTTCTGTCACTTTGATGCAATCCGTCTGAATATCGATATACGGATTAATCTTTTGAAGCAGAGACTTTAAAGCATCTGTTTTATACATACCGATATGTTCTGTAAAATACTGCTGCCGGTTCAGATTCGTAATATCCACCACGTCAAAATCAATAAGATGAAGATGACCCACGCCGATACGCGCAAGTGCATATGCCACGTTGGATCCCAGACCTCCGAGACCTGCGATCGTCACCCGGCCTTCGGACAGTTTCTTTTGCTTTTCCGGTGAATGACGTTCTTCAAGTGCAGCCTGTATTTCCTCTTTTGTCAAAACCTTCGTTGTCTCCATTTTCAGCCTCCTCCTACAAATGTCACCACCTCCATGCAGTCTCCGTCTTCTAACATCCTGTCCGCATACTCGTTTTTGGGAAGGATCTCGCCATTCAGTTCTACTGCAATCCGCTTCATCTGGTATCCTGCACTTTCAAGATACACTTCTACAGAAGTTGCTTTCTCCAGTTCGATTTCTTTTCCGTTTACTTTGATCACCTGCATCTCACCTCCTTGAAGCTAAAAAAGAGTCCACAAAGAAACGTACCCTCGGTGGTGCGCCCCTTCATGAACTCTCGCTCAATCTCATTCTTTTATACCTGGATTCGCGTAAAAAAGGAGATACCAAAGTATCTCCCGTTAAATCTGTCGTAATTCTTCTGTATCTTCACAGTTACAGACTCTCTTACATAACGTTCCTACGTTGGCATTATCCAAATCAGGTATACGGGTCGAAGTTTTCAACTTCCTCTCAGCCTATCACATAAGCTCCCCGGTTCTATTTATTTGACAACCCAAGTATAATTATTTTTTTCTGTTCTGTCAAATATATTTTTTGTCTTTTTTAATTAATACATCGCTTCGCTTTTTATTTTACCCTGTCTGCGCTGCCACGTACAATAAGCTTCGCAGGTACGATCACTTTTAACCCTATCTCCCTGGAGGATGTGATGCGTTCACGAAGAAGGCGAACCGCCTCCTCACCCAATAATTCCATATGCAGGCGCACTGTAGTCAGCGGCGGAACCAGATAGTTTGCCACCGCTATATCATTATATCCCACAATACTCACATCCTCCGGAATCCGGAGTCCCTTTTCACTGACTGCCCGATAACAGCCCACTGCCAGAGAGTCGTTGTTTGCAAATATCGCTGTAGGTTTCTCCTTCCCTTCCAGGATTTCCCTGCACAGCACATAACCGTCCTCCGGCGTGAAGCTTCCCACCCGCACAAGTGCCGGAGAGAATTCACCGATTCGCTCCATATATTTTTTGTAAGTTACCATTCGTTCATCATGCACTTCCTCGCCATCCTTGTCGACTTCATAGCCGCCAATAAATGCTATCTTTTTATGTCCCAGTCCTGTCAGATAATCCATCACCGCTTCCACAGAACTGTCCAGATCGTTGACTACGCAATCAAACTGATCTCCTTTTGGCATAGCATCCAGAAATACTGTAGGCTTTTTGAAGGCTTCTATCTGCCTTACCATACTCTTGCTGAACGTTCCAAGGCACAAAAGGCCATCGAGTCCTCCAAGATTCTTCAGCTCCTCCAGATTCTGGATCTGACAGCGTTCCATATTCTCTGCCTCTAGTTTTTTTTCTACCGCCAGACGGACCGTCAGATAATAAGTATCTCTCAGCTCCTCCTCTCTGGAATAGGAATAATAAACCCCAACCGTCAGGTGTCGCTTCCTGCTTTTTCTTTCCCTTGCCTGATACTGAAGTTCCCTGGCAGCATCAAATATTTTCATTCTGGTCTCATCCTGCACATTCAACGTCTCATCATGGTTCAAAACTCTGGAGACCGTCGCTGCGGAAAAGCCGGTACGCTCTGCGATATCTTTTATTGTAGCCATCTTAAATCCCTCTCTGCATGATACTTTTCAATATTTTTCGAATCGCATCAGCTATGTCAGTGCATTTCATGGTTTATCTTACCATATTGCCCTCAACCACGCAACGAATTGTTACGACGCTGTAACTGTGAAGGTACTGAACAGTTACACGACGCTGCCCTTATGCCGTTGTCTCCTCCGTGGCTGAATTCGCCAGAATAACCGCCGCCAGAATAATGATACATCCCAATATCATGCGCAATGTGATACTTTCATGAAGAATCATGACCGAGAACAAGGTTCCGAAGACAGACTCCATAGACAGAATAATTGCCGCCTTTGTCTCATCCACATACTTCTGGCATGCTGTCTGAAGAAGATAGCAGACCGTTGTGCTGATAATGCCGAGATAGAGAACACTCCACCATCCTTTTGCAGTAACCTGAAAATACACCTGCCCGGAGGCAATCATGAATATCAATGATAAAATACCTGCCGTACACATCTGAATAAAGTTCAACACAGATGCCCTGTACTTCTTCACAAAGATGCTTGTCAGAAAAATCTGAAAAGCAAAGCCCACTGCACATATAAGTGTCAGTCCGTCACCCAGTCCCAGGGACAGATCTTTATCCAGGGACAGAAGCCCCACCCCTGCTATCGCCAGCACTGCTCCTATTATACCTCTGAATCCTACTTTTTTCCGGCAGATCAGAAAAGCAATAAAAGGAACAATCACCACATTTGTGGCTGTGAGGAACGCATTCTTTGACGGAGTCGTATATTGCAGTCCTATGATCTGAAGAGAAAACCCAATAAAAAGAGCTGCGCCCATAAAAACTCCTGCAGTTACTTCCTCTTTTTTTATTCCTTTAAGATTCCGGATACTTATCCCACCCATAAGCACGGAAGCCAACAGAAAACGAATGGTCATGATCTGAAAAGGCGACAGACTGTCAAGAGCCATGTCACTGGCCACAAATCCACCTCCCCAGATAACAGTAACTAATACCAATCCGGCAATCGCCATATATTTTTTCATAAATCACCTTATCCTTCCAGAGGTTTCAGACAAATATCAGACCCGATTCCACATAAAAATTCCGCAAGCACGTCAATACATCCCTGCACATCCTCCATACTGCACACTTCTGCCGGATTATGCATATAGCGAAGAGGTATGGACATAACTGTTGTAGGTATCCCCCTGCCTGCCATATGAATAGCATCTGCGTCCGTACAGGTTCTTCACATCCGTTCTCCCACTGATATTTTATATGTACATTCCGGGCAGCTTTTTTGAGTCGCTCCACCACCATTTTATGACTGAAAGAATTATGGAGGAAAACAGGTCCGCCTCCCAGAAGGATTTCTCCGTTTTCGATGGCTCTTGTTCCCTCATAATCGCTGGTATATGTAACATCAAGCACAACAGCCAGAGTCGGAGCGATTCGGGATGCACACCAGGCAGCTCCGTGCTTTGTCAGTTCTTCCCCTACAGTAGTTGCCGCATAAATTCCACATGTGCACCCTCTTTCCTTGGCCTTTTTCGCAGCCTCCAGGATAATATATCCTCCCAGACGGTCATCAAGGCCTCTTGCGCAGAGTCTGTCATTTAAAAGTTCTCTGTAATCCGTGTCAAAGCTCACCGGATCACCACAGGCCACATGACCCATGGTATCTTCCCTTGAAACGGCACCGATATCAATGATGATATCTGTAATTTCCAACTCTTTCTTATTCAGAGAGCCATGGTTTCGGACTGCGCCGTAAACCACATTTCCTTCATGCATGATTCTGACTTTCTGTCCAAGATAAGTTCCCGGATAAATACCACCCGCCTTGGATACGTGGAGCATTCCTTTCTCCGTAATATGCGATACCATGAGACCAATCTCATCCATATGTGCCGACAGCATAACCTTGATCTCTGCATCCGGATTTACAATACTTACCACATCGGCAATTTCATCCGTGTAGATCTCATCCGCAAATCCTCTTGCATACTTTATAACTTTTCTCTGAATCTCTTCCTCAAAGCCGGAAACTGATTCTGTTTCCAGTAATTCATATAAAAATTCTCTGTTCATATGTATTCTTACTCCTTTTTTCCGTTCTATACCGCGTTCATCGTCTGCTCACGCTTTTTGTTGATCCGATAATACAATCCTACACTGAGCAGGAATCTGGACACCTGATCCATCGCAATAATAATCCAGATTATTGTCAAAGGCAGCCTTAACACATACGCAGCCAGCATACACAGAGGAATCCTTATGATCCATATGCCAAATCCCGCCACCAGCATAGGAGCATTCTTATACCCCATAGCTCTGATGGTTCCATTGTAGATCCTGGACAAATTCTGAGGTATCTGAATAAATCCCATAACAAACACATATACAACACCTATGGCCTGTAATTCAGGTTTGTCCGTCATCAGAGTCATAAAGAACCGCGGAAGGAAAATCAGCAGCACCGAAGTTATCGAGCTGATAAATACTCCCACTTTCAGTTGTTCTTTAAAGTAAACTTTTCGCAGTTCCTCATCCTGCATACCAATTGCTCTGGCTGCCAGTGTAGTGGATGCCGTACTAAAACCAATGGCCGGCATCTCCGTAATTTCCTCTGCCTGTATACCCAGCTGATATGCGGCAAATGCCTGGTTTCCGTAAAATAGTATCACTTTACTCAAAATGATAGCAGAAACCTGCCAGAATACGGTTTCCAATGCTGCCGGAATTCCTGTAGTATAGATTTCGTAGATACATTTTTTATCAAAACTGAAAAATCTATGCTCAGATGGTACTTTTCGAAACAGTCCACCCTTCTTTTTATATAAAAGGTACAGTCCTGTACCTGCACCAACTGCCTGTGCCGTCAAAAGAGCGGTAGCCGCACCTTTTATTCCCATGCCCGGAATACCGAAGGCACCAAAGATAAAACAATAACCACAGACAATATTGACCACATTCATAAGAACCGCAATATACATAGGAATCTTTGTATTGCCGTATCCCTGGAAAGAGGCTGTAACCACCGTCGTGATCACCACAAACGGGAATTCGAATATAATGGTCTTCATATACCCCTCTGCCAGAGAGAGGATCTGGGGATCCTTTGAAAAAAATCCAAGAAAAAGCGGTGCCTTAAAGTATAACACCACCTGAAAAATAAACACAATAATCATTTCCGTAAGAATGGTCTGCTCCGCAATCTTCCTGCAATCCTGATGTCTGCCCGCACCGTATGCCCGGGCGATCAAAACCGTAGCACCAATTGCCACCCCCTTATAAAAACACCATAATGTATCCGTAATCCGAATACAGATCCCCTGTGCGGAAATGTCATTTGCAAGCAACCGTCCAACCATTGCCGTGATTACCAGGTTTGCCGAAATCTGAAGTATGTTTTCCAGTATCATCGGAATAATGATTTGATAAATATCTCGTTTTATAACTTTTTTTCCGTACACAGAAACCTCCATCCTTTTTAAAACGGGTGTTTGAATATACTTCAGACACCCGTTTTATTATGCTTTGTTTATAAATATGACTATGCTTCTATTTGCCGAATTTGGCTTTCATTTCCTCCTTCCATCTTTTCCCTTCCTTTCTTACTTTCTTCTGTATTGCTCGGCCCGCTCTGCCAGCGATTCCTTCCCGGTTCCGAAAATCTTCCAGGTAAATGTAAACGGTTCCGGATACAGTTTATCTTTTTCCAGACACTCGGCACCCCAGCTTGCACTTCCCAGACCATGCTGTGCATAATCAACAGATAATTGGATATTTTCCGTTCTGTGAAGTTCATTTGTATGTGTCGCCTGTGTCAGGTTTTCCTGTGTATAATGTAATGCTCCAAAAGAGAATTCTTTATCCGATGCGATACAGATTCCGTTACCCGCCTCTGTCACAAACGCAGCCCAGCGAGTATCCTCATGATTACCTGTCTCCTGAGGCAGTACATAAGGGAAATAGAAATCTTCCACGTTCTTCTCCCAGCAGCCTATCGCGTTGCCTTCTTTACAGTCCGGATATGTTTCCAGAGGTCCTCTTCCGTACCAGACTGCCTGTTCACAGGCTTTATCCAGCACAAACCGCATACCGATCCGCGGAAAACTCTCCGGAAGCTGCACACCGGTTGGCACTCCGTGATAACTCATGGTTATAAGACCATCTGCCTGAATGTGATATTCAGCCTTCACAATGATTTTCCAGTCAACCGTTATCGGTGCATAGATCTGTGAAACGGAGATAACCACTTCCTGTTTCTTCTCCTCTACCGTCACCTTTTCAACAAGGTTTGTCATGGCTTTCAACATCGCTTTTTCCCAGATTTCAGCCACATTCTTGTCATTGTCAACAGGTGCTCTCCAGAAGTTCAGCCCCAGTCCTTTGCAGATTAACCGTTCGCCATTCAATGTATAACCACTTAAATATCCATGAACCCGGTCAAACTCGGCAGTAAAATTCTGGCCTTCCACATAAATAATTCCTGATTTCTCCACCATATGCAGTTCTCCGGAGCTTCCGTTATCTGCCGGCTCTTTCACTGTCTTCCGAACTGCTTTATTGAGACATTCCTGATGGAACGCAACCTCATGATGAGCTTCCTCAGACCAGATCTGTTTTTCTTTGTAACATACTGTGATCGTCAGCCAGATATCCTGTTCATCGCACCATGCTCCTGACTCTGCAGAATCATATACCGTGATGCGTTTGCATCCATGTGGTGCTACCTCACTCAGATCCACCTTACCTTCCAGCAGAATTCCCTGCAGTGTATGAACCTTGAATGTACCTTCAAGATGAGACAGGTCAGTAAAATCATATTTATTGCAAACTGTAATTTCACCTGTGGTTTTATCAAAATCGATAAATGTTACCGGCTCCATTACTTTTTTTACCTGTAAAATACCTGGCGTCGGTCTTCTGTCTGCCTGGATCAGTCCATCACAACAAAATGCCCCACTGTTTGGATAATCCCCGTAATCTCCGCCATATGTATAGTAAGCTTTGCCGTTGCTGTCATATTTTTTAATACCGTGATCAACCCACTCCCAGATAAAACCGCCCTGCAGCCTTGGATATCGTTCAAATATTTTCCAGTATTCTTTTAATCCTCCCGGGCCATTTCCCATTGCATGTGCGTACTCGCATACTACATGAGGTTTCTTCTTTGCAGTGTCTCTTCCCAGGATCTCCAATGCCTTATGTCTGGTATACATGGTACTGTACACATCAGCTATAGAAGCATCCCTGTCTTCCTCGTAATGAACCAGTCTGGTTGGATCATACTCTTTTATAAATCTTCCGCTGGCTACAAAGCTGCTTCCGAATCCTGATTCGTTTCCCAGTGACCAGAACAGAATACTTGGATGGTTCTTATCCCTTCTTACCATACGTTCCGCACGATCCACATAGCTTTTTTCCCAGATCGTATCATCACTGATCTTATTCATGTTTTTGGTATAAGCCATCTGGTTACACTCCAGATCAGCTTCCTCCATCACATAAAGTCCAAGACGGTCACACATATCCAGAAAATCAGGATGTGGCGGGTAATGCGAGGTTCGTACTGCATTGATATTGTTCTGTTTCATCAGATACAGATCAGCCAGCATATCCTCTTTTGTAATGCATCGTCCTGTATTTTCATTCCAGTCATGTCGGTTTACTCCTTTTAATTTGATAGCCTTTCCATTTACCAGGAATAATCCGTCTTTTACACAAATATTTCTGAATCCTGTCCACTCTCCATAGGATTCCAGAACTTCTCCCTGTTTCTTCAGGGTAAGGATCACCCGATATAACTCAGGGTGTTCTGCTGACCAGGGTTTTATATTCTCCAGAATTACCTCTGTCACATATTCTGTCTCGCCTTTTTTACCACTTATCTCGCGGCTCTCACTGAAGATGACCTGTTCGCCGTCCATTACTTCCATCTCAACAGTAAGTGCCGTCTCATCCTCCGTATGATTTTCAAACACTGCATCCAGGCAAATCTTTCCGGTCGCCTCCTTCTGTTCCATAACCAGATCAGATACGATACGCCAGTCCAGCATATGATGTTTCGGTCTCCGGATCAGAGATACATCTCTGATAATTCCGGCAAACCACCACATATCCTGATTTTCCAGATAACTGCCATCACTGAATTTGTAGACAATCACCGCCAGCACGTTTTCCCCATCCTGTAATGCTTCTGTCACATCAAATTCAGCTGTGTTACGAGGCCCCTGGCTGTATCCTATGAATGTACCGTTGAGCCATACGTGATAAGCACTTTCAACCCCGTCAAACCTCAGGATATATTCCCTGTCTTTTTGTTTCTCCTCCTGAAATGTGTACCGGTAAACACCCGTAGGATTGTCCGCCTGTATGCCCGGATTATCCAGAATCGGGAACAATGCTATCGCATCATTATAATGTGGATAATCATAACCATTCAGCTGCCAGTGTCCGGGAACCGGCATCATGCCAAACTCCCGATCGTCATATTCCTTCTCCATACATGTGTCAGGAACATAAAACGGTGACTCATAATAAGCAAATTTCCACTGTCCGTTCAACAGACGGTAATTGGAACATTCTTCTCTTCTTCCCTGTCTTGCCGATTCCTTATTCGGATAACCACAATAAAACGGTCTGACCGGAAGACGATTTCTTCCAAGGACCTCTATGTTACTCCAATCCATGTGTTTGTATACGTATTCCATATCTTTCCCCTTTCTACTTTTATTCAGGGCAACTTTCCCTGAGAATCAACTGATTTGGTACAATGATTTTTAAACCTTGTTCTCTTTTCGTGTAAAGACATTCCATCAATGTCTTTGCTGCCATCATTCCGACCAGGTCATTATGTGACTTCACAGTGGAAAGCCCAGGAGTTACAAAGGATGCCACCTGATCATCGTTACACCCGACAATCGCCACATCACCCGGAACAGAAATTTTCTCTTCTTTCAAAGCTTTCAGAAAACCGATAGCCATGGTATCGTTTTCCACAAATACCGCTCGTGGAAGCCTTCCTTTTCGGATAATTTCTTTTCCCAGCTCATATCCAAACTGTGTGTGATTGGATGGACACAGGTAGATATTTTTCTCATCATACTTTCCAAGGCTTTTCATAATCTGCCAGAAATAAAGAAAACGTTCATCTCTGTGAATCTTGCCATTCGCTTCCAGCCCGTATGTCCCCATATATCCGATAGAATCAAATCCTTTTTTCAGGAAAATATTTATAACTTTCTTTACTGCCTGTTTGAAATCGTTTATCACGCAATCAGCTGTAAGCGATCCATCTTTCAGGTGAAAGTCCGCACATACCACCGGCAATCCGGAATCCAGAACAGCCTGTCTGAACACCTTCTTTTGATACCAGAGTGTGGAATATCCTACAAAGATCAACCCCTGATAATCGGATATCTTCGATGCATTGGTATCCAGCATAGATTCAAAGACCTCTTTTACTTTGAACCCGTTTTTTTCAAGTTCCATCTTTATATTCACGCGGATAATCTGATAAAATTTATCTTCCACTTCTTCTTCCTCGCCATACAAAAGCATAACTCCTATGGTTCCTCTTGCACCTTGAATGGCTGAGTATTCAAAACATTTGTTGTATCCCAGTTCGCCTGCCGCCTCCAGAATCCTTTCCCTTGTCTTCTGAGATACAGAAAAGGTAGTGTCATTTTTCAGAACTCTGGATACAGATGCTGCAGATACCCGGCTCTCCGGGCGACATCTCGTATTGTAGCCATATTCCCACCTCTTGATTAACTTCACACACATCGTCTGACTGTACATTTACCTCCGATGTGATTTAGTTAATATTTCTTTTTATTTAGTAAATTTATTTCCATTCCTTATACCATCACATTACTTGAAATAATAAGATTTGTCAACAATATAATTGGTTATTCTTCTGTTTTTTTGTGTATAATACATATTTTTATCACTTTTGTATAATTTATCATACCTGTTATTTAGTAAATTTACATAAAGAAAATGGACTGTTTTTTGATAAAACAGTCCATTTTCTTTCGTCTTTAGTAAATTTATTTACCAAATTAATATTCAACAACCCCATAATATCTGCGGTCATCCGGATTATGATCTCTTACTATCGAAAAATAATAGCAGAACCATTCCAGCGGTACAAACATAACGAACGGTGCCAGATCATCATGAAGTCCCATAGCAAAGTCTGCATAATCCAGAACAATTGCTGTCCCCTTCCACTTCTCAACAAACTTAAGCGCTCTCTGTGTAATCACTCTGGAGGAATCTGTAGGAATCAAAAACAAAAACGGAACACCGGATTCCACAATCTCCAGAGGTTCATGACGGAATTCTCCCGCCTGTATCACCGCACCATGAGACCAGAGAAATTCCATTCCGGTAATAACACCTTCTTTATAAGCAAGAGGCACCATGGAGCTGGCGGATACAGTGTAGAATCCTTTCAGGTTACGAAGCGGTTTTGTCATTTCCATGGCTTTTGCCTCAAAGTTCTCGATATGATGTCCAAGCACTTCCGGCAGCGCTGGAACTTCCACATCCAATAAAGCAAACGCGTTCAACCTGGTTTTCTTTTATATATTCCAGCACAGGTGCTATCTTGGCATCTACTGCTTCCAAAAAATCTGCGACCTCTTTTTTCATCTCTGCTGTTACTAAAAAATGCACTTCTTCCTTGTTTAATTTTAACATGACCCTCTTCCTTTCTCTTTTTTATAATTATCTGTGTTCTACCAGGCTCCAAAATGGCTGATTGTGAGAGCTGCCTTCTTAGCTCCTGCCTCCATACACCTTTTTAACGGTTCACCTTCCAGTGCTTTGTTTAAAAATCCGGCCAGATATTGCAAATCCCCGTCAGACAACTGAAATCCTTCCAAAACATTCAGAAAATCTTCTCCGAATTTTCTGTCTCCATCCAGAAGTTCAATGTATGTAATAGCAGTTTTCCCCTGTTTTCTCTGCATGCGAACAGTTTCCACATCTTGTTCTTTCAGTTTTTCCTGCATCATATCCCCAAAATTGTCTGTGCCGATCCAGCCCAGATATGCTGCATCCATACCCAACTGTCGCCCGTAGGCAGCCACATTCACCGCATTTCCTCCGGGATATGCCCAGCCCTGCTTTTCGTAAAAATCCACACAGTTATCACCGATCGCTGCCAGTCTCATATTCTTTCTCCTTGCTCTTCTGTTTTATAATGCAGACTATACACAAACGAAGAGGGCACATCAAGACCATAAAAAAATATATCACCTCTGCATAATAAATAAAAGTTTACTCGTCTTTTTATTTAAAATTTTTCGTAACTGTTCAGTACCTTCACAGTGGCTACTGAATAGTTACAATTTTTCTTTGATATCAGCAGCGGTTCATCCACATGAATCGGCTTTGCTATATAATCATTCATTCCGGCTCCACAAGTAAAGCAGAGGGAGATAATCATAGCCAAACGCCGTGATTATCTCCCTCTGCTTTTCATTTTTCCGTTGAAAAAGGCCCAAATTTAGTTCTTTATATTTTATCTGTACTGGCAGTTTCTTTTTCTGTATATTCCTCTATATCTGTCGCTGTCACCTGTTTAATATGTCGTTTTTTCAGGCGCTGATACACAACTTTCCGAAAAATAGTATAGATCACTGACAGCAACGGAATAAAAACAAGCATACCTACAATCCCCATAAGATTTCCACCGATCGTAACTGCTGCCAGCACCCAGATTGACGGAAGTCCTACAGATTCGCCGACAACATGAGGATAAATCAGATTTCCCTCAATCTGCTGCAACACCAGAAATACTATTATGAATATAATTGCCTGCTTCGGGCTTACCATAAAGATTAAAAAACTTCCTACGGCACACCCGATAAAAGCACCAAAAATAGGAATCAATGCTGTAAATGCAATCAGAACTCCGATCAAAAGTGCATACGGCATTCTCAAAATGCTCAGCGTAACAACAAACATACAGCCGAGAATCACAGCTTCCAGACACTGGCCTGTAAGAAAGTTTGCGAATGTCCGATACGTCAGAGAACAGACTTTAAGAAATGCATCTGCTTTTTGTTTTGGAAGAAAAGCAAAAAGTACTTTTCTGATCTGTACATGCAGCTTTTCTTTCTGAAAAAGGACATAGCAGGCAAAGGAAAAAGCAATGAAAAAGGTTGCCAGTCCGCTGACTACGGATCCCACCGCTGACACTGTTGTATTCATCATGTTTCCCGCACCATTTCCAAGCAGACTTATTCCCCACCTGATTGCCTGATCCGGTTTAAACTGCACCTGATCTACCAGCTTCATAATTTCCCGGTTATCATGAAAAAAATCGCGGATCCAGATTTTAATCTGCGGAATAAAATCTGTGATATTTATCATCAAACTTCCCATTGTCTTCGTAAGCTGAGGAATCACGCCAATCATCACCAGTGCGATCACGCCAACCACCAATACGATCGTGAGAAGCAGGCTGACCGGTCTTGCCAGTTTTCTCGCTGCCTTATTTTCTTTTTTTATATTTTCAAAAATTTTCTTTTCCAAAAAACTCATTGGCACGTTGATCACAAATACAATCGCTCCACCAAGTATAAACGGAAATATAATCTGCCCTATTGTTTTCAGCACATCAAGTACTACATCAAACTTCCACAGGGCAACAACAAGAAGTGCTGTAAACACAATAAGTTCCCGTATTTTTTTTATAGATAAATCACCCAAATCCATTATCTTTCTCCTCTTTTGTCTTATATGTACTCCCGGAATTTTTCCGGATAGTTACAAAAAATCACATAAAAAAACTCTTATTGCATATCAAATACTGCAATAAAAGTCTCACCATTTTCCTGAAGTACCGGATGGCTCCACCGTACTGACGACACTACAAACGCAGATTTCCAAACATAGGTTACTCCTTTTAATTAGGTTTGATTGTACAATAATCCCTGTCTCCTTGTCAATATTCATTTTTTTGAATATATACCAAAAAACGTTTGGTCTTCCACCTTATAACGAGTTATACTATGAGTATGAAGAGAGCCAGTTTTACCCAATACCGGTATCTGCCAAAATTTTACATCAAAAAGGAGTATAGCACTTATGACCATCAAAGAACTTTTCGCGCCGTCCGATATGACGGTAGGAAAACCCTGGGAGAAGATTGTAATTTTTACGATCCCCATGCTGATCGGCAATATCGCTCAGCAGCTTTACAACACCGTAGACAGTATTGTCATCGGAAAATACGTGGGCGACAACGCCCTGGCGGCAGTAGGAAGCGCCAGCCCGATTCTGAACCTGCTTCTGGTACTTTTTGTAGGAATCTCCGTAGGTGCCGGCGTTATGGTATCTCAGTATTTTGGTGCAAGACAACGGGAAGAGCTGTCCATGACGATCGGTAACTGCGTCACACTGACCGCAATTTCTTCCCTGATCATTATGTTTCTGGGAGCCGTTCTCTCGCGGCCGCTTCTGGAACTTCTGAACACGCCCGACTCGATCATTGACTGGTGCACCTCGTATCTGGTCATTCTGATGGTGGGATGTATAGGATGTGCATATTATAATATTTTATGTGGTATCCTGCGTGGACTCGGCGATTCTATCTCGGCACTGATCTACCTTCTGGTGGCAACTGTCCTGAATATCATTCTGGATATCGTCTTCGTTTCCCGCTTTCAGATGGGTGTCGCCGGTGTCGCCTATGCAACCGTCATCGCACAGGCAGTATCCGCTATCCTCTGTTTCTGGAAACTGCTGCGGATGACAGATATCTTTAATTTCAAATTCCGCCATCTGAAGATGAAAAAGAAATATACATTGGAGATCATCCGGCTGGGACTCCCCTCCGGCATCACCCAGGCCATCTTTTCCATGGCCATGGTTATCGTACAGTCTCTGACGAACAGTTTCGGCGAGATGGTCATCGCAGCCAATGTCATCATCATGCGTGTGGATGGTTTTGCGATGATGCCGAACTTCTCTTTCGGAACTGCCATGACGACCTACGCCGGACAGAATGTGGGCGCACATCGCATGGACCGTGTGGAGCAGGGAGCCCGTCAGGGAACCGCCATTGCACTGGGAACCTCCGCGGTGATCACTCTTCTGATCCTGGTCTTCGGCAAAAACCTGATGGCAATCTTTACCGATACTTCGGAACTGGTAACTCTCAGTGCCAACATGATGAAGATACTCGCCGTTGGCTACCTTGCCATGGCCATCACCCAGTCCCTCTCCGGCGTCATGCGTGGAGCAGGTGATACCATGACCCCCATGTGGATCTCCATGATCACCACCGTTGTGATCCGTGTGCCTCTGGCTTACGGTCTTGCTTTCCTCACCAGAACCCCGGAACTTCCAAACGGAAGATATCAGGTGCTCTGGATCTCTCTGCTGGTATGCTGGTGTATGGGTGCGCTGCTGACATTCCTCTTCTACAAAAAAGGAAACTGGAAGAAAAAAGCACTGACAGCCGATGGTAATTCCGATCAGTAACCGAATCTGCAGCTGCCATATAAAACAACAAAAACGGATACCGAAATAATTTTAACCATTCGCTATCCGTTTTTGCTGCATTGCATATCAATAATTGATCCGGTGGATCAATTTTGATTTTCTCTTTATTTCACTTTTGAAAAGACCCGGAAACTGTTCTTCCAGGTGATCTCTTCTACCTCTTCCCGGGATACTCCCTTGATCTCGGCAATTTTTTCCACTACATACGGAATATTCAGCGAAGAATTTCGCTTCCCGCGGTTCGGAACCGGTGCAAGGTACGGGCTGTCCGTCTCTAAGAGCAGAGATTCCAGTGGAGCATATTCAACCACTTCCACCAGCTTCCTTGCATTCTTAAAGGTCAGTACACCACCGATGCCGAGGGAAAGCCCCATATCCAGGTATTCCCGTGCCATCTCTTTTCCGTATGAAAAGCAGTGCACCACACCGCCGATATCCCCGGCATGAAGCCGTTTCATGGTATCCAGCGTATCTTTTGCCGCATCACGGCTGTGGATGATAAACGGGAGTTTCTCTTCCCGTGCTACCTCCAGCTGCCGCTCGAACCAGCAGATCTGTTTTTCGTGGTTTTCTTTATCCCAGTAATAGTCCAGACCGATCTCGCCTACAGCCACCGTCTTTTCCATCTGGCAGATCTGATGCATCCGTCGAATCTTCTCTTCGTCCAGTGCTCCCACATCATCCGGATGGGCACCCACCGCACCATAGATATATGGGTATCGTTCCATCAGATCCAGAGTACGGTTCCAGCCTTCTACTTCCGCGCATACATTGATCACTCTGCCGATGCCCTGCGCAGGCAGGGCATCCAGCAGTTCTTTTCTGTCTTCGTCAAAAGCCTCATCATCATAATGTGCATGACTTTCAAATATCATGTCGATTCACACTTTCTAGCAGATCTCTGCACCTGCAGGCATCTTCTTTTCCGGAACCATCAAAGAGAGGTTTCCGTCCGCATCTTCTGCACATAACAGCATACCTTCAGAAAGTACGCCTGCCAGTTTTGCAGGTTTCAGGTTCACCAGAACCATGACTTTCTTTCCTACCATCTCTTCTGCGGTATAGTGTCCTTTGATACCGGATACGATCTGTTTTACCTGACTGCCGATCTTCACCTGAGAGCACAGCAGTTTTCTTGATTTTTTCACTTCTTCGCAGGCGATGATCTCACCAACCTGGAACTGCATTTTTCCGAAATCATCGAAGGTGATCTCTTCTTTTGCATCGATATCAACCACCGGCTCTTCCGGTACTTCCGGTTTTGCCTGTGCAGCTTTCATGGCTTCTACTTTTTCCAGAATTTCTTTCAGATCCAGACGCTGGAACAGGATCTCCGGTTTGTCTGTTACTTTATTTCCTGACGGATACAGACCGAACTGATCCAGTTCTTCGTAAGATCTCTTTTCTCCGTTTAACTGAGCCAGGATCTTTTCTGTGGTTTCCGGCATGAAGGATTCCAGCAGAGAAGCACCGATGGTGATACTTTCTACCAGGTTGTACAAAACTTCTGCCAGACGGTCTTTCTTCTCTTCGTCTTTTGCCAGTGCCCACGGCATGGTCTCGTCAATGTATTTGTTGCAGCGTTTGAACAGGTTGAAGATCTCTGTGATAGAATCCGCCACACGCAGGTCTTCCATCTTGGCAGCTACCTTTGCCCTGGTTCCTGTTACGACTGCTTTCAGATCAGCGTCTACGTCTTCTTCCACACCTGTTTTTGTTACCACACCGCCAAAATATTTGTTGGACATGGAGATGGTACGGTTTACCAGGTTACCCAGGGTGTTGGCCAGATCAGAGTTCAGTCTCTCTACCATCAGCTCCCAGGTGATCACACCGTCGTTTTCAAACGGCATCTCATGCAGAACGAAATAACGGACAGCATCTACACCGAAGAAGTCTACCAGATCATCTGCATAGATCACATTTCCTTTGGATTTACTCATCTTGCCATCGCCCTGTAACAGCCACGGATGACCAAATACCTGTTTTGGCAGAGGCAGATCCAGAGCCATCAGGAAGATCGGCCAGTAAATCGTATGGAAACGGATGATATCTTTACCGATCAGATGCAGGTCTGCCGGCCAGTTTTTGTTGAACAGTTCGGAACTGTTGCCGTCGCAGTCATAGCCGATACCGGTGATGTAGTTGGTCAGCGCATCCAGCCATACATAAGTTACATGTTTCGGATCAAAGTCTACCGGTATACCCCAGCTGAAGGAAGTACGGGATACACACAGATCCTGCAGTCCAGGAAGCAGGAAGTTGTTCATCATCTCGTTCTTTCTGGATACCGGCTGGATGAACTTCGGATGTTCGTTAATATATTTGATCAGGCGCGGAGCGTATTTACTCATTTTAAAGAAATATGCTTCTTCTTTTGCCGGTGTACACGGACGTCCGCAGTCCGGACATTTTCCGTCTACCAGCTGAGACTCCGTGAAGAAGGATTCGCACGGGGTACAGTACATTCCTTCGTAATGTCCTTTGTAGATATCTCCCTGATCGTAGAGTTTTTTGAAAATCTTCTGCACCTGTTTTTCATGGTCTGCATCTGTGGTACGGATAAATTTGTCATAAGATGTATTCATCAGATCCCAGATTCTCTTGATCTCTGTGGATACGTTGTCTACATATTCCTTCGGTGTGATGCCTGCTTCTTCGGCTTTCAGCTCGATCTTCTGACCGTGCTCATCCGTACCGGTCTGGAAGAATACATCGTATCCCTGCTGTCTTTTGAAGCGAGCGATACTGTCTGCCAGTACGATCTCGTAGGTATTACCGATATGGGGTTTGCCGGATGTGTAGGCAATCGCCGTTGTCATATAAAATTTTTCTTTTGCCATGTTTGGTTCCTCCTTGCTCACGCATACTATGAGAAACACGCTCCGCGAGTTTCTCAAGTTACCGCGGCAGTCGCCAAGGTCTCGTGCAAGCACGGACTTTGGCTCGTTGCTCGCGTAAAAAAACCGCCTTCTTACTGTTTGTAAGAAGACGGATATGATACCGTGTTACCACTTCTCTTCGTCTCTTTCTCACGAAAGAAACCTTGCCAAGTACTGCTATACTCTGCCGCTATAACAGGCGGATCCTGTCGCAGCCTAACCTTCCGGCTCGGTGCGCCTCTCAGAAGCCATCTTCCATTCACCTTGTCACTTCCCTCTCAGCCTCCGGGAATTCTCTGTAATGACAGTCGTGCATGTACTCTCTTCGTCACGGTGTTTTTGTTTATGACTATAGTTTATCGTAGCACATACGTTTGTATTTGTAAAGTCTGTAAATTTTACTTCTTCAGATATTTTTTCACTTCTTCTGCTGATCGGTTCAGCACCAGTTCTTCCGGAAAGTCCAGTTTTGTCAGCAGTTCTCTTGCCATATCGAATTCCCCGATCAGTGTATCAAAGTGGGCATCGCTGTCCATCACGACCGGTACCTGATATTTTTTGCAGTAGTTTAACATGATCGTATCGTTCTCTACCGCATGGATACGGCTGCAGCCGGGATCCATGGAATGGTTATTCAGTTCCAGGATCTTTCCGTATTCTTTTGCTCCCTGTACCAGTGCCTCGTAGTCCACTTCATATCTTCCGTCATCCGGATGACCAATGATATTGACGCATGGATTCTTCATGGCGTTCAGATACGCTTCCGTGTTCTCCTGACAGCTTCCCGGTTCCATGCACGGGGTATGCAGGCTGGCGATGATGATATCCAGCTTTTCCATAGTCTTCTGCGGAAGATCTACGGTTCCTTTCGCATCCAGAATATTGACCTCAGACCCCAGCACCAGTTCGATGCCATACAGTTCTCTCGGTACGATCCGCAGATTGTCAAAATAAAACAGATGACAGGTTCCCGGCATCTTCGGTGCATGTTCCGTGATTCCCAACAGCTCCAGCCCTTTATCGGAGGCTGCTTTTGCCATCTCTCTTAACGTGGAGTACGCGTGTCCGCTGACGATTGTATGAGTGTGTAAGTCCAGGACCGAATTGTATTTCATAATGATAATTCCTCTTTTCTCTGTTTGTTGCCACATAATTATAATGATGTTAAGATATCGGATTGTTCCGTACTTCGTACTCTCACAATCCTCAAAAACATTCGCAATCCGCTCATTTTTCTTCGAAAAATGGCTACTTACTCATGTTTTTGGCGGGCCCCAAGTTCAGAAATCTTCCTGCAAGCAAGCTTGCGTCAGATTTCAGACCTTTTGACCCTGATATCTTATCATGTTCCGGTCTTTTCTACAACCTGTCATACACACACGTTGTCCACATTTACCAACATTTATACCTGATTTTTTCCACATTTTACAGAACTTTATTCACACCGGAAGCATATTCTGCAACTTCTTCATCTGTCTCTTTCTCTGCTTTTCTGCGTTTCCCCGTCAGAAAACACATCACTCCCCACAAAAAGACCCCCAGCAGGCTGATCCATTTTCCCGTGGAAAGTCCCGGGGCGTGGTAGGTGATCGTCACCCAGTGCCCCCCGCTTACCATCCGGCAGCCCAGAAACGCCGTATTGACTTTCTCCGTCACGACCTCTCTCCCGTCCACTTTGATCTCCAGATGACTGTCGTACGGGATCGATGTGATCAGATAGCCGTCCTGCTCCATCTCGATACTGCCACTGATCTGGTTTCCCTTTGTTGCGTTCCGATCCGGTGTGAATGTGGACCGGTATAGAGAAGCATCTTCCAGTACCGTCGTATCACTGACATAGCTTTTCAGGTTACAGATCCGATAAGTTCCCGCACCGAACGTCACTTTTATCTTTTCCTGATCTGCGGAAAGTTTCATCAGATAAGTAAATGTCGTGTTGTCATTATAATACAGATGACTTTTTGCCGTCAGCTTATTTCTGATCCCGTTGATCACGATGCTCACATCCCGGTTCGGATGTCCATTTTCCACATCAAATTGCAGATACAGGATTCTCTCTTTTCCCGATGCATCTTCGTCAAGAGAAAGTGTGGCTTTCTGCTCTTTTTTTGTCTTAATCTTCCAGGAATCGTCTTCCTTTGTCACTCCCTGCTTCGCCGTAAACGTTACGTTTGTTTCCTGTATACCCTTCGTCTTTTCAACCCCTGTATCGGCGATCTTTTCATTTCCTGTTACCACATACTGCATCAGCATGGTCTGATTATACGGGAATTTCATGGCCTGATACGTTTTTTCCGCGATCACCCGATTCGTTCCGTAGATCACCGGCGCAGCCGCCTCCTGTACCTCCGTCGTGAAGTTCTCCCCGTCTTCACTCCGTCCGATCACATATTTGACTCCCATAAACTTCTGAAACAGCGGATTGGCCGAGGCGGACTGCATCAGTCCGTTTCGAAACGGCTGTTCCACCTGAAAGACATTGTTCCGAAACTTCTGATACGCTGTGTTATAGGCGGAAGAGTATACCGAAGTCGTCCACTGGCGCATATCCCAGATCCGGTTTACGTTGTCTTTTCGCTTCTTTGCAACTCCGCTTTGCTCCGTCCGGTACAGGCCGGTTTCTCCGTCCAGCGCATCACGCACGGCATCCTGCCAGGCACTGTCTGTGATCTCCTGATAATCTTCTTTCTGCACCAGATTGCCTGCCTTTCCGTTCACCACATGATTGATCAGCACCAGGCATACCAGCGCCGGAACCAGAAGCAGGAACGGGCGTTTCCACTTCTGAAAGATCAGAAAGAAGAAAAACAGTGCTGCGCTTTCGAACAGGATCAGCTGATAATTCTGCGCCCTCGATCCGTCCCCCTGCAGATAAAGTGCCAGCAGACTGACACCCACCGTACCGCCAAATATGAATGTTCCTTTCCATCTGCCTATTTCCCCGTTTTTCATACGGTTCAAAAACACTGCCGTAAGATAACAGAAAAATGGAAGAAACGGGATCAGTGATTTGTACCGCACATACAGCATCCCGTTAAATCCCCAGGCAAATACAGGAACCGTCAGAAGTGCCACGCAGACCACCGATACCACCCGCTCCCGGATCGATCCACACACGATCCCGCCAAGCAAAACCGCCACCAGAATAACCGTCAGCCCCGCGCTGTAAGTGCCGTACAGTGAACTGTCCAGCTGCAGATTCGGCATCAGCAGTTCTTTCAGATTCTGACTTTGGGAACTTCCGCTTCGCTGCAGGATCGCATATGCCGTAGGAATCAGCAGTACACCGGCTGAAAGTACCGCCACGATCATCGGAACCGGGAATCCGAACAGTTTTCTCTTTCGGATCCCTTTGGGATAACCGTACCAACCATATAAAAATATCGCTGCCATTCCCGCGATGCTGAAATAAAAACTGGTCAGAATCATCAGAAACACACCCAGGGTATACAGACCTGGTTTTCCTTTTTCCCAGTACCGATCCACACCCAGAAACGTCATCAGTAAGAATGGCATATACTGCACAAACATGATCTGATGACAGGACTGATAGATCATCGGTCCCGCCAGTAAAAACAGGACTGCCACGCCCTGCGCAATCTCTGTGGAAAATCCCCGTTTTTTCAGCCACCCGTACAGCAGGCAGACCGAAACCGCCAGACAGATCACACCGGCAGTCATCAGATAATCGCTCATTTTCATAAACGGAAGCAGATAAGCGATCAGCACGATCGGATTATACAGCCCATAATAGGAAAAATTGTAAATATTCTGCCCGCCGCCGATGTTCGCCGCGTATTCCGGAAAAAACTGTCCTGTCTGATAAAACTGCTGCCGGAAATACTCCGGGAACACGCTGTGCTGACTGATCCAGTCCATATTTGCCCCGAAGACACCGTATCTTCCGGCAAAAAACCAGCACGCTGCCACAGTCAGAACAGCCAGTACAGCGTAAGACGCCAGTCCGCAAATTTTCTCTTTTGCATTACTCTTTTTCATAACTGGAACTCCTTACGATATAGATCGGACGATGTTTGGATTCCAGATAGGTTTTCGAGAGATACTCTCCCATGATCCCCATGCAGAGCAGCTGGATGCCTCCCATAAACAGGATCACGCAGACCATCGAAGGCCAGCCCGCCACCGGATCGCCCCAGATCAGTGTCCGGATCACCAGAAACAATATCATTAAAAACGATACCCCGCAGAATACAACACCAAGCACTGCCGCCACCGATAAAGGAGCCACAGAAAAACCGGTTATCCCTTCCAGAGAATACTTAAACAGCTGGCGCAGAGACCATTTCGTCTCTCCCGCGCTGCGCTCTACATTTTCATATTCCAGCCATTCGGTTTTGAAGCCAACCCAGCTGAAGATTCCTTTCGAAAACCGGTTATACTCACTCATCTGCAACACGGCATCTACCATTTTCCGGCACATGATCCGATAGTCTCTCGCTCCGTACACCAGCTGTGTTTTTGAGATTTTGTTGATAAATTTATAGAAGTTTTCCGATAAAAACGAGCGGATCACCGGCTCCCCGGTTCGGTCGGAGCGTCTGGTAGCGACGCTGTCACAGGTTCCGTTTTTGACCATCTCATACATCTTCGGCAAAAGTTCCGGCGGATCCTGCAGATCCACATCCATCACCACCACATAATCTCCCTTTGCCTTACAGAGTCCCGCGTAGATGGCCGCTTCTTTTCCGAAATTTCTCGAAAAAGAAAGGTACTGGCAGCGCGCATCCTTCTCTGACAGTTTCTTCATCTCCGAAAGTGTCGCATCCTGTGATCCGTCATCCACAAAGATCAGTTCACAGTCCGCATCTATCGCATCCATCACCGGACACATATGTTCATAATAGATTGGTATGGTCTCTTCTTCGTTCCAACAGGGAACAATCACTGATATCAGGTTCATACTCTCACTCCTCTTTCCGTTTCAGAACGTATACTTATCCATTTTATTCCTTCGATTCAGCATTGTACCCCCTGTTTCTTAAAATTAACGAAAGATAAATCCTAAGATTTCTAAAGATTTTTTTACAATCTGTAAAATTCCTGTATAATGAGGAGCAGAAAGTTACCGGGCAACATCCGGTACCATGCAATTGCAAATGCAGAGTCTGGACTATCTATTTATGCCAAAACACCTCGCGGGATAGTGGCTACTGAATAGTTACCAGAAGTTTTACGAAAAAGCGGAGGAAAACACATGGAGCAGCAAACCACACAGGTTCTTGTCGTAGACGACAACCCGGAAATTCGTGATATCATACATGTTTTACTGGAAGGGGAAGGTATCCGGGTGACAGAGGCTTCCGATGGCAGTTCAGCCCTTCATTTTCTGGAAAAAGACAGTTTTGATCTGATTATTCTCGATATCATGATGCCGGGGTTAAACGGGTACGAAACCTGCCAGAAGATCCGGCAGCTGACCAACGTACCGATCCTGTTTTTAAGCGCCAGGACTTCCGACAGCGATAAACTTATGGGCTTTTCCAGTGGCGGGGACGATTACCTTGCAAAACCCTTTTCCTATACGGAACTTCTCGGACGCACCAGAGCGCTGATTCGCCGTTACCGCATTTATCAGGGAAAATCCCCGACTGCCAGACAGTCAGCATCCAATCTGTTGACCTGCGGCGATCTGTGCCTGGATCCCCGGTCGGAAAAAGTAACTCTGAAGGGTCAGCCGGTAACTCTCACCTCCACCGAGTACCAGATCCTGAAGCTACTGCTTTCCAACCGCAGACAGATTTTCTCTCCACAGCGGCTCTATGAAGCAATCTGGGAGGAGCCTTACTATTACGGCGCCGGCAACACGATTACCGTCCATATCCGGAATCTGCGTCAGAAGATCGAACCGGATCCATCGAATCCGGTTTACATAAAAACCACATGGGGAAGGGGGTATCACTGTGATTAAGATCCGACATATCCGAACCAAACTGCTGTTGCTCCTTTTTGCCTCCGCACTGCTCTGCCTCGGTCTTTTTCATACCCTGTGGGCAAACAAATGGTACGTCCTTCACCTGGTCACAGAAACAAATCTTCCCATATCCCTCCCCATTCCGCAACTGGATGAAAATTTCTGGACCATGCTCGGAACAGAAGCTTTAAACTACGATATTCCTGATTCCGAAGCAGATACCGAAGCCGTAAAAAAACTACAGCCATTGTTTGATCAGCTGGATGATTACACCGGTCTCGCTATCTACGGTATGGAAGACGGTATCTACCGCGCCGGCCAGTATCCACGCTGTATGGATAAAGAACAGTTTCAGTCCTTCTTTGATATCGGATATCGTCTGACTGACGGGGTGATGGAGCAACAATATGAACGGAATACAAAGTTTAAAAATGGCTACGCAACCGTGATTGTCAACTTTTATCACAGTTCCGTATTTATCTTTCCTTACTTCCTGTTCTCTTTGTTTGTGTCGGTCGGTCTGTTCCTTCTGATCCTGCTGTTTTTTATCAACCGGAAAATGAAGCAGGTTGTGCTTTTAAAGCAGGAGATTCTTCGCATGTCCGCCGGTGATCTCTCCACTCCGCTTGTATCTTCCGGTGTCGACGAGATCGGTGTTCTCTCCCGGGAACTTGACCATCTCCGCCTCACCCTCGATCAGAATATCCGTCAGGAACAGGAAGCACACCAGTCCAACCGGGAACTGATCGCCGCCCTCTCCCACGATCTGCGCACACCGCTGACCGTTCTCCACGGGTATCTGGACATCCTGCAATTAAACCGCAATCCCGCCATGCAGAGTACTTATGTCGACCGCTGCCTGCAAAAAACCGATGATATCCGCAGGCTCACCGACCGGATGTTTGAATATGCGCTGGTGTACGACGCGTCCGAACCGGAACAGATCCGGATGATCTCTTTTTCGCTTTCCCGGCTTCTCGAACTTTTTCGGGAACAGATGGATTTTCTGGAACTTGCCGGGTTTCACACGGAGCTGCATTTTCCGGATGCTGGCACTTCCGACATTGCTTCGCCGGATGCACTTACGATCCGGGTTGATACGGAACTTTGCAAGCGGATCCTGAATAATCTGTTTTCCAATATTCTGAAATATGGCAGCAAACAGGAAACAGTCACGCTTTCCATGCAGCTTCCGCCGGAAATCAACAAAGATGCTGCGCTGTGTCTTGCCTTAAAAAATACTGTGAAACCGGAACATTCCGCAGTAGAAAGCAACCGCATCGGTCTCAAGAGCAGTACGCGGAATATGGAGCGGATGGGTGGAAAGCTTGTAGTTTTCCAGACAGATACGCTCTTCGAGGTAACGCTATCCTTCCCGGTCACCGCTCCGTAATCTCTGGCATCAGACACCTTTCATTCTTGATAAATTTTCACCTAAAAAAAGCACGAAACCATCGGATTTTCTGATTCCGACAGCTTCGTGCCTTTCTTTTTTGTTTTATTCTTAATCTCTGTTAAATACTTCTCTGTTCAGGCTGCCTTCCTGATGGCATACGATCGTTGTACATACAGCATCACCGGTGATGTTGACTGCGGTACGAATCATATCCAGGATACGGTCGATACCCATGATCAGGGCGATACCTTCGGTCGGAAGTCCTACGGAATTCAGTACCATCGCCAGAGTCACCAGACCAACGCTTGGCACACCGGCTGTACCGATAGATGCCAGAGTGGCAGTTACGACTACGGTTGCAAGGTTACCCATAGTAAGGGGAATGCCGTAGGCCTGAGCGATAAATACTACTGCCACGCCCTGCATGATGGATGTTCCGTCCATGTTAATGGTGGCACCCAGAGGGATAGTAAAAGAAGATATCTGCTTGGATACACCCATTTTCTTACTCAGTGTGTCGATGGACATAGGGATCGTCGCATTGGATGTTGCTGTGGAGAATGCAAATCCCATAACCGGCAGAAATTTCTTGATAAACTTGAATGGATTCAGTCTGGTGAAAACAAACAAAAGGATCTGATATACCACCAGACACTGGATCGCCAGAGCCAGAGTTACATTGCCCATATATTTTAACATCGGAGCAAATGCGGAGAAACCAACCGTTGCAAAGGTACGCGCGATCAGACAGAACACACCGATCGGTGCGACCTTCATGATCGCCATGGTCATCTCCATCATCACATCGTTAAACTGGCTGAAGAAGTTTGCTACAACCGAACCTCTGGTTCCCAGTTTTGCCAGCATGATACCGACAAACAGGGCAAATACGATGATCGGCAGCATATCGCCGTTCGCCATGGACTGTACCGGGTTTTTCGGGATGATATTTAACAGAGTATCCACCAGGCTGGTGGCTTCTGTAGTGGAAGATACGGTTCCTTTCTGAACAGCATCCATATCAAGACCCCGGCCCGGATTGATCAGCAGAGCACTTCCCAGGGCCACGCATACAGCCAGGGCTGTGGTTATCAGATAGAATCCGATGGTTTTTACACCAACTTTTCCAAGAGTCTTGGTATCTCCGATGGCCATACTTCCGCAGATCAGAGAGCAGAATACCAGAGGTACAACCAGCATCTGCATCAAACGGATGAATCCCTGTCCAACCACATAGAGAACCCCTTCTACGATGACGGTATCTTTGATATAACTGGAAGGAATCCAGTAATGGATCACAACTCCAAACAGAGCTCCGATCAGCAGCGCGATAAAGATCTGCGTAGACAGACCAATTTTCTTCTTTGTTTTTTCTGCAGTATTTTTTGCCATTATTCCAGCCCTCCTGTCTCATCCAGATATTCTTTCAGGGCTGCCTTCCAGTCTTTCGGCTCTTCGATGCCGGTCAGCCGAAGCATCATGTTGTCCAGAACGGAGTATGTCGGGCGCGCAGAATCCTCGATCACAACCGGATACAGATCCAGTTCTCCGGCTTTTCCGGAATACTCAAGAATCGTTCTTGCAAATTCATATCTGCTGCAGCTTCCCGGGCAGACCACATGGTACAGACCATACTCTTCATTATCAATAAAATAACGGATCACCTTCGCCAGTTCTTTCGCGCTGGTCGGCACCGCATACTGGTTGTTCGGCACTTCCATCGTCTTTCCCTGTCCCACATTGCGAAGCACTTCATCCACAAAATCTCTTCCGATTCCATAGATCCAGGAGCTTCGGATGATCACAAACCGGTTTAACAGCTGGGTTAAAATCTTTTCTCCCGCTTCTTTTGATTTTCCATAGATCGTTCTCGGATGCACATTGTCAAATTCATTATACGGAACCCGCGATTCCTTATCAAAGACATCATCAGTAGAAATCTGTATCACTTTCGCATTGACCTCATTGGCAGCCAGTGCCACATTTCTCACACCGATCGCATTGACACGATACGCTTCATCTACATTGTTTTCACATTCCTGTACATCGGTCAGGCCTGCGCAGTTGATCACAACATCCGGACGGTTGACATGTACAAACTGTGTAACCTCATCAATCTTTGTGATATCCACTTCCTCGATATCCGTCGGCAGCAACTGGTATTCCACGCCTTCAAGCAGATCGAGCAGTGCGGTTCCGATATGTCCCTCCGCACCGGTAATCCATATTTTCTTCATCTTGTTCCTCCCATTACTTTTCCGGGGTTTCCCTGAGAGATCTGAACATCTATAACTGCACGCACATGATTGTTGCAGATATTCAGACTGGTTGACAGTTTCCTGTTTCTTACGCTTCTTCATTGTGGTTTTCTTACAATCTCATCACGTAATCATTCTTGCCACAAAATCGCCTTTGCATACCATCCCCTCCGCAGAAGCTGTCACTGTCAGCTCCCTTCGTATACAATATCACTAAAAAGGTCCACCGGACCTTTTGTCGTATGCTTGGCAACGAAAATAGCGGCTTGACTCCCGGCAAGCCGCTAAACATACTTTATTTTACCTGTATTCTGTCAGAAAGTCAATATTTTACATTTTAGTTTCTGTTTGCATTAGTTTCTATTTACTCTCAGATTTCCTTCCAGATAATCTCATTTGCTTCCATATGCAGATTAAAACTTGTTCCATCACCTTTGTAAACAACCGTATCCTGCGGTTCATAAGTATTGTTTACGATACAGTATTTACCATTCTTTACATAGGCATGTACTTCTACGTTGTAATTGCTGCTGAACCAGCGATGCAGGTTTTCTTCATCGTGTGCAGCCCACAGGATCGCACGGTACAGCACACGGCTGTTTTCAAAGCTGTATGGCAGACCGCTGATATAGACGCCTCTTCCTTCTCCAAAAGAGTTGACTGCCATCTGCACTTCTTTATCGATCTGGCGGATGATCGTAGTATCCGGCAGAGCATACATGTTTTTCTTTCCTTCTCCGAAGTCCACATCTCCCTTGCAGTCCTCAGTGATAAAGTGGGTATGCTCTTCCCAGTTGTATTTGTCTTTGTTCAGGTCAAATCCATTTTCGCGTTCCACTCCAAGAACACTTCTTAACTGAATGTATTTGCCTTCCCACTGATGACCGGTCGGCTCACCGATTCCGATAAATCCGCCGCCGTTGTATACAAATTCATTGATCGCAGAAACAATCGTCTCATCCGTCCAGTTGTCCCCACCGGTATATGCGGTATCACCGTCGCCCACATTCAGGATGACGTCGATATCTTTGAGCATATCCGGGTTCTTGCGGATATCATCAAAAGTGATAAACCGTACATCAAACGGTGCACCGCTCAACGCTTCCATGATGCCCGCATAAGAATAGTTCTGTTTATGGTAAATCGCATGATGTACCATATGATTACCCCACGCACGCATCTTACCCCAGCAGTTTAATACGGCTACGGTTTTTACACAGTACGGTGTGGTTCCTTTGATATTTTCATACAGGGTACGGAATTCCTTGCAGACACTTTCCACATAATCGATAAATTCCGGGAACTGTACCGCCAGTTTCAGGTATCCGCCATAACCGATACGGTCGATCGGTTTTCTTAAGATCGCACGACGCGCGGTTACCCAGTTGACTTTTGCTTCTTTTACCGGATCTCCACCCTCATGGAAGGTATCCGGGAAGAAATACGGAAGGAAACGTCCCTCGGTATATTTGACACCAGGAATATCACTGATCAGACGAAGCGTCGCTCCATTTCCCACGGAACCTACCACAGCATCCAGACCTACGGACTTAAACTCATCCATAAACGGCTCCATGCCGATCCAGTGATCGCCGAGGAACATCATAGCTTCTTTTCCATACTCATGCACGATATCCACAAACTCTTTTGCAAGCTTCGTAACTTCTCTTCTCTGGAATGCGGTAAAATCCATGAGTTCCTTGGACGGAATCCGGTACATGTTATTCATGTAACCCTGGTCAATGATAAATTCCGGACGGAACTTATAACCTACTTGCTGTTCAAACTGTTCCAGAATATACGGACTTACCGATGCAGAATAACCATACCAGTCTACATATTTTTCTCTCGCCAGCTCATCAAAGATCAGTGTAAACTGATGGAAAAATGTAGTAAAACGAACCACGTCCACGTACGGATGACTCTCCAGGAATTTTCTCAGACGTTTCTTGGAGTATTCTTTTGTCTTCGGCTGACGGACATCAAATGTGATCTGTTTTTCCACACCCTGCCAGTCATTAGTCACCGCATTATACATATGAACCGGATCCCACATAATATAAGCCAGAAAACTTACCGTATAATCATGAAAAGCCTTCGCCGGTTTGATGGTCACATCACCGGTCTCCTCACTGTAACTCCACTCTGTCACCGGAACCACTTTTCCTGTCGTACGGTCAATAACTTCCCACCATCTTGTAATATCATCACGGGAATTCACCTTCAGCATATCCGGATACAGATGCTCCATCAGATGAATCGACAGTTCTCCCTTCGTTGCCGTATGGAAAGATGTCATAATATACATCTGCTGAATCTCATCCGGATTCGCTTTCGCCCATACATTATCTTTTCTGGTTGTATAATATGTTGCGTATACCTTTGCATCCACCTTCTTCAGTTCTTCCGGGTAATCCGTTCCGTCACAGTCACGGATCGCATCCGCCCCCCACCGTTTCACCAGCTCCAGTGTCTCCGGTACGACATCCACATCAGTCGGAATCGTTACTCTGCCCGTTGTACACTCTTTACCCATAACACACACCTCTCCCTTTCTTTATTATCACTCTCGGAACCTTACCAATTCCGCTTATATCCAATCCCAAATCATAAATCACCAGAAACAACTGCCGACAATGACCTTTTCCCCTATCTGTCTCTCACTGCCGGCAGTCCTATTCCAGTCTGCATCAGACAGGCGGCTGTTTCCCGTCCGCTGCACTAAATTCATTATATCCAATCCCCACCATTCTTTCTATGCTACTTTTGTTCCAAACATTAGATATCTTGCTGTATACGCGATTCTTTGCTATACTGACATATATAAATGGAAAAATTTCATCCACTGTTTTCCCCAGATGAAATTATACTTCATTTTCATACCAGTGTTGTCCACCCGACAGTAATGTTGCAGCATAACCGCTGTCAGAAATTGAGCACCTGCTTCTGGAGACAGACAGCCTTTTGCTGGTGTCCTTAGCAAAGATGAAATCCGGCACCTACGCAGACTTTCGCGAGGGTCAGCCGACCCTCGTGAACATAGTCGGAGTTGGTGACTAGTTCATATTTGCGTTACCAGCGGTTGTCTGTCCCCAGAAGCAGGTGCTCAATTTCGTCCGTCTATCAACTAACCTACAAGGAGGCTTTCACATGTCCACCCTATCCTATTCCTTAACAGACTTATCCCCCGAACACCAGCCGCCCCACCAACACCTCCGCTACGTAACCTCCTCCTCCTTCGGCTCCGACTGGAACGGCGTCCTCCACTCCCACGACTGTACCGAACTCTTCTACGTAACCGACGGCGAAGGATGGCTGTGCACCGATGAAACCCAGATCCCTCTGCGAAAAAACAACCTCGTCATCGTCAACCCCAAAGTCCACCACACCGAGCGCTCCTCACCGGAAAAGAAAATGCACTATATTGTGCTGGGAATCGATAACCTACAGTTTCGCTTCCACGAAGGAGAAACCTTCTCCCCCTTCCAGATCTTCCAGCTCTCCTCCCACCGGGAAATGATCCTCTCACTCCTGCACACGATCCTGGAAGAACTACAAAAAAAACAGACTTCCTATGAGGAAGTCTGCCAGCATTATCTGTCCATTCTGCTTCTGCAGCTCCACCGGATCACCGGAAAAGAATTCTCCTTTGCGCCGCCAACCGATATCCCCTATGAATGTCAGCGCGCCAAAGCCTACATCGAAGAACACTTCCACGAACCGGTAACACTCGAGCGGATCGCAGCCATCGTCCACTGGGATAAATTCTATCTCTCCCATCAGTTTTCTGCTGCCTTCTCCGTCTCACCGATCAACTACCTGCTACAACTGCGGATCACCCACAGCAAACGATTGTTGTGTGACACCGACTACTCCATCACACAGATCGCCGAGTCCAGCGGATTTTCTTCGCAGAACTATTTTACACAGGCATTCAAAAAACTGGTAGGTGTCTCTCCAAGAGCCTATCGTCAGAAGCACCAGAAATAAATAGTCAAAATCGATCCACAGATCAATTTTTGTTATCTATTGCAGTAAAAAATCAGATGCCGTTACAGTATTTCTGTAGCCTGCATCTGATTTTCTGTTTTTCTATCACTTTCCCGCCTGAGCAACTATACACACAGCCACTCCATCACCACAGCAGCTTCTGAATTTCTTAGATTCTTGCAACTCCCGTATCTCTTGCAGCCTTCGCAACTGCCTCGGCAACCGCCTTTGCCACCCGTTTGTCAAATGGATTGGGAATGATATACTCTGCATTTCTCTCCTCATCCGTGATAATATTTGCGATCGCATATGCAGCGGCTACCTTCATCTCATCGTTGATATCGCTCGCTCTCACATCCAGTGCGCCACGGAAGATACCCGGGAATGCCAGTACATTATTGATCTGGTTCGGGAAGTCACTTCTTCCAGTTCCGATCACAGCTGCACCTGCAGCCTTTGCCTCTTCCGGCATAATCTCCGGTGTCGGGTTTGCCATCGGGAAAAGAATCGGATTCGGAGCCATTGTGCGAACCATTTCCTGTGTCACCGTTCCCGGTGCGGATACACCGATAAATACGTCTGCCCCCTTGATCACATCTGCCAGACTTCCTTTTTCCATGTTCCTGTTGGAGATCTCAGCCATCTCTTCTTTTTCTTTGTTCAGTCCTTCACGGCCTTTGTAGATCGCACCCTTCCGGTCACACATGATCACATTTTTCAAGCCCATACTGATCAGCAGTTTGATGATCGCGATACCGGCTGCACCTGCTCCGGAAGTTACTACTTTGATCTCATCAATCTTCTTTCCGACTACTTTCAGCGCATTGAGCATAGCTGCCATTGTTACCACTGCGGTTCCGTGCTGGTCATCATGAAAGATCGGAATATCACAACACTCTTTTAACTTGCGTTCGATCTCAAAACAACGCGGTGCGGAGATATCTTCCAGATTAACTCCACCGAAACTTCCTGCCAGCAGGCTGACAGTCTTTACGATCTCGTCCACATCTTTGGTGCGCACACACAACGGAAATGCATCCACATCGCCAAATGCCTTGAACAGACAGCATTTTCCTTCCATAACCGGCATACCTGCCTCCGGTCCGATATCACCCAGTCCCAGTACGGCACTTCCGTCTGTAACGACCGCTACCATGTTGTGACGACGGGTATATTTATAAGAAAGATCCACATCCTCTGATATTTTGATGCAGGGTTCCGCAACACCCGGTGTATAGCAGACAGCCAGATCTTCCGGAGTATCCAGTTTTGCACGACTAATCACTTCGATTTTTCCAGCCCATTTTTCGTGTTCCTGTAAAGCGAATTCTTTGTTATCCATGTTTCTCCTCCTGCATATATTGTTATTTCGTAACTATTCAGTAGCCACTGTCCCACGAGATGTTTTGACATGAATATTTCAAAATCCCGAGACATACAAGCCAAAATGCCATCACCGAAGGTGATTTACGCGAGCAACGAGTCAAAGTCCGTGCTTGCACGGAACCTTGAGGAGTGCCGCGATAACGATAAAAACTCGCAAAGCGTGATTTTATCGTTTAAATGCATTTTGGCTCGTAACTGTGAAGGTACTGAACAGTTACGTTATTTCATTTTTTCCATTAGTATTTTACTTTGTTTCAAAAAAAGATGCAATCAAAAACAACAGAATGAGAAAAAATGTCAGAAAAGAATCCGTCATATCGCATTTTCTTCCGCTCTACAGATAACTCTCTTTCTTATTCAACTCTTTTCTCAGATAATCTCCTATCCCGGTAATGGCCAATAAGGTTACAACAAGAAACGCCCCGGGAATCAGAATGATCCACCAGCCATCGGTAAGCAGTGCTTTTTCTGACAGTGACAGCATGCTTCCCCAGGAGATGATCTCCAGTGGCAACCCGATCCCCATAAAGCTCAGCGTAGATTCTTCCACAATCGCACTTCGAATATTCATAACTACCATGAACATAATAGAAGATAAAAAGTTGGGGGCAAGATGTTTCCGGAGAATATAGAAAAAGCCGCCACCCATACATCTGGCTGCAACTACATATTCATTGCTTCTTAGCTGACGCACTTCTGTTCTTACTACTTTCGCTATACTGGTCCAGCTTGTAACTCCTATAACCAGCGACAGACTCAGCACATTTGCCTTCCCCAGAATCGCCTGCAGAAAAATAACCAAAAGCAGATTGGGAATGCTCAGCAAAATCTCTGTCATTCTCATAAGTAACATATCCAGCCATTCCGGTGCCAGACCACTGACTGTTCCAAATATAATTGCAATACCGGTGGATACCATTGTTGCCACAAATCCTATAAACAGAGACTGCCGTCCACCATACCATATCATGGAGAAAATGTCCCGTCCCATAGTATCTGTTCCAAACAGAAACTCCCTGCATGGTGCGACAGTATAATTTTTCAGATCCATATAAGACGGATCTTTTGTCATAAACTTTTCACAAAACAGGCATCCCCCGACAATTATCAGCAGAACAACAACAGAAAACCAGGGAATTGCCCGGTACCGTCTGTTTTCTTGTTCCTGCATCTGATGATTCTGAAGTTCCTGCCTTATACCGACAATTTCAAACGGATCATTCATATTCCCTCACCTCCTGCATATCCGGCTGTCTGCTGATGCGGATTCTCGGATCGATCCTTTCATTAATAATCTGTGCTGCCATATTACAGACAATCACTATAATCCCGGACAGCAGGCTGACTACCATCAGCAGGTTATAGTCTTTATAGCGGGCACTTTCATATGCCAGTGTGCCGATTCCAGGATAGGAAAAAACCGTTTCCACCACGTACGTTCCACCCATAATGTGTGCCACAGAAATTGCCATAATACTTAGATACGCCGGCATGATATTTCTCATGCAATGAAAAAGCATGATCCGGGACTTTTTCATTCCTTTTGCTTTCGCCAGCAATACATACTCTGCCCGGATCTCATCCAGCATTTTATTCCGGATCATATAGCCGTAATACCAGAGATGTTCCGTCACAATAACCGTCAGAGGAAGAATCATATGTACAATCCGATCCATAATATTATTTTCCCTGCCTACCGCATAAGCTCCTGAACTCGGAAGCCATCGAAGAGAAACAGAAAATACAAGAATCAGTACCAGCGCCAGCCAGAACTCCGGTACACAGCTGATTACCGTTCCCACTTTACAGATCATCCGGTCTGTCCATCCGCCCTCTTTCCATGCACACACCACTCCCAGAAACAACGATCCGAAAAATATGACCAGAAAGCCAATTCCTCCGAGAACCAGTGTATTGCCGATTCTGCTTTTCAATACCTCCAGTACATCCATTTTATATTTATAGGAAATTCCAAAATTCCCATGAAATGCCTGACGGATCCACCTTGCATACTGCACAGATATTTTCTCATTCAGCCCCATTTTCTCCTCTGCCCATTCCCTTTCTTCCGGGCTCATCTTTTCCACGCGTTCTCCATAGTAAGAAATCAGCGGATCTCCCGGTGCAAGTCTGGACACATAAAACGTTACAAGAGACAGTACCCATACACTGATGATAAAAATCAGCAATTTTTTCCCATAATATAATACCTGTTCACCCCTCATTGCACTTCATCACCCTTCTGTTTCGTTCTTCCCTCGGATCCGGTACGGGAATTGCTTCTAGCAATGCTTTTGTATATTTATGTTCCGGATGTGAAAACACATCCTTTGTGGTTCCTTCTTCAACCAGTCCTCCATGATACATAACTCCGGTCCGATCGCACAGGAATCTCACCATCGAGAGATCATGTGCAATAAAAAGAAAGGAAAATCCCTGCTCTTTCTGCAATTTTCGAAACAAATTGACCATCTGTGCCTGAATAGATACATCCAGCGATGCGATTGGCTCATCTGCCACAATCAGATCCGGTTTTGCTAACAGTGCCCGTGCAATTGCCACTCTCTGTCGTTGCCCACCGGACAATTCATACGGATATTTCTCCAGATAACTACCGTCAAGTCCCACCATCTCCAGCTGTTTTTCTATTTCTCTTTTATCTGTACGGATTTTCCGTGACTGAATACGCAGCGGTTCCGCCACGATATCTCTGACTTTTATTCCCGGATTCAGACTGGAAGCTGAGTCCTGAAAAATCATCTGCCTCGTCATCTGCAACATTTTCCGGTTTTTTTGAAATTCCCTGTTTTTACAGACAGGAATCCCTTTATAAAAGACTTCTCCCCCGGAAGGTTTGTATATATTCATGACACAGCGTGCCACTGTGGATTTCCCGGATCCGGATTCTCCTACCAGTCCGTAAATTTCACCTTTTTTTATCCGAAAAGAAACATCGTTTACTGCTTTGACTTTTGTTTTCCGGTTCAGCCGGAACACATGTGAAAGATGCTGCACATCCAGTATAATATCATTCTCCATCCCTTTGTCCTCCCGTCGGAACCTTCACCTTCGGCGCCCGCTCATCCAGCAGCCAGGTCGCCGCATAATGAGTATCTGTAACCCGAAACATAGGAGGCTCTTTTTCATAGTCTATTCTCATTGCATATACGTTCCTTTCCGCAAACGCGTCACCCTTTGGCGGATGAATCAGAGTAGGCGGCATGCCAGGCAGTGTCGGAAGCCATTCTTTTTCTCCTGCCAGGATGGGAAGTGATTGTAGCAGTCCCCAGGTATACGGATGCCTTGGATCATAAAAAATTTCCTCTGCTGTCCCGATTTCCACAATCTTTCCCGCATACATAACAGCTACACGGTCTGCCACTCCTGCTACAACACCAAGATCATGGCTGATAAAGACGGTTGCCATCTCCATTTTTTTCTGGATTCTCCGGAAAACATCAAGAATCTGCGCCTGAATCGTCACATCCAACGCAGTCGTAGGTTCGTCGGCAAACAAAATCTTCGGATCACCGGCAAGGGCAATTGCCATAACTGCTCTCTGACGCATACCCCCGGAAAATTCATGAGGATACTGACGGATCCTTTCTTCCGGTCTGTCTATTTCCACCAACTGCATCAGTTCTATAACTCTTTTTCTGATCTGTCCTCTCGACATTTTTTTATTATGGATCCTCACCGCCTCCCCGATCTGTTTTCCAACCGTGATCGTCGGATTCAGAGATGTCATCGGATCCTGAAAGACCATCGAAAAAAGTTCTCCACGCAGCCGTGACATATTCTTTTCCGTATAGTCCGTAATATCCGCTCCATTCACCAGTATTTTCCCGGACTTGATTTTTGCTGTCTTCGGAAGTAATTTCATAATACTTTTGCACAATGCACTCTTTCCGCACCCGGATTCTCCCACAATGGCCAGTACTTCCCCTTTTTCCACAGTAAAACTTACATCCCGAACCGCTTCCACTTCACCGGCATCCGTAAAAAAGCTTACTGACAGATGTTCTGCCTTCAGTAACTCATTCATGACTAACCTCTCAAAACTGCATAAAGAGACTGTTACCAGTCTCTTTGCATCTCTCATCTTTCTTTTTATTTCACGATTTCCCATTCCTGAATATTCCAGAAAATACCAACTCCGTGATGACCAAGTACGGTCTTTTCGGAGATTCCTTTGATATCCGAATCCGCCACATAATTGGCATCAATATAACAGATAAATGCATATGCCGGATCCTTTGCCAGCTCTTCCTGGAAAAGATCATAATATTTCGCACGGGTTTCCTGATCTTCATACTGTCTTGCCAGTGTCAGATATTCATCCACTTTTTCATTGGAATAACCGGAATAATTGGCTCCTTTATCCGTTCCGAAAACTTTGTAGGTATGATCATCTGCATCAAACGGGCTTCCCCAGCCGATCAGGCAGGCCATCTGTCCTCCCCAGTCCATCTGTGCCGGAATATCTACCGTACAGTTGATGCCGATCTCCTGCAACTGCTGTGCCGCTGCCTGTGCAATATCAATTCGATCCTGTTCTCCGGACATGACGCTGATTACAAAGCCGATTTCTTCTCCATTTCTCTCGTAGAAACCATCATCGTCCATGGTACATCCCGCATTCTCAAGAATCTCTTTTGCCTTTTCCGGATTATAATCATAATGTTCCACCTTCTCATCATTGTAGATATTTCTCTGCAATGGACCATAGGCCGGCATTCCCTGACCCAGAAGCACTGCATCAATAATTGCCTGCCGGTCAATACCATAACATACTGCCGGAATAATATCTTTATTTTCCGTCCAGTAATCGTTGCCGAAATTAAACATAATACCACGATAATCCGAAGTTGTCATATCATAACAGGTATAATCTTCTGTATCCTTAAAACTCTGTGCATTTTTCGGATCTAACAGAGCCATATCAATCTCACCGGACTGTAACTGTACTGCCTGTGTATTGTCATCCTCTACAATCTTAAAGATTACTTTATCGATTTTCGGACTGCCAAGGTAGTAATCTTCATTTTTCACCATGACAATTGACTGCCCTGCATCCCAACTTTCCAGCTTATATGGACCTGTTCCTATCGGATGACGGAAGAAATCCGACTCCTGCATATCTTCTCCATCCAGAAGATGTTTTGGCAAAATCGCCATTGTCATATATTCCAGAAATGCCACATTTGGTTCTGCCAGTTTAAAGGCAATCGTCTGGTCATCTGTGACTGTAATTTCCTGCACATCTTCATAATTTGGTGCATTCTCCGATCCGTTGTCCGGATCCATGATCGCTTCTATTGTAAATTTTACATCGTCTGCCGTAAATGGTTCCCCATCATGCCATTTAATTCCATCTCTGATGTGGAATGTATAGGTATAAGTATCTTCATCATAATCCCAACTTTCTGCAAGCCCCGGCACTACCTGATCATCCGCATCATGAGCAGTCAGTCCGTTAAATAACAGCACATTGATCTCGCAGTGCTCATCCATCGCAGGATTGATCCGTGTATAATCTCCGGATCCGTATGTCAGTGTAGATTCTTCTGTATTTTCTGCTTCTTCTGCAGGTTCATCATCTGCTGTTTCCTCATTCCCCGTCTTCACATCCGCAGTATTACCTGTTTCTGATGTACCCCCACAGGCCGCCAGCGATATCACCAGACCTGCTGCGAGCAATACCGCAACCATTTTCTTCTTCATATGTTTCCCCTTTCAGATTTCTGTAAAAAGAAAGGAAAGGAATCTTTCCCGGATTTCTTTCCTCACTTCTGACATTATTTGCTTTCCAACCCATACTGCTTTTAGATGCGGAGGAGGCAGTACGGTCTGAGCGAACTTACAACCTTCTTCTGTTGTGTGCCTATCATAACCTGTCTTTTCTCTCCTCGCAAGCCCCCTGTGGGGTTATATTTTTATCCTTTTTTCAACCGATATTTTCGCACTTTTTTCTTTTTTATATCCTCATCCGGGGGATAGACAAAGCAAAAAAAGCCGTCCTCCATAGTTTTCATCCATGAAGGACAGCTCCCCTTTTATTTACCGTTCCACAATCTTCAGATCCCAGCCCCCGATTTCCAAAACCTGTCCATCAGTAACTGCAGCCTTTCCAAACAATTCCTCTCCATCAGTGCCATGATAAATCACATTCCGTACTTCCGGCGAATAGTTCAGATAATATACAACTTCTTTTCCAAGATCATTTGTCCCCTTCTTGATAATCACCGGGAACTCCACTTCCTGTTCCATACCCCACAATCCTGCATCCTTCAGCACATCCGTAAGGATCTCCCGAAGCATCGCATCACCGGTCCAGCAGCCGAGATAAGTAGCCGTTCCCTTTCCATACGCATTTCTCGTCACTGCCGCATACCGCTTCCAATTATAATGATCATAAGAAGCAAGCACCTGTGCCCCTTCCGGGTTCACCAGTTCCATAAAATTTTTCAACTCATTATCTTCACAGTGATACGTCTCTCCTGACAGTTTTACCTGTTTCGGGAACGTAAAATGGCTGTAGGAAATACCCAGACACCGGTCCAGAATATGTGGCTGGCTGTCATGGAACACCTTCAGATTCTCATCCGTGAAACCGGTCTTGAATGTGGTAAACAGATGACCGCCTGCTGCCACATAGTCATTGATTTTCTGAAGCAGGGCTTCCGGTGCTGCGTACAGTGCCGGCACTACCAGCAGATCATACTGCGCAAAACTTTCTGTTTCCGGCCACAGGAAATCGCATTCCACATTCAGTTTATATAACTGATCATAGACATACCGGACCACATCGTTATATTTGCATCCGCCACCACCGCCTGCGGTTCCGTCAATCGGGAACCAGTCCAGAGCCGTCTGTGCTTCATTGCTCACAAGGAAACCGACTTTATTGTGTTTTTTCAGATTCACCAGATGGTTTCCCAGCTCCGCAAACTCCTTACCAATCACTTTCGCAGAACGATACGTATCGTTTTCCTTAAAGTCGTGACTCAACAGTCCTTTCCAGTATGTCTCAAAAGAATTGTGGATCGAATGCCAGTGCCAGTATTCCACCATATTTGCCCCGGAAGCCAGATGACTGAATGCCTGCAGACGAAGCTGTCCGTCGTAAGGAACCCATCCCGGGAATCCCTGTGCCTCTGTCTCCAGAACAAAATAATTATCTGCTTTCAGTGAACGGGTACTGTCTCCGCCATAGGAAATCTCTGCACCGGTCAGTTCGTCCTGTGTCGGATGATAGATATCCACCCCTGCTACTGTCAGTGCCCTTGCTGCATGTTTGTGATCTACCATCGGCTGTACTCCGTAGGAATATCCCCGCCAGTCAAAATCGAAGTTATGGGTGATGAACTGATCTTCCCTTGCATACTCTTTCACAATATCCGCCTGCCACTGCAGATAATCATCCACCAGCGTTCTCTGAAACTTCTGGAACTCCGCACCAAGACTTCCGTTAATTGTTCCACGCACATCCGGAAAATCTTCCCACGCATTGATCCGGTTGCTCCAGTAGTCCAATCCAAACGCCTGATTCATCGCATCCAGATCATCGTTAAACTTTGTCCGCAAGTATTTGACGAACTGTTCCTGCACATTTTTTCCCGCAGTGTCATAATATTTTGTCTCATTATCCAGCTGGAAGCCGATGACACATTTTCTGTGTGCAGACACCTCCATCAGTTTCCGGATCACCCGTTCCCCATAATAACGATATACCGGATGTGTGATATCCATGATCTGACGCGCCCCATAGATGCCTGGTCCCTTCTTTGTGGTTGCCAGTACATCCGGATGAGATTTTACCATCCAGGTCGGGATCGCATAGGTCGGTGTTCCGATGATCACAGAGATGCCCGCTTCTTCCATCGCATCCAGTACCCGTATCACGTGGCTGAAATCAAACACGCCCTCCTGCGGTTCACAGGTACTCCAGGTGGACTCTGCGATACGCACCAAATTGATCCCTGCTGCCTTCATCATCTCCACATCTTTGGCCAGTCGGTCACACGGCATATACTCATCATAATATGCCACCCCATACAGTAATTTGTTCATTCGATTACCCTCTCTTTTCTCATTTTTATTACTTTAATTTTACCTGTTGTATGTTCTTCCGGTCAACTGTCTCCAACATGTTTCCGGAAAACAATCTCCGGACAGAAAGAAGCTGCACCAACTTTCTCTGTCAGTACAGCTTCTTTCTCTGATACCGGATTGTTCCGTACTTTGCACTCTCACAATCCTATAAAATACTTCCCACCAAATACACCACAAACGCAGCCACCCAGGCGATCACGCACTGTCCGATCACCACACCGACCGCCCATTTGCTTCCAAGCTCCCTCTTAATGGATGCAATTGCCGCCACACATGGTGTATACAGAAGACAGAACACCAGCAGGCTGGCTGCCGATACCGGTGTGATACAGCCAAGCAGCACCGAAGTCTGTCCGAAAAGAACGGATAACGTAGATACCACACTCTCTTTTGCCATGAATCCGGTGATCAGTGCTGTGGATATCCTCCAGTCGCCAAATCCCATCGGTGCAAAAACCGGTGCGATCACACTGGCCACCGTCGCCAGGATACTCTCCTGCGAATCACTGACGATATTCAGATGACCATCAAAGGTCTGTAAGAACCAGATCACCAGTGTTGCCATAAAGATCACAGTAAACGCACGCTGCAAAAAGTCTTTTGCCTTATCCCACAGAAGGTGTCCCACATTCTTGGCTCCCGGCATCCGGTAATTGGGCAGTTCCATCACGAACGGTACAGCATTGCCTTTAAAAAGAGTCCCACGGAATACCAGTGCCATCAGGATACCCATCAGAATACCGCCAAAATACAAAGCGATCATCACCAGTGTGCCATGCTTCGGGAAAAATGCCGCCGCAAAAAACGCATAGATGGGAAGCTTCGCCGAACAACTCATAAACGGTGTCAGAAGAATCGTCATCTTACGGTCACGTTCCGAAGGCAACGTTCTGCTCGCCATAACTCCCGGTACTGTACATCCAAAGCCTACCAGCATCGGTACGATACTTCTTCCGGAAAGTCCGATCTTTCTGAGCAGCTTGTCCATCACAAAAGCCACCCTTGCCATATATCCGCTGTCTTCCAGCATGGATAAAAAGAAAAACAGTGTAACGATGATCGGCAGGAAACTCAGGACACTTCCCACGCCGGTAAAGATTCCATCCATTACCAGAGACCGAAGGACACTGTTGACATTCGCTGCCCCCATCCACTGATCCACCAGACCTCCCAGCGCATCGATACTTACTTCCAGGATATTCTGTAAAAAAGCACCGATTACTCCAAAAGTCAGGAAAAATACCAGACCCATGATCCCGATAAAACACGGAATCGCCGTGTATTTTCCGGTGAGTATCTTATCGATCTTCACACTTCGCAGATGCTCTTTACTCTCCCGTGGTTTGACCACTGTCTCATCGCAGACATTTTCAATGAAATCAAATCGCATGTGCGCAATTGCCGCCGCCCGGTCAAGACCACGCTCTGTTTCCATCTGTTTCACGATATGCTCCAGCATCTCTTTTTCATTCTGATCCAGTTTCAATGCCTCGAGAATCAGCGTATCCCCTTCTGCCAGCTTCGCCGCCGCAAAACGGACAGGTATCTGTGTTGCCTTTGCATGATCTTCGATCAGATGCATGATCGCATGCAGACATCTATGTACCGCACCACCATCTTCATTGGCATCACAGTAATCTGTCTCCTTTGGCCGTTCCTGATATTTTGCCACATGCAGAGCATGGGCTACCAGTTCATCAATACCTTCATTCTTCGCCGCCGAAATAGGAACCACAGGTATCCCCAGCATCTCTTCCATCTGGTTGACCAGAATCGATCCGCCGTTTTCCCGTACCTCATCCATCATATTCAGGGCAAGCACCATCGGAATATCCAGCTCCATCAGCTGCATGGTCAGATACAGATTCCGCTCAATATTGGTAGCATCCACAATGTTGATGATTCCTTTCGGATGTTCATTCAGCACAAAATTTCTTGTAACGATCTCCTCACTGGAATATGGGGACATGGAATAGATTCCCGGAAGATCGGTCACCAGTGTGTTTTCTTTTCCCCTGATAGTTCCATCTTTTCGGTCCACCGTTACTCCCGGAAAGTTACCCACATGCTGACTGGATCCGGTCAGCTGATTAAACAGTGTGGTTTTTCCACAGTTCTGATTCCCTGCAAGTGCAAATGTCAGCACCTCTGTATCCGGCAAAGGATGTTCCGTTTCCTTCTCATGATATTTACCACCCTCTCCAAGTCCCGGATGGGGGATTACTGTTCGTTCTTTTTTTTCCGGTTTTACCTGTCCGGCATCCCGTATATTTTCAATCTCGATTTTCTCCGCATCTGCAAGACGCAGTGTCAGTTCATAACTGTGAATCCGCAGTTCCATCGGATCTCCCATGGGAGCGTACTTTACTACTGTTACCTCTCCCTGTGGAATCAGTCCCATATCCAGAAAATGCTGACGCAGCGCCCCTTCTCCGCCTACCGAGCGAATCGTTGCTGTCTTTCCTACCGGTAAATCTCTTAATGTCATGACTGCATTCCTCTTTTCTTTATTTTCTTGCTGTCATCCGTCCGAAGGTTTCCAGAATCTCAAAATCCTCCCGACAACTATGTAGATTTTATCCTTAATGATAATATTTATCAATAGAAAACCCCCAAAAATCTCCAAAAAGTATCTGAACCCTCCTTATTCTTGCTTCCTTTTTTTCTTTTCTCATGATATGATTGCATATGTTACGCTGTTTGGTATCTGTGTGTCTGTTGAACAGTTGTCTTTTACCGATATTACTATGAAGGGAAGGGATTTTATGAAAAAGACACAGCTTAAAAATTCTCTGCTTCTGCTGCTGACAGCCACCATCTGGGGTGTGGCTTTCGTAGCCCAGAGCGTTGGTATGGATCACGTGGGTCCGTTTACTTTCAACGCTGTTCGAAGCATCATCGGAGGAATCGTCCTGATTCCATGCATTTTCTTTCTGGATCACAGAAAATCTGCCCAAAAAGAGGAACTGCTATCGCCTCAACAACAGGCAGAACAGACCGGTGCACTGATTCTCGGCGGTGTCTGCTGCGGTATTCTTCTGGCACTTGCCAGCAGTTTTCAGCAGATGGGCATCCAGTATACAACGGTCGGACGTGCAGGATTTATCACTGCCTGCTATATTGTTATCGTTCCGATTCTTGGCCATTTCTTTCTGAGGAAAAAATGCGGCGCCACCATCTGGATCGCTGTTGCACTTGCACTGGCAGGACTGTATCTGCTTTGCATCACAGACGGTTTTTCCGTTGGAAAAGGGGATCTGCTGGTCATGGTATGTTCCCTGCTGTTTTCCTTACATATTCTGGTAATCGACTATTTTTCGCCCAAGGTTGACGGTGTGAAAATGTCCTGTATCCAGTTTTTTGTCTGCGGATTCTTATGTGCGATCCCGGCTGTCTTTACGGAACATATCGTATTGGCAGATATCTTTGCCGCCTGGGCACCGATTCTTTATGCCGGTGTGATGTCCTGCGGTGTTGCGTACACCCTGCAGATCATCGGACAGAAAGATATGAACCCGACTGTGGCTTCTCTGATCTTAAGTCTGGAATCCTGCATCTCGGTACTGGCAGGCTGGATCCTTCTGAATCAGAAGCTTTCCGCACGAGAGTTATCAGGATGTGTGCTGATGTTTGCAGCGATCATTCTGGCACAGCTTCCCTCCGGGAAAAAAGCATAATATGTTTGTCCCACCGGATGCTTTTCTCTGTAAAATCTGAAAAGCTCCCGGTATTTTTTATGAACATGATTTTGAAGAAAACAGGTAACAATTCAGTCGGTGGCCATGTTTTTTGCCAAAATTCCGAGACATACAAGTCAAAATGCCATCACCGAAGGTGATTAGAAATGCATTTTGGCTCGTAACTGTGAGGGTACTGAAGAGTTACGAAATTTGTAAATGGCAGATTGAGTAATTAAATTTCAAAAAAGGGTTGACGAATCGTCTGTAACCAAGTATGATTATAAACAGATTCGCACTGCAACGCGTTGAAGTGTAAAATTCTTTATTTTTTATGGAGGCTTTTGAAATTATGGAAATGGATATGGAATTCTTACGGAAACTACCAACCCCGAAGGAGTTAAAAGAACAGTTTCCGGTAAGTGAAAAAATAGCAGCAATCAAAGCGGACCGTGACAGACAGATCCGCGAAATCTTCGAGGGGAAAGATGGCCGTCTTCTGCTGATCATCGGACCATGTTCTGCGGATAATGAAGATGCGGTGATCGATTACATCAGTCGTCTCCGCACCGTACAGGATAAGGTCGCAGATAAGATTTTTATGATTCCCCGTATCTACACAAACAAACCGAGAACCATCGGTATGGGCTACAAGGGTATGTTGCATCAGCCGGATCCGGAAAAAAAAGAAGACATGTTAAAGGGTATCATCGCGATCCGTGACCTGCATACCAGAGCAGTCAATGAGACGGGATTTACCTGTGCCGATGAGATGCTGTACCCGGAAAATCACAGATATCTATCGGATCTGTTGTCTTACGTTGCCATCGGTGCCCGTTCTGTCGAAGACCAGCAGCACCGTCTGACCGCCAGCGGCGTTGGCATCCCGGCAGGTATGAAGAATCCGACCGGCGGAGATATTTCTGTCATGATGAATTCTATCATCGCCGCACAGCATGGTCATATGTTCCTGTACCGCGGCTGGGAAGTAAAAACTCCCGGTAATCCTTACGCACATGCGATTCTGCGTGGTTATGTGGACAAATTCGGAAGAAATATGCCGAACTATCATTACGAAGATCTGCAGAATCTCCTGGAACACTATCAGGAAGTCAACGAATCCGCTCAGACAAAGCTGGTAAATCCTGCTGTTATCATAGACACCAATCATTCCAACTCCGGAAAACGGTTTGCGGAACAGATCCGTATCAGTAAGGATGTTATGCACAGCTGTAAGGTTTCAGAAGATGTTCATAAACTGGTGAAGGGACTGATGATCGAGAGTTATATCGAGGACGGTGCTCAGAAAGTGAGCGAACACTGTTATGGAAAATCGATTACGGATCCTTGTCTGGGTTGGGAGAAAACCGAGAAATTGATTTATGAACTGGCGGAGCTTTGGTAAGAGAGACGTTATTTTTGCTAAAGCGGACGCGGAAAGGCTCCCGGGAACCGGGAGCCTTTCCGCTGGTTTTTCACGTAATTATATTTATTAAAATCAGATGTTTCTTGCGCATTTTTCTATCTGTCTCGTTTCTGAATAATAATCATTGCATTTGCTCAACCATTATTTATACAGAATTAATTTTCAGGTGATTCAAAAATAATGCCTTGCCTCCTGGCATTCCTTTACGAGACTACTTTACAAGCGGAATCGGGCTATAATAATACCCAATCATCCCCGCACCGGAATGATACGGAAGAATGAATTCTCCCTGCGCATATGATAACAGCTCCTCATATTTTCTTACAGCCTCTATGAATCTTTCCATGAATTTTTTCATACTAATCCTCTCCTCTCATTTCAGACTGACTATGAGTCTCCTATGCAACAAAAAAGCAGAACAAGGATACTATTCGAACCCCCTTGTTCTGCTTTTCTATATCATACCACTTCTTTTTTCTCTGTGCAATCCCTTTTTTACGTTACTTCGATAAATTTATCTGTTTTCCGTGATATCTCGGTTTTCTCCATAAATTGTAAATCCATTTCGTCCGTTCCGTTTCGTCTCATATAATGCCTGGTCTGCGCTTCGGTACAGATTCATATAGGTTTTTCCATGCTCCGGAGCCAGTGCGATTCCCACACTGATCGTGATACCCTTTCCATCCATCTCGTCAAACACCAGCTTTTTCGTCTCTGCCATCAACTGATCCGCCTTTGTTCTGACGGCCTCTTTTGTAGTTACATTTCGCATCAGGATAATAAACTCATCGCCACCGATTCGTCCCACAATATCATCCCCACGAAACCGTCTTCCCAGCAACACACCGAAAGTACGAAGTACCACATCTCCCACCGCATGTCCGTAGACATCATTGACTTCTTTAAACTTGTCTATATCCATGATGAAAAACGCATGGATACTTCCGTCTTTCGCCTCTTCCAGTGCATTTTCGGCAAACTGTTCCGCATATTTACGGCTGTACACCTGTGTCAGTTCGTCCGTCTGTGCAGAATGGAGAATCGCTTCCGTCTTCTGACGATTCTTTCGGATAATATATAAGATCAGAAGACAGACCAGAATTCCAAAGCATCCAAGAAATACCATCTCGTACTTTTCCACGAATGCGTAAGACTGCTGCGCAACCGTTACCGATGCAACATAGCAGATCATCCAGTCATTGATTCCAAGTGGGGCATATGCCAGATATCGATCAGAACCATCGGCATAACCAGACAGCCGAACCAGCCCGTCCTCTCCCATAGCAAAGTTCTGTTTTACCTCACTGATGCTATGCCCTTCCCGTGTCGTCTTTGAATTATAAAAAGTAAATATATCTTCTCCGTAAGAAAACTTATGATCCACCGGCTCTCCGGTATGAGCAACTATTTTTCCTTCTTTAGTAACGATCAGACTATATCCATTGCCGGAAAACAAATCATCAAACAACATCTGGCTCAGTTCACCGACATTACAGGAACCACACAGAATACCAATCACTTCATCCTCATGAAATACAGGAACACCCAGTACCACTCTCGTCTCCTGGTCCACACTACTCTCCAGTGGATCGCTTAAAGTCCGGTTCCCACTGATTCCCTCTTTAAAATACCGCCGGTGTGAAACATTTTTCTCTACTCCATTATCGTAATATGCATTTCCCTCCGGATCGATCAATGCCAGCCGGTCCAGTGATGTATTTTTTTGAAAAACAGTAAGTACTTCCTTATTTTCTTCATTCATAAGTTCATTGCTTTCCGCTATCTTCTCAGCAATCCCTTCCAGATATAAATAATGAATATTTAAAATTGTACGGAGATGTTCGCTCTGTCTGGCTACATTTGTTTTCATTCTCTCCTGTGAACTACTGTCAATCGTTTTCTGTGCAGCTACATAAAAGAATATCAGTCCGATTCCTACCGCCAGAATAAACACTGACATCGCCCCTACATAATTTCTGGCCAGATCCTGTCTTTTTTTCTTATTAATAAGCCCTCAACCCCTCCCTGTTCTTTTTTCTTTTTTAATATAACAGAAATATGCCTTAAATACTACTTGTTTCTCGATGTTCTTCTATCTTTTCCTCGACATTTTATAACCTGTATTTTCCCCGGTACAGCGTTTCATAAATAACTATACCATACACGCAGGATACAGATTCGAGTGTGCAGCTTTAAAAACGTAGGCGTAGCGGGCTACGGCAACCGAATGAGGGTAAAATATACCGCTAAGTGGGGCTTGCAGATTGCGGAAATGATTTTTCAGACACGCTCTAGTACTTTTCAAAATATTAAATCTGTATTATAATCAATAAAACAAACTGTATATTGTATATAAAGGAGGCTCTTATGGAACCAAATATTATTACTCTGACTGACCAGTACGGCGAATCTGTCCGCTTTGAACTTCTGGATATTGTAGAATACGAAGACCAGGAATTTGCTGTTCTTTATCCTGCGGACGGCGGAGACGATGAACCTGTTCATATCCTGCGAATCACTTCTGAAAATCTGGATCTGGATGAAATGGAATTCGAAGGTCTGGACGACGAGGACCTCATCAATGCCGTATTTGATCTGTTCTGTGAACGCAATGATTTTGAATAAATATTGGTAACTATTCAGTACCTTCACAGTTACAAATATTGTAATTATTCAGTAACTGCCGTGAAGGAACTGAACAGTTACTGAGTATTAATAAAGCGGAGAAAACTCTTGACTTTTTCTCCGTTTTATTTTATATTAATATCAGTAATAATTACTGTTATTATTTATGGAAAGGAGGATCTCTATGGCCTCTCTGAAATACAGCCGTCAGCGGGAATCTATCAAAGAGTTTCTGATGACACGTACTGATCATCCTACGGCTGATACCGTATACCATCAGCTGCGCAAGATTTATCCTAATATCAGTCTTGGAACTGTCTACCGCAACCTGGCTCTGCTGGCCGATATCGGGGAGATTCAGAAGATCTGTACCGGAGATGGTGCTGACCGCTTCGACGGACAGGTCAGACCTCATTACCATGTGATCTGTACCCGCTGCCATCAAGTGATGGATCTGGATCTGGATCTGGATTACATGAAAGAGCCGGAGGCTCTGGCCGCGGAACATTTTGAAGGAAAGATTCTGGGACATGTCACAAACTTCTATGGCATCTGCCCCGACTGTCTGAAAAAAGATACGATGTAAACGCTTCCTGCGTTGTCAGAATTGTCAGAAACAAGATCGAAAATCAAAAGATTTTTAAAATCATCTTGACAATCAGGAAGCAATATGTTAACCTAATATCAGTAATAATTACTATTATTAATTTAAACTCAAGAAGACGAATTGCATAGAATATTCGTTTTCAAGATAAACTACCAAAAAAGAAAAGGAGACTGACACTATGAAGAAATTTGTTTGTACTGTATGTGGATATGTTTATGAAGGAGAAACTGCACCGGAAGTCTGTCCGGTATGTAAAGCACCGGCTTCCAAGTTCAAAGAGCAGAGCGGAGAAAAAACATGGGCTGCTGAACATGTTGTAGGTGTAGCAAAAGGTGTTCCGGAAGATATTCTGGCTGATCTGAGAGCAAACTTCGAAGGTGAATGCTCTGAAGTCGGTATGTATCTGGCTATGGCTCGTGTAGCTCACAGAGAAGGATATCCGGAAATCGGTCTGTACTGGGAAAAAGCTGCTTACGAAGAAGCTGAACATGCAGCAAAATTCGCTGAACTGCTTGGTGAAGTTGTAACCGACAGCACAAAGAAAAATCTGGAAATGCGTGTAGATGCTGAGCACGGTGCAACCGAAGGAAAATTCGATCTGGCTAAACGTGCAAAAGCAGCTAACCTGGATGCAATCCATGATACCGTTCATGAAATGGCTCGCGACGAGGCTCGACACGGAAAAGCATTCGAAGGTCTGCTGAAAAGATATTTCGGCTAAGATTTATCTACAGATTCTATATCGGTATAAGATACCCGCGGTTGAACAGCTGTTCAACCGCGGGTATTTTATGCAGACAACCCCTTCGTAATCTTATTGTGCAGACCACATTCTAAAAATTTTCTTAAACCTTTCTGTTCTTCTCTCCTTTCACTGGCATCTTTTTCTCTTTTCCTGTATACTGAATATTAACAACGATGGACGTGACATATTACTGTTTGGAGGTGTTGATCATGAAAGACAACTTAGGTTATGTACATGTATATTGCGGAGATGGAAAGGGAAAAACTACTACTGCAATGGGACTTTGTACCCGCGCTGCAGGTTATGGATATAAAGTTCTGATCTATCAGTTTATGAAAAATAACAAAACCAGTGAACGGAAGATTCTGCAACAGATTCCGAATATCACTTTTGTTGATGGGCTGGAACAGGAAAAGTTCAGTTTCCAGATGACAATTTCCGAAAAACTGGAACGGAAAACTTACTATGAAAAACAATTCCGCAAAATCACTGCAAAAGCGGCAGAAGAAAATTATGACTTGCTGTTTTTTGATGAACTGATCTATACGATCCGCGCGGGTCTTTTCGACGAGCAGATTCTGCTGGATTATCTGAAGAATGAGAAACCGGCACATCTGGAAGTTATTCTGACCGGTCAGCAGCCCAGTGAAGAACTGGTGGCTCTTGCAGACTATGTTTCGGAGATTCGTAAAATCAAACATCCCTTTGATCAGGGTCTTCCCGCCCGTCCCGGAATTGAAAAATAAATGAAATAAAGTAACTATTCAGTAGCCACTGTCCCGCGAGGTGTTTTGACATGAATATGTCAAAATCCCGAGACATACAAGCCAAAATGCCATCACCGAAGGTGATTTACGCGAGCAACGAGTCAAAGTCCATGCTTGCACGGAACCTTGAGGAGTGCCGCGATAACGATAAAAACTCGCAAAGCGTGTTTTTATCGTTTAAATGCATTTTGGCTCGTAACTGTGAAGGTACTGAACAGTTACGAAATAAAATAAATCAGAAAGTACAGAGAAAATTATATGGACGCATTAAAATATGTATCACAGATTCTTGACGATGCGGATTCCTGGGAAACCATGATGTTTCTCTATGATGCTGCCCTTCGCCAGATGTCCACAAAAATTGACATTTTGAATGGGGAATTTATTCACATTCATAATTACAATCCAATCGAACACGTGAAGTCCCGGATCAAAGAACCGAAAAGTATCGTCAAAAAATTAAAACGCCACGGTCACGAAGTGACTCTGGAGAATATGTTAAAGTATATCACCGACATCGCCGGTATTCGTATCATCTGTTCCTTTACTCAGGATATTTACCGGATCGCTGATATGCTGGCAAAGCAGTCGGATCTGCGCGTTGTGGAACTTACCGACTACATCACCCACCCGAAAGTCAGCGGATACCGTAGCTATCATATGTTGGTGGCTGTCCCGGTACATCTGTCAGACCGTGTGGTGGATATCATCGTAGAAGTACAGATTCGAACCATCGCCCAGGACTTCTGGGCCAGCCTGGAGCATAAGATTTACTACAAGTTCGAGGGCAGCGCACCGGAATATATCAGCAAAGATCTCCGTGCCTGCGCAGAATTTGTAGCTGAACTGGATGATAAGATGCTTTCTCTGAACGAAGCGATCCAAAGTGAGGCACTTCGCAAAGCAGAGAAGCCGGATTCAAAAAAAGAGGAGTAACTGTTAAAAAACAGTTACTCCTCTTTACACAGACAACAAACAAAAATTTCCCTCTAACATGAGGAGTGCCCGGATACCTCTCGATACCCGGGCTATTATTATGAAAAAATTCTATGTGTAATGAACCCATTACAAACTTTTTTGAGATGTTCCTTTCGGAACTGTATTTATCATATCAATAGTTTATGAATAATTTATGAACATAATATGAACTTATAGTTAATTTGCACAATTTGATTTTATTTTTATTTTATTTTTATACCATTTTACACTGTTTTATCATTTTTTCTTTTCCTGTTCTTGTGCTGATTCATCAAGTTATTCTGTTATTTCTTTTTATTCCCCGACATCTTATCCAAAAATAGAATTCCATATATTTTTACACCAGCTTACTATCCTGTCAAAGAACCCTTTGACCTGTTCCTGGTTAATGTTCAGATCCAGACTCTCCAGCTTGTTGTACAGATCTTTCGCCTGCTCTTTCAGGGAATCCACATCCAGATCCAGGCTGCTGATTTTCTCCATCAGACTTACAATCTTCTGCTTATCCTCATCAGACAACTGAATATTCATCTCTTTTGCTGCATCGTCTACGACAGCTTCTATTTCTTCCGGATCAGACAGGTCCTGAGAGACGACAGCTTCTTTTACTGCACCTACCAGTTCCTCCGCCTGCTCTTTATCCCCGATAGCTTCACCCAGATCACTGGTGGTTACCAGTTCTTCTGTAGCCGCATCTGCATTCTCTGCCTTCAGGGTCTCGCCGGTCATATTACTGTAAGCTTCCATTGCACCTACCAGCGCCGCTGTTCCGGAGATATTAAACGGTCCAGCCACACGTACATCCGCATCGGTGACGCCTGCAGTTGCCAGCGCATTCTGATACATACCTGTGGTACAGTAAGTAATATTACTGGTTGTCACTTTAATTCCATTTCCTTTATCCTTTTTTTCAATAAGAACAGAAGAAAGTGCTCTGGTTCCGATCACACTGGAATCCAGATAAGAATCCAGGTATTTGTGTTCATCCGCATTCGTTACAGTAATTACCTGATAGCTGCTCAGATCCGCTTCATTAATCTCCAGCAGACTCAGTACTGTGGATTTTTCTGTTTCATTCAGATCCGCTCCCAGCGCCAGATACGGTGCATCAATCTGATCTGCTTTTGCACTCAGTGGTGACATCAGGCTTCCCATTACCGTTACCATCGCCAACATTCCCGCCATAACTTTCTTTATCTTCATCTCTGTTACCTCTCTTTTTCTTTATATACTTTCAGAATCTTTTCAGTCTTCTCCCGACTGATACTCCGTAGTATAACACACTTTCCTTCCATGATGCAGATATTCATAAATCTTTTCCTGTTCATTCATAAAATCTTCACAACTTCAACACGATTTTCTCACAATTCCCGGATATACTATAACCATAAAATAATTAATAGAAATTATTTTATAACTTTTCTTTTTCATATGTCGATGAAAATCGACACTCCTTCCTTTAAAAATAAAACTAAAACGTGTTGACCGGAATTTCCTCATTCTGGTCAACACGTTTTTACGTTACTTTTTATTTTGCACGTCCCAATACATTTGCCAGTTTCGCAAATTCTTCCAAAGACAATGCCTCTCCTCTCACCGATGGTGAAAATCCGCACTCTGCGATTGCAGCCTCTATTGTCTCTTTTTCAAAAGACAACCCCTCATAATTCTTCAGACCGTTTGCCAGCGTTTTTCTTCTCTGATTAAACGATGCCCGAATAATCTGAAACAACAGTTTTTCATCGTCTACCTGTACCGGTGTCTCAGCATGGCGGGTCAGACGAATCACCGCACTTCCCACTTTCGGTCTCGGCATAAAACAGTTCGGTGGAACATTGGCAACAATATAAGGTTTTGCATAGTACTGCACTGCCAGAGATAGTGCACCGTAATCTTTCGTTCCCGGGCCCACCTGCATACGATCCGCTACTTCTTTCTGTACCATGACAGTAATGGATTCTACAGGCACATGGCTTTCAAACAGACCCATAATGATCGGTGTCGTGATATAATATGGAAGATTTGCAACCACTTTGATCGGGCGGCCTCCATTTTTCTCTTCTGCCAGCTTTGCAATATCCACTTTCAGGATATCTTCATTGATCACCGTTACATTGTCATAATCGCTCAGCGTATCCTCCAGGATCGGGATCAGACTTTTATCAATCTCCACCGCATATACCTCTCTGGCTGCATATGCCAGATACTGTGTCATCGTTCCCATACCCGGTCCGATCTCCAGAACAAAATCATCCTCTGTGATCTCCGCCGCACGGATAATTTTATCCAGCACATGAGGATCGATCAGAAAGTTCTGTCCAAACTTTTTCTGAAATGTAAAGCCGTATTTGTTCAACACAGCAATGGTTGCCTGGGGATTGCCAAGATAAGGCTCTCTCTTACTCATAGTTCTTCCTTTCCTGTTGTTTTCCAAAACGTGTAAAAAGGGCATAGCTTTCTGTCGCCATGCCCCATGTTGTCATGCTCTTTTATAAATCAAAATCCTTTTCATAAAGAAGAATTCGACCGTCTGCATCTGTATGACGTTTGGAAAGTTTTCTTCCCAGCTTTACGCCACTTGCCTTACGGATCGCACCGTCTACCATCTCTTTTACTTTTCCGATAGTAATCGGTTCATCCTCTTTCTGGTTATCTCCGATCATGGTGTACAGAGCAAGCACACCCATCTCATCCATGCGGAAACCATTTTCTCTCGCATACGTTCTTGCAAATGTTACCAGCTCGTCATTGGTAAAGACCGGAATCGAAATAACGGTTTCGAATTTTTCTGCAAATTCCGGATAATCCGCCAGCATCTTACGCATATTTGCTTTATCATCTTCAATCAGAAGAATCATACTGTCTGTACGGAAATCCATCGCCTGAGAAAGTTTTTCGATCGTCTCCGGCGTCATAAAACTTGCTCTCTCGATCAGAAGAAAGCCTCCTGCCATCTTGCTGATAATTGTTGCCGGATCTTTCCTGTTAATATCCGATGCATCCAGATTTGCATACTTGACAGCTTTCAGTCCCAGTTCTTTGCAGATTGCTTTTACAAGCCCTTCACTCAGTCTGGTTTTTCCTGTTCCGTGACTTCCCATGATTGCGATATTTCCACGATGAGATGTTTTCTCACTGGCATATTCATATGCCCCGTGAATCGCATCCAGAATCTGATCATCCATGCCCGGCACTTTAGCAAAGTATGAAAACAGCTGTTTCTGTTCTGCCGTCAGACGTTCCGGTCTGGTATTGTTCAGAATCCTCTGGCGTTTTTCTTCGGGTGTCTCCCGTTCCAAAGTCATCTCGCTGATATCTGGCTGTATCTCTGCTTCTTCCAGCATCTTATCGATATGATCACCTTCCGGTTCCTCTGCCTCCGTTTCAGAACCTTCTTCCACAACAGATTCCTCTGTGGTATTCTCTTCTGTCATCGGTTCTGTCTTTTCTTCAAAAGCAATTTCTTCCTCAGATGCTGTCTCCGGTTCCGGATCCAGGCTTGCAGACCGTTCTGCTTCTTCCTGTTCCCGGAGCCCATCCATACCGCTCAGAGCAGCTTTGAGTTCTTCTTCCAGATTAAATTCCTGTGTATCTCCTGGTGTCGCATGCCATGCATCCTGCTTTGTCACATCCGGAATCACTCTTGTCGCATCCAGATCTTCGATTTCCGGTTCTGTTTCCTCCGTTTCTTCCGGATATTCCATCTCAATCACCGGTGCTGCTTCTGATCCGGTAATATCTTCTTCTGTTTCCGGCTCTTCTGTCGATTCCGCCGAAGTTTCAGTTTCCGGTGCATCAGACGATGTTTCTTCTGCAAAATCCAGAGAAAGTCCGGAAAGACTTGCTTCAAAAGCTGCCATCGCTTCATCCGCCGCATCCGTCAGAGTTTCTGCCGGCTCTTCTTCCGTTACTGTCTCAACCGCTCCCTCAACCCTTTCTTCCAGTACATCACCGGCTGCATCTACTGTTTCTTCTGCAACTACTTCTTCCGGTTCACCGATGATTTCTTCTGCTGTTACTTTCTCCACAGCCGGTTCTTCCTCAGCTTTTTCTGCGGCATCCTCGCCTGCTTCTTTCGCCAGGGAAGACGAAGTCTCTGCAAATAATGCATCCAGATCCACTTCCTGAACACTGATAATTTCTTTATCCTCCGGTTTTTCCACCTTCGGTTTTTCCATCATTTCCAGTTCGTCCATCTCGGTTCTGCTCACTCCGGCAACTCCGCTGTCCGCAGAGATGATGCCTTCATTTACAGCTTCCGGCTCCAGATCCTGTACGTGATATTCTTCCATATTTTCTTCTTGTGCTTCAGGTTCCTGCAGAACTTCTGCTCCTGCTGCTCTTCCCAGTGCCTCAAAAGCATCTACTGCCTTGGTACGGTTAAAACCGGAAAGAATCTCCTGAAAACTTCTGGAAAGACGTTCCTGAAGTTTTTCGGTATCGATATGCGGAATCTCTGTTTCCGGTTTCACCGGCTCTTCCTCCGTCACCGGAGTTTCTTCCACGGTTGTTCCTGCAGATTCCTGCGGAATCTCTGCTGTTGCTGCCGCTTCTTCCTGGGCCTGTTCTTTTTCTTCTTCCACTTTCTGAAGACCCGCCATTGCAGCTGCTGACACACCCGGCAGAATTGTATTTTTTACTTCTTCTGTCAGTTTCGGTCCTGCTGTTGGTTTTGCAACCTTTCCTGCCGCCTTCGCTTTCTCATATTTTTCTTTCTGAGACGGTGACAGTGGCGTGTATGTCATCTTAAGTTCCATCGCTTTGGTTACATATTTGCCTTCACCAAACCACAGAATCAGATCATCACAGGTTTCAACACATTTCTTTTCCTGTCCTGCTTTTTTATACAGTTTTGCCAGTTCATATACCCAGCGTTCTGTGTATTCCCGCTCTTTATATTCCTCCAGAATCGCAATCCGATTTTCCAGAGGCGCTTTCTGTGCTTTGTAAATCTTATATTTCAGAATATATTTGGAAGTATCGTTGGAAGCGGTCTCCAGATATTCATTATAATATTTTACAGCATCATCATATAACCCCATCTTCAAAGCCAGTTCCACCTGACGGTACAGAATCATCTTGCCGATAGATGAACGTTTACGCGCCAGCTGCAGCATCTGCATACTCTTTTCCAGTTCACCATTCACTTCGTAGATATCTGCTACCATACACAAGGTCCGCACACTCTTCACTCTACGCCAGTCGATAGAATCCGCTACCGTAAGAGCCCCTTCATAATCCTGTGCATCCACAAGTCTGTTGATTTCCTCCAATTTCAAATGGTATTCTGTCTTATCCACTGTACTCACCTCTGCTTTTTCTATCAAATTTATAACTGTCTGATACTTTCACAGTTATCTGTTTTCAGTTGTTTATACCCGTAACTGTTAAAGTACTGAACAGTTACCCATAATTGTTCTAAGTGTACCATACTGCCTGTTTCTTGTCAAAATATAACTGTCCTCTGACCGAGACAGTTATTGGATAAAATGATGTGTATGAACGAACAAAGGGATGCCGCCCTCCGACAACACCCCTCTTATGTATACGGGAGTCAGTCCCCCTTTTGGTTCTTCTGTCACCCGATTCTCAGTTTAAACTTCTGAATTTCTTTTTCACTGGTCACACGCTCAATCTCTGCGCCCAGACTCTTCAGTTTTCCTTCAAAATCCTCATATCCACGCTGGATATATACGATATCATCCACAATTGTAATACCCTCTGCAGCCAGTCCGGCAATTACCAGTGCCGCGCCTGCACGAAGATCCGGTGCACTGACTCTTGCGCCTGTCAGTTTGTCCACACCATCAATGATGGCTGTATTACCTTCCACTTTTACACAGGCACCCATACGGGTCAGCTCGTCCGCATATTTGAAACGGTTCTCAAAAATGCTTTCTGTAACAATGCTGGTTCCTGATGCCAGAGCCAGTGCTACTGCGATCTGTGGCTGCATATCCGTAGGATATCCCGGATACGGTAAGGTTTTTACATGCGTTCTGCGCAGTTTCTTTGCAGAGATCACGCGTACTGCATCATCAAATTCTTCCACTTCACATCCGATTTCTTCTAATTTGGCTGTAATCGCTTCCAGATGTTTCGGAATTACATTTTTGATCAGAATATCGCCGCGTGTTGCCGCTGCAGCGAACATATAGGTTCCTGCCTCGATCATATCCGGCACAATCGAATAATTTGTACTGTGCAGCATCTCCACACCTCGGATACGGATCACATCCGTACCGGCACCCTTGATATTTGCACCCATGCTGTTCAGGAAGTTTGCTGTATCTACAACGTGTGGCTCTTTTGCCGCATTTTCAATAATGGTATTTCCTTTTGCCATAGATGCTGCCATCATAATATTAATGGTTGCACCTACCGATACAGTATCCATGAAAATATGAGTTCCATGAAGTCCGTCCGGTGCAGATGCCACGATGGCACCGTATTTGATATCGACGGTTGCACCCAGTGCACGGAAGCCTTTCAGATGCAGATCGATCGGGCGGCTTCCGATGTTACAGCCACCCGGCAGAGGTACTTCTGCTTTTTTATATTTTCCGAGAAGCGCACCCAGCAGATAATAGGATGCACGGATTTTCTTAATATATTCGTAATCTACACTGATATCACCGATAGTGGAACCGTTGATCACTGCAGTGTGACGGTCTACCCGCTCCACTTTTGCTCCGATTCCTCCGATGGCCTCTAAAAGTACATTTATATCATTGACATCCGGAAGGTTTTCCAGCCGGACGGTATCATCTGTCATAATAGCGGCTGCAAGAATCGCAAGTGCTGCATTCTTCGCTCCACCAATCTCTACTTCACCAACTAACGGGTTTCCACCCTTAATAATATACTGATCCATAGTTCACCTCTATGTTTATATTCAGCCAATACAAGTCCCGATAATCTCTCTCATTGATTTTTATGTTATAACAAATCAATGCTTTTGTAAATAAATTTTAAAGATTTCTTACCTTTTTGTTCATATTGTCCACTGAATTTTTCAAATAATTTTACAGAATATCGTGACTATTCAGTACCTTCACTGTTTAGTTCCAGACTGTCTACAATACTCTGTAAAGTCTCCTCTAAATTTTTGTTTTCCTCATCAATTGTGATATCTGCATATTTTTCATACAATACCACACGTTCTTCATATAAATCTTTTAATGTCTGTCCGTCCCGCAAAACCACTCCACGGTTTTTCAGGTTGCCCAGCCGTTTCCTCAGAGCTTTGTAGGACAATTTCAGATAAATGACCGTGGCGATCTCTCCAAGATGCTCCATAGCTTCTCTTCCGTACACCACGCTGCCTCCTGTGGCAATTACTGTGCGATTCGCTTCAATAGAAGCGTTTACTTGATTTTCAATTGCAATAAAGCCTTCGATACCCTCTTCACTGATAATTTCTTTTAATAATCTCTTTTCCTGCTTCTGAATCAGAAGGTCTGCATCTACAAACTGATAACCTAACTCTTTTGCAAGTATTACACCAATTGTACTTTTTCCAACTCCTGGCATTCCAATTAACACTATATTCTTCATATCTCTCATCCTTATCGCAGCTTATCATTTTATCATATTATCTTAGTTAATACAAGTTTTTATTCCTGTTTGTTATTCGAAAACAAACAATGTGCCCTGGCACATTGTTTTCATCATACCACAATTTTCCATGTAAGGGAACTTAAAACTCACGAATAAAGGATTCTACTACATCCGAATGTTCTTCATTTCTCCAGACCAGCAACACATCGGTGATCAGTTCCTTTTCTGCGATCGGAATCGGACAGATCTTTTCCGACTGTCCTCTCATGGAAGCCGGAAGAATCGCTGTTCCCAATCCACTGGCTGCCAGACTCATGGCTGTTCTAGAGCGTGTCTGAAAAAGGCTTTTCGTGAGCTGCGAGTCCCAGTTTGTGGGAGATTTTATCCGAATGAGGGCGGCGTAGCGGGCTACGGCAACCGAATGAGGGTAAAATATACCGCAAAGTGGGGCTTGCAGATTGCGGAAATGATTTTTCAGACACGCTCTAGCATCCTCACATTCATAATAAACATCACAGGAAAGACCATGTTTTTCAAAAATGGACAACACATACTTTCTGTGACGTTTGGAAAGGATCAGATGATGTCCGGCCAGTTCTTCCAGTGTCAGTTCCCGAAGACCTTCTTCTTCCTGTCCCTGCGGAACCATAGCCATTAATTGTTCCTGTCGCAGTAGTTTGGAACAGAATCCGTTTAAGGCGATTGGCGTACGAAGTGTAGTCACATCAAGGATTCCGTTTTCCAGCTCATCTTTCAGTGTAAAGGTAGATCCGTCATGGTCAGAAGACTTTCTGCCCGCACATACAGTGCTTTTCCAGCCTCTGTCAATCGGATATGTTTACTTCCCCGCGCAAACAGGCGTACCTGCAGTTCTTCTTCCAGCATTTTCATCTGGTAACTAAGCGGCGGCTGTGTCATATGCAGGGCTCTGGCCGCACCACTGATGGTTCCCTCATCTACGATTGCACGAAAATATTCCAGCTGTTTGATCTCCATAGTTCTCCTCATTTTTCTGTTTCCATATAAAAATATAAAAATGATTGTTTATTTATAGAAAAAGAATATTTTTCATATATTATAATATGTGCTACACTAAAAGCACAACAGTAATTTACTTATATTTTACACAGATGCATGACAGTAGAACAACGAATGTGCTTTCACATATTCCTGAGCCTGCGGCGGTTGTTTGCGTCGTCTACATCATACACAAAGGAGTTTTATCATGAAACAAATCGACTTTGAACATGGAAAAATCACCGATAACATTCTGCGGGCTTCCATTCCGATGCTTGTGGCGGAGGTTTTGAGTCTTCTCTATAACATTGTAGACCGGATCTATATTGCAAGGATCCCGGATGTGGGGACCACAGCACTTGGGGCTGTCGGGCTGTGTTTTCCGATCATTACCATTATTCTTGCTTTCAGTAACCTCTTCGGTTCCGGCGGTGCACCACTTTTTTCGATTGCGCGCGGAAGAAAAGATACAAAAGAAGCTTCAATGATCATGAATACGTCATTCTTTCTGATCTGTGTCTGTGCCCTGCTTCTGATGACGATCGGTATGATATTTGCAAAACCGATCCTGATCCTGTTCGGAAGTTCTGAAAGTGGTCTGATCTATGCGTATCCTTATCTGATGATTTACCTGCTCGGAACCTTTCCTTCCATGGTGTCCACCGGTATGAATCCTTTTATCAACGCTCAGGGATACGCCACTACAGGTATGTTATCTGTTGCGATCGGTGCAATTGCCAACCTGATCCTGGATCCGGTTTTTATTTTTGTATTCGCACTCGGCATCCGCGGTGCGGCGATCGCCACTGTGTTGTCGCAGACTCTTTCTGCAGCATTTGTTCTGTATTTTCTGCGGAAAAAGACAGAATTAAAAGTCTGTCTTTTATCCCGGAAAGAGATCCGTAACTGCCGGGACCGGGCAAAAAATATTATCAGTCTGGGAACTGCCGGTTTTATCATGCAGCTTACCAACAGTCTGGTAACGATCTGCTGCAACAATGTACTTTCTGTCACCGGTGGAGATCTGTATATCTCTGTGATGACGATTGTATCCAGTATCCGTCAGATCATTGATACACCGATCCATGCAATTACTGAGGGATCCTCCCCGGTCATCAGTTATAACTATGGCGCCCGCCGTCCTAAGAGAGTGTTCCAGTCCTGGCTCACCATGAGTGTGATGGCAATCCTGTATACCCTGCTTGCCTGGGGTGTGATCCTGTTTGCGCCGCGTTTCCTGATCGGTATCTTCAGTTCCGACCAGGCGCTGATCACCGATGCAATCCCGGCACTGAAGCTGTACTTCGGAGCCTTTGTTTTCCAGGCACTTCAGTATGTGGGGCAGACAATGTTCAAATCACTGGGAAAGAAGAAATTCGCAATTTTCTTTTCTCTGCTTCGTAAGGTCATCATCGTGGTTCCGCTTACTTACATCTTCCCGTATCTGTTCCATATGGGAAGCGACGGTGTCTTTCTGGCAGAGCCGGTGTCCAATGTACTCGGCGGAAGCGCCTGCTTCATCGTGATGCTGTGTACGGTAATGCCGGAGCTGAAAAGAATCGCGAAGGAAAATTCCAGCCATTAATTTACATAACTTCAGTGATCGGACTTCCTAGTAAATTTACAGCAACATTAATCAACCCATCATCGTTACTCCATAAAATAAAGAATGTATTTCTTTACAGAGAAGCATTTCCCCGTAAATTAAAAACTTCAGCAGGCACAATTGTCTTCCGTCTGCTGAAGTTTTTTGTTTTTCATTTGAATCTTCCTAATTCTGAATATCTGCTGCTTTTTCTTCTTCTCTGATCCGTTCCAGTTTCTCCTTCACCGTAGGATACCGCTCCAGATCGGTATGGGGAAGTGCCTGTGCTGCCACCATCGTGTTCAGGAAATCTTCCACCGTTGCAAACTGGATATATACCATTTTTTCCAGGATTTCCTCCACTTCTTTTGCCACACTGCGATCCAGCAGTGCACATACCGCACCTTCCAGGGAAGAATTGCCCGCGTGGATGATCCGATCCCGGTCCATATCCGGGTACATGCCGATAGCGATCGCGGATTCTTTGGACACATGTTTTCCGAAAGCACCCGCCATATAGAATCCTTCCAGTTCCGAAAGTTCGATCCCGGACTCCCGCAGCATGATCGCCACCATCGTGTACGCTGCCGCTTTTGTCCGGATAAATTCTTCGATGTCACTCTGGTAAAAATACAGCTCCGGTGCATAGTTCACCGCCAGCATCCCGTCTTTCTCCACGATCCATCGGCTTTTCTCCGGCTGTAAGATCCCGCGGATATCAATCCATCCATGTAAAAACAGTTCCGCCAGAAGATCCACGATACCGGATCCACAGATTCCTCTCGCCGTCTTCTCCCCAATCACATGACAGTGCAGTTTGCCATCTTCCAGTTTTACCCGGTCCACCGCGCCTTTCATCGCGCGCATACCCGTCTTTACCACACCGCCTTCCAGTGCCGGTCCCGCAGCTCCTGCTCCACATAACAGGAAATCCCGGTTTCCCAGCACAAGTTCTCCGTTCGTTCCGATATCAAAGAAAGCGTTAATCTTCTCTTTTTTATAGATCCCCGTAGCCACCATACCGCTGATGATATCGCCGCCCAGGTAGTTAGACTTTGCCGGATAAATGTAAACATATCCCTTCACCGGCAGTTCCAGATCTTTTGCCGGGAGAAATCCAGGCTGATCTGCGTGCACCGCATACGGGGTGTGAAACACACAGAACGCATCCATGCCAAGCAGGAAATGAATCATCGTTGTATTGCCGCCGATGGTCATGGCGATACAGCTGTTTTCCGGCAACTGCTGTCGTGCTTCCAGTTCTCTCACGCAGGTGGTAATACTGTTTACCGCTGCTTTCCGGAGAATCTCCAGCGTTCCACGGTCTTCCTGACAGTGAAAGATTCGTGTCAGAATATCCGTTCCATAAGGGATCTGCCCGTTAAACGTGCTGGTTTCTCCCAGAACCTTTCCCGTACCACAATCCACCAAACGCGCTACCACCGTGGTACTTCCAAGATCCACCGCCACACCGTAATGTGCCCCGGTGGTATCTCCCGCTTCCAGATCCACGCCATGCCACTCCTGACCATCCCATGCCAGAGAAAGTGTCACTTTCCACTCTGCCTCTTCACACAGCGAATACAGCTTTCGCAGCACCCGCAGACTTAACTTTGCCTCTGTTCCCTGTTCTCTTAATCCATCTAGAATCCGTCTCTGATCCGATCGGTTGTCCTCTTCCGTCGGAACATTCAGTTCCAGGTATATTTTTTTACTGATTCCATCCATGATTTGTCCTCTTTTTCTGTGCAGTCTCGATTCTTCTATTATTTACATGTCCGATAACACGTTTCGCAAAATATTACACTTAAATAGTAACTATTATACTTCCCTTTTTCCAAATAATCAAGTTATGGATTGCGTCAGAGACATAACTAACGTATACTTAATTTTATATAAGAACATATTTTCTGATAACAGAGGTGGATTATATGTTTATATAAAATGCGTTATTATATTTGCAGAAAGGAGGAAATTCATGGATCGCATCATTTTTCATATCGATGTCAATTCCGCATATCTGAGCTGGAGCGCAATTGATCTCTTAAAAGCAGATCCGGACAGTGTGGATATCCGGACGATTCCTGCGATCATCGGCGGTAACCGGAAGACCCGTCATGGGATCGTTCTGGCAAAGTCTCTGTCAGCGAAAAATATTTACCATATTCATACTGCGGAACCGGTGGCAAATGCTCTGAAAAAATGTCCGACGCTCACCATCATTCCTCCTGACCACGACTCTTACAGCCGCCACAGCAAACAGTTTGTCGGTTTTCTCCGCTCACTGACATCGGAGATTGAACAGGTCAGTGTGGATGAATGTTATCTGGACTATACCACAATTGCCTCCCGCTTCTCCTCACCCGAAGAAGGAGCCGCCTATATTCGCAACTATATTTACAGCCATTTTGGTTTTACGGTCAATGTGGGGATCTCTTCCAATAAGGTGCTGGCAAAGATGGCTTCTGACTTTGAAAAGCCGAACAAGACGCACACACTTTTCCCTGATGAGATTCAGAAGAAAATGTGGCCACTTCCGATCAGCAGTCTGTTCATGGCAGGACATGCTTCCGTAGCTGTTCTGCAGAAACTGGATATCCATACGATTGGCGATCTGGCTCGGATGGATCCGGCGATTCTCAGCCTGCATCTGAAAAGCCACGGAAAAATGCTGTGGGAATATGCAAACGGAATCGATAATTCCAGCATCGAAAGCGAACCGTCTCAGGCAAAAGGGATCGGCAATTCCACCACACTCGCCAGTGATCTTACGACCGCACAGGAAGCGTACTCTATTCTTCTGCAGCTTTCCACCAAGGTAGGGCACCGTCTCGAAAAAGCCGGTCAGTCTGCCAATAACCTGTGCGTGGAGATCAAATACTCGACATTTGACAAATACACCCGTCAGATGCCGCTTTCCTCCCCGACGCAGGATGAGAAAAAGCTGTACCACGCAGCCTGTCATCTTTTTGATACACTCTGGAACGGAAACCCGATCCGTTTACTGGGAGTTCGCGCCGGAAAACTGACGGATGCTGATGAACCGGTACAGCTCGATCTGTTCAGTTATGACCCGAAAGCGATTGAAAAAGAACAGAAGATGGAACGGGCGATGGATAAGATCCGGGAAAAGTTTGGGAAAGATCTGATTCAGAAGGGAATCCATTAAATATGCAGATCACCTTGCGAAATTCTGCCGGCTGAATAGTTATATTTTTCTACATGCAGAAATCCCCGTAGCGGATATTTGACGTCCACTGCGGGGATTTTCTGTTGTTTATTGTTTGAACATTATTTATTACTTGCGTTTGAAAATTAGCAGATACCCTGTGCTAACATAGCATCAGCAACTTTTTCGAATCCGGCAATGTTGGCACCTACTACATAGTTGCCTTCGAATCCGTAACGTTTTGCTGCATCATCCATGTTGTGGGTGATGTTGATCATGATGTTTTTCAGTTTTGCATCTACTTCTTCGAATGTCCAGCTCAGTCTCTCGCTGTTCTGAGACATTTCCAGTGCGGATGTTGCTACACCACCGGCGTTTGCTGCTTTACCAGGAGCAAAGATCACATTGTTTGCCTGCAGATACTGGGTAGCTTCCAGAGTGGTAGGCATGTTAGCACCTTCGCATACAGCGATGGTTCCGTTTGCTACCAGCTGTTTTGCATCTTCCAGATGCAGTTCGTTCTGTGTTGCACATGGCAGTGCCAGATCAGCTTTGATCTGCCATACACCTCTTCCTTCATGGTATTCAGCGTTTGTGCGAACTTTTACATACTCTGTCAGTCTTGCTCTCTTCACTTCTTTAATTTCTTTCAGAAGTGCTACATCGATTCCGTCCGGATCGTAAACCCAACCGGTAGAATCAGAACAGGTCAGAACTTTTACACCCAGCTGCTGTGCTTTCTGGATTGCGTAGATTGCTACGTTACCTGCACCGGATACAACTGCAGTCTTTCCTGCGATGTCGATACCATTTAATTTTAACAGTTCCTGTGTCAGGTACAGCAGACCATAACCGGTAGCTTCTGTTCTTGCCAGAGATCCACCATAGGTCAGTCCTTTACCTGTCAGAACTCCTTCGTATACGTTTCTCAGTCTCTTGTACTGACCAAACATGTAACCGATCTCTCTTGCGCCGGTTCCGATATCACCAGCCGGTACGTCTGTATCTGCGCCGATGTGTTTGCTCAGCTCTGTCATAAAGCTCTGGCAGAATTTCATGATTTCACGATCAGATTTTCCTTTCGGATCGAAATCAGAACCACCTTTACCACCACCGATTGGCAGTCCGGTCAGGGAGTTTTTGAAGATCTGCTCAAATCCCAGGAATTTGATGATACCCAGGTTTACTGATGGATGCAGACGAAGACCTCCTTTGTAAGGTCCGATTGCACTGTTGAACTGTACACGATATCCTTTGTTTACATGTGCCTGGCCCTGATCATCTACCCACGGTACACGGAACATAATAACTCTTTCAGGCTCAACGATACGCTCCAGCAAAGCTTCTTTTCTGTACTTTTCTTCATTTGCATCAATTACCGGACGCAGAGAATCCAGTACTTCTTTGACAGCCTGGTGGAATTCTGGTTCGTTAGGATTTTTAGCCACAACGTTTTCATATACTTCATCTACATAAGACATGTTACACGTTCCTCCTTAGAATTTGCTCATTGCTTTTTGAATACGCAGACATTATAGCATGGTAAAGTGTTAAACACAAGAAAAAATTTTCGTTTTTTCGACCTATTTCCTACTTTTTCGCTTGGATTTACGTTTTCTCACACTGTACCCGAAAGTACCGAGCTGCTTTCCTACACCATAGTACGTTCCATGGGAATACACCATCGGGTGTGCGCTGTTCAGATCAAACCGGCCATTTTCATCCATATAATCTTCGTCTGCATGAACAGCAACTACCTGTGCAAGAAACATGTGATGGGAACCAAGCTTCTCTGTTTTTACGACCTTACACTCGATATTCACCGGTGACTCCCCGATCATTCCACAGTTCACCTGGGAGGCTTCCACACAGGTCAGTTTCATCTCTTTGAATTTGTCCACGTCTTTTCCGGAACGGACACCGCAGTAATCGGTCGCATACGTAAGTGCTTCCGTAGTCAGATTGATCACAAAAACACCGCTCTCTTCGATCATATGATACGAATAGCGCTCCGGCCGCACCGAAATGGATACCATCGGCGGGTTGGTACACACCGTACCTGCCCACGCTACGGTAATGATATTGTCTTTTCCTTCGTTATCCCGCACCGAGACCATAACCGCCGGAAGCGGATACAGCATGTTGCCGGGTTTCCACTGTTGTTTCGCCATATATTTTTCCTTTACTGCTGTAATGCATTCATAAACTTCGGAATCAGCTGTTTCTTTCTCGATACCACACCTTCCAGACGACAGGAACTGTCTTCCACTTTCTCTCCGAATGCCTCATATACCAGTCCATCCGATCCCTCTCCATAACACAGAAGTTCCGTGGACTCCTTGATGATGTTGGTCAGCATGAAGAACACCATCTTGATTTCATGTTTGCCACATTCTTTTTCCATATACGGCATCAGGCGGTCTTTGACCGTCTGCAGTTCTTCCTCGGACATGAAGCTGATCTGTCCCACACCGAATGCCAGGTCATCCACAATAAATTTCTTATAATCCTGATAAAAGATTTCTTCCGGTGTCTTACTGCTCAGATTGCTTCCGGCACGGAACATTTTATTGGCAAAGCTTTCGATCTCGATCTTGGCGATCTTTGCCAGTTCCTGTGCTGCCTCTTTATCACGTTCCGTACAGGTCGGTGAGCGGAACATCAACGTATCTGACAGAATCGCTGCACACAGAAGTCCGGCGATATTTTCCGGGATCTCCAGATATTTTTCCGCGTAGATCTCATACATAATGGTTGCGGTACAGCCTACCGGCTGGTTGCGGAACATGATTGGCTGGAAGGTCTCCAGTGAACCGATTCTGTGATGATCCAGGATCTCCAGGATTTCTGCCTCTTCGATGTTGTCGACCGCCTGAGATCTCTCGTTATGGTCAACCAGAATCAGCTGTTTTTTCTTGATACTCATGAAGTTTCGACGGGAAACGGTACCGATGTATTTTCCACGTGTATTAACCACCGGGAATGCACGGTAACGGGTTTTCGTCATAATGTCTTTGATCTTGTCGGTAAAATCATCGCTCCGGAAGATCACCAGATTGTCTTTTTTCATAAAATACTTGATCGGAATACTCTGGTGGATCAGACGAGCCACGGTAAAGGAATCGTACGGTGTGGAAATAATCACCTGATTTCTCTCCTCTGCAAGTTTCTGGATCGTTTTTCCGACTTTGGCTCCCAGACATACGATCAGACAGCTTGCATTGGCTTCGATGGCACACAGCTGATCCTCCGCACGGTTTCCGAGAATAACCAGATCGTCTTCATCGATAAAGCTTTCCATCGTATCCGGCTGGGACAATCCCATGACCACTTTTCCTTTGATAAAGTATCCATGTTCATTACCCACGATGATCTGTCCATCCACAGTATCCGCGATACTCCGGTACTGTGTTCTTGCCTGGGCGAGCAATGTATTGTCATACGCATCCATATAGGATTTGGCGATGTCTCCGGTCGTGATCAGGCCTTCAACCTTGCCTTCTTTGTCTGTGATCGGCAGTGTTACCGCATTATGCTCCTGCATCAGTTTCCATGCCCGCTTCACAGACATGCTGTTTGCCGCTCCCGGTGTCTCATGAAGATCCATGTCTTTCACCTGGGTTCCCACATCCGGCAGATAACCGGGTGCCGGCACATGGAAATATTTCAGTACAAATTCTGTTTCTTCGTTGATCTGTCCGGCTCTCTTTGCCACATACGTTCCCTTGGTTGTTCGATTCTTGATGTCGGCATATGCGATCGCAGAACAGATGGAATCCGTGTCCGGATTCTTGTGTCCGATGACATAAACTTTATTATCTTTTCTCACAAATAATCCCCTAACTGTTGTTCCCGGCATCTGTCAGACAACTCTTCTGCCTTCTGCCGGAATCTGCTTGGTCTATAATTTCTGGTTTTTATCTTAGCATACTTAAAAAAAATCAGCAAACAGATTTGTTATCTTTCTATGTACTATTCCCCGTACATACAACCGGTATGTGTCGGAATCTTTCTATTTTCTGTTGCCAGATTCCGGGAAACAACGCTATAATAATAGAAACAGCAGATTCGTGCAAAGAAAGGATGAATATACTATGGCAGAAGAAGAAAAAGTAACAGCGGTTGCCGAAGAGGCAACTTCCATGGCAGATTATGAAAAGGAGCTGGAGGCTTCTTTTAAAAAGCTCGAAGAGGGCGATATGATCACCGGTACGGTGATCGCTGTAGACGAAGAAGAGATCACACTGGATCTTCGCTATTACACCGAAGGAATCATCAAGGTTTCCGATTACAGCAGAGAGCCTGGTTTTATGGTAAAAGAAGCGGTTCATGTGGGCGATGAAGTCACAGCCACCGTGATCGGCAGAGACAACCGCCGCGGCTGCATCCTGTTATCCCGCGTGGAAGCTAACGATGTGCTGGCATGGGACAAACTTCGTCAGTTAAAAGAAGACAAAACCGTGCTGAACGTTACCGTAAAAGGCATCGTCAGCGCAGGTGTCATCGCATATGTAGAAGGAATCCGTGGATTTATCCCGGCTTCCAAACTTTCCCTGAATTACGTGGAAGATCTGAACGAATACCTGAACAAGGAGATACATGTACAGGTTTTTGATGTCGAAGAAGAGGACAACCGTCTGATCCTCTCCGCAAGAGAACTTCTGAGAGAAAAAGCGGAGGAAGAAAGACGCGCAAAAGTATCCAATGTGGAAGTAGGTCTTGTGACAGAGGGTACGGTAGAAAGCCTGCAGCCATACGGCGCTTTCGTCAATCTCGGAAACGGTCTCTCCGGTCTGGTTCATATCTCCCAGATCAGTGAAAAAAGAATCAAACATCCGTCCGCAGTTCTGGCAGTCGGCGATAAAGTAAAAGTGAAAGTCATCGCTGTGAAAGACGGAAAGCTGAGCCTCAGCATGAAAGCACTGCAGGATGTGGCTGCACAGGAGATCGAGGAAGAGGTTTATGAACTTCCGGAGACAGAAGAAGCTACTACTACGCTGGGCTCTCTGTTTGCAAATATCAAATTATCGTAACCATTCAGCACCTTCACAGTTCTATCTGCCGAATAGTTACAAATCATCATTAATTTTGTTTCTGTAAGGTTTTATGACAGATATCTCAATAACTTGTCCCGTAAATTTCCAGGAGAACTGTCTCCTGGTGAAATTTACGGGATTTTTTTATGCATTTCCCGGTTTTGTTTTCATTTTCTTTCTTCTACTTCTTAATTTTTTCTCATTTTTTAAAAAAGTAGTTGTATTTTCCTGACAAAGTGTATATTATAATATCATAACGTAGTTTCAAAAACTACATAACAGAGTTTTTAATTTCATTTGAGATAGGAGTTGATCATATGACATTCAAATTAAAAGATCCCGGAAGTGCAATTACTCATTTTATTGGTATGATGATGGCTTTGCTTGCAACCATCCCTCTGTTGGTCAAAGCAGCCCGAGAACCGGACTGGCTGCACCTGATCGCATTATCTGTATTTGCTCTCAGTATGTTTCTTTTATATACTGCAAGTACCACCTACCATTCACTGGATATCAGTGCAAAGGTAAACCGACGACTGCAGAAAATGGATCATATGATGATCTTCGTTCTGATCGCCGGAAGTTACACCCCTATCTGTCTGATCGCTCTGAAAGGTCACACCGGAAAGCTGTTATGTATCCTGGTATGGAGCGTGGCACTGGTCGGAATCATCGTGAAAGCCTGCTGGATCACCTGTCCGAAGTGGTTTTCTTCTGTGATCTACATCGGCATGGGATGGCTGTGTGTGCTGGCATTCTCCCAGATCTTTCACGCACTGTCCAAACCTGCGTTCGGATGGCTTCTCGCAGGAGGCATTATCTATACCATCGGTGGCATCATCTACGCATTGAAAGTGCCGATCTTTAATGCAAAACATAAAAACTTCGGTTCCCATGAGATCTTCCACCTGTTTGTGATGGGCGGAAGCGCATGCCACTTTGTAACGATGTTTATGCTGGCATAAATCCGGAATATCCCGAAGAATTAGTGTCAGGCACTATAAAATTTTTATACATTCTGATTACAAAAACCCTCCGGGTATGATTTTACATCTATACCCGGAGGGTTCGTTATTCATTCTTCATTTTCTTTATCTTCAGCAAATTTCAAACAGTCGTGCACAGGTCACCTGCGGCATGGTTACCTGCAACGTTCCATCTGTAACGGCATACTCACAATCCCCACTTGCCGGATAGATCACTTTTGCCTCTGTTCCTGTAATGCCTGCCGCTGCAAGCAGAATCTCTGCCCGGTCTGCCCGCGGGGTAAATACTGCCAGATACGTTTTTTCTTCTGTCTTCACCGCATACGCCAGCACATCGTCTCTGGTGTCGGTAAATCCAAGTGGAAATACCGGAACGCCCACTTTTATATCATTTCGAATCTTTTTATACAACGCGATTCCTTCCCGCATCAGTTTCAGGCTTTCCTCTCCCATATCCCAGACCATACCGCTCATATACGGGCGCAGGAGCAGTCCGTTGACCATGTTGTAGATGACATGTTCCCGTTCGTCCTTGTAAGGATATACCCACATGCCTGCCTGTTCCGGTGTCACGGCACTTGCCACGTTGGATGCAATATAGGAGTTATAAATATAATCCGTCTGGTCGCTTGTGGACTGAAGACTCAGCAGTGTCAGCATGCCGTAATCCATACGCTGTCCGCCGGAGCCACAGTTTTCGATCACCAGATCCGGATGTTTGCGGAAGATTTCCTGATACCATTCGTACAGATACAGATAATGCTCCCGGATCGCATCCGCACAGCTGTCGGAATGCAGATCACTTCCGTATCCCATCGTCACGTTATAATCCACCTTGAAATATCCAACACCGTAATCTTCGATCAGACGATCTACCACATCCATGCAGTATTTGCGTACTTCCGAATTTCTGAAGTCCAGAAGGTATCGTTTGTTATCGATGTGGCGTTTTCCGTGGCGGCAGATAAACCAGTCATCCGGCAGTTTGTTTGCCAGTTCACACGCCACACCCATGACCTCGATCTCCAGCCACAGTCCCATTACCATGCCTTTTTCTTTCGCGTAATCGCACACTGCTTTCAGCGTGTTCGGGAAACGTTCCGGGGATTCTTTCCACTCACCGACGCGGTCCCACCAGAACCCTTTGTCATACCAGCCGCAGTCCAGACAGTAGTATTCACAGCCCATTTCTGCCGCTTTATCAATAATCGCCTTCTCTTTCTCTTCTGTAGGATCTCCCATCAGGCAGTTCATGTAGTCGTTAAATACAACGTTTAATTTTTCATCATCCTCGTTCGGTCGGCGGATCTTTCTCCGGTATCCGGTCAGTTCAGCCATCGCCTCGTTGACTCCACCGTCTGCCACACCGAAACCTGCCGGTACTGTAGTAAAGGTATCGCCCGGTTTCAGATTTTTCCACCAGCCGTGTTCTGCTTCTGTCGCACCGGAAAGTGCCACATACAGCCGTTCACCGCTACTCGGACCGTATTCGATCAGCCACTGACCGGAATGTTCTATCTGGAAGAAATATGTCTCTTTGCACTCGGTATCCTCACAGATGCCCATCGGCAGATACTCACAGGTTGACCAGGAGCTGTGTCCTCCATAGCAATACCGGTTCATGCCAAATCCCGGTGTGTTGAACCCGTTGATCGCCATGCCGCTCAGATTGATCTCCCGGCAGTCATTTTTTCTCCACTGACTCTCACAGTCCCAGCTGTTGTGCGGAGTATACACACTCGTCTTTTCAAAATACGGTTTTTCCCCGCTCTGGCAGAGTCCCTGATAGATAAAGGAAGAGACATATTCCAGACCGATGGCTTCGGTTCCCTCATTTTTCAGAACCGTCCATACCTGCACTGCCGCAACACCGGTAAAAAACTGCATATGGTACTCTGCCTTTACACCATATTCCGTCGCAGTGTGAATCACCAGTTCTTTTCCTTTTTCATTCTCCAGAATCTCATGGCTCTGATAGGTAAAATCTGTGGCTCCGCCGCTGACATTGTGCTTATACGCATGCATCCCGCGGCTGCCCCGTCCGGTCATCTGCACTTCGGTGATCGGATAAAAATCCTCCGTTTCCCGTTTTCTCTCCCGCACATCCGCCCGTCCTGCCGGATCAAACTGTTTCAGTTCCACCACTCCGTTATCCCGGATCTCAAAAATTACTTTTAATTTTCCCTCTTCGATACGAATTTCTTTTGCCATAGTTTTACTTCTCCTTTTCCCCATACATTTTTATAAAACAAGTCCATGTCTTTTGCAGACACAGGCTTTCACTCGTTATATACATAAAGAAAGACTGTACCCGAATTTTAGTTCTCAGGTACAGTCCTATTATACTACTTGTCTTTTTGATATGAAAATTGTTTTTTGTTGTATTTTTATTGTCTGATCTTAGGTGAATTTCGCCGGGTTAAATCCTGAAACTGCCTGTTCCCAGCTGTTTTTTTTAATCAGTGGAAGGGCAAATTTTGTATATGTCATATACTGTTTTGTGTCCATGTATTTGAACACATCATATGCCTGTTTTTTACTGTCTGCAGTTTCTGTCGATCCGGGCTTACATGTCCATAATCCAAGATGAAATCCCTGCTGTGTTTCTGCACTGTGATCTACCTGTCGATGTACAACAAAAGAATCCACCATGTCATTTGTCTCTGCAAGATAATAACCGTACGCAATCGCTGCAGCCTGAATATCCTGTCTGTCATTCCCGTTTGTAACAGATGTAAATCCACATTCTGACAGAATAATCCTTTTACCTGCACCATAATTTTTCTTTACATATTCCGTAAAATATGAAAGATTGGCCATGGTAATAATCGGCGAATTTTCACTGTCAATTACATCCAGTGTCCGATTCCAGAAATCTGACTGTAATTCCGGTGCCGGATATGGATGAAATGCGATCATCCAGTCTGAAATACCTTTCTGATTCATCAGCTGCGCAAAACGATCCAACACACTCTTACTGGTATAACAATTAGCTCTGCGGTTATACGTCCATGTATGGTCAATTGACATATAGATACGTCCGTTACTGTATGCATGTTTCACACAATTGTATAACAGCTGGTATGCCTGCGCATAGTATTCCATATACTGATCAAATCCCACACTACCGCTGTAATGATAATCTTTCCAGGCATTAACTTCATTACCACAAATCCAGTTTACCACGCCCATATCCGGTGCCGCATATCGATTTGCCAAGAAAGAGCAAATTGCTTCCAGATGCTGCTTCCCTGTTGCCTCCTGCGTATTCCATCCATAAAGATTATATCCATAACTACGTGCTCCAGGAAGAATCAGATCCTGTTGCTGGTAATTCCATTGAAGAACGATAACAGCAGTAAGAACCATGCCTCTGTTATGAAGCTCTTTAATCTGACGATCCAGTTCATGGATATACCCGGTATTCATATAATATGTTTTCCCCTGATATTGATATTCAATACCACTTCCAGATGCCACATGGTTTAAAGCAATATTGACAACTGCATGTTTCACCCCAAGATTGCTGGCATCATCTTCCATGCCATCTTTTACCTGTAATCCTTTTTTGGTCTGTGCTGTTGGGAATGCGTAATTATATGTTGCACCCGGCATTACTGTAGCCGTATCACTCCAGGCACCGTCGCTATTGACATAGTAATTATTGATCCAGGTATTCGCTGCCATACGGCAATCATCATAGAAATAATACCAGGTATTTCCAATCTTTTGCCATCCTGTGAAAGCGGCACCGCTTCCACTAAGGTAATACCAGGTTTCTCCCTGATTCATCCAACGTCCAGCTTCCACCTTTCCGCTTCCGTCAGAATAATACCAGCTTCCATTTACCTGATACCAACCGGTATGCATTGCTCCACTGTTTCCATCCAGATAATACCAGCTTCCTCCCTGATTTAACCAGCCTGTATACATTGCTCCGCTTCCACTCAGATAGTACCACGTTCCTCCAAGGTTTATCCAGCCTCCGGACTGCATCGCTCCGCTTCCGTTAGAATAATACCAGGTTGCTCCATCTCGATACCAGCCGGTTCTCATTGCTCCACTTCCGGGATCCAGATAATACCACTTCCCTCCAAGATTCAACCAGCCTGTGTACATTGCTCCGCTTCCGCTCAGATAGTACCACGTTCCTCCCTGATTCAACCAGCCTCCGGATACCATCGCTCCGCTTCCGTCAGAATAATACCAGGTTGCCCCATCCCGGTACCAACCGGTTCTCATTGCTCCGCTTCCAGGATCCAGATAATACCACTTCCCTCCAAGGTTCAACCAGCCTGTATACATTGCTCCGCTTCCACCCAGATAGTACCATGTTCCTCCAAGGTTTATCCAGCCTCCGGACTGCATCATCCCGCTTCCATCAGAATAATACCAGCTTCCGTTTACCTGATACCATCCGGTATGCATTGCTCCGGTATTGGGATCCAGATAATACCAGTTACCTCCGGTATTGATCCATCCGGTTGTCAATGCTCCGCCAGCTTGCAGCCAATACCAGGCCGTTCCTATCTGCTTCCACCCATTTCCGGAAATCATTCTTCCGTTACTGTCCGCATAATATAATGTTCCTGTATAATCTCTGAAAACTCCTTTTTGTAATATTCCATTTTGCGGATTCAAATAATACCAGTTGCTCTGAAGATTTTTCCATCCCGTTGCCTGCTGACCATTTTCTATATAATACCAGTTGTTTCCATCCTGCTGCCATCCATCACGAATCTGACTTCTGTTTCCTTTTCCGTCATAGTTATAAATAACGCCATTAATTTTAAACTTACCCGACTGACTTTTCCCCTGTTTATCCAGATAAAAATAACCCGTTTCATTCTGCATAGGTCCTTCGTGCAATGCAGGATCTTCCTGCACGCCCTCTTTGTTTACATAATACCAGACAGACACATCTTCTCCCGGATGCACCCATGTATTGGTAAGATATTTTCCATCTCTCGGTTGTTGACTCTCCTCTTCTCCCCCGGTCTCATAAGAAAAGTAATATGTACCTTCCTGCAAAATAATTTCTTTTTCCTCGTCCGTTATCACTGGTGTAGTATCTGTGACAGAAACCATTCCTTCTTTCAACACACCTTGCTCTGGCTCTTCCTCTTTGATTCTGCTTACTTCTTTATCTTCTGTTTCATACACACCCAGATAGTAAATACCATCTTTTAAAATATAAACTCCCGGTGCACAGATTTTTTCTTCCTCTTCCCCCTCACTTTTCCATAGCTGCCAGCCGATTTCTGCATCGTATTTCCAGGTATAGATTATCTGCTCTTTCTTTACAGATTCCGACATCTGTGAAGCTTCCTGCGGTATAACTTCTGTTCTTTCTTCGTCAATTATATCATTCTTTTGTATTTCCAGATCAGATTGTTTTTCACTCTGTTCTTCTTCGCTCTGTACTTCAGACTCATCTCGATCCTCTTTTGTCCCCTTCTGGTTTTCCACAGTCATTTCCTGTTGTATTCCACCATCTGTACTTGCTTCAACTACAGCCGCTACAGGTGTCTGAAGTGTAAGCAGCATCGCAAGTCCCATGGCAGTCAACCATTTTCCTCTTTTCTTCATTTGTTCCTTCCTTTCATTTCCTCTTATTCCAGTTTTTCTGCAATCACAGAACCAGTTTCTCCTTTTGCTTTCTGGTCAGCTGTTTGATCTCCCACTCCCGGCGCATGGCTTCTTCTTTTGTCTCAAATGCCTCATAATATGCCAGTGTCACCGGCAGACGGGCTCTTGTGTATTTTGCACCTTTCCCCTCATTGTGCGTTTTCAGTCGTTTTGCTATATCGTTCGTCCAGCCGGTGTAATAAGTTCCGTCACTGCATTGTAATATATATGTATAATTCATTTCGTTCACTTCCCGTTATTCATTATACACATACCTTTTCAAAAAGGGAATCAAAAAAACAACCGAAATCGTTTTATTCAAAACAGATTCCGGTTGTCCTCACTTATCTTTATTTTTCCCACAGATATACTGCTGCCTCATACGGTCGCAGCTGTCTGCTCTGTAATTCAGGAGTTTCATCGTAATTGCTGATCAGAAGCCGTGAACCTTCCGGATCAATGGCTTCCGGAAGATGGAACTGTGCGTGATTCTCCGTAAAATTCAGTACCACAAACAGTTTTTTCCCTTCAAAGTTTCGCTCATACAGATACAGCTCTTCATTTTCCGGTTCATACTCAATAAAATCACCGTAGACAGCAACCTCATTTTCTTTTCGCGTCCGGATTAGCCGCTGCATATAGTGGAAAATCGAATTCTCATCTTCCAGAGCTTCTTTTATATTGATCTCTTTATAATTTGGATTCACTTTCAGCCACGGGGTACCGGTGGTAAATCCTGCATTTTCCGAATCATCCCACTGCATCGGGGTTCTCGCGTTGTCTCTGGCTCTGTAGTGGATACCGTCCAGTGTTTTTTCCGGGTCTTCATCCCCGTGAACCACATAGCGATCCCAGTAGCTTCTGATCTCCACATCGTCATAGTCTTCAATATTGTCAAAATATACATTGGTCATACCGATTTCTTCCTCCTGATAAATATAAGGGGTTCCCTGCATGGTCAGAAGCATGGTGTATAACATTTTCTGGCTTTCTTTCCGGTATTCTTTGTCATTTCCACGACGAGATACCGTTCTTGGCTGATCGTGGTTGGTCCAGTACAGGCTGTTCCACGCCCGTCCCTGAAAATACGTCTGCCATTTGCTGAAGCAGACTTTTAATTCTGACAGTGGCACTTTCCGGTAGCTGAATCGTTTGTCTCCGCAGTCCATCAGGTTCTGTTCGGACTGGAAGACCATGCCAAGTTCTGTTCCCTCATTGTTTGCATACTGCAGAGATTCCTCGATACATCCGCCGGTCAGCTCACCAACCGTCATGATGTCATATTTTGACAGCACTTCCCGGTTCATCTCCTGCAGGAATTCATGGATCCTCGGACCATCCTGGAAGTATTCTTCCCCGATATTTTCTCCCGGTTTTCCATCCGGCAGTCCCGGAGTTTTGGAATAAATGTTTACCGTATCCATCCGAAAACCGTCGCATCCCATATCCAGCCAGAATTTCATCATATCGTAGATCTCATGCCGTACGGTTGGATTCTCCCAGTTTAGATCCGGCTGTTTGGTCGAGAAGATGTGCAGGTAATACTGATCGGTCGCCTCATCGTATTTCCATGCGGGACCGTAAAAATAAGAGGTCCAGTTATTTGGCTCTTTTCCGTCTTTTCCATCTCGCCAGATGTAGTAATCCCGGTATGGATTATCTTTTGATTTTCTGGATTCCACAAACCAGGGATGTTCGTCGGAACTGTGATTTACCACCAGATCCAGCAACAATTTCATTCCCCGTTCATGCGTCTGTTTCAGCAGTTCCTTAAAATCATCCATCGTTCCAAACTCATCCATGATATCCCGGTAATCCGAGATATCATAGCCGTTGTCATCGTTCGGTGATTTAAAACACGGACACAGCCACACCACATCAATTCCCAGTTCTTTCAGATAATCCAGCTTGCTGATAATGCCGGGAATATCTCCGATTCCATCCCCGTTCGAATCCATAAAACTTCTCGGGTAGATCTGATAAACAATCGCCTCTTTCCACCATGCTTTTTTCATCATACACGTTCCTTTCTTTTGTTCTTTTTTCTACCCTACTATTTTTTGCTGCGTTTTCAATATTTATTTTTAATTCTTCCACTGACATCCCCGCTCTGTTCGCTGCTTCCTCTATTGATAAGATTCCATCTCTTATCAGACCAGTCAGAATTCTCACAGTTGCTTCCTTTCTTCCTTCATTTCTTCCATCTTCTATCATTTCATCCACTGCCTGACACATATTCGTTTTCTCTCCTCCTGTTTTGATTTTTATTGGTGTTTTTGTGATTGTTTTGATTACCTGCATTCCGATTTCTGGATATGGAATCTGGAATTGAAAAAGATATGATATTAGATTTCCTAGACGATAGAAATAATAATGCTTTGCTCTATGGTAGCACATTCCCCTCCGCCTGTCCATACAGGAAATGTAACGGCAAAATCCGCCTGTCTGAAACGAATTTCCAGACAGACGGATCTTTCTATTCTGTCACCGTCTCGATATAGATCATCGGGTCGATGGGATTGCCGTCTTTGGTCATGGCAAAGTACAGGTTTGCGCCCTCTTTGACATAATATTTTGTCGGGTCACTGACGTAGCCAAGGATGGTTCCGCTCTCCACGGTCTGTCCCGGTTCTACGGTGATGTCTTTCAGCTGTCCATAGGTTGCCTGATAGCCGTTTCCGAGATCCATGACCATGGTAGTTCCTGTCTCAACATCTTCGCTGATGGAGACCACCTGACCATTGGCTGCTGCCTGTACCGGCTCACCGCTTTCGCAGCCAAGCATCAGGGCATCGTTATATTTGTACTGATCCAGTGTCGGAAAATATGTGGTGGCATCCATGCTGTAATCGATCACTACCTGACCGTTGACCGGCCAGAGCATCTGGCTGTCCTCGGTAAAGTTCAGTTCCGGCTGCACAGCTGCGGATGTATCGGCAGATTCCCGGGCATCTGCGGTTTCCTGTCCATTTTCGTCTTCCTGTGCCGGAGGGATTGCATTGTCCGGGTTATCCTGATTCATGGTTGGCGACGGAGTCGCTTCCTGATTTTCTGTGGTATTCTTTGCCAGTTCTCCGGTATCCTGCGCCTCGGCATCTTTACTCGTCACATCTTTGCTCTCTTCCTCCTGCTGTGCTTTACTTTCTTTTTTCGGCGTTGTATCCGTCCGGTACATGGAGATTCCCGCCGCAACCACAGTCAGAAGCAACGCACCGGTAACTGCCATACGCAATGTCTTTTCTTTTTTCATCATCTTCACCTCTGCTATTCTATACTAAAGAACAAAACCAGTAACCGTCCCCGTCAGTCCCAGTTACTCATCCAGATTCTTTATCTATAGAATTCCCTGATTTTTCAGAAGTATACACCGTTTTTCTATCCGGTCAGGAATCTTCTTTTTTCACTTCACACTCCGGAAAATAATACCGCAGAATCTCCCGATACGATTTTCCTTCTTTCGCCAGCACATTTCCTCCATACTGCGAAAGTCCCAGCCCGTGCCCCTGTCCTTTACATAAAAAGCGAATTTTCCCGTCTGCCGCCTGCATCGTAAAATTACTCGACGGCAGTTCCAGAAGCTTGCGAAATTCTTCCCCTGAGATTGTTTCATTCCCAACTGTCAAGGACAAAATGTGTCCCACTTTGTCCCGTTTATGCATATTTATCTGTTTTTCCAGTGATTCTTCCGTAAATACCAGCCCGGGATATGCCTTTTCCAACTGTTTTCGCAGTGCTTCCTCCGAAAAATAATGACCGCTCAGATAGCCCTCCCCATACATATCCCAGTTGCTGTCCACACTGAGAAGATATCCTTTCTCCATCTTTCCAAACACTTCCAGCCCGTCACGGGTCGCACCGCTGCTGATCCGGTGAAACACACCCTCACAAACCTTCGACCGGTAAAAAAGCATCTCCCCCTCAGTATCTTTGGCTGCTGCCTCCATACTCCGGTATGCCTGCTGATACCCTTTCTGATGCTGCGCTGCTTTCACTTCCCTCCACAGTTGTTCCCAGTCTTCCCCATCCATCCCAGTCTCTTCTATACGCAAGTACAGGCTGCTCCTTGTAAGAACAGCCTGTACTTTTTTCATCTCCGCCTCATACTCCCAGGGGATTTCCCTGCACATCATCATGGGAAGAAGCGATTCCATATTCCATTGTTTTTTTATGCGCAACACTTCTCTGCCCGACAGAAAAACCGTCAGAAGCAGAGGAAGCAACAGAAAGATCCCTGTCACTGCCAGGATCATACGAAGTTTTTCTTTCATATTTTCACAGACTGCCCGATGCCTTTTTCCTAGTTTATGAAGTTTTATACGCTTTCATGTATTTCCACCAGAATCTTTTCTGTTTCGGCATCTGTGTCCAGAACTGCTGCTCCAGACTCTCATAAAACTGATAACACCGGGTCCGATCCTTCTTTGTCAGAGGATCCGGTCCGAACGATGCCCGCTCTACCAGTTCCACAATTGCTGTATATGTCCCCTCTTCCATCCACGGGAGAATTTTTTCTGTCTGGCGGGCAAATTCCCGGTCATCGTTCTGTTCCGGGACTTCCTGCAGCACTCCGGCTTCCTTTGCATCCCGGAAAATCCCATAAATCGCGTAGGAAATCTCACAGATTCCCCTGTTGATATCTTTCTGGAAAAAGCAACTGTTTCGCTCCTGCAATATCCGTTTTCTGCGAAGAGCAACTATACCCACACTGCCACCGGCCAGCCCGACAAGAATCAACAGTATCACGAAAAGTTTCAGGAATGCATGTCCGATTCCCTCCGGTCTCTGTTCTCCGGATCCATTTTCCGTATTTGTCTCCTGTTCTTCTGTTCCCTGACCGTTTTCACTCTCCGGTGTCAACGATGCCTCTTCCTGCTCCGGCTGTGGAGTTTCGGTAAGCTCCGGTGTTGCATCCTGGGACTGCTCCGCAGTCGGTTCCGGTGTCAGTGTGCTTTCCTCTCCGGTCACTTCCTGATTTTCATTTCCACCGGTGTTCTCCTGATAACCCGGTGTCACTTCTACCGGGATCCAGCCTTTTCCGGAACGGTAAACTTCCACCCACGCATGTGCCTGTGTATCCGGTACCTGTGCCGTATAGCCATCTCCATCTTCCGTAAACTCCTCCGGTGTCACCACATATCCGGTAACATATCTCGCCGGCACACCAAGCAGACGGAACATCAGCGTTGCTGTTGTCGCATAATGAATACAGTATCCTTTTTTCTGATCAAAGAAAAAATACTCTGCAAAATCCCGATCCGCCGGAACCGGTTCCAGATCCATGCTGTACGTACGTCCTTCCTGCACATCCCGTACCACAAAATCGATAACCTCCTGTACCGACTGCAGATTCTGCTGTTCACAGTACGAACGCAGATGATCCAGTCCTTCCACAGGAACTTTCAGATATTCTTTCGCCACATATTCCCGGTAAGCGCTCTCGATCTCTGACTCCGCATCTTTCGAAGGCTGTGGATCCATCCATTCTGTCCAGTTTACATAACCCTGGTACGAGATCTCTTTTCCGGCACTGGCATAACAGCCGTCCGCCTGCACATTTTCATCATCCGGCACCGCACAGCCGTAAGGAATATATCCATAATCACCGCCCGGATTTTCTCTGGTAACCGTCACAGTTCCTTCCCCTTCCGAAGAGCGGGACCCGATGTAACGGTAGAGAATATTCTGTACCTGCCAGCCGCTGTCCGCTTCTGAAAACGCATCCGCAAAATCTTTCTGATCCACGCCGCTCCAGTAATTCCCCTGATATGTTCCGCCGGTAAATCCCCGCAGATACATATTATGTACCGGTTTCCCGGAGGTATGTACTGTAAGATCGATCTCATCCTTCTGTTCTACCGGATAGTTATTCAGACTGCCATCCGCCGTCGGATTATGATTGCCAAATAACCCGTTCTGGCTTTCCATTGCCCGGGAAATCTCACTGGTTTTTTTCTGTACCTTCTGATACAGCCATTCATTCCAGCCGTTTGTCTGTTTTGCCAGCATCGAACCGGCTGGTCCTGCCAGAAGTGACAGGCAAAGAACCAGCCCTCCTGCCCACAGCCCGGAACGATAGAGGATCCGCTGATTGCTTACTCCATGGTTTTGTCCCATCGCGAGCAATGCCAGCAGAGATCCTCCGATCAGAAAGATTCCCGGCTGTAGGAAACGGCAGCCACACATCAGTTCCAAAAGCACGATCAGAATCTCCGAAGCTACCAAAAGCCCTGCCCGCCCTTTTCGTACCACCGCTGTTTCCATACTCCAGAAAAACAGTGCAAAAATAACGATCAGCAACAGTTCTCCCCGTTCCCCGGAAAGCAACGGTGTTTTTTCTGCCAGTGTCACCCCATAATATACCGACAACTGATGCCGGATACTGTTTTCCGCTGCCTGCCATCCTGCGGCCAGATGTTTCCATCCCAGACCTCCCGTCAGAAAGATTAACAGATATGCTCCCCGGTATACCCATCTTCCCCATGGTCTCCAGATACTTTTTAATATTGCAAGTAACACAAACAGTAACAACACTCCTGCTACCGGAAGTACCCGGAACTTCATTCCAAGATCCAGTCTGAATGTGAGAATTGTTCCCACCATGCACAGATACAGATATACACAACGCAGCAGCACGCCATGCTTTTGTTGTCGTCTCCTGGATTCAATCTTTATTTTTTTCTCTCCTGCCACCTGGATTCCCGTCGGATGCCACTCTTCTGTCTGTCGTCTCATACGCTGATCCCCTCTGTCTCAAGTCCGGTACGTGTCAGCTCACCTTTCAGGATCCCATCCTCCCACCACTGACCATCTGTAGTAATCCGCAGACAGATACTGTATCCGTCCTGCGGATAAGAATGTTTATAGGCTTCTTCCAGAAGAATCTCTTCCCGGTAAGATCCTGCCTGAAACAGCCGCGAAGTCAGCAGATACAGATCTTCTGTTTCCCTGATCTCTATCTGTTCCATATTCTGTGTCCGACAGTTATACCACGCCGCCCGCGGCGGATATTCCTGATTCAAAAATCCCTGCAGAATAGCAAGTCCGTACTCTATTGCCTGATCCAGAAAAACTGCTCCCGATTCTTCCGGAACCTGAAGATCAAAAAGCAACAGTGCTCCCAGTCCGATCGGCATGCTGTAATCTTTTACCATCAGCTGACTGGTACGTGCACTGGCTTTCCAGTGGATCCTCTGCATCCTGTCACCTTCCCGGTACTCCCGGATCTGGAAAATCTGAGAGGGATCATCTCCTGGCCGTTTCTCATCATATTCTTCACTTTCAATCAACTGTTCCCGAATCTGCGGTGTGATTTCTAGCAAGGCCTCATAATACTCCGGAAGTACTGAAAGCTCCTCTTTTCCATCTGTCTCGATCCTTTTTCCGAACAGATGAAACAGATCCCATATTTTTACCTGTTCCACCCATAACGCAACCAACCCGCACTGACTGCTGGTAATGGCTGTTGTCAGGCGGGTCGTTCCTCTCCCATCAGCCATTCCCTGAAAAATCACTTCTTTTTCCGGCTGATAAAATCTGTTCTGTATCTTTATTTTTGCTTCCAGCCTGGATACCGGGATCCGGCTCTTATTTTCGATCCGCACCCCCACATTAACCGGCTGCTCTTTTTCGGCAACTCCGATAGGGAGATAGATTTGTGCCTTCATATGTGCCGCTGTCCATAACATCAGAATGCCGGATATAACCGGCAGTACCATTTCCATCAGGCCAAAACCCAGAAGCATGGGACTGTCATAGAGGATGGCCAGATACAGCGTGACCACCAACAGTCCGAAATATAGTAATTTGTTCTTCATTTTCTCACCACGGAAGGTTTTGTCGTTCCCTCCAGAATATCTTTCAGTATCTGTTCAGCGGTTACTCTGTTTACACGTGCTTTTCCATTCAGCTGGATACGATGTGCTTCCACATCGATAAAAACCTCCTCGACATCCACCGGAAGTACATAATTTCTCCCCCGCAGATACGCCAGTGCCTGTACCATCCTTGCCAGTGCGATCGTTCCTCTTGGGCTAATTCCAAGCTCGATCAGGGAATGTTTTCTTGTTGCATTGACCAGCTTCCCGATATACTGATAGACCGCATCATGAATATAAATTTTATGGATCTCATCCTGAAGGCGCAGAAGTTGTGCTCCATTCATCACCGGTTCTACCAGATCCAGCGGATCTGTCGTAATCTTGCCTTTCACGATTTCCAGTTCATATTTCATATCCGGATATCCGATGTGCATACAGATCATAAAACGATCCAGCTGTGACTGGGGAAGCATGGATGTTCCCGCACTTCCCACCGGATTCTGGGTTGCAATAACCACAAACGGTTTGGGCAACTCATGGGTAATCTGATCCACCGTTACTTTCCCTTCCTCCATGACTTCCAGAAGTGCCGCCTGCGTCTTCGGTGAAGTACGGTTGATCTCATCCGCCAGAAGCAGGTTACACATAACAGCCCCCGGCTGATACTCAAAGGTACCGGTCGCTTTCTGATATAATGAAAATCCGGTCACATCTCCCGGCAGTACATCCGGCGTGAACTGAATACGGTTCTGCTCGAGATGCAGCGCTTTGGAAAAAGCCAGTGCCAGCGTGGTCTTTCCCACTCCCGGCACATCCTCGATCAGAATATGTCCTCCTGCAAGAATCGCAGTCATCACTTTTATGATACAGTCATCCTTTCCGATGACCGCTTTTTTAATCTCCTGTATCGCCCGGATCGCCGGACTTTCTGTCTGCTTCATCCTTTTCTCCCCTTTTTATACTCTTGAATTTTCCTGTTTCTGTCATTTTGTTGCAGGCCGCTTTTACTGTTCCCCTGTCACACGCATCTGCAGCCGGCTTGCCGGAAGTTCATCTCTGGCCTCTGTCTCTGCCAGAAGCTGTGTTTCACTGTCTGCTGTCACACAATACAGACCGATACCGGATCCTTCTTCCGCCTCGCTGCTGATCCGCAGCTCATACGTTTTTCCTTTTTCCACCGAAACTTTCTCGCCGATGAAAGAATACAGCGCCGAATTGGTCGTAAAACCGTCCGTCTCTTTTTCTCCCTGATATACCACATCCCCGGTTTCTTTGTCAATCAGTTCCACTGTAAGTGTATCAGAAATGCTCTTTTCTCCGGTATAGACACGGATCTTCAGATTCGACAGTACACTTCCCTCCATCGTCAGATCCTGGCTCACTGAAGAGCTTTCATCTACCTGAATGATATTGTCCGGTTCCAGATCCTGACGGCTGTTATCCAACAGAACAATTTTCCCCTGGAACATGCCAAGCGCACAGATCGATGCCGGAATCACAAATGCAAACACACTGACCAGAAATGCCGCACGGATCTGCCATACCAGCCCTTTTGCGATCTCGGTTCCTTTCCGGATATGGTATTTCGGATGCCCGAAGACCACATAGACCAGAAGCACCACCCACATCGCAGAGCAGAGCATTTTTTCATCATGGAACATATACAGATCCCACATTCTCACCGCAAACTGCTGTCCCGGAAGGATGTATTTCAGGATTCCGTAATTCATTATCTGCTCATCTACCAGGTTCTGGCTGCAGAAGATATACAGTGCAACGATCAGCACATTTGTCACCATCACCAGCAGATTGCCGTTTTCATTCATGAAAATATTTAACACCAGAAACGGCACCAGCATCAGCAGCCACTGCGGGTTCCAGGAAGAGAATCCGAAGATTGCAAAACTCATTCCCACACAGAAGAAAATGCCCCAGGAAAACATTTCCCGGTTGTCTTTTGTCTTTTTCTGATACGCCCACACCAGCATGAAAGCTGCTGTTACCGCCACAAGATTGATTCCGTCAAAGAAGCCAATGGTGAATGGTTTCTGCACAAATTTCAAAACGCCAAATCCCAGAACATTGCGCTTGAAATAAATATTTCCGATATTCGGCAGCACTTCGATCATCAGCGGAACTGCCATAACCACTGCATATTTGATCAGGTTGCGGATCTTTTTCTCCCGTAAAACCAGCAGTACCAGGAAGAACAGCAGTGCGTGATATTTGAATGTTGCCGCAACACCGAAAGACAGTGCGAACTTCCATAAGCCGCCTCTCACATAAAAATACAGGCCCAGTACCATGAAAAATACGGTAAAGATATCATACTGGCTGAAAATAAACTGACTGAACACCCCGATCGGGAATACCAGAAATGCAAACTTACAAAGCTTTGCTTTCTTTTCTCCGAACCCTGCTTCCACACCGATCTGGTAGATCAGATGGGAAGTCGCATAATACAGAAGCACCGGAAGCAGTTTATACCACATATTATTGATAAAACTGTTTGTCAGCATCGCCTGTGGCGCATGACCGGTCAGATACAACGGCAGATTCCAGATCGCATATGCCAGAAAAGTACTCGGCAGATAATTGGCATAATATCCGTGGGACTGCTCATAGCTTGCCTTATAAAAATCTGTAAAGTGTTCATACATCAGAAATGACCTGTTTCCCGTCAGCATCAGATCTCCATAGGCACAGGTAAAAAACAGAAAAATCAGGATCAGTGCTGAGATCACCCAGTCCAGCTTATTGAGTTCTTCTGCATCCCACAATTTCATTTCCTTCCAGCTTTCTTTCATCCGCATACAGAATCCTGTTTTACGCTTTGCCAGTTTTGCTTTCATTTTCACTGTCCTCTTTCTCTTCAAAATTCAGTCTTTCTTCCTCTACTACCAGCGGACGATCCAGCACACGGGTATTAATGCTCAGCACATATTCTCCCAGCAGACCGATGAAAAACAGCTGCGTTGCTCCCAGAAAGAACATTCCGATGAGTAACGGTGCCATGCCTGCGGTAAATCGATCCCAGTACAGCATTTTCAGGATAAAATAAATAATCCCTGCCACCACACTGACACCTCCCACAAAAAATCCAAGAAACGTCGCCATCCGGAGAACTACTTTCGAATACGAAGTAATCCCGATCATCGCATAATCGTACAAACTGTAAAAATTATTTTTGCTCTTTCCCGCTTTTCTCTTCTGCTGTTCATAAGGAATCGCCGTATAATCAAATCCCAGTTCCGCAATGATTCCTCTCAGATATGGCATCGGATCATGAAGATCTCTCACCACATCCACAAATGCTTTATCATATAGTCCAAAGCCGGTAAATTGTTCGATATGATCAATATCTGTTATTTTCCGGATCAGTTTATAATAGCATCCACGGATCCAGTACATCATCCGGTTTTCTTTGCTCGCTTTTTTGATGGCAATGACAATTTTGGATCCTTTCTCCCACTCTCTTACGAACTTTACGATCATATCTACCGGATCCTGGAAGTCCGCGCACATCCGAATCACACAGTCCCCGGTTGCCTGTTTCAGTCCGTAGACCGGAGAGCGCAGCTGACCGAAGTTTCTGACATTAAAGATTGCCTTTATGTTCTTATTCTTTGCGCACAGTTCCCGCAGATACATCCGCGTTCTGTCCTTAGAATGGTTGTCGATAAACAGAATCTCATACCGGTATTCCGGAAGTTCTGTCTCCATCACTGCGACAATGGATTCTGCCAGCGGTTTTACATTCCCCTCTTCATTGTATGTGGGTATCACCACAGAGATTTTCTTTTTCATTTGTCTTTCTCCTTCATCCAGCGGACCATCTCCCGGATTCCGCTGGAAAATTCATACGCCGGTTCAAAACCGGTATCATTTTTCAGACTCGATATATCCGCGCACAGGTGCATCACCGGCTGTACACCATAGGACTTTTTCCCGATCCCCGGAGTAGCCTTCGGATTTGCCACATCCCGGATCTGGTAAATATATTCATACAGCCGTTTCGCCTTTCCACTCCCCACACAGTAGATCGAACCGTCTCTTCCTTTTTCCCCGATTAGATAAAAAGCCCGTCCTGCATCTTTGCTGTACAGATAGTCCCATTCCTGTTCCCCCGGGGTGAATGCTGTTTCTTCTTCTGCAAGGAACTGATGAATTGCCGTCATTACCATGGTACTTTCTTTATCATAGATTCCATATACGCTGAAGATCCGCGGCCAGATCCATTCGATTCCAAGCTCTTTGCATAAAAGTTTCGAGAGTTTTCCCGCTGCCAGTTTGCTTACCCCATACGGAGTTGTCGGATGTTCCGGCGCATCAGGGCCGATCATTTCCTGATCCAATGGTCCATATTCCGCCTGGGAACCCGCTCCGATGAATCGTTTACAGCCAAGCTTTGCAGCTGCCTCTACCGCATCCAGGGTATAATCAATGTTCTTACTCTGTAGCCTGGTACTTTTATTTCTTGCCGCACCGGTATACCCCCAGGCAATATGGTAAAACGTATCAAAAGATCCTGTCACTTTTTCCGGCAGTGCTGCCAGTTCTTCCAGACTGCATTCCACCAGTTCCAGATGCGGATCTTCCGGCAGACGATCTTTTCTTGCCGTATCCTTCCGGATCACCGCACATACAGAGATTCCATGTTTCAGGCATTCCTCAATAAGCGCTTCTCCGATCATACTGGTCGCTCCTGTCACGATCACTCTTTCCATAATACGCCTTCCTCCTCCATCTCTTCTCTCGAAAGAAACGGATACATATCTTCCAGTGATGCCGACACCATGGTTCCATCCGGAAGCTGTCTGGATGCCAGTTTCGGCTCCGTCTTCTGGAGTTTCGACACAAAAACCTGACAGATCACAGGTGCCGGAACTTCCATGACCGCCCGCAGATCCTCTTCCAGTGTCACACTGTTTCTGCATTCTTTATAAGCAAATCCATACGCCGGTGCCAGTCGGGAAAGATCCGGGAAGCTGAGATCCCCGCTCTCCTCACCCACACCCACCAGATGACCGCCAAAATAAGCCGTCTGGGTCTGACGGATGGAATGGTATCCTTCGTTATTGATCACAAAGATCCGGATCGGCAGGTTATGGTGCCGGATGGTCTGTAACTCCTGCAGATTCATCTGCATACACCCTTCCCCGTTCACACAGATTACTTCTTTTTCCCCGGATCCAACGCATACACCAATCGCCGCCGGGAGCCCGTAACCCATCGATGCAGTCACGGCATTGGTGTAAAATCTCTGACCTTTTTTCAGATAGATTGCCTGACTTCCCGCCACACGTGAGGTTCCCACACTGACCAGGATCTGTTCCCCTTCCGGAAGCACTTTTGACAAACTGTCATAAAATGCATAAATATTTGTTCGTCCCGGTTCCGGTTCTTTGTATTTTTCTTCCGTCACTACCGGATATTTTTCCCTCCAGTGACGGCACTTCTCTCTCCAGGAGGATTCTTTCTCATCTGCAAACCAGGGGTGTGCACGGCTGCACCCTGCTTCTTCGAGCATGTGGATACACTTTTCGATCAGCTCTTTTGCATCTGCCACCACCGGAAGATCCACGTGAAGTGTCTCTTTTTTCAGTTCCTCCCCGTCGATATCATTGAGAATCGTATACGCATGTGCCGCCCATTTTTCATAGGCAAATCCGGTCTGTAAAAAACTCTGTCTGCTTCCGATGGAAAATAATACATCACAGGTCTGCACTGCAAAGTTTCCCGGACGATTTCCCGTTCCTCCGTTTCTTCCCACATACAGCGGATGTGCAGATTCCATCAGATCGATACTGCTCATTCCGGTCACTACCGGGATCCCAAGCAGCTCCACCAGCCTTTGAAAGCTGTCATATGCACCTGCCAGTCGAATCCCATGACCTGCAAAGATCACCGGACGCACTGCCTGTTTCAGTTTTTCCAGAATCTTCTTCACCATCTCTTCTGTCACCGGAGCCGGAAGTTCTTTCTCATCCTCTTTCGGATCGTACGCTCTCAGATCATCGGTTTCTATGATGGCACTCTGTATATTCAGCGGAAGATCCAGCCAGCACGGTCCCGGACGACCCGTTTTTGCCAGATAGATCGCCCGCTCCAGATGATACCGGATCGTAAGCGGATCCGTCACCATGACGGCATATTTTGTCATGGGTTCTACGGACGGCGTGATGTCATATTCCTGCACTCCCATCGTACGGATCTTTAAACCGCTGTGACGTACCGTAGTATCATATCGCACCTGCCCGGACAGGACAATCATCGGAATGGAATCCATCCACGCGCACAAGGCTCCGGTAATGGCATTCGTCGCACCCGGACCGGAAGTCACACAGACCGCCGCCATCCGGTTGTCTACCCTCGCATAAGCTTCTGCCGCCATCGCTGCCGCCTGTTCATGATGCTGGTAGAGGCAGGACAGCCCCGGGTGATGTCCCAGAGAATCGTTCAGATGCATCGCGCCGCCGCCCGTCACTGTAAATACCTGGCAGATCCCTTCCTGTGCCAGACGATCCGCAATATAATCAGACACTTTCTGCTTCATATCCTCTACTTCCTTCCATCCCATTTATTCTCGCAGACCATGAATTTTCCGGAAGCCTGAATCGGGATCTCGTCCACATAAGTGATCCGGATCTCCGCTTCCTCTCCAAGATAATGCCGGTAAGCGGCAATCAGATCCTCTTCCACCAGTTTTTTCCGGTCTGCGTTGACCAGCAGTTCATACTCTTTCTGTCCCCACTGGATGCATTTTGCCTGATAGACCACACCCTCAAACTTTAACAGCGTGTTCATAAATACATGGATCGACAGCGGCTCGCCCATACAATTATACATCAGAGAACCGCGGCGGCCGTAGATTTCCACATATTTTCCATGCATCCGCCCTTTTTCATCCTGATACATCCGCATAATTCCCGTATCTCCGGTGTCGTAACGCACCATCGGGAAGGTTTTGTTATAATAATCTGTAACTACCAGCCGTCCCAGTTCTCCCGGTTCTGCCGGCTCATCGCTGTTCATCTTCAGCACTTCCGGGTAGAAGTTATACAGGTCGATCGTATATTCCCTATCCTCGCCCAGCTGAATTGCGATAAAACCGTTTTCATTATTTCCATAAGAACGCACCGGAGAATATCCGAATATTTCTTTTGTCAGTTCATAGGTTGCATCCGGCAGTGCCTCACCCATGGAAAATACCATCTCTACCTTCCACTTACTGATATCTCTTCCCGTCCGTCGGATATAACCGGTCAATGCAGTCAGTGCACTCGAATAGGTCACCAGTACCTGGATCTTCTTTTTCTCGATATCTTTACAGATCTTTTCCAGAGAATCATCTCCCATGTTGGAGATATCCACCATGACCAGATTATTTTTGAAAGATTTCCACATACTTATGGTATTTTTCCCCTTTATCCACGCACGGAATTCCCCACGCTTCATTCCCAGACGGAAACCGTTCAGTTCCATACAGGAAATAAAGTTCATATTGACCCGGTTCATCTTGTCACCGTCACACAGAACGGTAAATGGCGTTCCGGTAGAACCACTGGTACTCAGCCGGTACAGATTACCCTGTTCTTTGCTGTTCTCCACCAGCACTTCCTCATAATGCTCAAGAAAATCTCCCTTGGTCATCACCGGGAAATCTTCCAGTTTTGTCCATTCCGGATGTTTTTTATAATACGGAGAATGTTTTTTTACATAGTCCAGAAGCAGATCGATCCTCCGCTCCATATATTCCGGCGTCACACCTTCCACGATCTCTCTTTTATTGACTTCTTTTAATTTTTTCAGCCTACCGCCTTTTGCAGCATCCAGAAGATTGAACACCACTCTTCTAAGAACTTCACCTGTCTGCATCTTTTCATTCCCCTTCTTTCTTCGCCGGTTTTGCCTTCCAGATCCCCAGTGCGATCACTGCCACAACCCGAAGCGTATTTGCTCCCAGGCATGCCCAGGCAAATCCGATCATCCCATAATTTTTTGCTGCCAGCACCGATGCGGTCAGCAGAATCACGAAGTGTGCAAGCTGTATCCACAGCTGCCATTTTTCATCCGTAAATGTTAAAACAAGTATAAATAAAAATGCGGAAAACAATCCCAGCACCTGTGCCAGATTGACCACCGTGACCAGTCCTTTGATGGACGGAAACAGGTCATGGTAAAACAGCCAGACAAAGAGCGGTGTTCCCACCTGGCAGCCAAGGAAAAAGACACCTGCCACACCGCCTCCCGCAAGCACTGCCTTTCCAAACTGACTTCTGTTTAACAGTTCTCTGCGTTTTGTCAGATAAGAAATCACGATCGTATTGATCGGTGCGATCAGAAGCACCAGGGTCTTTCCGATCAGGGAAATCACATAGTAGATCGTTACCTGTTCGTTGCCAAGAATCTGCTTTATCACCAGACGATCCATATTCATTGTGGTGTTTGTGATCAGGTACGACAATGTCAGGAAAAATCCCCTCTCCAGCGCCACAAAAAAATGTCCGCTCCGCTGAAAAAACTTATGAAATACAGATCCTGTAACTGCCACATAACAAAGAGCAGCCACCTCACCGACCAGATAGATCCACAACCACCGATCTGTGATACGGTAAATCACAAATCCCGCAAGATATCCGATACCGATCAGCAGATAATAAATAAAATACCTCTGATAATTCAGATTCAGTCGATATTCCACATCCCCGTAGTACCGGAAAACCGTCAGCAGAAACAGGGCAAACACCCCGATCCCCACAGGGATTCCGCTGATACTGTCTCTTGACATAAAAAGTGCCACACCGCTTCCCAGTATGCCAAACAGCAACAGGATCCAGTCGTAGTCTCCATTGGTTACCTCATGTGATCTTCGCACCACCAAACGGCTGGTATTTAACGCCTGTCCGACGGACGGACAGATAATCGCAACCAACCCTGTAATATACAAAAGTTCTCCCAGCTGCTTTGCTCCCATATATCGGTTGAGCAACGGCGTAATGATCAGCTGCAAAACGCCGTTCATAAAGATCAGCCCGCCCATGGTATACAGGGTGTTTGCAGCGATCCGTTTTTTCTGTTCTTTCTTTTCCACCTGTTTCTCCCTATTATCCGCAGAAACCGGTCTGATTCTTATACTTTTCGCACCGGTTTTCTATGTATTTGCGCTTTCCGGAAGCAAGCACCGGGATCTCATCCACCAGTTCCACCCTGATTCTGGCTTCTTCACCCAGATACGGGCGGATCCGTCCGAGAATTTCTTCCTGATTCATCTTCTGCGGATCTCCGTTTAACCAGATGGTATAGTCTTTCACATCTTCCTGGATAAAACGATACTGTTTTACCCCTTCGATATCCCACAGATTATTGGTAATAATATACGGTGTTACCGCCTTTCCTTCACAGTCGTAGATCAGATCGCTTCGACGTCCGTAAAGTTCATCCAGATACAGCCTGTATCTGCCGTTTTTCTCTTTTCTGGTTGCCACCGCCGTATCCCCGTTATCGTAGCGGAGAATCGGAAACGCATAATTAAACAGATCCGTGATCACGATTCTTCCAAGTTCTCCCGGCTCTGCCGGTTCATCGGAATCCATCTTCAGGATTTCATAATAATACGTTTCGGTGTCGATCCGGTACCCCTCATTATCTTCATTCTGCAATCCCATAATTCCGTTTTCTTCATTGGAATACCAGGCACGTACCGGGCAGTCAAACTGTTTTTCCAGTGTCCGGCGCACCGGTTCCGGCATCGTCTCAGAAATCGGAATAATCGCTTTCACCTTGCAGCGGCTACAATCTTTTCCTGTTTTCTGAATATAATTGCTCAGTTCCCCAAGTGCTGACGAATAGCCGACGAGACATTTTACTTTTTTCTTCTCGATCACCCGGAACATCCTTTCCAGTGCCTGCTCATCCATCCGGGAACTGTCCATCATGATCAGATTTTCCTGAAAAAGCTGAAACTTACTTTTCTTTACATTATTGACCCACACACGGATAAAAGCCTCTTTCATACCGATATAATATCCGGCTGCTGCTCCCAGGAATATACCACCCGCCGTGTTGTGACGGATTTTGTCCCGGTTCTGGATCATGCGAAGGGGAGTTCCGGTAGAACCACTCGTACACATCACCCTGTTATCCGGTGCATCTTTATAGGTTGTCGAAAGGAACTTCTCATAATTCTGTCGAAACGTATCTTTGTTGACTACCGGAAGATCTGTCAGTTCAATATCTTCCGGGTAATCCTTATAGAATTCTGTTGTCTTCACCGCATGGGCGATCAGTGCCCGAATCCGCTCTTCGGTCTCCCGAATCGATGTTCCCTCTTGCCACGCCCGCTGAATCTGATCATAATATGTTCTTATCTGTTTTCCTTTCAGACTGTCCAGCAGCCAGAAACCAAACCATCTCAGTTTTTCGTCCAGTATCATACTTCTTCCTTCCTGTAATCCGCCGCAGCTTTCCAGTTTTTCATATTATGTCAACTCGCGGTTATCCCCTGTTCCAGAGCTCATTCCTGTGCCTTTAGCTGCGCGTTTTCAAATATTATTCCAGTGCTTCCTTGATCGCATCTGCCATTGCATCCAGCATCGCATCCGTCATCCCCGGATAGACACCGATCCAGAACGTATCCGTCATGATCCGGTCTGTATTTTCCAGACTTCCTGCTACACGATAGCCTTTTCCTGTCGCACGCATCTGGTCAAAGCAGGGATGCTTGATCAGATTTCCCGCAAAAAGCATACGGGTCTGTACACCTTTTTCTTCGATCTTTTGTACCAGTTGATTTCTGTCCACGCCTTCCCTGCAGGTGATCAGGAATCCAAACCAGCTCGGTTCGGAATTCTCACATGCTTCCGGAAGGATCAGTTTGTCTTCAGTTCCTTTCAATGCTTCTTTCAGATAATTGAAATTATGAATTCTGCGTTCTACAAAGGACGGGAACTTGCGCAGTTGGGCACATCCCACAGCCGCCTGCATATCCGTTGCTTTCAGGTTATATCCGAAATGCGAATATACATATTTATGATCATATCCCAACGGCAGTTCCCCGTACTGGCGGTCAAAACGATGGCCACACAGATTATCCTGTCCGGGTGCGCACACGCAGTCTCTTCCCCAGTCACGGAAAGAACGCACGATCTTATGAAGCAGCGGATTCTTTGTATAGACGGCTCCGCCCTCTCCCATTGTCATATGATGTGGCGGATAAAAACTGGAGGTTCCGATATCTCCGATGGTTCCGGTCAGTCTGCTCTCTCCGTCGATCGTATAACGGGAACCCAGCGCATCGCAGTTATCCTCGATCAGCCACAGATTGTGACGGTCACAGAAATCTTTTACCGCTTTCAGATCAAAAGGGTTGCCCAGGGTATGTGCAAGCATCACTGCTTTTGTTTTTTCTGAAACTGCCTGTTCCAGAAGATTGGGATCAATATTATACTGCGGGATTGCCACATCCACAAACACCGGTACTGCTCCATACTGGATCACCGGAGCTACGGTTGTAGGAAATCCTGCTGCCACCGTGATCACTTCATCTCCCGGAAGAATCTGTCTCTCCTTTAACAGTGGAGAAGTCAGTGCCATAAATGCCAGCAGATTTGCAGAAGATCCGGAATTAACCAGCGAACAGTATTTTACCCCCAGATATTTTGCGAATTCCGATTCGAATTCTTTTGTAAACCGGCCGGAAGTCAGCCAGAATTCCAGAGAACTATCTACCAGATTTACCATCTCATCCGCATCGTACACACGAGATGCATACGGGATCCGGTCTCCTTTTTCATACGGTTTTTTCTGATTGTGATATTTTTCGCAGTATTCCTTTGTCATCTCCAGAATCTGTTCTCTCGCCTGCTGTTCTGTCATTTCTTCAAACATGTTTTCTGCTCCTTTTTTATATTCGTTTCGTAACTATTCAGTACCTTCACAGTTACGAGCAAAAATGCATTTAAAATCACCTTCGGTGATGGCATTTTTGCTTGTATGTCTCGGGATTTTGGCATAAATATGCCAAAACACCTCGCGGGATAATGGCTGCTGAATAGTTACTTCGTTTCCTTTTTATTTCTTCCGGTAAAACTGAAATTCTTCCTCATAGTACGGGAAGGTCTGATCCAGCTCATACGTTTCACTAAACCACTGGTAAGTCTCCGGATCATTCCTCTCCCAGATAGGCAGTGACGACCGACTGGTAAATACATACGGTGCATCCGCCTCTGTCAGCTGTTCCTGTAACTCCTGTAAGGATTCCGGAATCACCGCCATATCGCTGAAATCCATGGTAAAGCACTGGGTATTCCAGTGAAGCAGACTGTAGATTTCTGCCACATTTAACCCGAAACCATGCGTGTTTTCCGGAACCACTTCTGCAATTTCCTGTACAAATGCCTCCAGTTCGCCCACATTATGATAATTTTCTTTGATCTTACTGTTCTGGGAAAACTGCAGCACCGTTCCTGTACTCATGGCAAGCACTGCGGCTGCACAGGCAAGTCCCAGTGTACCGTTCACGACTCCCGCCAGATCCATCTCTTCCCAATGTTTCCATTTTCTTTCCTTAACAAATGTCATTCCCCTCTGCCCCAGATATGCCAGCAGGATCACTGCCGACAGGCTGACGCAGTCGAGATTATGATAGGATGGTCGATTGACATAATACGTCATTCTTCCCAGTGCACTGATACTCAGGAAAAAGAGCAGCTGCACCTGTCCTTCATTTTTCTGTTTCGGATAAAACCAGGTACTGATTCCCATTACTGTCCCGATCAGAAACAGGACGATCACACCCATATAGGCACTCGGATACATCGGCAGATCCAGATGCAGGATGTCCACCATATAAGAATCCGACAATAACGGAATCAGGAATTCGCCCAGTGTATTGGCCGGACTGTGTTTGGACAAATTATAGAGATTCACGAGTCCATAGGCTCCGAAAAATGATGCCGTCACACAGACCGCGTGTACCGGTACGGTTCGTGCCAGACGCCCGATTCTCCATTCTCCCCCGGCAAGACACCGTGAAATATAAAGTGCCATCCATGCCACGGCGAGAATCACGCCGGTTTCCGTGTTCCAGAGGATCGCCAGCAGACAGATCAGATATCCGGCCAGACCGGTCCACCTATTCCACCACTGTTTTTTCATTAAAATCGCCGCATACAACAGAAGGATCATCGGAAAGATCATCCGATGCGGCCATACCTGCCAGTAATAACCGCCCCGCATCCCGAGTACCGGAAATGCCGCAGCAACTGCGCCAAGTGCCCGGAGGATCCGGCTTTCCACCGTCAGTTCCAGCACCAGAAATGCACAGACGTGTGCCAGTGTTCCAAGTGCCGCGATCATCAGCACGAACATCCGGAAATCTCCGCCCACCAGTTTCATCGGTATCTTAAATAACAGCCCATAATGCCCATAGATACTCGTCATTGTATCTGTATAAGGCAAGCCCTGATATACATTGTATACAGAGTTATAATACGCGTGAGCGTGAAAATGATCCCCCGCCTCCGAGCGCCCGAAAATATTCGGCGTATCCATGCAATAAAATATCAGAATCGTCAAAACTGCATATATAAGCCATACCATCCAGTCATTCTTTTCTTCTCTGATCTGTATGTTTGCATACACCCGGAAAAATACAACCAGTTCTGCCAGAAACAGCAGACTCATCAGTGGCAACGGTTGTGTGTGCCAGCCATATTTTTCCGATACGCTTCCTACCTGACCGGTTTCCATGGATACTCCGATGGCGTAAAAGATCATCTGCGATAAAATCAATACTGCAAATACCAGTTCATTGACTTTTTTATTTTTTCTGCTTAGCCATGTGCCTGTCTCCCACCGTTCTGTCAGAAGCATGCCCCCCAGAAATACCAGGCAGAATATCAATAACATGGCAGCATAAACAAGCAGATTTCCATTGCCCAGTCGGTTGATGTGATCCGACAGTTCCGGTATCAGAAAAGATGCTCCAAAGAATCCTGCTGACACCAGCAAAGCTGCCGCCCCGCACAGAATCTCTCGATTATTATTCATATTTTTCTTCCTTTTTCACATTTATCCTTTTCTATTTTCTTTCCTGTAAAGTAAAATATTTTCGGATCTGTTCATCCGTGAATGCTTCCATATCTTTTCCCTCAAGCCATGCCTGATACCACACGGCTGTCTCTTTCACTGCCTGCGCCACCTGCCAGTGCGGTTTCCAGCCAAATGCCGTACGGATCTTCGAGCAGTCCAGTTTCAGGAAATTCGCCTCGTGCGGCCCTCCCTGATACAGATTTTCCCACGCTGCCTCCCCTCCCCAGGAGTTACAGAACAGATCTGCCAGCTGACCGGTGGTGATACAGTCCTCATCTCCCGGCCCAACGTTATAGGAACCGACACACGCCGGATTTTCATACTGTGCCTGCGCGATCATCAGATACGCACCAAGCGGTTCCAGCACATGCTGGTACGGTCTTGTGGAATGTGGATTCCGTACCGCTATTTTTTCCCCTTTTGCGACTGCCCGCACGCAGTCCGGGATGATCCGGTCCGGAGCGAAATCGCCGCCGCCGATCACATTGCCCGCTCTCGCCGTGGACACCGCCACACCGGCTTCTTTTAAGAAGGATTTTTCATAGCTGTGGGTCACCAGTTCGGAACAGGACTTGCTGTTGGAATAGGGATCGTACCCATCCAACTCATCGATTTCCCGATAGCCCCACTCCCACTCGTTGTTTTTATAGACTTTATCCGTTGTCACATTCAGGAACGATTTTACACTTTTTGTCTGGCGCACCGCTTCCAGAATATTTACTGTTCCCATTACATTTGTCTCATACGTTCCCACCGGATCTTTATACGATTCCCGCACGATCGGCTGCGCTGCCAGATGAAACACGATCTCCGGCTGTGCTTCCTGCATGGTACGGATCAGTTTTTCCCGGTCGCGGATATCTCCGATCACGGAGTGCATATTTTTTCCCAGATGTAAGGTATCAAAAAGTTTCGCCTCCACCGGTGCTTCCAGCGCATATCCGGTCACCTCGGCTCCCGAAAGAATCAGGATCCGGGAAAGCCAGGATCCCTTGAATCCGGTATGTCCGGTGAGAAATACTTTTTTTCCTCTAAAAAATGCCAGGTTATTCATGTCTCTTACTCCCACACTTTCCATGGAGCATTTCCGCTTCTCCACATTTCTTCCAGTTTCTTCTTCTCATTCATTGTATCCATGCACTGCCAGAACCCATTATGCCGATATGCATCCAGCTGTCCTCTTCTGGCTGCCTCTTCCAGAGGATATTTCTCAAATACAGTCGCGTCTCCTTCGATCAGATCCAGGATCTCCGGTTCCAGTACCATAAATCCGGCATTGATCCATCCACTGTCTTCCTGTTTTTTCTCTTTGAAGTTTGTGATTTCTCCATCTTCCCGCAGATCCAGCGCGCCGAATCGTCCCATTGGCTGTACGGAAGTCAATGTTGCCATGCGCCCGCCTTCCTGATGGAATTTTAACAGTTCAGCAATGTTGATATCTGCCACACCGTCCCCATAGGTCAGGAAGAATGATTCTCCGTTCAGGTGTTCTCTGACCCGTTTGATTCTTCCGCCGGTCATTGTGTTTAATCCGGTATCTACCAGGGTTACTTTCCATGGTTCGGAGATGTTGTTGTGCACAGTCATTTTATTTTCCCGGGTAAAATCAAATGTCACGTCGCAGCTGTGCAGATAATAGTCTGCAAACCATTCTTTGATCATATGTTGTTTGTATCCACAGCAGATCACGAATTCGTTGTATCCATAATAGGAATAAAGTTTCATGATATGCCAGAGAATCGGTTTGTCGCCGATTTCTACCATGGGCTTTGGTTTCAGTACACTTTCTTCGCTGATGCGGGTGCCGAAACCACCTGCAAGTATTACTACTTTCATGTTTTTTCTCCTTGTTTGTTCCGATTGAAGGGCATAAAAAGCCTTATTTTATTTATTGTATCAAAAAGGGGGCTTATTTACAAGTAGGAGGGAAATGCATCCGGACGCCCGGAGAAGCCGGATGGCAGGACAGTCAGAAGGCGGCAACGTGGGCAGAGGCGTTTTGAGCTAGCCACCAACTCCGACTAATATTCACGAGTGTCAGCTGACACTCGCGAAAGTCTACGTAGGTGTCGGATCTCAAAATCGCCTCTAACCGCCCACAAAGTGTTGCTCGCCTTTCTGACTGTCCTGTCATCCGGCTTCTTCGAGCTGTGTATTGGAACACGAAAAGGTACGCTACATGGTAATATAATAATAAAATTTCTTTCCTCAAATGTAACTGTTCAGTACCTTCACAGTTACGAGCCAAAATGCATAAAAAATCACCTTCGGTGATGGCATTTTGACTTGTATGTCTCGGGATTTTGACATATTCATGTCAAAACACCTCGCGGGACAATGGCTACTAAATAGTTACCCTCAAATAAACAAATCGACCATCGAAAGATAAATTTTCAGTGATCGACTTGTAAAAGTATTTTTGTTTTTACTTTAGCAGACAATTTTGTCCAAGATACCTTTTAATTGAGCGATGGCTACGCCATAGTTGGTCATTGCCACGCCCTGGTCTTTTGCCTGTTGGATGCGGTGGAGGACGTATTTGCGGTTGAACATGCAGGCGCCGCACTGGATGATCAGATCATATGGGGTCAGGTCTTTGGGGTAGTCGGTGCCGCTTACGACAGTTACTTTCAGGGTTTCGCCGTATTTTTTCTTCAGCATCCGCGGGATCTTTTCTCTGCCGATGTCTTCTTTCAGTGGTGCATGGGTGCAGCATTCGGCGATCAGGACCCGGGAATCGGAGGAGAGGTTCATCAGTTTTTTGGCTCCCTCTTTGTAGTAGTCCAGGTCGCCTTTGTAGTCGGCGAAGAGGACAGAGAAAGAGGTGAGCAGGCTTTCTGTAGGTTTGTGATCATAGACGTAGTCGAAGACCTGAGAATCGGTGATGATCAGTTTTGGGGGATTTTTCAGCTGATCCAGGGCTTCCACCAGTTTGTCGGTGGTGGTACTTAAAACAATACATTTTTTATCCAGCAGTTCCCGCATCGTCTGTACCTGTGGGAGGATCAGGCGACCTTTGGGTGCCTGGATGTCCTGGGGCATTACCAGGAGGACAACCTCTCCCTCGGATATCAGATCCCCGGTGATCGTCCGGCCGCCGAAGTCTTCAGGAACCATACGGATCATCCACTCTTTCAGTTCTGCGATTCCCGCACCGGTTTTTGCGCTCACGATGCAGACTTTCTCTTTCGTCTGTTCTCTGAGTTTTTCTGCAAATTCCTGATTTTCTTCATCTGAACGAAGATCGCTTTTACTTACCACCGGAATCACCGGTGTCTTTTTTTCCTGAAAATACCGAAACCACTCCAGTTCCTTTTCCATGTCTTCGGATGCAAATACTATCAGTGCCAGTTCCGTTTTCTGTGCAGCCAGCGCCGTCTTTTCCATCCGCATGGCTCCCAGTTCTCCCTCATCGTCAAATCCCGCCGTATCGATCAACACGCACGGACCAAGCGGTGCGATCTCCATCGCCTTGTAGACCGGATCGGTGGTGGTTCCCTTTACGTCTGCCACGATGGAGACAGACTGTCCGGAAAATGCATTGATAAAGGCAGACTTTCCGCTGTTTGTTTTTCCAAATATACCTATATGAAGCCGGTTGCCGGAAGGCGTTTCCTGTAATGTTGTACCCATCTGTGTTCCTCCTTTTGTTTCTTTTTTGTCACTTCGATATTTATTTTTCACTTTATGTAAACTAATTTCATTATGATTATTTCTGTTCTTCCATTATGGTCTTTGGCTCATTGTCTCCATAACATAACAGACACAGCAAACAAACCCTGCGCCTTTGCAGTTGTTGTCTGCTGTGTCATATTCCCCGGCTGTGACAGCCATTTTTTCTTTTTAGAACCGGAAATCTCTCTGTCCGTTTTCGATATCCCGCAGGTGTTCTTCTGCGATTCTGCGGACTTTCTCACTCGGGATATTGTCCAGTTCTTTTTCGATCAGTTTCATACCGATTTCTTTTGTCTTTGGTGAAGCATAATCCTGGAGATACTCCATCAATGTCATCAGTGCATTCGGATGACAACAGTTGAGGATCTGTTTGCTCTTGCACAGGGACATAAAACGGTCGCCGGTTCTTCCGGCGCGGTAGCAGGCAGTACAGAAACTCGGGATATCTCCCATCTCCATTAACCACCGTACGATCTCATCCAATGTCCTCTGGTCACTGACATCAAACTGTGCGGAAGTCACTTCATCTTCCGTCTCCGGTGTATCGTATCCACCAACACTCGTCTTTGACGCACCACTGATCTGAGAGACACCCAACGGAAGTACTTTTTCACGAACTGCCTGACTCTCTCTGGTAGAGATGATCATACCGGTATACGGCACTGCGATACGGATCAGCGCGCAGATTTTTGCAAAAATGTCATCACTGATACTGTTATCAAATACCGTTGGATCGATATCGTCCGCATGTTTGATACGTGGTACACTGATCGTATGCGGTCCCACACCGTGTACAGCTTCCAGATGTTCTGCGTGCATCAAAAGCCCCGCAAATTCATAACGATAAAGCTCCAGTCCAAACAGCACACCAAGACCCACATCATCGATACCACCTTCCATCGCACGGTCCATGGCTTCGGTATGATATGCATAGTTGTGTTTCGGTCCCTTCGGATGCAGTTCTTCGTAGCTCTTTTTGTGATATGTTTCCTGGAACAGAATATAAGTTCCGATTCCGGCTTCTTTTAATTTTCGATAATTTTCCACGGTGGTCGCCGCAATATTTACGTTCACACGGCGGATGGCTCCGTTTTTATGTTTGATACTGTAAATCGTTTTGATAGATTCCAGAATATATTCGATCGGATTGTTTTCCGGATCTTCTCCTGCCTCGATCGCCAGTCGTTTATGTCCCATATCCTGCAGAGCTGTCACTTCTTTTACAATCTCTTCCTGGGTCAGTTTTTTCCGGGCGATATGTGTATTCTTTTTATGATACGGACAGTATACACAGCCGTTGATACAGTAATTGGACAGATACAACGGTGCAAAAAGCACGATCCGGTTTCCGTAAAATTCTTTTTTAATCTCTGCCGCAAGTTCATACATTTCCTGAATCTTGTCCGGCATCTCACAGGCCAGCAACACAGAAGCCTCTCTGTGTGTCAGTCCTTTGCATTCCTTTGCTTTCGCAAGGATCTGGTCAATCAGTTCTATATTATCTTTATTTGCATCTGCATAAGCCAGGGTCTCTCTGATCTCTTCATCTGAGATAAATTCCTCGGCTTTTAACGATTTCGGATTATACATAACGTCTCTCTTCCTTTCTTTTTGGTCAGGCTGCCGGGTCTTCTGTGATTCCATTCGGATCCCGCAGACAGATTTCCGCAATCTTCCCAATTAGTATTTCTTTCTTGTTTTTCATCGGCACATTGCACTGTCTCCGCGATCTGTCACACACTGATAACCAATCGCAGCTATGCGCCGTTCCAGACAGCCGCGGCACTCTGCCGCTTCTTCGCCCGTACAGATTTTATTGTCATACAGCTGGTATTTGTCCCTCACCTGAATCGGTGACAGGTTTGGCATCACCACGTTGGCTCCTGCCAGAATACCCTTTTCTCTTCCCATCGGATGGATCGTTCCGAGTGCAGTGGTGGATGGCAACAGTACCATCGGATGAATCAGCCGGATGATTGCCAGAAGCCGTAAGGTATCTTCCAGCGTTCCTGCCTTTTCTTCTGCAAATGGGGTATCCTGATGGGGAATAAACGGTCCGATTCCCACCATCTCCGGTTGGAGTTCTTTGATAAACACCAGATCCTCATATAAGGTATCCAGCGTCTGTCCCGGCGATCCTACCATAAAGCCACACCCTGTCTGATATCCGATCTCCTTCAGTTCCCTCAGACACTCTTTTCTGTGTGCCAGTGACATCTGTGACGGATGAAGTTTCTGATAATGCACTTCATCTGCCGTCTCATGCCGAAGCAGATACCTGTCAGCCCCCGCGTCAAAATACGCCTGATAGCTTGCCCGTTCTTTCTCTCCGATCGATAACGTCACCGCACAGTCCGGATATCGTTTCTTGATTTCTTTTGTAATCGTACAAATCCGCTCATCGGTATAATAAGGATCTTCTCCTCCCTGGAGTACAAAGGTCCGAAAACCCAGTTCCCATCCGCTTTCACAGCACGAGAGGATCTGATCCATGGTCAGCCGATATCTCTCCGCTTTTTCATTGCCACAGCGGATTCCACAGTAATAACAGTTATTTTTGCAATAATTGGTAAATTCGATCAGCCCCCTCAGGTAGATCTCTTTTCCATAATATTTCCCGGCTGTCGCTCTCGCCCGCCGGTACAGTTCCTCGATCAGTTCCTGATCGGTTGTCGTCAGCAGTTCTTCCAGCTCCTCACGGCTGATCATCTGCTCTTGTTCGATCTTACTCAGTATGTCTCTGTTCATGCATGTCTCCTATTTCGAGTAAACTGCTTTTGCCGAGATTCCTTCCAGTCTTCCGATCTTGCCGGTCAGGGCATTGATCGTATCCTGTGGCGCATCCATCGCGATGCTGATCACATGGATCTTTCTCTCCCGGTAGGGAATCCCCATTCTTCCTATAATATAACTTCCATATTCATGAAGCAGCTGGTTGAGTTTCTCGACTTCCTGTGGTTCTTCCACGATAATTCCAATCACGGCAATTCTGTTCATGTTCCACTCACTCCCTTATATCTGCACTTTCTGTGCCTGCTTCTTTTCAATACAGAGAGCAGAAAATTCTGCTCTCTGTAGCTGTAGTATCTGTATGTTATTCCACATCAAACTTTTCCAGACTCTCCAGTCTTGACTGATATTTGGAGTCGGAAGATTCTGTAAAGGACGCTTCACCTTTCATCTTTTCCAGCGCTGCTGCTGCTTTCTTTACCACCTGCAGCGTACCTGCTCCGGCCACACATCCTCCAGGACATGCCATTCCTTCCAGCAGATAGCCATTGTACTTACCGGCTTTCGCCATCTGGAGCATCTTCTTGCAGTTCTGCAGACCTTCTGCATTGACCACTTTGACTTCCCGTTCCGGATCGATCCGTTTTACCGCATGTACGACAGCCTGTGCAACCCCTCCGCTGACTGCAAAACCGCGTCCATCTGCACTTGCACGGAATAAAGGTTCGCCTTCCGGAATATCCTTCCAGTCCACACCTTTCGCATCAAACATTCCGGCAACTTCCTCAAATGTCAATACAAAATCCACATAACTGCGGATACTCTTCCGGCTTGCCTCCAGTTTTTTCGCTGCACACGGACCAACAAAGACGATCTTGCAGTCCGGTTCTTTCTGTTTGATCAGTCGCGCAGTCAGAACCATCGGCGTCAGCGCCATGGAAATGCATTTTGCCTGTTCCGGGAACAGTTTTTTCGCCATCATAGACCAGGACGGGCAACAGGATGTTGCCATGAACGGCAGTTTTTCCGGAACTTCTTCCAGAAAATCCTTTGCTTCTTCCACCGTACACAGATCCGCTCCGATCGCAACTTCTCTCACATCGGTAAATCCCAGTGCCTGAAAAGCGCCACGGATCTTTGTATTTTTCATATCCTGGAACTGACCTGCGATCGCCGGCGCAAGAATCGCATAAACCGGTGTCTCACTCTTTATCGCCATGATCGTCTGAAAAATCTGCCCCTTATCCACAATGGCACTGAACGGACAGCTTACCAGACACTGACCGCAGGATACACATTTCTCCTGATCGATCTCCGCTCTTCCATATTCATCGGAACCAATCGCATTCATTCCGCATGCTTTTGTACATGGACGCTCCTGTTTGATGATCGCATTATACGGACAGGCTTCCACGCACTTTCCACATTTGATACATGAAGACTCATCAATATGAGATCTTCCACCTTCCATATGGACAGCCTTCTTCGGACAGACCTCCACGCATGGATGTTCCAGACAGCCCTGACATCCTTCTGTTGTCATGACTCTCTTCTCCGGACAGGCATTGCAGGCGAATTTGATCACATTGATAAGCGGCGGTTCGTAATATTTTTCTTCTATAATACTGGGTTCCACACCTTTGGAGATTGGCGCATGCTCTGTGATTTTTCTCAGCGACATTCCCATTGCCACACGCAGACGCTCACCAACGACTGCCCGCTCCAGAAAAATACTGTCTCTGTAAGTTGCAACCTCTCCCGGGATGATCTTATATGGAAGTTCTTCCAGTACCTCCTCCGGAGATTGCTCTTCGTATGCCATACGGGCAATCTCCGTAAATATTTTGTGTCTGATTTCTGTCTTGGATGAATACAGTCCTCTCATTTTTCCTCCTGATCTTCCGTTATACATTTTTCATAGGTTTTCTTTTTGATAGTACTCTTAAAAATGATAGCATTCACCCTGTCAGAATTCAATAGTTCCGCCTACATCTACCTATGCAAATACGGAATAGTTCCAGGAGTTTTCCTATAATATTATGATACCAGTTTATTCATAACTTTCGTTATGTAACAGTTCATGTTCTTTGCCTTTTAATAATCCGGCGTACAGTTCCTGAACCAGCGGGTTCTCATCGGATTTCTTGATGATCGTTGTATTATCTGCGTTGTACAGACCTTTCGCACGGAGTGATTTTGTTCTGTCACCGGCTCTGGTCGGCTGTCCGCCTCCCATGATACAGCCACGACGACAGGCCATGATTTCGATCAGATGATATTCTTTTTCTCCGTTCTTTACCTGATCCATAACTTTTCTCGCATTGGCAAGCCCACTGGCTACACAGATCTTGATTTCGGTTCCCTGATAATCTACAGAGAACTCTTTGATACCTTCGTCTCCACGGACACCGCTTTCTGCGATCTCATGCATCGCTTCCTTGCTGTGGTCTTTGGTCAGACGACGAAGAACCGCCTCAGTCACACCACCGGTTACACCGAAGATCACACCGCCGCCGGAACCAAATCCAAACGGCATATCACAGGCTTCCGGTTCAAGAAGCGAGAATTTGATACCAAAGTTGTCGATCATACGAAGCAGCTCTGTGGTTGTGATAACGATATCTGTATCCTGTTCTCCCTTGGTAAAACTATTCGGACGAACAGCTTCCGCCTTCTTCGCAGTACATGGCATGATGGAAACCATAACAGTTTTCTTCCCCTTTGCATGCTCCGGATCACGGAAATACTCTTTGATGACTGCGGAAAGCATTCCCTGCGGAGAACGGCAGGTGGACAGGTTCGGAATATAATCTTTGTACTGATCGGTTACGAATTTGACCCATGCCGGACAGCAGGAAGTCAGTAACGGAAGTTTTTCTCCTTTTTTGATTCTGTCAAGGAACTCCGCACTCTCTTCCATGATCGTCAGATCCGCACTGAAGGAAGTATCGTATACTTCATCAAATCCCATCAGGTGCAGGGCATTGACGATCTTGCCCATCACGCTTTTTCCTTTGGTCAGACCATAATGATCTCCCACTGCAACACGGACAGCCGGTGCTACCTGAGCTACCACGCGCACATTCGGATCTGCCAGAGCTTCCCACACTTCATCCATATTGGTTCGGATAGAAATAGCTCCGGTCGGACAGAATACTCTACACTGACCACAGTTTACACAGTCCGTTGTGGAAATCTTCCGGTCAAATGCCGGCATAACCATCGCTTCGGTACCACGGAATGCAAATCCAAGAGCACCGATACCCTGCAGTTCTTCACAGGCGCGGACACAGTTTCCACAAAGGATACATTTATTCGGATCTCTCACCAGAGACGGGGAACTCAGATCCAGTTCTCTCTGTTCTCTCGTATTCTGGAACCGGACATTTTCAACCCCCAGACGATGTGCCAGTTCCTGCAGAACACATTCTCCACTCTTTACACAGGTGGTACAGTCACGGCAGTGTGCTGCCAGAAGCAGTTCCACGATGAGTTTTCTGTATTTTCTGATACGTCCGGAATTGGTATGGATCACCATGCCGTCTCTCGGCTCTTCCGAACAGGATGCAAACATCTTTCCTCTGTCATCTTCCACGGTACACAGACGACAGGCACCAAATGTGGAAAGCTCGGAGTGGTAACACAGTGTCGGGATATTGATACCCGCCTTTCGGATCACTGACAGGACATTTTTCTCATCCGTAAATTCAACTTTTCTTCCATCGATGATCATATGACTCATAAGACACCCTCCTTCCTACATTTCCACATATACTGCATTAAAGTTACAGTTATCTTTACAGGCACCACACTTGATACACAGATTATTGTCGATCTGATGCGGATGCTTGATAGCTCCGGTAATCGCTCCCGCCGGACAGTTCTTCGCACATTTTCCACAGCCGATACAGAACTCGGAATTGATATGGAACTGACGCAGAGCCGTACATACTTTTGCGTGGCACTTTTTATCACGGATATGTTCAACGTATTCGTCGCGGAACCGGTTCAGGGTACTGATGACCGGAAGCGGTGCACTCTTTCCAAGACCGCACAGAGCCATACTCTGTACCATGTGCGCCAGTTCTTCCAGCTCATCGAGATCTGACATCTCACCCTTGCCGTCTACGATCCGCTCCAGGATCTCCAGCATACGTTTGGTTCCCTCTCGGCACGGAACACATTTTCCACAGCTTTCACGCTGGGTAAAGTTCATAAAGAAACGGGCTACTTCTACCATACAGGTGTTTTCATCCATGACTACCAGTCCACCGGATCCCATGATGGCATCCAGTTTCTTTACCGAATCAAAGTCCAGAGGCGCATCCAGCTGATCCAGGATCAGACATCCGCCGGACGGTCCGCCGATCTGTACGCCCTTGAAAGCAGCACCACTCTTGAGTCCGCCGCCGATATCATAAATAATATGACGAAGCGTTGTTCCCATAGGTACTTCGATCAGACCGGTATTTTCAATGGCACCGGTCAGAGAGAATGTCTTTGTTCCCGGGCTTCCCTCGGTACCGATGGTACGGAACCAGTCTGCACCTTCCAGAATGATCTTCGGTACATTGGCATATGTTTCTACGTTATTCAGCACGGTCGGTTTTTCCCACAGACCTTTTTCAACGGTACGCGGTGGTTTTACACGCGGCATACCTCTGTTTCCTTCGATGGATGCCGTCAGAGCCGATCCCTCACCACATACAAAAGCACCTGCACCACGGTTGATATGCAGATGGAAGTTCACATCCGAACCAAGGATATGATCACCTAACAGACCATTTGCCTCTGCCTGTTCGATCGCCATGCGCAGACGTTTTACGGATAATGGATACTCTGCACGCACGTAGATATATCCGTCTTCTGCACCTACTGCATAAGCGGCGATGGTCATACCTTCGATCATCTTATACGGATCACCTTCCATTACAGAGCCATCCATGAACGCACCCGGATCACCCTCATCACCGTTACACACCACATATCGTACTTTTTCTTTCTGACGAGCTACCTGTGACCATTTTTTTCCTGCAGGGAATCCCGCACCGCCACGTCCACGAAGTCCTGATTTTGTAACTTCTTCGATAACATCCTGCGGGGTCATGGAGCCAAGTGCTTTGGCCAGTGCCTGATATCCACCGGCTGCGATATATTCGTCAATCGACTCTGCGTCGATCTTTCCACAGTTTTCCAGAACGATACGTGTCTGCTGATTCAGGAACGGAATATCGTCCGGATGCGGACAGACGGTCTCATGATCACGGTAGAACAGTCTCTCTACCGGCTGTCCTTCCAGGATCGTGCGCTCCACGATCTCTTTACAGTCTTCCGGCTGTACATGTACATACTGATAGTTATATGGTTCGATACGCATCAGAGGTCCCAGTTCACACAGACCCTGACAACCGGTTTTGATCACACCGATATGCGGAACATCTTTCTGCATCTCTACGGTAACACCATCGATATCCCGACACAGAATTTCCATTTCTTCATAAATTTTCTGAGCACCGGATGCGATACAGCCGGTACCGGAACAGACAAGAACGCGACAGGTATACGATTTGATTTCTTCATTTACCTTTGCCTGTCTGTTCAACAGATCTTCACGGCAATTTATACTCATACGCTTTCTCCTCTCAATTCATTTAACAGCTCAATAGCTTTTTCCGGCGTCATCTTAGGATGTACTTCATCATTGACCGTCAGAGTCGGCGCCAGTCCACAGGCCCCCAGACAGGATACGGTCTCTACGGTAAATAACATATCATCCGTTGTGTGTTTCTTATTACTGAGTCCCAGCTCTTTCATCAGAGCTTCTTTTACCGGCATGGATTTTCTTACATGGCAGGCAGTTCCGTCGCAGACTTTGATCACATACTTTCCTTTCGGTTCAAAGGAAAAGTTTTCATAGAATGTTGCCACGCTGTAGGCTTTTGCCTCTTTGACTCCGATCTCTTTCGCCACATAAGTAAGCAGTTCTCCCGGCAGATAACGATATTCTGCCTGAATATCCTGCATGATCGGAATCAGGGAAGCTGCCTTGCGGCCGTAGTGTTCGATAATCTCATCCGTTTTCTGGTAATAAGATTGATCCAGCATGTAGTTTCCTCCTTTCACTTCATTGCCCTTTTCTTTTTTGATTTCGATAACTTTCCGTACCTGTTCAGTTTCCCCTCTGAACAGTTTTGCGCAAACCGCAGTTTCAACCTCCATATTGCTGCCGTTCACTTTTGCATTTTATACAGATGTCATTATCACTATTATACTTTATTTTATTATTTTGCACAATAAATATTTTATTTTAGCGCTATTTGTCGTTATTTTAACGAACTTTTCTCATGTAACAATATTTTTTATCAACATATCGTGTTTCATCTTTCTATGTCACTACATCTGGTATATCTGATGTGACTACTTAATAACAAAGAAAAGGCCTTTTTCCTGCCAATTCAAAAAGCGCCATTGCTCTCTGTGATGTTCTTCACATAAAAGCAATGACGCCTCTTTTTCAGGGGCAAAATACCTTTTGACTGCAGCATCTGAAACCGCGCTCTGCCCACACATAAGGAGTTCCTTGGAATATAAACTTCATCATAGCGAAGTACTTTGCGGATACTTTTTCTTACTTCCAGTATTTTTCTGTCTGTATCATTCTCTGATTGCTCACTATTATGTAACTTTTCCACAAACAGGTTACTTATCTTATTTCACTCGTTTCATCTGACTGCAGATCCCACACATAACAGGTTGTGCCGATGGAATAATACGGCGTTCCGTCTTCGTAGGCAAAATGATAGGTATTTGCCACACGGATCGGTCCGTGATTTTCCTCGCTCGCCGGTGTTACCTGAAATTTCCCGGTGAGCACTTCCCCGTCTATCGCGCTCCCTGTCACTTCGAATGTATATAATTCCACGAAAGACGGCATATATCTTACTTTGTACACACCTTCTCCGTCATAAAATCCGTCCACAGTTACTGTCTCATGTTTTCCTGTAAAGATTCCTTGAATCTCATAATCTACAAATGGGTTCTTATCAGAATGACCTTCTACAGTCACTTCCAGAACATCCCATTTTTCCACCTGTTTTTCATAATTGTATCTTCTCATATTCTTCCTCTTTTATTTAAATTCATGTTTATTTTTGTTTATATTTTAAACCTTTTCATTTTTATTTTCAACTTTTCCTGTAAATATATGTCTTTGCTCATTGTCCATAGAACTAAGTACGTGCCTCGGTACATCCTCGCGGAGCGTTTCTTACTTTACAGGAAAGCAATTTCCTGTAAAGTAAGAAAAAAGTTCAGCTTCCCACACGGAATCTGAACTTTTTCACTTGCTGTTCTCTTTTATCTTTTCTTAACTGTTTCACCATCTACAAACACACAATTTGTATACAACTTACATTTTTCTTTTACCGGATGTTCTATTTCCTTCAATAACAACTGTATTGCCCAGTATGCTCTTTCTGTATGGGGGACACGGATACTTGTCATATCAATGCCTCCGGTGAGAAAACTTGGCAGAGCATCAATACCGATCAGACTCACATCTTCCGGAATACGAATATTCAAATCATGCATTGCCATAATCGTTCCCATGGAAACATGATAGCTCTCCATAATATATGCCTGAGGCAGCTTTGCTGTTTTTAGATACTCTCGCATCATCTGATGAACTTCTTCTATACTGCTTCCCGTATTGATGATACGATCAGAAGCATCTCCCAGCCCCTTCTGTTTCATAATTTCCTGAAAACCTCTGCGCCGGCTCAGATAATTATACATCGGTAATGGATTACACAGATACTGAATATCTGTATTTCCTTTCGCCAGAAGTTCGTTCACCGCAAGTTCTACTCCCTGACGGTTATCGATCAGAATCACCGGATATTTTTCAATGTCCGGCGCCGCATCGTAAATCACCAGCGGTTTTCGGATTCCGTCAAGCAACGGACTGTTTTCCTGTTTTAATTCCGTTCCGAAAATAATTACACCCGCCACATCATCCGCATTACATTCGGCAATCATGCGGGACTGATCTTCCTCCCTGAAATCTGCATACAGTAATCCAAGCGAATATCCATTTGCTTGCAGATTTTTCTCAAATACCTGATTCACATCTGTCCAGAGATCCAGCTCAGCTCCCTGTATATTTTTCATTCCATTTGTAATTTTGACAATCTTGATCTGCTGTCTTTTTCTTTGTTCCGGCTGTCTCGAAAACATTCCCGTCGGCACTGCCCCATGCTCTTCCAGCTGTTTCTTACATGCGAGGACTTCCTGTCGTGTCTGTTCACTCACGCCCGGTTTTCCATTCAATGCCAGAGATACAGTGGATTTAGAGATGCCAAGTGCCCTGGCGATATCTATGGATTTTACATTCATGTAGAAGCCCCCTGTCTGTTCCTCGTAACTGTTTTAACAGTTCAATTTGCAATGGTTTATTTTAAACCTTTTAAACATTTTATCTCAAATCCGGTTTCTGCGCAAGGATATAATAATCAAAATTAATCCACTGGACCAATTTCTGATATGTAACACAACAAAAACGGACTGCTGCAGTTTTTATTGATACAGCAATCCGTTTTCTCACATTTTACTCTATTCTGTTATTCCCAGAAAATGTAGCTTCCTGGCCCCACAGCATATTCTTTTTTTCCGATCACAATCTGCGCCGGAACCGGTGTTACAATCTCGTACCGAATCGCACCGTCTGTGTGCGTCCACCGGGAACTGATCTTTCCATGTCTGGTCTCAATCGATGCTCCCAGCCATTTCAGCTGATTTCCCGGCTTCGGCTGAATCCGTGCCACTTCAAATCCCGGATGTTCCTCCACCGTCTGGATGCCTGCCGCCTGCTCATAAATCCAGTCTGCCACAGATCCATATGCATAGTGATTAAATGAATTCATATCTGTACTCCAGAATTCTCCGTTTTCCATAATGCCATCCCAGTGTTCCCAGATGGTTGTCGCACCTTTTCCTACGGCATAGAGCCAGGATGGGTATTCTTTTCTGCATAACAGCGTATAGGCAAGATCCGTATGTCCATAATCGCTCAGCACATGCAGGATATACGGTGTTCCGACGAATCCTGTCCGCATCTGACAGCCGTCTTTTTTGATCATCTGTGCCAGTGCATCCGCTGTTTTCTGACAGTCTTCTGCCAGCCCGAACTGTACCGCCAGAATATGTTCCGTCTGTGTCCGGTACTCCGGATACGTGTTTCGGAAGGTCTCCACAATTTTTTCATGAAGCTTTTCATAAGCCGCTACATCTTCTCCGATCACACGTCCTGCCTTTATTACAAGTTCTGTGGAATGTGCATAGAATGCAGACGCAATAAACTCTTCTCTGCTCGATCCCTTATAGCTTCCCTGCAGTGCATCCAGCCCGAGCCAGTCACCGAAGTGTTCTCCACCGGTCCACAGATTTGGGGTTGTTGTGTGATTCGTCACATAATCCACCCATTTTTTCATGCTGTTAAACTGATCTTTTAAGATCTGTGAATTGCCATAAGTCTGGTAGATCTGCCACGGACAGATCGTCGCCGCATCCGCCCAAGCAGCGCTGGCATTTCCGCCAACCAGATAATCCGGAACCACATGACCTACTGCGCCGTCCTCCATCTGATCCGCTGCCAGATCGTGCAGCCATTTCGTAAAGAACCGTTCCACATCAAAATTATAGCTTGCTGTTTTGGTAAATACCTGCGCATCCCCGGTCCAGCCAAGTCGTTCATCGCGCTGCGGGCAGTCGGTCGGCACATCCAGGAAGTTGTCTCTCTGACCCCAGAAAATATTGGAGATCAGCTGATTCAGAGCCAGATCCGAAGTCCGGATTTCACCGGTTTTTCGGATGTTGGAATATACTGCGATTCCCCGGAACTGTTCCGGCGTTGCTTCTCCCGGAAATTCGTCCAGCAAAAGGTATCGGAAACCAAAGAACGTCAGCGCAGGATGCCAGGTCTGTGTTCCCTCGCTGCAGATATAATTTATCTCCGCTTTTGCACTTCTGTAATTTGCATTGTAGAAATTTCCTTCTGCATCCAACACTTCTCCGTGAAGAATATGGATCCGGTCACCTGCATGGGCATCTACGGTAAATTCCACATATCCGGTAATCTCCTGTCCAAAATCCACGACCAGCTCTCCCGCCGGGGTGCGGAAAACAGATTTTGCTGCCACCACTTCCTGCTCCCGGATCTCTTCCCCTTCCTGCGGGATCAGAATCTCTTTTGACCATGCGAATTCTTTTACTGTATTCCACTCTTTTGTCACAAAAGTGGCATCACAGAACTCCCCGTCGTAAATCTCACTGAAACGAACCCTGCTTTCTCCCCATGTCCAGCTCTGATCCGTTACGATTACTTCTTCGCTTCCATCCATGTATACAATATGCACTTCTCCAAGAATACCTCCCGGACGACCCATTCTTTGCAGCTTGTCAGGTGTGTCCTGCCATCCGGGCATCGGGGAGCGAAACCACCCTTTCCCAAGTGTTACAATAAGTTCATTTTCCTCTACCACCAGATCTGTAATGTCATATTCCTGATACTGCAATCTTTTATCATAAGCCGTCCATCCCGGTGCCAGCACATAATTTCCAACTCTTTTTCCGTTCAGATGTGCCTCATACACACCCAGCGCTGTCAGATATAACGTCGCACGTTCTACTTCCTTTTCTGTTTTCCATCCCTTTCGAAAAACCGGACACACCCCACCGGTCTCTTCCGAAGTCCGGATCCATTTTGCCTGAAACTCCATAACTTTCTACCTCCCGATAACTACTACATTTGTACAGCTTCTCTTATAACCCAGTGTACAACGTTTCCGTCAAAACAGGAATATCTTTCATGACTTTTTCCATCTCTTCTACGAATTTTTCTTCCGTCTTCGATCATTTCATCTACTGCCTGACACACATCAATTTCTTCCTCTTCTTCTGATATTGTAATCGGTGTATTTGTTATCTTCTGGAAATATATAAAAGCATTGAGACTTCTCCGAATATGGCATCAAGATATGTTTTTAGAAATGATAATTGAATTCCTCAATGAATGGAAATAGTATGCTTTGCAGTTATATTAACACCTGCTGATTTTTTTGTCTATCTCATTTTTCAAGAGGCGATGGATTTTCTTTCCACCGCCTCTTTTCACACCCTTATTTCAGTACTCTTACCTCAAACGGTTTCAGCACAACCGTACCGCTCACTTTTTCACCTGTATACAGATCCGTCATCTCTTCTTTGACCTGGATCTCGGCTTCTGCGTCTTTGTAGTTCAGAACGAAGCAATACTCGGTATCGTCTTTCTTTCTTACAGCCAGTTCGCAGGTTTCCGGGATCTCCAGTTTTGCTTTGTATGGATCTTTCACACCCAGTTTCTCCAGAAATACTTCTGCTGTTTCTTCTGAGAATGCTGCGCCGAAGTAATATACGGTTCCTTCTCCGTAAGTATTCTTAATCAGTCCAGGTTCTCCTGCATAATAGCAGTTCTCGTATCTTCCAAGAACTTCTGCATGTTCACCCACTGCTGCCAGCTGATCGTTAAATACAGCAGCTTCCAGCTTCGTGCCATCCCAGTCGATCACGATATCTTTGTTGTCCGGGGATACCAGTGTGTATTCCGGAATATCCACACCACTCATCTCGGCAAATTTGCCCGGCAGTTTGTCCATGACACAACGGCCGTACATATCTTTGTATCCGCTTCTGCAGCCCAGAACCAGGCAGCCGCCATTCTTTACATACTCTTCCAGTACGACTTTTCTCTCCTCTGAGATCAGTACCGGATGCGGGTAGAACAGTACGCTATATGGTTTCAGGTCTTCTGCGGTTACATCGTCGCGCAGATAGATATAATCCATCGGTGTATGGGTTCTCTGTGCAGCTTCGAAGATGCCAAGCTGGCTCTTCCACTCTACTTTTTCATGCCATACATCCAGCTGGCTGTCCCATGTGTTGTCATAGTCTTTCAGGAAACCAACTTTTGCTTCATACTTGGAGCCTGCAAGCTCAGACAGTTTCTGGAATTTCTCATGAACCGATTTAACTTCTGCCAGTCTGCGGTTGTCTCTTCCGGAATAATCCAGGATACCATGCCAGTATATCTCGGTACCGTAAGTACAGGTTCTCCAGCGGAAATAGCTGACATAGTCTGCACCATGTGCCACACTCTGCATGGTCCACAGGGTCATCTGTCCCGGCTTTGGAGTCGGAGCTGCCATACCGGTGTTCCATCCGTTTGCTCCGGACTGCTGTTCCATGATACCGAAGTTTTTGGATACCGCACGAACCTCAGACAGGTTACGGCTCCACATACGGTCTTTCAGGAAGTTATCCTTGTTGTACGCATCCAGACAATAAGCAAAGTTCGGATAAGAATCATATGTGATAAAATCCAGACTCTCGTTTGTCATTCTCTGGTTGTCCAGGTTGCCGAACAGACCGTTGGTGGTGATAAAATCACCCGGTTTGATGTATTTACGAATGATATCGCTCTGCAGTTTTGCGAATTTGCATGCGCTGTCAGATACGAATCTGGTATAATCCAATACTTCATGAGGGTTGGTGTTGTTGCTCAGAGTGGTTCTTGGCACATACACTTCCTCAAAGCTGTTGTATGTCTGATTCCAGAAGTTGGTTCCCCATGCTTCGTTCAGTGCATCAATGCTTCCGTATTTTTCCATCAGAAATTTGCGGAAAGCGATGGTATCACTCTCAGAATAGAACTCATTTTTCTCACAGTTGATCTCGTTGTCGATCTGCCATCCAATGATTGCCGGATGTTTTGCATAATGAGATGCAGATTTTTCCACAATGATTCTGGTCAGTTCCTGGTATTTCGGAGAGTTGTAGTTGTAATGTCTTCTTCCGCCATGACGGTACAGAACACCGTCCATGTTTGCATTCAGAACTTCCGGATATTTCTCGGTCAGCCAGGCCGGCGGCGTAGCTGTCGGGGTACAAAAGATCACTTTCATACCCATATCAGCAGCTACATCCAGAAATCTGTCAAAGAAATCATAGTTGAATACACCTTCGTACCGCTCGATCTTGCTCCATGCAAATTCTGCGATTCGGATTACTTCGATGCCGTTTTCCAGCATTCTTTTCAGGTCGTCACGCCAGAGACTTTCGTCCCAGTGTTCCGGGTAATAACAGGTCCCCAATACCAGTCTTTCGCCATTTACAATTTCCATAAGATTACCTCACTTTTTATCAATACATTATGTCTAGTTATTATTCTTTTACTGCGCCGGATGTCAGACCTGACATGAAGAACTTGGATGCACTTAAGAATGCGATCAACAGCGGCAGAACCGCGCAGGTACTTGCAAACATCAGTGCGCCGTAGTCGGTACCACGGTCACCAACCATGGTCTTCAGCATCAGCGGCAGAGTCATTTTTTCCGGTCTTCTCAGGATCATCAGAGGCTGCATGAAGTCATTCCATACGTTTACGAACTGCATAATACCCAGAGAAGCATAAGCAGGTTTCAGGATCGGAGCAATAACACGGAAAAAGATTGTCCACTCACTACATCCGTCGATTCGCGCTGCTTCTACCAATGATACCGGTACATTATTCTGACAATACTGCCTCATCCAGAAAATGCCAAACGCATTGGCACAACTCGGGATGATCAACGCCTGGAAGCTATTCAGCCAGCCAAGTTTTGACATCATGATAAACCATGGAATAATACCTGCTGTCCACGGAACCATCATAGTTCCCAGCAGTACTGCAAAGAGAACTTTTCTTCCCGGAAACTGATATACTGCGAAAGCATATCCTCCGATAGAACAGAAAAATAATACCAGGATAACATTTCCAAAAGTCACAATACAGCTATTCAGGAAGGACAGCGGGAAGTTTACTGCCTGAATCATATTTTTCAGGTTAGTTACTATATTCGTTCCGAACCACATTGCAGGAGGAAAAGAATAAATTTCACTGGTTGTATGTGTTGCCATAACGAACATCATGTAGAACGGAATCAACATGATCAATGCGATAAATCCAAGTACAATATACAGGGATACTTTCTTTCCTATCGGATGGATTTTGGAAATTACTGCTAAAACAACGGCTATTATTAAGATTCCAATTAAAAGTGTTTTCATTTACCGTATTTCCTCCTTCCCTCATCTTTCTCCTCTGAAAATTTATTAACGAATACAGAGATAATTACGATCATAATTGTGATTACATATGCACATGCAGATGCATATCCATAAGAGTTACCACCCTGTGGTGCTTTATTTAACAGATACATCATCAATGTCAAACCACCATTATTTACGCCACCGGTCCAGCTGGAGTTTGTCAGGATGAACGGTTCTGTGAACAGGTTGAACATACCGATACTGGACTGTACGATTGTAAATACGATGATTGGTTTTAACAGCGGGATAACAATGCTGAACATAACTCTTGTGTCGGAAGCACCGTCGATCTTGGCTGCTTCATAGATATCACCACTGATACCCTGCATACCGGCCAGATAGATAACCATGTTCCATCCTACCCATTTCCATGCAAACATCACGATTACGGCAACTTTGATCAGACTTCCGTCTCCGCCAAGCCAGTTGATAGCTTTCTGTCCAAACAAACTTAAAAACCAGTTGATGATACCATAGTTATTTCCAAACAAATTCTGGAAAATAATAGAAATAGCAACAGAACTGGTTACCATAGGCATGAAGTAAATGGTCTTAAAGATGTTTTCACCTTCTACCAGTTTGGAGTTCAGGATATAAGCCAGTGCAAGACCTCCAAGCAGGATCGGAATATGTGCCAGAATACCGATTAACAGTGTGTTTGATAAAGCTTTCCAGAACAGACTGTCTTTAAACAAATTAATATAATTTGTAACACCATTAAAATGCATCGGACCGATGCCATCCCATCTGAAAAAGCTCAGACCAAATCCGGCTACAATAGGAAACAGACCGAAGATAGCGAATAAAATATAAAACGGTGCGACGTATGCATATGCCACTTTATTCTTTTTTAACGTATAAACAAACCCTTTTTTCTTTGTTGTGTTCAAAAGTGATCCTCCTTCCGTTCATCAGTATCTCTATTCAAAATCAGCCGCCGACCGGACGGTTCCGATACAGCGGCCGATATGAAATCTTTAATTGTACTGATTCACTTATTTGTCCCAAACACCTGCATCCTTCAAGGTCTGAATCTGCTGTTCTTTTACCTCTGCTGTCGCTTTTTCAATATCTGATTTTACCAGGTCACGGATACCTTCTGCATCCAGACCCTGCTCCAGGCCGGCATTTACAGAGCTATAGATACATCCTTCAGCTGTAGTGTCCATCATAGTTGTATTTACAGGCTTCAGTTCCTTGGCCAGTTCTGCCCACAGTTTTTTCGGCTGCTGACCACTGAAGTAGTCATCTGTTGCATCATAGATTTCTGTATCTTCATATGCCGGTGTGTATGCCGGGAAGTAATCTACGGCCTGGAAGATATCGTTCTGTCCTTCTTTGGTTGCCAACATATATTTAACAAATGCCCATGCTGCTGCTTTGTTTTTGCTCTGTTCCGGAATTACCAGGAAAGATCCACCCCAGTTGGAAGCCTTTACTCCACCAGGCATTTTAGCAACACCCCATTTGCCGGATGCATCCGGAGCATAATCGGTTTTCAGGAATCCACCGAACCATCCACCAGTGCACACAGATACCAGACTTCCATCTCCGTATGCTGCAGTTGCTTCTGTACTCCACATATCAACGTTCATATCCAGACCTTCTTCACGCATCTTGATGACTGCGTTCAGGCAATCCAGGTCACCATCTCTTTCAATCTGAAGATTCAGGTCTTCATCATAATAATCTCTGTTACAAAACAGTTCAAAATACAGATAAGAAGCATCCGGTAACAGCCAGCGTTTTCCAGGAATATTTACTTTTCTTGCTACTTCCAGTACGCCGTCCCATGTGCTCATCAGTTCAGCAACCTCATCCGGATCTGTCGGAAGTCCACATTCCTCGAAAATATCAGTACGATAGAAATATGTACATGGTCCTACATCCCACGGAATCAGCCGAACAGCGCTTCCATCTGCTGATTTACACTGATCCCACTTGAATTTCACAAAATCTTTTTCCAGTTCTCCTGCATTATATGGCTCCTCCAGCAGGTTTGTTAACGCTGAGGATTCACGATACTCAGCCACATGAGCACCTTCAACCATGGCAACATCCGGAGCACCATCTCCTGCTGAAAGAGCTGTCTGCAAAGCCTGATGATGTGCTGTTGTATCTGTAAACTGCATTTCTACTTCAATATTTGGATATACTTTATGGAATCCTTCCATAGCTGCTTCAAATCCATCATCTCCAGACGGCCATCCGCCTACTGTAATTGTACCTTTGATGCTTTCCGGATCTGAAAAATCTGCCTCTGAAACATCATCGCCACCTCCGTTGGATCCTCCACAAGCTGCAAGTCCAATCGTCATGGTTGCTGCCATAACACATGCTAAACCTTTCTTAATCATATTTCTTTTCTTCATACACTGACCTCCTGCGTTCTCTAAACACGTAGATTCTTTACACTTTCTCCCAGCTGCAATTTAGGTTTAATATGCACCATATATCTTCTATTAGTTTTCTCAATCATGTCAATCAGAATATTGGCACATTCTTGTCCCTGTTTTTGCGGAAACATATTAATTGTGGTAAGGGTAGGGGAAAGATACTTCCTGATCCCTGTTCCGTCTATTCCCATCACAGAAATCTGATCCGGTACTTTGACTCCAAGTTCCTGAAATCCTCTTATCATTCCAATTGCAAATTCATCATTAAAACAAATGACTGCAGTCGCATCCAGCTTTCGTTCCATAAAAATCTGTGCTGCAACCTTTCCTTTTCCAAAGAAATCTTCTTCCTGATACATACTATGTCCCGGTAAATCCTCAGAAAATGGGGCGATTCTGGGATCATTTTTCATTTCATTTTTATGAATCGCCAATACGTATTTTTCCCATCGACTATTTCCGATTACCTTCTTGATATAATTTTTATATGCCAGATATCGAGAATTGGGGTTATTCATATCATATGGAAATCCATAGGCTATGATTTTGTGACCCATGTTGTTTAGATAGTTCAAAGCAATTTCCATCGCCTTGTACATATCCACTTCCACCAGCGGTACCGACTTCGGGATGTCTGCTACATTACAAAAAGATGCACTTACTATCGGCAGATAATAATTTTTTCCAACTTTTTTCATATAGTAGCTTGTCATATTTTCATTCGGCATTATAATTCCATCCACCATGGTATCCTTGATGCATTCAAATGCCATCACACCATTTACGGTTACCAGATATCCTCTTTCGTTTGCTGCCTGACACATTCCTCTGTACATATCAATATAATATCCGTTGCTCAGATCTTTACAGTAATACAAAATCTGTTTTGTTCTCCGTTCCTGTAAGCTCATGGCTACCGGTTGAGGAACATAACCTAACCTTTCTGCTGTTGCTATGATTTTTTTTCGCTTACTTTCCTCCACATATCCGCTATTATTTAATGCTCTTGATACTACCGATATAGAAACCTCACATAATTCCGCAATGTCTTTTCTTGTAACTGGTTTCTTGCCCATATCTCTTCCACTCCTTGTCTTTTTGTGCACTTTATATAACAAGAGTTGGTTTTTTACATCCGCACTAGTACTTTTGATGTATTTATTTTATTTCACCATCGTCTTGTTGTCCATGTCGCTATATGTGGTCACGCGACCACAGTGGTTATTTTGTCATTTTTGTCATTTTTTTGTGCGATTTAACTATTTTTTCATGTGTTTTATATGCTTTTTTACGATAATCTTTGCTTTCTTTAGTATATACAAGTTACAAAAAAAGCATACATGTGTATCAAAATGCATGTATGCTTTCCTCTTTTTTTATTATTTTGTAACTGTTCATTACACACAGTTACGTTTATTTTGCCCATTGCTCATATATGCAGAAACCGAAGTTTTTTCTCTTCTATGCCAGTTTTCTCAAAACCTCTGCCAGCTCCCTACTATCCCGCACATCCTCATCTATCACAAAATCTACCAGTCCCACCTGAGGAATCTCATGGCAGTCGCTTCCCCGGGTTATGATCAGGTGCTCTCTTCCCGGTTCCTTCAGCCATGCGTCCAGTTTTTCATTATGGTTGTCATGTCCGGAATTAAAGTTTCTCTCCACACCATGCAGATACTTCGGATTCTGTATCTGACAGTATTCCCGGAAAGGGTGAGCCTGTATCAGGACACATCCATTTTCCTCACAGATCTCATATAATTCCTGCAGACTGCAGCCACAGATGTCCATATGCTCCCGGATAAAATCCTTTGTCACGCCGTATACCAGATAATCCTCCGGTCCGCATTCCAGACGGATCTCCATACCGAGGATCACCCTCAGACCTACATGTTCTCCCTCTTCTTTTGCCAGCTCATACCCGCGAAGATAAGTCTGATAATGCTCCTCTGTCGTCTCACCCCACAGGTGCATGATCCCCTTGTCAAAATGATTGGTGATCACGATTCCGTCATATCCGGCCTCTTTATATCCGTCTACCAGTTCCTTTGCTTTAATCACCGCACACGGGCTGACTTCACAGTCATGTGCATGCATCTCTAATCTCATACTTTTATTTTCCTTTCTTTCTGTTTTTTATAACCTGTTATCGCCGGTTCTTTATCTTCAGCACAATCGCCCTGATTCCAAGAATCACCATCCAGATGATAGATTCGAACCAAACCATTACCACAAGAAAAATTCCGGTGTCTGCATCCCAAAACAAATTGTCGGATATGGTCGTAATCAATCCCAGAAACGACAGCCAGAACAGGATCCCGGCAATCCAGATCTGAGAAATTCCCACGCTGTAATGTGTTCGAAGACCTGCGTATAATATTCCCAGTCCCAGAATCACAACGATCAGCATAAGCATAGTCGAAAAAGAGGACTTCCACTCTTCTCCACAGATTCCCTGTAACTGACCGATTCCAATCGCAGCAAATGCCGCCGCACCCCATACATTTGGATTCTCTTTTTTATTCTTCTGTTCCAGATAACGAATCAGCACCTTCGCTGACTCTGCACCGGATCCGGAATAAATCTTTTGCAGCGTCAGGTACACTTTCCTCTTCACCGGATATTTTTCCAGAAGATCAATCAGTCCGCTGACATATGCTTCCTGCAGCATCACTGCCTTGTTTTCTCTACGGAAGAAGAACGGTTCATACAGTTCCGTCCGATTTCTTCGCCTTCTATCTTCAAGGATCAGTTCCAGTTCATACAGCGAATCCCGGATTGCCCGGCGGGTCTGCTCCTGCAATTTTTCCTGTTCTCTCTGCCAGTCCATTTTTCTTCGCTGTGTTTCCGCTTCCCGTTTCCACTGTTCCCGGCGCTCCGCTTCTTCAAACGCATCAAATCGGAATTCCCATTGACTGATATCCTGATATGCCTCTGTATTTTTTCTCTCCTGTTCAAGAGTTTCTTTTTTCTGCTGAGCCTTCGACTTCTCATTTTCCTGTAGATCTTCTGCGTCTTTTTCTGTCCTTTTCCAGGATTCTTCTGTTGCATCACTCTCTTCAAAATCCTCGTCAAACGATTCTTCCGACTCTTCGCTTTCTTCCTGTTCTTCTTCCTCTTTCCACCGTGTATCAGATTCACACGTTTCTTCTGATTCCCATTCAGATTCCGTCTTTTCTCCGTCTGAAAACCAGTCATCCACCGCATCTGACGACCAGTTTTCCCCCCGGTCGGTCAGAAGCTGATAGGCTTCCTGAATCTGGTTAAATTCCTTCGGATGTTCTTCCGGGTGATATTCCTTCGCCAGTCGTGCATACGCTTCCCGAATTTCTCTTCTTGTGCTTCCCGGCATCAGTTGTAAGATCCGGTATGCTGTCAGCTGGTCCACGAATGATCATCCCCTTCCTTTTTCCAGTACTTCTCCTCGTCCGTTTCTTCATTGTCCGGATCCTGTGCTTCCTCTTCGTCCCACAGATCCCAGTCAGACTCCGATGCATCGAATTCTTCCTCAAACGGATCATAATATTCCAGCATACTGACCGCTTTCTCCAGATACCTTCGGTATCCCTGGATCTGTCTTGGATTCTGTCCGTCCAGAAATTCCTCAAACGTACGGATCATCTGCTGCACCTGTTCTTTCTGTTCCGGATATACTTCCTGGTACAACGCTTCCAGCCGTTCCATCATCTGCTGATTCTCCGACAGATCCCGCGGATGCACCTTCAGTTTCTCCAGCTCCCGAACACGTTCTTCCAGTTCCGCTTCCGGAATTTTCTGAGAAATAATATGTGTTTTTACCACACCGGTAGATACCACCCGGGTATCCACCATCAAAATCCCGTTGATATCATAGGTAAACCGGACATCCACCGCTTCTTTTCCCTTTGGTTTTGGCGGAACCGATATCTCGATTTTCCCAAGAAGCAGATTATCCTGCGCGTAAGTATTTTCTCCCTGATGTACCTCCACAACTACATAATCCTGCTGATCCGATGCCGTATAGAATCTGCGTACTCTCGAACACGGCAGTACCGTATTGCGATTGATGATATTTGCCATATATGCCCGGTCCGGGTCTGCTTCATTTATCGTGGCAACGCCGAGAGAAAACGGGCAGATATCCGTCAGAATATAATCTTTTATCTCTTCTTTTCTCTCTTTCACACCACACACAAGCCCAAGTCCCAGCGCGATCAGCTCGTCACAGTTTCCCTGCACCATAGGTGCTTTATGAAACAGATGGCGGATATACTTCTGAATCAGCGGCATTTTGCTGGATCCTCCTGCCATGACCACCAGATCCACATCATGAATCGTCATTTTCCCGTCTTTCAATGCTCTTCCGATGACCTGACGGATCTCTTTTAACAAAGCTTTACTCTCCTCAAACAACCGGTCCATCGTATAGGTACTCTCATAAACCTGATCCCCCACCATCGCATGCATCACGACCTCTTCCTGCTCGGAAAGCAGCTTTTTGCATCGTTCCGCCTGTTTGAGAAGCACCGCGTATTCCTGCGCACGCAGCTGCTGCCTTGCAACTCCATGTTCCCGTAGAAAATGCTCCGCAATCAATCGGTCAAAATCATCCCCGCCCAGTCGGTTATTTCCCGCCACAGACACAATTTCTACCATTGTATCAAAGCAATCCACCAGTGACACATCCAGCGTTCCTCCACCAAAGTCAAACACCAGCATATTCTGTTCTTCATTTGCTGTAAAATAAGATGCCAGTGCCGCTGCACTTGGCTCATTGACGATCCGTTCCACATGGATCCCTGCAAGTGCTCCGGCACGTTTTACCGCCACTCTCTGTTCATCATGAAAATACGCCGGAACCGAGATCACCGCTTCCTCAATCTCTTCGCCCAGATAATTCTGTGCATCTTCCACGATTGACCGGATCACCAGACTGCTCAGTTCTTCCGGAAGAAAACTTTTTTCTCCAGGCTTCCAGCTGCGCCCGGTTCCCATATCTTTCTTAAAAGAAGAAACTGTCCGTTCCGGATAGGTGATCAGCCGGTCTTTCGCCGTTTGTCCCACAATCAGTTTTCCGTCCTCCGTCATACTGACCACACTCGGTGTAAGATAAGAGCCGTATGCGTTCGGTATCAATTCCGCTTTTCCGTTTCGGTAGACACAACCAAGTGAATTGGTTGTTCCAAGATCAATTCCTATGACTGCCATCTTCTTTTTCCCTCGTATTAGCAATACTGTCTGCTGAATAGTTACCCTGTATCTTTATTATTTTCCCGAACCATCCTTTCCCACCTGCGGCTCTTCCAGAAATGCAAAAATCCGTTTCCAGTATCCCCGCAGGATTCGGCTTCCGGATCCGTAGATTTCATGCTTTGTCCCCGGTACAATGATCATAGTTCCCGAGGTCAGTCCCCGTCTGGCAAGTTTTACCACAAACCGTACCTGTTCCGGCTTTGACACCAGATGATCCTCTGCCGACTGGAAGATCAGCACAGGAGCCTGGATCTGCTTCCACGCTTTCCGTTGCAGATATCTGTTCAGCCGCCCTGCCTGGTACAGCCAGCTGTATGACGCCCCGTTTGTCTGAAACAACGGTTCTTTCTCTTTTTTATCCTGATAATATTCAAACCGCACCTTGCAGGTAGAAGAACTGGTTTCAAAATTTTCCCGTCCCTCATACGGATGCTGTCCGACTACATATTCCGCTCCTTTTCCCTGCTGGCACGCACCGAAAGCGATCTGTTTTGCCACCGGCCACAGGATATTTCCGGTTGCAGGACGGATCATCGGAGAGGAAAGCACCACTTTCGTGAAAAGCTCCGGCTCCTGCGCTGCCTCCGCTGCCGCAAGACCTCCACCCATGGAATGTCCATATAAAAATACCGGAAGTCCAGGGTTTTCTTTTGCTGCCATCTTTGCCACATACAGAAAATCGTTCACATACCGCTGATAATCGTCCACATAAATCAGCGAACTATCCGGTATCAGCCGATAACTTCTTCCATGCCCGCAGTACTCTGGCAGATACACATGATACTGTTTTTTCACAAAATAATAAATCACTTCTTTATATTTTTCCGCAGTTTCCGTAAACCCATGGGAAATCATCACCACACCCTTCGGACTGTCCGCCAGATACCTCTCACAGTAGATTTTCTTCCCCTCTTCCCGTTCCGGCCACAGCACGGACTTGCGGATATCCAGATACGGTTTCACAACATTTTCCATCTGTTCCCGGTAACCCTGCTCACTTAAAATTAATCTCTCCACGCTATTCCTCCAGACTGCTGTTCTATAAAATATATTATAATAGAATTTATCAATCTGTCTACCAAAAAGACTGCTACCAATTTCTGATAACAGCCCTTTTTCATATCTTTTTTACTTGAATTTTATCTCACAGATTACCAGGATTTGTAGTTGTTCATTCCCTTCACAGTTACAACCTACTGAATAGTTATCAGGATTTTTCTTCTGTAATCCTTTCATTCCTGGTATCCATCCGTGTAACCACCATATGTACTATATACGGAACCAGTATCACCGGAATTGCCAGGTAAGCCAGTATGCTGTACGCTTTCTGAATCAATGTCAGCAGTCCGAACTGGGCAATTCCAAAATCCGCCACACAGCATACCAGTGCAACCAATATCTGCATCTTTGTAACTGTCTTTTTCTGTTCCTGTTTTGTCTGCTGTGTTTTCTTTTCCAGACCATGACATATCCTCTGCACCATGGCGGCTACCATATTGACAGCCGTTGACACCGCACCAAGGATGATCAGGACAGAGATCAGCGGTGTCATAAAACGTTTCCCCACACCATTTTGCACCATAAATAATGTCGGCACACTCTGCCGGCTCATCTCAGGCTCCAGATATACGGTCATGATTCCGAGAACGACCATCACCATCAGGATCGCATTTACCACTCCACCGATTGCCATACTCTTTACGGCATCCTTCGGTTTTTCAAATGATTTTGCATGCTGTACAAACACGGCTACATTTGCCAGCTGAAAGGTGCCATATAAGAATGCCACATACACTGCCAGAAGACCGATAATAATACATACAGATAACACCGAAGATACTTTTCTCACCAGATTGGTCCGGTCTACTGCTTTCTGAATCTTTTCATAAGCCGCTTCCAGCGCTCTCTTTCCTCCGATCACCAGAACCGTCTTTCCGTAAGACTCTCAGACCGGTCCGATCTTTTCATAAATCTTATCGCCGATCGAATAACTCGGCAGATGCATCTCATAATTTTCCAGTTTCATAATTGTTCTCCCTTCTTTTCCGCTTAACTACAACAAAATCGCAAAAAAGACGTACAAACCCAAGTATGGGTTCATACGCCTTTGTATTACGTTCCATATCATCTTTCTTCTGATTCTTTTTCATTTCCAAACAGAAATTATAATCAGTATAACATGTATTTCAGGAACTGTGAATGTTTATTTTGCCTCTACCACACAGCTTCCAGCCGCAACGCCGTCCGCTTTCACCGTAATCTTCGTCTCTCCTGCCTCTTTGCTCTTCAGGATCACGATCGCAGTTCCGCGATACAGATGGCATTTGGTATCTGTGATCTGGTCTTCCGTGCATGGATTGCCGCTTCCCACTGCCAGGAAAGTTCCCACACCGTCTGTCTCTACCTGAATCTCCCGTTCATCCTGTGTCAGGCGGTTTCCGTCTGCATCTTTCAGCGTCACGCGAACATAACTCAGGTCTTTGCCGTCTGCCACAAAACTCTCCTCTTCCGGAACCAGTTCCAGTACCGCTGCCTCTTTCGGTGTTACCAGTGTACTTCTGCTGATCTTAGCTCCGTCTTTATAGACAACTCCTTCCAAAATTCCCGGTTCATAAGGAATGTCCATGGAAGCCATCAGTTTCTCGATTGGTTTTCTTCCCAGGCTCTTTCCGTTCAGAACGAATTCCGCCTCATCTCCTGCTCCGTATACATCCACTTTCACCGGTTTTCCAAGCCATTCATCCGCAAAACACCAGCAGTCATTGACATCATACCAATGCCAGTCTGTTCCCCGGAAGTTCTCTCCGAAGTGTTTCGGATGCGTGGTGTAAATACCGGACTTCTTCGTATTTCCCCACATGATTTCACGGTACACCGACTGCGGACGCTGTTCTCCGGTCAGGTCAATATCCGACTGCCAGGATGTTCTCCACGGGTATGGTGCCATAAAATTAAAGTCCTCATGTGCATTTTCCCAGTATACCTTACCGACACCGACTTCACCCATATAATCCACAGCTGCCCAGATGCAGTCACCGATCACATACGGCAGTTCCTCTACTTTTTTCCAGTAATCGTAAGTGGTAAATGAATGTGTCTCCGTTCCGATCATCACACGTTCCGGGAACAGTTCATGGCTCTCCTCATAAACATCTCTCAGATAGTTATATCCCACAATATCCAGCGGTTTACAGTAATTTTCTGTTGCCTTATTCCACACCGAATTATCCTGCATCAAGTTCAGGTCAAAGTTGGTTCCGGCGCTGTCATCCTCATCATCTTCCACTTCCGGCTCCGGAAATACGCCGCAGATTGCAGAAGTCACAAAACGGGTGCTGTCAAATTCGCGGACTTTTGCAGCCAGTTTTCTCGACCACTCTGCTCCGTCGTTTCCACCATCACGCTCTGTGATCTCATTTCCGATCGAGTATGTGATCACACACGGGTGATTCCGGTCACGGCGTACCATGTATTCGATATCTCTCGCCCACCACTCTTCAAAATAAAGATGATAGTCCAACGGCATCTTGCCAAGCCGCCATACATCAAATGCCTCATCCATCAGAAGCATACCGACGCGGTCACATACCTTTAACATCGCCATGGACGGCGGATAATGACTGATGCGGACGGTATTATAGCCGGCTTTTTTCAGAATCTGAATCTTTCTCTCTTCCGCTTTCGGGTATGCGCACGCACCAAGGAATCCGTTATCGTGATGGATACAGCCGCCCTTCAGGTTCATCTTCTTTCCATTCAGCCGGAATCCGTTGACCGCATCCACTTCAATCTTTCGGATACCAAAAGTATCTTCCGCCTGATCCGTAACTTCTCCGTCTTTGCTGACGGTAATACGGTAGGTATACAGATACGGATGTTCCAGATCCCAAAGCGAAGGATTTTCCACAGTCACCTGTACATTCTCCTTCTGTTTTCCACATACCTGCATGGTTTTCTCCACTTTTCCGACAACTTTTCCACCGGCGTCCAGGATTTCACACCGATAGTCCACGGTCTCTTCGATATCGGTTCCGGTGATCACGGCATCTACATTTACCACCGCTTCTTTTTCACCGATTTCCGGTGTGGTCACGAACACATTCCACGGCTCCACACAAATCGGACCTCCCACCCACAGGCATACATCACGGTAGAGTCCGCCGCCACTGTACCAACGGGTTGACGGCTGTCTGCTCTGGGTGATCAGTTTCAGTTTATTTTTCTTCCCATCAAAACGAAGCGCCGGTGTCAGATCCACCTGGAACGGAATATAGCCGTTTGGATGCATCGCAAGCAATGTCGTATTCAACAGCACTTCCAGATTCATGTACGCCCCGTCGATATCCAGAATGACCTTCTTTCCTTCCCACTCTTTCGGGATATCCAGCGTCTTCTTATACACACCTTCCCCGTTTCCGAAATATCCGTTTGCCGGTCCACCCGGTGCATCTGCACTTCTCGGTTTTCCCACGATAAAATCATGCGGCAGATCCACCTTCTGACTCGGCGGTGTGGCAAATACGAAGCTCATGCTCTCATCACTCTCATAAAAATCCCAGTTTTTGTCTAACCCAATACGTTGCATAATTTTATCCTCCTGTTCTTTTTTCACCCATATATTCATAACTGCCTGATTTTTTGCAGTTATGCTCCTTTTTTCATTTCACAGATGTAAATCTTCACTGTTTTTATTATATTTCGTTTCCAGATTTCCGGCAATGAAATCTCTGTTTTTCAAAAAAGACGCGTGGAAAATATTTTTTTCTTTTCCACACGTCTTACTGTTCTTATATTTCTTATTCGTTTTTCTCTCTCACGCAAATTCCGCCATAATATCCGCCACATGCTCCATCTTTTCACATCGCCATGCGTTTTCCCCGCAAAACAGCAGTGCATCATCCGTCTCACCCTTTGCTGCATGCACCAGCGCTCTGGTGATACAGTATGGTGTGTTCGCCGGATTACAGGTAGCGATACACTGATAGCATTTTTTAATTGACTCTCGCCTGCTTTCTTTTTCCTCCAAAAACCGGTTTCGTATCGCCCGTCCCGGCATTCCTACCGGGCTGTCCACGATCACAATATCTTCTTTCTTTGCATGCAGATAGGTCTGTTTATACGCCTCGGAGGCATCGCATTCCCAGGTTGTCACAAACCGGGTTCCCATCTGTACGCCGTCGGCTCCCAGTTCCATTGCATGAAGCATATCTTCTCTGGTAAAGATCCCTCCTGCCACAACCACCGGAATCTCTTTTCCATACTTGTCCGCATATTTTTTCACTTCGGCAAGAATTCCCCTGATCTCCTGATCATAGGTTACCGGGGTAAATTCCTCCAGCTGCTTTCTGGAAAATCCAAGATGTCCTCCGGCTTTCGGTCCTTCGATCACCACAAGATCCGGCATCCGCTGGTAATGATGATCCCAAAAGCGGCAGATCACTCTCGCCGCCTTCACCGTGGATACGATCGGTGCAATCTTCGTCTTGCTTCCCGCAACCAGTTTTGGCAGTTCCATGGGAAGTCCTGCACCGGAAATAATCAGGTCAATCCCGGCTTTCACGGCTGCTTTTGCATACTCCGCATACTGCTTCGTTGCCACCATGATATTCACACCCAGGATCCCGCCCTTGGCAATCTCTCTGGCTTTTTGGATCTCTTCTCCGATCACCCGCAGATTGGTTTTTATGGGATCTTTTTCAAACTCCGGATCCCGATACCCGATCTGTGCCGTGGAAATCACTCCTACACCGCCGCAGGCTGCCACACTTCCCGCCAGCCCGGAAAGACTGATTCCGACACCCATACCTCCCTGGATCACAGGAATTCTGGCTGTAAGTTCTCCTATTTTCAATGTTTTCATCTTTTCTCCTACATCCGACGAAATCTTTCGTACCGTTCTTCCACAATCTGTTCTCTCGTCTTCTGACAACTTTTCCGCAAAAACCCATCCAGATCTTCTCTGATCTCTTCTGCAATCTCCGGAAGATTCTCCTCATTCGCCGGTTCCGGTTCCCTGATCACTTTTTCAATAATCTGCAATTTTTTCAGATCTTTCGCCGTGATCTTCATCACCTCAGAAGCCTCTTTCGCCCGTTTTCCATCTTTCCACAAAATCGAGGCAAACCCCTCCGGTGACAGAATGGAATATGTTGCATTTTCCATCATCCAGACTTCATCCGTCACTGCCAGTCCCAGCGCACCACCACTGCCGCCTTCTCCGATCAGAATGCTGACCATTGGTGTCTGGATTCCGGACATCTCCAGCAGATTTCTGGCGATGGCTTCTCCCTGTCCCCGTTCTTCTGCCTCGATGCCGCAGGCCGCTCCCGGTGTATCCACAAAGGTAACTACCGGCCGACCGAATTTTTCTGCCTGCTTCATCAGACGAAGCGCTTTCCGATAGCCTTCCGGAGACGCCATACCGAAGTTTCGGTAAATGTTTTCCTTTACATTCTTTCCCTTCTGCTGCCCGATCACCGTCACCGGCTGTCCGCCAAACATGGCAATTCCGCCGATCACCGCTCCGTCATCCCGAAACGACCGGTCACCGTGAAGTTCCAGAAAATCATCAAAGACCTGCTGCACATAGGAAAGTGTTGTAGGACGTTCCTTACTCCTTGAGATTTCCACCCGTTCCCACGCAGTCAGTTCTTTTTTATCGCATCCCGCTGCTTTTCCACGACTGTTCCTGATTTCCGGCAGGTTTTCCACATTTTGCGTATCTCCATAGTGGATATATTGCAACGCATCCTGATGAATATTCAAAAGTTTCCACACAGTCTCTTTTAATTCCTGCCGTTTAACCACACCATCGATGATTCCCTTTTCCACCAGGAATTCTGCCCTCTGAAATCCCTCCGGCAGTTTCTGTCCGATGGTCTGCGCGATCACTCTCGGTCCTGCAAATCCGATCAGTGCCCCCGGTTCTGCCAGGATCACATCTCCAAGCATCGCAAAACTTGCCGTCACCCCGCCGGTGGTCGGATCGGTCAGTACAGGAAGATAAAAAAGACCTGCTTCACTGTGTTTCCGGATCGCCGCAGAGGTTTTTGCCATCTGCATCAGAGATACGATTCCCTCCTGCATTCTGGCACCACCGGAACTGGTAAACAGTACCACCGGCAGTTTTTCTTCCGTCGCCCGTTCAAAAGCTCTCGTAATTTTTTCACCTACGACATACCCCATGCTTCCCATCAGGAAACGGGCATCGCAGACACCAAGTACTGTCTCCAGACCATTCACCATGCATTTTCCCACAGTAACTGCTTCATGAAGTTTTGTCTTCTCCTGCAGATCTGCAATCCTTTCTTCATATCCCGGATATTCCAGCGGATTTTCCGTTTCCAGATCGGTAAACCACTCCTGAAATGTTCCCGTGTCTGCAACCATGCGGATCCTAGTTCTGGTTCCGATCCGGAAATATCCCTCGCACTTCGGGCATACATATCCATGTGCTTTTACATCATCCCGATATACTACTTCTCCGCATTTCGGACACTTAAGCCACAATCCTTCCGGTGCCGATGGCTCTTTTTTTTCCTGATTCCTGTCTTCTCTGTCCCGGAACAGAACTGCCGTCTTTTTAAACATATGTTTTAATTTCGCCATAGTTAAAACCTCCTGTCTGCCCGGACAGGTTTTCTGTCCTACAGATTAAAATGCATCGGGATAAAATCCGTTGTGATCTCTCCCGCCTGAAAATCCTCATTATCTAATATCTCATACTGAAAATCCACGTTGGTTGTCACACCATCTATGATCAGTTCTCCCAGCGTACTGCGCATCTTATCGATGGCCTCCTGTCTGGTTCTTCCATGCACAATTACTTTCGCTATCATAGAATCATAAAATGGCGGAATCTCATACCCGTTATAGGCTGCCGTATCGATCCGTACACCATTTCCACCGGGCAGATGGATTGCTTCGATGACTCCTGGACACGGCCGAAAATGATGAGCAGGATCCTCTGCATTGATCCTGCATTCCATCGCATGTCCCTGCAGGTGAATATCTTCCTGTTTTACTGAGAGTGGTTCCCCTGCTGCCACCCGGATCATCTCTTTCATCAGATCCACGCCGGAAACCATTTCTGTCACCGGATGTTCCACCTGGATCCGTGTATTCATTTCCATAAAATAAAAATTTTTTTCCTTATCCAGTAAAAATTCAATGGTACCGGCACTTTCGTAATGTACAGCCTTTGCTGCACGCACTGCCGCATCACCCATCTGTCTGCGAAGTTCCGGTGTCAGTGCCACACTGGGAGATTCTTCGATCATCTTCTGATGATTTCTCTGGATCGAACAGTCCCGTTCTCCGAACTGCACAACATTTCCAAACTTATCTGCCATGATCTGAAACTCTATATGTCTCGGTTCCTGCACATATTTTTCGATATACATGGTGTTATCTCCGAATCCACGTACTGACTCTAACTGGGCTACCTGAAAGTTCTCCTCAAAGTCGTCCGGTCCAAAGGCAATCCGCATCCCTTTTCCACCGCCTCCGGAAGATGCCTTGATCATCACCGGGTATCCTATGTCTTCTGCCATAGCTGCTCCCCGTTTTGCGTCATAGACCGGTTCTTTTGTTCCCGGAACCACCGGAACACCAGCTTCTATCATTGTCAACCTTGCCTGCGATTTATTTCCCATCTTGTCCATCATCTCCGCAGTCGGTCCGATGAACGTAATATTACATTTTTCACACATTTCCACAAACCGGCTGTTCTCTGACAAAAAACCAAATCCAGGATGTATCGCATCCGCTTTTGTTGCGATACATGCACTCAGAATCTGCTCCATATTCAGATAACTGTCTGTCGCCGCTGCCGGTCCGATACAAACAGCCTCATCTGCCAGCTGGGTATGCAGTGCTTCCCGGTCTGCCTCCGAATAAACTGCTACCGTAGCGATTCCTATCTCTCTGCAGGCACGGATGATCCGCACTGCGATCTCTCCTCTGTTTGCAATCAATATTTTCCGAAACATGTTTGTTCTCCTATCCAATGGCTACCGTAAGTTCTGCCGTTGCTGCCACTTTTCCATCTACCGTAGCTGTTGCTTTTGCAATCGCAACCGGTCCCTTCTGTTTGATCAGTTCCGTCTCCAGCATCAAAACATCCCCCGGAACCACCTTTTTCTTAAATCGACAGTTGTTAATCCCACCAAAATAAGCAGTCTTTCCTTTGAACTTCTCACAGCTTAAGATACATACCGCACCCACCTGCGCCAGTGCCTCAATGATCAGCACTCCCGGCATCACCGGCTCCTGTGGAAAGTGTCCACGGAAATAATACTCATCATATGTCACACATTTTTTTCCTGCTGCCCGTACCCCCGGTACCAGTTCTTCTATGGTATCCACCAGAAGAAACGGATGCCGGTGTGGGATAATATCCATGATTTCTTTTGTTGTTAACACTGACATAAACTCTGTTACCTCCTGCACACAAACATATGGTTTTCATGTATTTTCAGTCATTACCCGATAACAAATAAAGGCTGTCCATACTCTGCCATCTGTCCGTTCTCAATCAGAATCTCTCTTACCACTCCGTCGTACTCACTCTCAATCTCATTCATCAGCTTCATCGCCTCGATGATTCCCAGAGTCTGTCCCTTTTTCACTGTATCACCCACGCTGACAAATGCTTCCGCATCCGGTGCCGAAGCCGCATAAAAGGTTCCCACCAGAGGAGCCTTTACTGTCTTTCCTTCCGGCTGGCATTCCTCCTGCTGCTCCTGTTTCCCATTAAAACTGCCAGAACCGGTCGATACTGTATCTGCGTTTCCTGCCACTGCAGGCATCACCTGCATCCCGGTCTGCTCCACGACCACCTGTTTTTCTTTTCCCATGGAGATCTTCAGATCGCCGTCTTTCATGGTAAAGGAAGTCAATTCTGACTCGGAAACCGTTTTTATCAATGTCAGAAGATTTTCAAATTCCATTTTTTACTCTCCCCACTTTTTCACAAGAATGCTCGCGTTATGTCCACCGAATCCCAGCGAATTCGAAAGTGCATATTCCAGATCTTCTTCCACACCGTCACCTGCCACATAATTCAAGTCCATTTCCTCGTCCGGTGTCGTATATCCCGCCGTTGCATGAATAAATCTGTCCTGAATCTCTTTCACGCAGGTAATAAATTCCACAGCCCCTGCAGCGCCCAGCAAATGGCCTACCATAGACTTGGTAGAATTCACCTTCATCTCGTACGCATGCTCTCCGAACAGTTTTTTGATTGCTCTCGTCTCGAACAGATCATTGTGATGTGTCGCAGTTCCATGTGCATTGATATACATCAGTTCCTCTTTTTTCACTCCCGCTTCTTCCAGTGCCAGTTCCATCGCTTTCGCAGCCCCGGAACCGTCCTCTGCCGGCGAAGTAATATGATACGCATCACTGGTTGCACCATATCCGACAACCTCCGCAAGAATCTTCGCGCCACGCTGTTTCGCATGCTCCAATTCTTCCAGAACAACCACTCCGGATCCCTCTCCCATGACAAATCCACTTCTGTTTTTGTCAAATGGAAGTGAACACTTCTCCGGATCGTCTACCGTAGAAAGTGCTGTCAATGCGGTAAAACCAGCCACACCGACCGGGCAGATACTTGCTTCCGTACCGCCCGCCAGCATCACATCCGCATCTCCACATTGGATACTGCGATATGCCTCTCCGATGGAATGTGTTCCCGTTGCACACGCGGTTACCACATTCAGACTTTTTCCTTTCAGTCCCAGTTGAATCGAAACATTCCCTGCTGCCATGTTGGAGATCATCAGTGGAACCAGAAGTGGATTTACTCTGGAAGGTCCTTTCTCCGCAATTTTTAGGCATGCCGTCTCTGCTGCCTGCAGACTTCCGATTCCCGATCCGATGGAACATCCCACGCGAAACGGATCTTCTTTTTCCATATCCAGTCCCGCCTGTTCAAACGCCTCCTTTGCTGCAGCCACCGCATACTGGCAGAACAACTCCATTCTCTTTGCTGCCTTAAAGTCCATATAGTCTTTCCCTGCAAAGTCTTTCACTTCCGCAGCAATATGTACTTTATAATCCGTCGTATCAAACCGGGTAATCTCACCAAATCCCAGTGTCTTTTTCTTAACATTTTCCCAGAACGTATCCACACCGATCCCAATCGGTGTCACAGCACCCATTCCGGTCACCACAACTCGTCTCATAGTCTCTCCTTTCTTTACATCGCCATACCGCCATCTACACAGATAACCTGTCCGGTAATATAATCTGCTTTTTCAGACGCAAGAAATGCCACCGTATTGGCAATATCCTGTGTCTCTCCGAATCTTCCCAGTGGAATCTGTGCTACTGCTGCCTCTTTCACCTGACTTGAAAGTACTTCTGTCATCTCCGTATGAACAAATCCCGGGGCTACCGCATTGACCGTAATGCCTCTGCTTGCCAGTTCCCTCGCCACCGTCTTTGTAAGTCCGATAATTCCTGCCTTCGATGCTGCATAATTTGCCTGTCCTGCATTTCCCAACACACCGGACACTGATGCAATGTTGATGATTTTCCCACTTTTCTGTTTCAGGAAATACCGCGACAGATGGCGGATTGTATGAAAACATCCCTTCAGGTTGGTTTCCACGACCGCATCAAACTCTTCTTCACTCATTCGCAGGATCAGATTATCTCTGGTAATTCCCGCATTATTTACCAGCACATCTACATGCCCGTAACTTTTTATCAGCTCCTTTGCCATTGCTTCTGTCTGCTGATAATCCGCCACATCACACTGATAAAGAACGCCGTCGCCACCATTTTTCCGGATTTCTTCCAGCACATTCTTTGCCCTCGCTTCCGATCCGCAGTAATTGACAACTACAAACATTCCTTCTTTTGCCAAAGTGAGACTGATCTGTCTTCCTATCCCCCGACTTGCTCCTGTCACCAGTGCTACTTTTTTCTCCATCGCTGCTCCTTTCACCGAAAGTTCATTTTTCATATTTCCTGTAAACTTTGATTATTTGTACCTGTTCAGCAGTTAACTGTGAGGGTACTGAACAGTTACTTACTGTTTTTCACCCAACATCTTTACAACCGCGTCCAGATCTTCTACTTTTTCAATGTGTAATCCAGTTACATTTTTATTGATTTTCTTCAAAAATCCCGTCAGTGTTCTTCCCGGTCCGATCTCGATAAACGTATCCACACCATCCGCAATCATCCGTTCCACACTCTGCTGCCACTTCACAGAAGAATACACCTGTCTGCCAAGCAGTTCCTTGATCTCAGAAGGCTCTGTCACATATTCTGCTGTCACATTTGTGACATACGGTGTGGAAAATGCTCTCAGTTCCACCTGCTCCAACACTTTTCCAAGTTTCTCCCCGGCTTCTTTTAACATTGCTGAGTGAAACGGCCCGCTGACATTTAACGGGATACATCTTCGCGCCCCCGCCTCTTTCAGCTTCTCAGCCGCCACTGCCACTGCACCTTCCTCTCCGGTAATCACAATCTGTCCCGGACAGTTATAATTGGCTACCGAAACGATGCCTTCCGTCTCGTCGCAGATTTTCGCAATCTTTTCTCCGTCCATTCCAAGAACTGCACACATAGCACCACCTGTAGGCACTGCTTCCTGCATCAGGATGCCTCTCTGTCTTACTACACGGAACACATCCTCCAAAGACATGGCTCCTGCAGTCAGAATCGCTCCATACTCTCCAAGGCTTAACCCGGCAGCTACATCTGCCTTCACACCCTTTTCCTGTAAAGCTGCCAGAATTGCCGCTTCCGTCGTTAACATGGCAATCTGCGTATATTCTGTAATATCAATCTGCTCATTTTTTTCAAAACAAAGTCCCGGAAGGTTCAATCCGGTCACTTCTGACGCAATTGTATACACCTTCCTGGATACAGAAATCTGTTCGTAAAACTCCTTACCCATTCCCACATACTGCGCGCCCTGTCCCGGAAAAACAAATGCCAGTTTACCCATGAATGTCTCCTTCTATAATTTGATTTTCAAAGTATTTATTTAAATTTTTGTGGCGACAAAATCAGATTCCCATACCTGTTATTTCTATCGCCACTTTTTATTTTTCTTATTTTATGATACCAGGGTTCCAAGATATACAAAGCAAAATGCCATCACCGAAAGTAATTTACTCAAGCAACGAGTCAAAGGCCGTGTTCGCACGGAACTTTGATGAGTGCCACGATAACGATACTTTCCTGTTTTTCATTTTAGCAATGCAACAATTTCTCAGCTTCAGTCATAATTTCCTGCAGAATCTCCTTACAGCTCTGTCTCTTACTCACCAGACCTGCAATCTGCCCTGCCATCACTGTACCGTTTAAAATGTCCCCGTCCATAACTGCTTTCCGAAGAGAACCAAGTGTCATCCGTTCCAGTTCCTCAAACGGTACACCTTCCTGTTCCTTTTTGATATATTCCTTCGTCATCTGATTTCTCAGACACCGAACCGGATGTCCTGTACTCTGACCGGTTACTACAGAATCAATATCTTTTGCTTTCACGATTCTGTCTTTATAGTTATCATGAACAATCGATTCGTCTGCCACTACAAAACGGGTTCCCATCTGCACTCCCTCTGCTCCGAGCATAAAAGAAGCAGCAACACCGCGTCCGTCTCCAATTCCACCTGCAGCAATTACCGGAATATTTACCGCATCCACAATCTGTGGAATTAACGCCATCGTTGTCTGATTTCCAATGTGACCTCCGGCTTCCATGCCCTCTGCTACTACCGCATCCGCACCATATCGTTCCATTCTCTTTGCCATAGCTACTGATGCAACAACCGGAATCACCTTAACACCAGCTTCCTTCCACATCGGCATATATTTCTCCGGATTTCCGGCACCTGTGGTGACCGCCTGAATTCCTTCTTCTACTACGATTTTTGCCACTTCATCAGCATTCGGGTTCAGAAGCATAATATTTACACCAAATGGTTTATCAGTCAGTTCTTTTGCCTTTCTGATCTCTTCCCTCACAATTTCCGGAGGTGCACTTGCCGCACCGATCAGACCAAATCCGCCTGCCTCAGATACTGCCGCCGCCAGATGATGTTCTGCCACCCAGGCCATACCCCCCTGAATAATCGGATACTCAATCTGTAAAAGTTCTGTTACTTTCGTCTTCATCTGCTTCTGTCTCCTTCCCTGCTTTCAGAAAAGGTGTGGATTATGCCTCCACACCTTTATTCTTCAGATATTCCATAACTGCTCCAACTGTTGTCAGTTCAGCCAGTTCTTCAGACGGGATCTCAACTTCATATTTTTCTTCCAGTGCCATCACCAGTTCAAACAGATCTAGAGAATCTGCACCCAGGTCATCCTTAAATGAAGTTGTTTCTGTAATACTGCTCTCCTCACAGTTCAACTGTTCCGCGATCATCTCTTTCATTTCTTCTAACATCGTTATTCTCCTTTACACATGTTTCTTATTATCAATAATTTTAGTTTCCAATGTTTTGACTTTCAAAGTATAATACACAAACAGTGTTTTGTCAATGAATTCTTTTTTGATTTTCAAAGTATTTTTAACGATTATTTTTTATTTATATTCTTCCCACCGTGGTTTTTCTTCACCCTTTTTCAATGCGTCCCGGATATCCGAATAAAAATGCAATTTTTTCTGTACATGCATATAATCTTTTTCCAGTTCATTCAGCTGTTGTTCCACAGACTTTTTTCGTTCTTCCAGCAATTTCACAATATCATCGATAGATTCGTCCTCTGTCTCCTCATACTGAAAAAACTTCTGCAAATCTCCGATTGTCATCCCTGCCCGCTTAAAACAGCAGATAGTTGCCAGACGATTTATGTGCATCTCATAATAGACTCTCTGATTTCCTTTCGTCCTTCCAACTTTTGTTAATATTCCTTCATCCTCATAATATCGCAACGTTGAAACCGGAAGATCAAACATCTTTGAAATCTCCCGGATAGAATATGTTTTTTCTGTTTGTTCTGATATCATTTTTTTCATCTTTTATCATCTCTCCTGCAGACCCATTACTTTTACAGACAATTTAATGGATGCCGCACCATTTACAGAAGAAGAACTGAAAAAGATCGATGAAATCTCTTTAACCTGATTCTTCCTTTCATGCAGAAAAGAAGTCCCTCCCGTCATATCTGTCGATCGGGAGGGCTTTTTTCGTATGTTCCTGCATAATAAATGTACAGGATCTACAAATCTATACACCCTTTCAGATTATAAATTTGAATGGATCCACAAAAGAAACTTTCGGGATGCGTGATATCGAGCAAACCTTTAATTAACACTGACATCTTTTTAAATGCACTTCGCGAATGTTACTCGTTATTGCGACAGTCGCCAAACCATGAGATCTTGGCGACTGTCGCGTAAATCAGAATTGGTCCGCTGAACCAATTATTGCTATTAAATACAAAAAAACCGTTTTCATATAATATGAAAACGGTTGAAAATGAGGCATCGGGGATTCGAACCCCGGACAACTTGATTAAAAGTCAAGTGCTCTACCAACTGAGCTAATACCCCATATGCCCAGAACCGGAATCGAACCAGTGACACGAGGATTTTCAGTCCTCTGCTCTACCAACTGAGCTATCTGGGCAAGATTGCGGGAGCAGGATTTGAACCTGCGACCTTCGGGTTATGAGCCCGACGAGCTTCCAGACTGCTCCATCCCGCGATAGTATTAACATCACCTTTAAGTGATAATGGATGGAGGTGGATTCGAACCACCGAAGCAATTTGCAGCAGATTTACAGTCTGTCCCCTTTGGCCACTCGGGAATCCATCCAAAATATCGCATATTCAATTGTACGATATTGTATTGATTTCTCAATACAAAGCCGATGATCGGACTCGAACCGATAACCTGCTGATTACAAATCAGCTGCTCTGCCAATTGAGCCACATCGGCTTAAAAAAATGGGACCTACAGGGCTCGAACCTGTGACCCTCTGCTTGTAAGGCAGATGCTCTCCCAGCTGAGCTAAGATCCCATTATTTTTGACACACTCTGCAATTCTTGAACCACTGGTCGTTCATGCTTTGTGTGAACGACCCAGACGGGACTCGAACCCGTGACCTCCGCCGTGACAGGGCGGCGCTCTAACCAACTGAGCCACTGGGCCATCTGATCATGTACCTTCAAAACTGCACACACGTAACATCCTTCTTCCTACTGCTTTGCGATCGACCGTTCCAGGTCAAACCCTCGACCGATTAGTAACAGTCAGCTCCATACATTACTGCACTTCCACCTCTGCCCTATCTACCTCGTCGTCTTCAAGGGGTCTTACTTCTTTCGAATGGGATATCTCATCTTGAGG